>NZ_WOTN01000002.1:0-600000 GCF_010993745.1 Fodinicola acaciae
CCCCGCCCCAGGGGAAAAAAAGGGGGGGGGGGGGGGGGGGGGGGGGGGGGTATCTCGTTGCGGGTTTGGTCATCGTGTCACTCGCTGGCAGTAATCTTGGACCCGCTGGAAAGTACCTCGCGCATGCCCTACCTGGACTGTATTATGATCTTGCCTGACCGGCTGGTCAAGAATATTGACGCATGACAACCAGGCATAATGGTTCTTGTGCTGAAAGCGATTGTGCTTTCAATTGCTGTGCCAGTGAGATAGGTAGAACGGCGCAACAGGGCTAAGGCTCGGACCGTTCTCTTACTGATCGCCCACCAGGGCCGTCTGGATTGCGCTGGTTATGCCGGACAGGTCGCCATCCTGCGTTGCCTGTACCTCGTACGCCGCTTGCTGTGCGGCCGCCCGCGGATCGATGCCAAGCGCATCGGCCACCGCCGTCAGCATGCGTGCTTCCTTGAACAGTCGGGACTCGGCTGCTTCGTCGCCGGCATCCTGCGCTGCGAAGTAGCGCTCATCGGCGGCATCGGCAGCCGCCTGGATCGATTGCCGCAACGTCTCGTCGCCGGTCTGGCCGGTCCGCAGCGTGGCCAACGCCTGATCGAGCCCCTCAACCCGCACTGGTACCTGCGACAGGCCGTACTCGACAACCGCCAGCGCCACCCGTCGCTGCGTAGCGGCGTCAGCCTGGTTAATGCGCGCCGACAGATCCGGCAGAACGGTGGTCAAGCCGTCAACCACGACGGGGTCCCCCTTGGTTTGGTCGGTGATTCGGTTGGGTGCCTGGTGGCGGCGACAGACCTGACCGTTGGGTTGGTGTCGCCGGCGTACCGGGCAGCGGATTCTTGAATGGTGTGGTCGGGTTGATGTCTCGGTCGATCATGGTATCCCGGCACGGATCACACATCGGCCGGCCCGCGCCGACCGACTCGACCGTCATACCAACCGCTTCGCCGTAGTCGGCGATCCGCACCTCGGCGTGTTCTTTGCCGCGCTGCTGGGCCGGCGTCTCGTCGTCCTTGAGCTCGGCCAACACTTCCTTGCGGATATAGCCGTTCGGCTCGGACGAGCTGATGACCTTGTGTCGGTTGCCGTGCTCGTCGACGACGACACCAGCGCCCATGGTGATCCGGCCGCGGCGATCTTCCGGCAATGCCGCTTGCAGCTCGGCCGACCGATACTCTGACCACTCGGCGGCCAGCTCGGCTTCTGTCGCCTCGTTCCACATGGCCCGCGGTTTGAACGGTGTCTCGGTCGCCCACTTCTCGTAGTGTTCGGGCTTCGCGGCCGGACCGATCGCCAAGCGCTGAGCCCAGCTCGGTGGCTGCTTCGCTGGCGTGGCAGCCGGCGCCTGGCGCTTAGCGCGTGCCAGCTGCTCCTTCGAGCGCGCCAGCATCGCGGCCAGCCGCTGCTCGTCCCCGTTCATGGTCAGTCATCTTGCCTGTGGATAACCGCTGACGGCAACCGTCCGACTACGGCAAGATGGATCGCGGCGTCGAGGTCACGTCGCAGCCGAGCCGGCCATGCCTGCGGGGAAATGGGGCTGAGGTACTGCCACGAAGGCCAACGCCATCCTGATGGTTCGCGGCAATGGCGCCGTCATCACAGGCTTGATGTTAGAAAGCGTTGGAATTTCTGTGCGAAGAAAGATGCCGCGATTAACATCCTACGGCCGTGTCGCGTGTTTGAGCTCGCACTGTGGAATGTCAAGCATTCGTTGAAAAAGCATAGATAATATGCGGGCCGCGCACTCGACAGTCCGACGCGCCCAGTATGCTGGTGGAACGGAAACGGGTCGACAGCTGTCACTGCCGACCCGAATGCCGTACGTTCCAAGAACATGCATGCAAGCTCTGGAACCCGCAACTGAACCATACAGAGTTTGCACGGCTTGCACAATATGGAGCCGGCCTGCGTGTTCTCCTTCGTTCCCCACGTCGTAAGGAGAAACATTCGTGAACACCCTCGCTCTGCCGGGCCAGACTTCAACGGAAGTGCTGGTGATTCTGGTCGTCATCGTCTGCCTGTTGGGCTGGCGTCGGCTGAGTATTGAGTGCACTCGGCGGCGGTTGCGTATCAGCTGCAGCCGGCGGTAACGCAGACAAAGGCTGACCCCGGTCGCAGCACGCGACCGGGGTCGGAAACAGAAGAGTGACGCCAGCAGGATAGGCGTCACGAATGTGGAATGGCGACCTAAGCTGAAGTCTACGGAGACGAAGACCGTCGCTGTGAGCCATACGGGCGTTGTCGCGGCGGTCCAACTGATATGCGACCACGTCGATTGACGCCAATCGGAAATGAGGCATCCCGACCATCAGTGCGTCGTGAGTATGGCGTGAAAGCCGTTAGACCGCCTAGTGGTGCAATCCGAACCGGTGATGACGGCAACGGCGACGTACTTCGCAGAATATTGGGCCCCGACGTCATTCGTCGTCGTTCAAACACGCTGTCAGCGTGCCGTGCGGGATCTAATCGACGGACACCGTCCTTGACTACCTCAAGTTCTTGCTTGAGCAAAGCGCTTGATTGTCGCAACGCGACTATTTCGCTCGCAAGCTCGCAGTTCATGGCCGTCATTACGTCGGCACGCTCCTCGGCAATGGCCGCATCGAACCGTGATTCGGCAAAACGCGCCTCGAAACCGTGCCATAGCCACTGGCGTAGCTGCCGTGTCGAGAGCGCAGGCCACCAGCGGCGGCGCTGTGACAGGGGCACAGAACGAGATCGTGCCGGCCGCTGCGCCAACCAACGCTCCAACTTTAGTCGAATCATAATGCTGACAGCCAGGCCAGCGCCTATTCCAACACCGTAGGTAAGAATCCAACCAAGCTGCGAGGTTGGATGACTCGATAGGATGACGATCGGCAAGACAGCAGCGAGAATATGTAGGGCACTCGCCACCTGTCGTATTCGCCGTTGCAACGGTCCGGGTGGCTGGAGTAGGTGCCGAAGTCCTAAGGCGGGCAACGCCGGGAAGGACGCTTCTTTATCCTCGTCACGGACGTACAGCCGTCGCCGCGCTTCGTCGTCGCCCGTTAGGCGGGTCAACTCGCTCGTCGTTTCGCCGGCCAGAATAGATCGCGTGACGTCGTCTTGGTCGCTTCGGCCGCTGGCGTGTGCCACGGTAGCCGCTTGGAGCGCCGCCTCCTGCTTCAGGCGTAGTAACCCTTGCTGAATCTCGCCTTCCGAGTGCAAAGACGTGAGAAACTGGTCGTCCAGCGCTTGCATCCAGTCTTCAATCTCGTCGTCACCATCTTCATCGTCGACATCGTCGGGCATCTGCTCACCCCAGCGCCCATGTCCGCTCATTGTCACCCTCCGGTTTCCCCCAACTGAACTGGACTTGCTTCCTGCGACCGGAGGAGGTCGCAGGCCCCCTTCTTTATCGTTTTCCTGGCATAGCGAACGTTCGAGCGGATCGTCACGGCCGGCTTGTTGATTACTCCAGAAATGACCTTGTAAGGAAACTTTTCCAGCCTCCAGACGTACGCCTGACGCTGAGCAAACGGCAACGCGCGAATTGTCCGCACATGGTGGTGCACCTTGGCATCAAACAACTCCAGCTCTGCATCCGACAGCTGCGACGAGATCTCCCACTCGTGCAGGTCTTCGAGCGTGCAGCCGACGCGGCTCGTTAGGAATTCGCGTTGAGTGACACTGAAGGCCGTCAATTTGTGATTGAACTCGTTCCAACCGATGTGGACCGCCCGCAAACCCTTCTCTGCCGCAGCGACAGCCTCAGGCTTGATGCCGCCGAGATAGATCACAAACCGAACAAGGCGCGGCATGCACGCCAGGTAGAAGTCGTCGAATTCAACGCAGGCCTCATCCAGTGGCCCCCGGTTCTGGCTCGCGACCATTTCACTTCTTTCTAGGTTTCGTCTGCCATGGCAGCCTGGGTGGGCGGTTACATACCCAGACGATCCAATCCAGAGCCCGACCGTCGTTCCTGTTCGGTATCCCCCCGCGTATCCGACTGTCGACGGCCGCCCTCTGAATGGATCAGCCCGATGGTCCGAATGCAAGCGAAGGACGCGTGCATCTTCACACCGAACGAGGCGGACTCTAGCTGTTAGGCAGTTCCTGACGAAAAGCGAGGTCGTAGGTGCAAAGCGTGCAATGGGGTGTGTGGCGCTTCCTGGTGTCTGCAACGTTGCATGGTTAGGCATCGCAATCGTTCGGCCACCGATTCTTAAATTTGCCAGAGCGGCAGGCGTGAGTCGCAACGCGACTGTCGATCCTAATTACCGTTAAGTAGTAGCGCGGCGATGCCGTATTACCGGAAAACGACCGCTCGTCTTGTTAAGCGGCGTCGAGTCGCGTGGCAGCACCTGGCGCGCCTATCGGAGCCAGACGATCTCGACCAAGCTTGGGTCGAAGCGCCAGCCGTCGCTGTCCGGCCAAAGCTGGGCGCCGGGTCGACCGGGATGGATGATCACCTTGTCGACGACGAGCTTGATAACGCTCGCTCGCCATTCCAGGCTGGCCGAGGACCAGACGGTCGGCAGACCACCATCGAACGGGATGGCGAGACGACGTACCTCGTCGGCAAGGAGGCGTTGCTCGTCAGCTTCGGCGACGATGATCTGGTCCTTGATCGACCGCAACATGACCTGGTAGTCAGCCTTGTCGTGCTCGCCGGCGGCATACTCAGCTGCCAACTCCTGCCGGCGTAGGCGCAGATGTGCGAGGTGCCGTACCACGTCAGCCATCTCCTCATCGCTGCCGGGCGGTGCCAAGGCTTCGGCGATGTGTGGAGAACTGAAGCGTTGCAATACCTGCTCGGTCACATAGGCTTCGACGGCATCGGCGATGCGAAACACTGAGCAACAGCCAATGCGGCTGCCGTCGCCATCCCATTTCTTGCAGGCGTAGCGACGCTCGTATCGCTTCTGGCCAGCTTTGTTTGTGTGCGTCTTTCCTTGTCCGTACATTTGGCCACCACACGGCTGGCCGACCCGCTCGGTATCCCGCCAGGTACCACCACAGTAGACCGTGCCGCTGAGCAGGTAGGTCCGGCGCCGGATGTGGCCACTGTTCGACCAGTACTTGTCGCGACCGTTGAACACCGCGACCATGGCGCGGTGCTCGGCGACCGTAAATATGCCTGGCCATTTGGCGCGGTGGCGCTCGTTGTAGTGAATCCGCGTACCGCCAGATGGGTCATTGCGAAGGCATGGGCAGTCTGCGGGATGACCGGTGCGATCGAAGATTATGTAGCTTTCGTTCAGCAGCGTACGTTTGAACTTGCCGACATCCCAGCGGCCGTCGCAGATTGACTCTTTGCCGCGGTATTTGGTTTTCTGGCCGGCCAGTGTTGTCTGGAGGCCGCGCTCGTTCCAATCTCTGACGATGGTGAATTGGCTGTCGCCGGCCAGTGTGCGGCGCTTGCCCTCCTGTAAGATGGCGACTTCCGCATCAACCTGCTGGTATGGATCGCGTACCTCTTTGCCGGTGGCTGGATCGTTGCCAATGACCTTGCCGTAGCCGTAGGTGCGACGGCCGCCCTTGGCCTTTCCTTCCCGCGCATCTTCCAGTTTCTTGCGTTTGACACGCTCCTGGATGTCTTCAGCCTCACCGGTGTCATTGACGGCGAGGCTGCGATACATGCGCCGTCCGGCTGCGGTCGTCAGGTCGCAGAATGGAGAAGCAACGTAGTGCGGGCTAATGCCGCTAATTCGAGCTTGGGTAATGACGCGCTCGGCTACTGTGTTATCGCGAGTAATGCGGCCGGTGGTGTAGGCCAGTGGAACTTCAAACTTTCCGGCTGCCCAGTCAGCCATAAAGTCTTCAAATTCGCGACGATCGGCATTGGCAATGGTGCTCGCGCTGACGTCGTTTTCGATGTAGACCTTGTAGATCTTGGTTCCGAGTCGGTTGGAAAGGTGGCGACAATCATCTTCTTGACGGCCAACGCCAAAAGCGCGGCCCTCGCGGTCGTCACTGATCCGAACCAGAATTCCCGCTAGTTTGTCCTGAACATCCCACATTACTGTACGTATCCTTACGTAACCTATTGTAATGGATGCACAGGAATTTGACGAGTACGCGGTCGGCACCATCGCGGCGGTGGCGTTCGCCGGGATCCTGCTGAAGGTGGTGACCAGTCCAGGCGTGCAGTCGGCTCTGCAGGCGATCATCAGCAAGGCCCTGCACACCTGAGAGCCGCCGTCCGGAGGGCCTGCCGATGGTGGTCGCGCGATCGTGGCCACGCCACCGCGGAGCTGGCTGTCGGTCTGCCGGTGCTGGTCGTGCTGCTCGCCGCCGCGTTGCTGGCGGTGTCGGCGGTGACGACCCAGCTCCGGTGCTTCGACGCGGCACGTGAGGCGGCTCGCGCGGCCGCCCGTGGCGAGCGCAACCCCGCCGCGTACGGCCGGCGGCTCGCTCCGAGCGGCGCGACCGTGCGGTTGACCTCGTCCGGAGACCTCATCAGAGTGGAGGTGACCGCACGCGTCCGACCACTCGGCCAGCTGCCGGGTCCGGTCGTCGTCGGATCCGCGAGCGCAGCGCGTGAGCCCGGTGTGGCGGCGCCATGAGCACCCGTCGCGGAGGTGAGAGTGCGGTCCGGTCTTCACCTCCTTCGGTGACCCGCTCGTCACCTCCGCGGCGGGGCGAGGAAGGCGGCGCGTCGGTGTGGCTGCTCGCGGTCGGGCTGGTGCTCGTCCTGCTGGCCGCCGGCATGGCGACCGCCGGAGCGGCCAGCGTCACCCGACACCGCGCTGAGGCGGCCGCCGACTTCGCCGCACTGGCAGGGGCGGCGCAGGTCCTCAGCGGCGCGGCCGCCGCGTGCGCTCGCGCCACCACGGTCGCGACGGCCAACGGGGCGAAGCTGACCGTCTGCCGGCTGGACTACTACGACGTGATCGTCACCGTACGCGTCGCCATGCCTGGCCCCTTCGCGCGCTTTGGCGCCGCCACCGCGACCTCACGCGCCGGCCCGGCCTGACCACCACGAGATCGACGTTTTAGCGCTATCTGCCGTGCAGGTGACCGCCCAAAACGTCACCCTCGCGGTGGGTCGAGGTGGGTGAGCAGGAGGCCGAGGACGGCGATCGCGCCGACCTTGTCCAGCGGCTCGTTGCCGTTGCCGCACTTCGGCGACTGTACGCACGACGGGCAGCCGACATCGCAGCCGCACGCCATGATCGCCTCGCGGGTCGCCAGCAACCACTGCGCCGCCGCGGTGTAGCCACGCTCGGCGAAACCGACGCCACCGGCATAGCCGTCGTAGACGAAGACGGTCGGCAGCCCCGTGTCCGGATGCGCGGCGGTCGACAGGCCGCCGATGTCCCACCGGTCGCAGCTGGCCACCAGCGGCAGCAGGCCGATCGCGGCGTGCTCGGCGGCATGCAGCGTGCCGGGGATGTCGCGGTCGCGCAGACCGAGGTCGGCCAGCGCCGCCGGGTCGACCGTGTAATAGACCGCGACGGTGCGCAGCTGCCGCTCCGGCAGGTCGAGGGGCGCCTCCCCGATCACCTCGCCGCCAGGCAGCCGGCGGCGCAGATACGACACGACCTGGCTGGTTACGTCCACTACCGCGAGCCCGAGCGTGACCGGCCCCAGCGACCGGGACACCAGTTCCTCGACGATCGCCACGTCGGTGACCTCACGCGCCTGGGTTGTCCACTCCGGATCCTCGGCGTGCACCAGCGCGGTCGCCGTCTCCAGGTCGAGCTCGTCGACGACGTACACCTCGCCGCGGTGGATGTAGACCGCGCCGTTGTGCACGGTGCTGTGCGAGGCGCCGGCGTCGACGGTGCCGAGCAGCCGGCCGGTGCCGTTTTCGACCACCACGACCGGCTCGCCGCCGGTGCCGCGGATGTCGGCGTCCGGACGCTGGCGCGAGGTCCAGTACCAGCCGGTGGGCCGGGTCCGCAGCGCGCCGGCCTTCACCAACGCGTCGAGCACGTGGCGTGCCGGCTCGCCGCCGAACAGCTCCACGTCGGCCTCGGTGAGCGGCAACTCGGCCGCGGCGCAACACAGCTGGGGACCCAGCACATACGGATTGGT
Organism: Fodinicola acaciae; assembly: GCF_010993745.1. Classification (NCBI taxonomy): domain Bacteria; kingdom Bacillati; phylum Actinomycetota; class Actinomycetes; order Mycobacteriales; genus Fodinicola; species Fodinicola acaciae. The sequence continues at coordinate 7,999 of NZ_WOTN01000002.1, forward strand.
GGGGTCGAGCACGGTCGCCTCGACCGGCCGGCCGAAGATCGCCTCCGGATGGTGGACGAGATACGTGTCGAGCGGGTCGTCGCGTGCGACCAGGACCGCGAGCGCGTCGCGGCCGGCCCGGCCGGCTCGGCCGGCCTGCTGCCACAGCGAGGCGAGCCGGCCCGGATAGCCGGCGAGCACGACCGCGTCGAGCCCGGTCACGTCGACGCCGAGCTCCAGGGCGTTGGTCGCGGCGACGCCAAGCAGCTCGCCGGACCGCAACCCCTTCTCGATCGCTCGCCGCTCGTCGGACAGGTAGCCGGCGCGATAGGCGGCGACCGTGCGCGCCAGCTCCGGCGCGACCTCGGCGAGCGACCGCTGCGCCGACATGGCGACGAGCTCGGCCGATCGCCGTGAGCGTACGAATGCCAGCGTCCGCGAGCCGGCGACCACCAGGTCGGTGAGCAGGTCGGCGACCTCGGCGGTCGCCTGCCGGCGCACCGGCGCGCCGTTTTCGCCGTCCTTGGCGCCGAGCGGCGGCTCCCACAACGCGAACGTGGTCGACCCGCGCGGCGACGCGTCGTCGGTCACGGCGACGGCGGGCACGCCGGTCAGCCGCTGCGCGGACACCGCCGGCTCGGAGACGGTGGCCGAGGCCAGGATGAACACCGGCTCACTGCCATAACGCGCGCACACGCGGCGCAGCCGGCGCAGCACGGCGGCCACGTGTGAGCCGAAGACGCCACGATACGAGTGGCACTCGTCCACGACGACGTAGGTCAGCCGGCGCAGGAACGACGACCAGCGGCTGTGCATCGGCAGCATGTTGCGATGCACCATGTCCGGGTTGCTGAACACGAACCGCGAATGCTGCCGCACCCAGTCGCGCTCGTCGTTGGGCGTGTCGCCGTCGAAGTTGGCGGCTCGTACGCCAGGCAGGTCGAGCGCGGTGACGGTCCGCAGCTGGTCGACGGCCAGCGCCTTGGTCGGCGTCAGGTAGAGCGCGGTCGCGCGGTTGTCGGCCAGCAGCTTCGTCAGCACCGGCAGCTGGTAGGCCAGCGACTTCCCGGACGCGGTGCCGGTGGAGATCACCACCGACTCGCCGTCCCAGGCACTCTGCGCGGCGGCGATCTGGTGCTGCCACGGCCGGTCGACGCCGGCGCATACGAACGCGTCGACCAGCTGGCCGGGAGCCCAGGCCGGCCAGTCGACCTGGCGGCCCTCGCGCGGCGCCAGCTGCTCGACGTGGGTCACCGGATCCGTCGCGTGCCGGCGGCCCCGCAGTCCGGCCAGCAGGGTGGCCGGGTCGAGCGATCGGATGACGGTCACGACGACGAGACTGCCACGTGCGTCTGACGTTTCCGCGCCGCGACCACCCAGTGGAAGAGGCGCGGTTTGCGGGCCATGATCGGCAAATTCCGGCAATGTGCGGGTTTACCAGTGCGATCGCCGGAAATCAGGCATGATCAACTTTGTCGGAGGCCACGGCGATGCCGTCTGTTACGCGATACGCATCGCCCCGGAGGGCCCCGCCATGGTTGGATTCTGCCGTTCGGTCGGTACGCGTCGGCGGGGCGGCGGAGCCGGTACGGCACAATTCGGTACCGGACGCAGGTGCCTGGCGGGGAGGTTGCGAGGTGGAGTTGAAGCTAGCCACCCGGACGGAGGGTGCGCGCACCATCGTCGAGGTCGGCGGGGAGATCGACGTCTACACGGCCCCGCGGCTGCGGGAGAAGCTGATCGAGCTGGTCGGCGCCGGCAACACGCACATCGTGGTGGACATGGAGCGGGTCGAGTTCCTCGACTCGACCGGTCTCGGTGTGCTGGCCGGCGCGCTCAAGCGGGTCAGTGCGCAGAACGGCTCGTTGCGACTGGTGTGTACGCAGGACCGGATCCTGAAGATCTTCCGGATCACCGGCCTGGAAAAGGTGTTTCCGATCTTCGCCACGGTGACCGAAGCGGTGGCCGCCGACTAGCCGATGGCAACTGTTCGCCTGGAGATCTCACCGACCCCTGCGCACGTACGGACCGCTCGGCTCGTCGCCGTGGCGGTCGCTCGGCGCAGCGGGCTGGAGGAGCCGGTCCTGGACGAGATCCGGCTGGCCGTCGGTGAGGCGTGTTCGCGGGCGGTCGGCCTGCACCAGCAACACGGCAACACCGACCCCGTCGTACTCGACCTGCAGGACGCGCCGGCCTTCACGGTCGTGGTGACCGACAGCGCCGGCACCGAGCTGCGCCCGGACGACCTCGGTTTGGCCGAAGGCGCGGCGGCTCCTGACCCGGTGCGGATCGCGCGCGACGAGGCCAACGGCGCCGAGCTCTCCGAGGAGGCGATCGCCGCCGGCGTCGGACTCGCGCTGATCGCCGGCCTGGTCGACGACCTGCAGGTCGAGGCCAACCACGACGGCCCCGGCACCAGCGTACGGATGACCTGGCCGCTCTGAAACACCTGCTACGGCGCGAAACTGTCACACCCACCCCGTTGAATTGCCCCCACCCAAACGGGCGGGGGGTGGGTTGAGAGGTTTTTACACGACGTTGCAACTTTTTCCGCGCGAACCCACCCCCCGCCCGATCTGGGTGGGGGCCCAGATTGGCAGGTGGGTACGACAGTTTCGGCCTGTAGCGGGTAAATGGGGCGGCTCGCGGTGTGACAGCGGCCGTGTGAGGCGGAATTCTCACCGTTGAAACCGGCCGTTACACGCCGGCAAGAATCCGCTGCTGGAATCGGAGCCTCCGACCGGCGCAGGAGGTGCCGATGCCCGCGCACACCGGCACGCACTGTCCCTACTGCGCGCTTCAGTGCGCCATCACCGTCGACACGTCCGGCGCCGAGCCCGTGGTCGAGCCGCGCGAGTTTCCGACCAACCGCGGCGGCCTGTGCCGGAAAGGCTGGACCTCGGCGGCGCTGCTGAGCAGCCGGGCCGACCGCTTGACGCAGCCTCTGATGCGCGACGGCGGCCAGCTGAGGCCGGTCAGCTGGGAGACCGCGCTCGGCCGGGTCGCGGATGAGCTGACGAGCCTGCGACACGTGTACGGTCCGGACGCCGTCGCGGTCTTCGGCGGCGGCGGCCTCACCAACGAGAAGGCGTACGCGCTCGGCAAGTTCGCGCGCGTCGCGCTCGGCACCTCGCAGATCGACTACAACGGCCGCTTCTGCATGTCCTCTGCCGCCGCGGCTGGCACGCGCGCGTTCGGCCTGGACAGAGGCCTGCCGTTCCCGGTCACCGACCTGGACGACGCCGAGGTGGTGCTGCTGGCCGGCGCGAACGTGGCCGAGACGATGCCGCCGTTCGTCGGCCATCTCCGCCGCGCCGTCCAGATCGTCGTCGATCCACGCCGTACGGCCACCGCCGAGCAGGCGATCGCGACCGGCGGCCTGCATCTGCCGGCGGCACCTGGCACCGACCTCGTCCTCGCGCTCGCCATGTTCCACGCGGCCGTCACCGACGGCTGGCTGGACAAGTCCTATGTGGACAGTCGGACCACCGGTTTCGATGAGACCTGGCGGCTGGCGTCGACCTGGTGGCCGGAGCGAGCCGAGCGTGTCACCGGCGTGGCCGCCGCCGACATCCGTACGGCCGTCTCGCTCCTTGCCTCCGCGGAGCGCGCGTATGTGCTCACCGCGCGCGGTGTGGAGCAACACGCGCACGGCACGGACACCGCACAGGCGTGGATCAACCTGGCGCTCGCGCTCGGACTGCCGGGCCGTCCCGGCTCCGGCTACGGCACGATCACCGGACAGGGAAACGGTCAGGGCGGCCGCGAACACGGCCAGAAAGCCGACCAGCTCCCCGGCGGCCGCAAGCTGGACGACCCGGCGGCTCGCGCGCACGTCGCCGGCGTCTGGGGTGTCGATCCGGACAGCCTGCCGCGACCCGGCCGTTCGGCGTACGAACTGCTGGACGCGCTCGGCGAGCCGGATGGTCCGCGGGCATTGCTCGTCTTCGGGTCGAACATCGCGGTCAGTGCGCCAAATCTCAACAATATCCGGGAAAAGCTGAGCAGGCTGTCGTTTCTGGCGGTCGCGGACGTGGTGTTGTCGGAGACAGCGGCGATGGCTGATGTCGTGTTTCCGGTCGCGCAGTTCGCCGAAGAAGAAGGCACGCTGACAAACCTCGAAGGCCGCGTTCTACGCCGAAAACAAGCGATGAAACCACCGCCTGGCGTACGTACGGATCTGCAGCTGCTGGCCAGCCTGGCGAGCCATCTCGGTCAGCCGAAGCACCGTTTCCCCACCGATCCGCGTACGGTCTTCGAGGAACTGCGCGCGGCATCGGCCGGCGGTTTGGCGGATTATTCCGGCATCACCTACGAGCGGCTGGAAAACGAGGCGCTGCACTGGCCGTGTCCGGCGACCGACCATCCCGGTACGCCGCGGCCTTTCCTGGACCGTTTCGCACATCCGGACGGACTGGCCAGGTTCGTCACGGTGGAATCGGCTGCTCCGGCCGAAAATCTCGACGCCGCGTATCCGCTGTACGCGACGACGGGCCGCCTGCTCGAGCACTACCAGTCCGGTGCGCAGACGCGACGCGTCGGCGAGCTGATGGAAGTCACCAACGAGCAGCGCGTCGACATACATCCCGACACGGCGGAGCGCGCCGGCCTCACCGACGGCGGTTACGCCGACGTCGTGTCGCGGCGCGGTCGTACGCGCGCACGCGTGCGGTGTGTGTCGTCGATGCGGCTTGACACGGTCTTCCTGCCGTTTCACTTCGCGGCCGAGCAGTCCGCGAACCTCGTGACCAACGCGGCGCTCGACCCGGTGAGCCGGATGCCGGAGTTCAAGGTGGCCGCCGTCCGGTTGGAGCCGGTGTGAGACATGTGCTGATCGCCGGCTACGGCATGGTCGGAGCGCGGCTGGCCGAGGAGATCCGGCGGCGCGACCCGCGCGGCAGGCAGGTGCGGCTGACGGTCGTCGGCGACGAGCCGGCGTACAACCGGATCCTGCTCCCCAGTGTCGTCGCCGGTCAGCTGGACGAGGAGCAGCTGCTGACGCACGACCGGGGATGGGCCTTCCGGCACCGGACAGACCTGCGGCTCGGTCTACGTGTGGACACCGTCGATCCGCTGGCGCGCAAGGCCTGGCTCAGCGACGGCCAGGTGCTCGCGTACGACGACCTGGTGATCGCCACCGGCAGCACCGCAAGAAAGCTGCCGGGGCTCGACGGCGGTTTCCGTACGCTGGCCGACTGCCGGCGGCTGCGCGACCGCGACGGCTCGGTGGCGGTGCTCGGTGGCGGCGTGCTGGGCGTCGAGGTCGCCGTGGCGCTCGCCGAGCGAGGTCAGGATGTGACGCTCGTCCATCCCGGCGACGTCCTTATGGATCGCCAACTCGACGCCACCGCCGGCGCCATCGTCGCGGACGTCGTCAGCCGGCTTGGTGTGGGCGTACGGCTGGGCCAGCGCGCCAACGGATGGACGGATCGTGGCCTGCGGCTGGAGGACGGCGAGGTCGTCGCCGCCGACTCGTTGGTGGTCACCGCCGGAGCGATCGCGGAGACGGGGTTGGCGCGGTCGGTCGGGGCGGACGTGGACGCCGGCGTGTTGGTCGACGACCGGCTGGCGACATCGGTGCCCGGGGTTCACGCGATCGGCGACTGTGCGCAGCACACCGGAGCGGTCAGCGGCTTCGTCCAGCCCGGCTGGGAACAGGCCGAGGTGCTCGCCGACCTGCTGACCGGCGCCGATCTCGGAGCGCGCTATCTGGGTACGCCGGCCGTCGCGCGGCTGAAGGCGCGTGGCCTGGACCTGGTGTCGGTCGGCTCGCTGGACGGCGACGAGGAGCTGGCCTTCAGCGACCCGCGCCGTGGCCGCTACGCGCGGGTCGCGCTGGATGGCGACCGAGTGGCCGGCGCGGTCGTGCTCGGCCTGCCGGATGCCGGCGCGGCTGTGACGCAGCATTTCGTACGCGGCATCCCGGCGCCGTCGGACCGCCTTGGCCTGCTGCTCGGGCGCGCGCTGCCCCCGGAGAGCGCGGCGCACGGCGGCCCGTCGCGGCTGCCGGCCGAGGCGGAGATCTGCCGCTGCAACCGGGTCACCAAGCGGCAGCTCGTACACGCCTGGCAGGCCGGCTCGCGGTCGGTGCGACAACTCGCCGGCGCCACCCGCGCCACCACCGGCTGCGGCACGTGTACGGACGCCGTGGACGGCATCTGCTCGTGGCTGGCCGCCGCCGACTCGCCGGATGGCGCCGAGCTCGCCGGCTGACCTCGACCAAGATCAACTTTTCTACTTATACAAGTTTCCACACGGACCCACCCCCCACCCGTTGTTGGGTGGGGGCCATATTTACCAGTAGGTACGACAGTTTCACGCCGTAGCAGGTATTGCGGCGGCCCAATCGGGACAACCGGGGCTCTGGTGGCGGATCGGTCGTGCTGGCGATACTGGCACGATGCGGATCCGGATCGCGGTCCTCAGTGCCGCGCTGTTCGTCAGTGTCGCGGCGGCGCCGGTGCACGCGGCGGCCGTCGGTGCGGGCCCAGGCACGGTGGAAGAGCAGCGGCTCGACAAAGCCGTGCCGCAGGAGATCCTGAAGCTCAGCGGCTTCGACACGGCGACGAGTGCGTTCGCGCGAGCGCTCCACGCGAGTCGCTCGTACGCGCAGGCGGCGGCCGTCACCGAGCTGCACGGCCGGCTGCTCTGGCGACGTGCGGTCGACCGCGCTCACGGCCACGGTCCGGCCGGTGCGATCAGCCGCGACGACGACCGGCCGCTCTACTGGGCCCGGCTCGCGATGAGCCGCGAGCTGCGCGGCTGGCCGGACGCCGGCCAGCGCGCCAAGCTCATCGAGCGGCTGGAGACCGCCTCGCGAGGCCAAGACGACATCCGGTTTCCCGGTCACACCAAGCGCATCCTGATCACCGGCTTCGACCCGTTCACGCTTGACAGGGACATCCGGATCAGCAATCCGTCCGGCGCCATCGCGCTCGCGCTGGACGGCACGCTGGTGCGCACCTCGCACGGCCTCGCGCGCGTCGAGGCGGCCGTCTTCCCGGTGCGCTGGCAGGACTTCGCCGACGGCGAGGTGGAGCGTACGTTGCGCGCGCAGCTGCCGAAGGTGGACATGTTCACCACGATCAGCCAGGGCCGCGTCGGCCGGATCGACGTGGAGCGTACGAACGGCGCCTGGCGCGGCGGCTTCCCCGACAACGACAACGCCTCGAGCGCCGGGACCATCCCGGTCACCGACCCGGCGACCCAGCCGCAGTGGACCGTGACGACCTTGCCGTACGCGCGGATCGTGGCGGCGAAGACCGGCCGCTTCCCGGTCTACGACCACACCGAGGTGACCGAGATCCCGGCCGGTGGCACGACGCCGGTCGTACGGCCCGACGGCCCCACTCCCGGATCGACCGCGCGCGCCGGCGGTGGCGGCGACTACCTGTCCAACGAGATCGCCTATCGGGTGACCCTGCTCCGCGAGCGCCTCGGCCTGCACGACCGGCTGCCAGGCGGTCACGTACACACGCCGGTGCTGCAGTTCGGCGCCGGCAACACCGACCCGGCGACCGGCCAGGTCACCGATCCGCAGTTCGTCCAGAACCGGTTGGACATCATCGCGCAGGTCAGGGCGATCCTGATCGTCGCGGCAAGCTGAATCGATTCGCCGCGACCCATTGACAAGTCCGCAGGTCGTGGCCGTAGTTCTACGGAGTGACGAACACCCCCGGCACTGACCCCAGGTGCTTGCGAGTGGGACGTTTCGCCTAGACTCCGCGAGTCTGCGTGCCTTCACCAAAGAGGGTGGCGCTTTCTCGCGTCTGCTCCGGCGGCGGCCGGTCGGCGCGTCCAGGAATGTTCGTACAGGAGGACGCATGCCCGGGAATGAGACCTACCTCGCCGAAGCGGCGAAGGTGGACCTCACCGGCCCCAACGTGACCTACGTGGTCATCGTGGCCGTCATCGCACTGATAGCGCTCGCCGCTTCGTTCGCACTGGTGCGAGTGGTGCTCGCCGCACCGCAGGGGACACCGAAGATGCAGACGATCGCTGCCGGTGTCCAGGAAGGAGCCTCGGCGTTCCTCAACCGCCAGTTCAGGACGCTCGCCATCTTCGGCGTGCTCGCGCTGGTGCTGCTGTCGCTGTTGCCGGCCGACACCGTCGGCATCCGGATCGGCCGTTCGGTCTTCTTCCTGGTCGGCGCGGTGTTCTCCGGCATCATCGCGTACGCCGGCATGGGGATGGCCACTCGCGCCAACCTGCGGGTCGCGGCGGCCGCGCGGGACGGCGCCAAGGGCTCCGCGACCGCGATGGGGATCGCCTTCAAGACCGGCGGCGTGGTCGGCTTCATGACCGTCGGCCTCGGCCTGCTGGGCGCCAGCCTGGTGGTCTTCATCTTCCAGGGTGAGGCCCCGAAGGTGCTGGAGGGCTTCGGCTTCGGCGCCGCCCTGCTGGCCATGTTCATCCGTGTCGGTGGCGGCATCTTCACCAAGGCCGCGGACGTCGGCGCCGACCTGGTCGGCAAGGTCGAGCAGGGGATCCCGGAGGACGACCCGCGTAACGCCGCGACCATCGCCGACAACGTCGGCGACAACGTCGGCGACTGCGCCGGCATGGCCGCCGACCTGTTCGAGTCGTACGCGGTCACCCTGGTCGCCGCGCTGATCCTCGGTGGCGCCGCGTTCGGCTCCGCGGGCCTGGTCTTCCCGCTGATCGTGCCGGGCATCGGTGTCATCACCGCCATCCTCGGCGTGCTGATCACCCGGCTGCGGCCGAGCGACAAGAGCGGCATGACCGCGATCAACCGCGCGTTCTTCATCTCGGCCGCGGTCTCCGCGGTGCTCTGCGCGATCGCCGTCTTCCTCTACCTGCCGAGCAAGGTCTCCGCGCTGCCCGGCATCGCGGCCGAGGTGGCCAGCCAGTCCGGCAACCTCAACCCGCAGGTCATCGCGCTCGGCGCGGTGCTGATCGGCATCGTGCTGGCGGTCGTCATCCAGCAGCTCACCGGCTATTTCACCGAGGTCGGCGGCAAGCCGGTCACCGAGGTCGGCAAGACCTCGCTGACCGGTCCGGCCACCGTGGTGCTGTCCGGCTTCACGCTGGGCCTGGAGTCGGCCGTCTACACCGCCGTCATCATCGGCATCGCGGTCTTCGGGGCGTTCATCCTCGGCGGCGGCTCGATCATCCTCGGCCTGTTCGCCATCTCGCTGGCCGGCTGCGGCCTGCTGACCACCGTCGGCGTCATCGTCGCGATGGACACCTTCGGCCCGATCTCGGACAACGCGCAGGGCATCGCCGAGATGTCCGGTGACATCGACGAGGCCGGCGCGCGCGTGCTGACCGACCTGGACGCGGTCGGCAACACCACCAAGGCCATCACCAAGGGCATCGCGATCGCGACCGCCGTGCTGGCCGCCACGGCGCTGTTCGGCGCCTTCAGCGACGAGGTCAAGGCGGCCGTGCCGGCCGGGGCACTCAACGGCCTGGACGAGGCCGCCAAGTACGCGTACGAAGGCGTGCTGAACGTCGCCAACCCGGCCAACCTGATCGGCCTGATCATCGGTGCCGCGGTGGTGTTCCTGTTCTCCGGCCTGGCGATCAACGCGGTCACCCGCGCGGCCGGCGCCATCGTGTTCGAGGTGCGGCGGCAGTTCAAGGAGATCCCCGGCATCATGGAGGGGACGACCCGGCCGGAGTACGGCAAGGTGGTCGACATCTGCACCAAGGACTCGCTGCGTGAGCTGGCCACTCCCGGCCTGCTCGCGGTGATGGCGCCGATCGCGGTCGGCTTCGGCCTCGGCGTCGGCGCTCTCGGCGCGTATCTGGCCGGCGCCATCGCCACCGGCGTGCTGATGGCGATCCTGCTGGCCAACTCCGGCGGTGCCTGGGACAACGCGAAGAAGATGGTCGAGGACGGCGAGTTCGGCGGCAAGGGGACCGACGCGCATGCCGCGACCGTCATCGGCGACACCGTCGGCGACCCGTTCAAGGACACCGCGGGCCCGTCGATCAACCCGCTGATCAAGGTGATGAACCTGGTCTCGCTGCTGATCGCGCCGGCGATCGTGTACTTCTCGCTCGGTGCCGGCGACAACCCGGCGGTGCGCTACAGCATCGCCGCGGTGGCGGTGATCGTCATCATCGCGGCCGTGTGGGTCAGCAAGCGGCGCGCCACCTCGGTCGGCGGCGACACGCCGTCCAACTCCGAGAAGGCGACCGCTGGCAACGCGGCCTAGGTTGGTCTCGATGCGGGGCCGGCGACCTTCGTGGTTGCTGGCCCCGCTTCTTTGTCTGGCGCTTGCCGCCTGCGGCAGCGGAAAAGTGCCGCCGGAACAGTGGGCCGCCAGGGTGTGCCTTGCGGTGAAACCGTGGTCGACGTCGATCAACTCGGCGGTCACCGCGGCACAGCAGAAGATCACCTCCGGGTCGAGTCCGGTGCAGATCAAGGCCGACCTGCTGACGCTCTACGGCGGAGCCCGCGACGCGTCGACGAAGGCGCTCGGCCAGGTGCAGGCGGCCGGCATTCCGGACGCCGACAACGGTGAGGACGTCGCGAAACAGTTCACCGCGGCGCTGACGACCGCACGTAACGCTTTCGCGCACGCCGCGACGCGTACGGCCGCACTGTCCACATCGGACAAGGGCGCGTTCTATTCAGCGGTCGTCACGATCGGCCAGCAGCTGACCCAGGAAAACAGCCAGAACTCGGCCGGGTTCTCCAACGTTTCCTCGACACAGCTGCAAAAAGCGTTCGACACCGTGCCGGAATGTCAGTGACCGGCTAGATCCCGCGCGGCGAGCCAGTCGATCTGCTCGAGGATCTGGTGGTCGCCGCCGCCTTCGTGCTCGTTCCATTCCCAGACGCGGATGTCCCGCTCGCCGGCATAATGGTTGTACGCCGCGAAAACCGTCGACGGCGGACAGACCGGATCGCGCAGCGCGACCGAGAAAAGTGCCGGCGGCAGGGATTTCCGGGCGAGGACGGCACCGTCGAAATAGGACAGTGCGGTGAAGGCGTCCTCGGCCAGCAGGCGATGTGTCTTGCACCAGCGTACGAGCTCCGGATAGGGGCCTTCGACGGCGAGATCCACGGCACGCCGGAAATGGCACAGGAACGGCACGTCCGACAATACGGCGTCGACACCGTCGGCGAGTGCCCCGGCGGCCAGCGCCAGTCCGCCGCCCTGGCTGCCGCCAAAGGTGATGACCTTGTCGACGACCGGATGCGTCTTCGCCGCCTCGACCGCGCGTACGGCATCGGCGTAGACGCGGCGATAGTAGTAGTTGTCGCGATCCGGCAGGCCGAGCGTGAGAAATCCCGGCACGTGCGGCGTGGCGACCGGCTCGTCCGGCGTGATGCCGACCGACCAGGAGCTGCCTTGGCCGCGCGTGTCCATGACGAAATGCGCATAGCCAAATGAGGCCCAGGTGAGCGCCTGATGCGGCAACCCGCGGCCGCCGCCATAGCCGACGTACTGCACGATGCACGGCAGCTTTTCGTTGTGATGCTTGGGAAGTATGAACCAGCCGGCGACACGCTGGCCGCCGTAGCCGGCGAACCGCACGTCGTACACCTCGACCGTCCGCAACGCCGTCTCGACCTTCTCGAAGGTCGCGTCGAGCGGATGTCGCCGGGTCTGCTCCAGCGTGTCCGACCAGAACTCGGTCAGGTCACTGGGGACGTGCAGGTCAGGTCGGTAGTCGCGCAGCTCGTCGAGCGGACGGTCGATCGCAGCGGTCATGTCGATCACTCTGCCATTGGCCGCCGCGCTTGCTCACGGCAGAGCCGGCCGGCCCGAGCGACGATGGTCGGGCCGGCCGGCGAACGGTGTCAGCAGGCTGTTGAGGTGCTGTAGATCAGCAGCGAGCTCAGCTTGTCGTTGTCCGCCGCGCCGACGACGGCGACCTTCGCGCCGGCACCCATGCAGCGGGACGTGCCGCCTTTGTTGTCGTCGTAGTACCAGCGCGCGTCCAGGCCGCGGCGGTTGTACCAGGAGGACATCTGGTCGTTGAAGCCGTACGTGTACATGTTGCGATAGCCGATGGTGTTGAACTGCAGCATCCGCTTGTTGTGGTCGTACGGTCCGGTGTTGTAGTTGTCCGTCTCGTAAAGGCAGACATAGCCGGGATCGCAGGCGGACAGGCCGTAGACCGCCGGCGAGAGGATCACCGAGCCGTTGTCCCAGACGACCCGCTGGCCGTCGACCTTCCAGCCGGGAGCGAGCGTCGCTGGATTGATGCCGTGTGCGGCGAGGAATGACTCGCCGGCCGGGGCGGCGGCAGCCGCCGGTGTGGCCGTCGTGCTCAGCGCCGCGGTCAGCGCGAGCGCTCCGGCCAGCGCGGCCGCGAGGTGTCGCATCCGCATGGTTCCTCCCTCGAATTCACCGGCGCCTCCGCGGCGCCGGCCCGCAGACACGATGGCCGGCGGCGCTATGCGGTGACTAACCTCGCGCTAACCGGCTCAGCGCTGCCAGGCGTAGCGGCCCGGTGCGTCGGCGAGTACGCGGTGGTTGTGGTTGCCGACGGTCGGTGGCCGGCGGAGTTTTCCGGAGCGTGCGCTCAGCCAGTTTGTCCAGTCAGGCCACCAACTGCCGGGTGTCTCCTGCGCGCCGGCAAACCACTGGTCCGGCGGTGTCGCGTACGGCCCGTCGCCGGACAGGAAGCTGTCGCAGGCGAGCAGGCTGCGTACGCGGCCACCGGAGGCGAGGACGAAGCGGGTCGGTCCAGGCAGCAGGCGCAGGCTGGCATAAGCCGACCGCCACGGTGCCAGCTGGTCCGCCTGACCGGCGACGACGTACGCGGCGGCGCGGATCGACGACGGCGTGACCGCGCGGCCGGCCAGCGCCAGCGTGCCGTCGGCAAACCTGTTGTTCAGATAGAAAGTCCGCAGATACGAGGCCAGTGCGGCGGCCGGCACGCGTACGGTGTCGCCGTTCCAGGTCATCACGTCCGAGGCCGGCGGTTCGCGGCCGAGCATCCAGTCGTTGACCAGGAAACGCCACCGCAGCGGGTCGGCGCGTACGGCGTCGAAGAAGGCCGCGATGGTGGCGCCCGGCACGAGCGCGCGCTCGGGCAGCCGGTCCAGCCGCTCCAGCGCCTCCTCGACCGCCAGGCCGACCGGCCCGGGCTCGGAAAAGTCCAGCAACGACCCCAAAAGCGTCAGCGACGAGACACCGGAGTCGGCGGCGACCGCGGCCAGAGTGCCACCCATGCCAAAGCCGGTCACGTTGACCAGCGGCGAGCCGGTGATGTCACGTATCGCCGCCAACGCCGGCCGGATGCTCTCGGTGAGATAGTCGTCGAGCGTGATCGAACCGATCGACTCGTCCGGATTTCGATAGCTGATCGCGAAACTCGTGTGTCCACTGTGGACGGTCCAGTCGACCAGGCTGCGGCCGGGCGCCAGGTCGAGAAGGTAGTACTTGTTGATCCACGGCGGCACGAAGAGCATCGGCGTCGCGTACGTTTTCGGGGTCCGCGGCTCGTACTGGATGAGCTCGCACAGCCGGTCGCGGAAGACCACGCCGCCCTTGGTCGTCGCCAGGTCCTGGCCGAGGGTGTACGCGCCGTGGTTGACCTGCAGCGGCCGGCCGGCGTTGGACACCAGGTCGCGGACCAGGTTGCGGCCACCGCGTACGACGCTGGCGCCGCCGGTGTCGAAGGCCTCCTTCACCGCGGTCGGGTTGCTGGCGGGAAAATTCGACGGCGCGATCGCGTGTGCGATCTGCTCGACCGCCAGCGTCGCCTTGGCGCGGCTGTCGTCGTCGAGCTCGGCTTCCAGCACGAGCTGGCGCAGGTGCCGCACGAACGCGGCATGTTGTTGAGCCCAGTGGAAATACCAGGCGTTGTGCAGCCAGGCCGGATCGGTGAACCGCGGATCGGTGCGGTCGAACTCGATCTCGTCGTCGATTTCCAACCCGGCGCCACGCAATGCCGCGATCAGCGTCAGCCGTACGCTGTCGGCCGCGGTTTCGGTGGCGATCCGGTTGAACAGCCCGGGATCGCGGCCGAGCGCGCGAGCCAGCTCGGCCAGCCCTTCGCGCAGGCCGGCCGGGTCGATCCGGCTGGACAGCTCGCTGGCGGCCACCGCGTCGGCGGCGAGCACCGGCAGCGACACCACCGTGCGTACGGCGACGTCGACCACGCTGCGCAGGCTGAATGCCACGATCGGCACTCTAACGAATGATCCTTGTTGCCCTATCGGGCAACATGCGCTGCCCTCGCCATGACTGCACGGACCCTTGTCGCTGTGCCGGCCGGCCGGCACCATCGAAACGAGGACTCTATCCGCAGGGAGCGGCGATGCGCGGGCACGGCACCGAGAACGACCTGGAACAGACCTTCCGGCCCAAAGGCGACCGGATCGAGCGCGACGAACCGGCTGGGGAACTGGCTGAGAGCCCGGCACTGATGGGGAAGGCCGCGGCGGCCGGACGCACCGACGTCCTCGGCGCCGCCGGCATGCTCGGCCTGCAGCGCGCGGTCGGCAACGCGGCCGCCGGCACGCTGATGGAGGAGGAGCGCTCCCCCGTACACGACGTGGTGAACTCCGGCGGCGGCTCGGCGCTGGACGACGACACGCGCGCCGACATGGAGTCGCGGATTGGCGCCGACTTCGGCGACGTGCGCGTGCACACCGACAGCGCGGCGCACGAGTCCGCGCAGTCGGTCAACGCGCACGCGTACACGGTCGGCAACAACATCGTCTTCCAGCGCGACAAGTACGACCCGAGCTCGGACGCCGGCAAGCACATGCTGGCGCACGAGCTGACCCACGTCGTGCAGCAGCGCAGCGGGCCGGTGGACGGCACCGACGCCGGCGGCGGCATCCAGGTCAGCGACCCGTCGGACCGGTTCGAGCGCGACGCGGTGGCCAACGCCGACCGCGTCATGTCGGCGCCGGCACCGGTGCAGACGGCCGCGGCCGGTGGCGCAGGCGCCGCCGTGCAGCGGTGCGGCGACGGCTCGGATCACGACCACGGCGCCGAGGTGCAGACGTACGTCCAGCGCGACGAGGCTCCGGCGGAGGAGACCGAGGAGGACCCCACCGCGCAGACTTTCGTCCAGCGCGAGGGCGAGGAGGAAGAGGAAGCCGCCGAGTAGCTCGTTCCGGATGGCCGCAGGGCCTCCCTACGTGCGCCACGCGCACGCGGGGAGGCCCTGCGGCAATTTTGCCGGGGTGATCTGAGCGCGACCGCGTCGGTTCGTACAGTGGTCCTACGCGGGGAAGAAATTTTTCCGGCCGCCGGGCCTTCCGGCGCCGGCTCGTACGCGCGGCGAATCCGCCGGTCAACGGGCCTGTCGCCGGCCTCGGTGTGGGCCTGGCCACGTGGCCGAGGAACAAGCCGGCCGCGCGGTTACGTTTGCTTTTTGGGTACGTGGGGGTTCACACTCCCCGCCGAACGCATCATGCGTTCACAGACGGTGAGACGACGTTGCAAGTGACGACGCAAGTAATAAGGAGAGCCGTGCCAGCCGACAGGACGAGCCCGCCGCGCAAGACCGCTGCCCGCGGTCGTGGCAGGACCGGCGGGACCCGCCTGGTCATCGTCGAGTCGCCGGCGAAGGCCAAGACGATCGCCGGCTATCTGGGCTCCGACTACATCGTCGAAGCCAGCATCGGTCACATCCGTGACCTGCCGCGCAACGCCGCCGACGTACCGGCGAAGTACAAGGGTGAGGCGTGGGCCCGGCTCGGCGTGGACGTGGACAACGGCTTCGAGCCGCTGTACGTGGTCAGCCCCGACCGCAAGCAACAGGTGGCCAAGCTGCGCGACGCGCTGAAGAGCGCCTCCGAGGTCTATCTGGCAACGGATGAGGACCGCGAGGGTGAGGCGATCGCCTGGCATCTCGCGGAGACCCTGAAGCCGAACGTGCCGGTGCGCCGGATGGTGTTCCACGAGATCACCCGGTCGGCCATCGAGCAGGCCGCGGCCAACCCGCGCGAGCTGGACATCAACCTGGTCGACGCGCAGGAGACCCGGCGGATCCTGGACCGGCTGTACGGCTATGAGGTCTCGCCGGTGCTGTGGAAGAAGGTCATGCCGAAGCTCTCGGCCGGCCGCGTGCAGTCCGTCGCGACCCGGATCGTGGTCGAGCGCGAGAAGGCCCGGATGGCCTTCAAGGCCGCGTCGTACGCCGACGTCGAGGGCACCTTCACCGTCACCGAGCCCGCCAAAGCCGACGATCCAAGATCCTTCAACGCGACCCTGATCGCCCTGGACGGTGACCGGATCGCGACCGGGAAGGACTTCGACCCGGCCACCGGGAAGGTCGCCTCCGGCGTCATCCACCTCGACGAGTCCGGCGCCGCCGGGCTCGCGGCACGTCTGGACGGCGTGCCGTTCGCGGTCAGCCGGGTCGAGGAGAAGCCGTACCGCCGCCGGCCGTACGCGCCGTTCATGACCTCCACGCTGCAGCAGGAGGCCGGCCGCAAGCTGCGCTGGTCGGCCGCGCAGGTGATGCGGGTCGCGCAGCGGCTCTACGAGAACGGCTACATCACCTACATGCGTACCGACTCGACCAACCTGTCGGAGACCGCGATCAACGCGGCCCGCCAGCAGGTGCGCGAGCTCTACGGCGACCGGTACGTACCGGCCGAGCCGCGCCGCTATGCGAAGAAGGTCAAGAACGCGCAGGAGGCGCACGAGGCGATCCGGCCGTCCGGCGACGCCTTCCAGACGCCCGGCGCGCTGGCCGGCCGGCTGGAGCGCGACGAGTTCCTGCTTTACGAGCTGATCTGGAAGCGGACGATCGCCAGCCAGATGACCGACGCGGTCGGCCGCAGCGTGTCCGTACGGCTGTCCGGCACGTCCACCTCCGGCGAGGTCGCCGACTTCTCCGCCTCCGGCAAGACGATCACCGACCCCGGCTTTCTCCGCGCGTACGTCGAGTCGCTGGACGAAGGCGCCGGCGACGAGTCCGACGACGCCGAGCGGCGGCTGCCGACGCTGGCCAAGGGTGACCGGCTGGACGCCAGCAACCTGGCCGCGCGCGGTCACACCACGCAACCGCCGGCCCGCTACACCGAGGCCAGCCTGGTGAAGGCGATGGAGGAGCTGGGCATCGGCCGGCCGTCCACGTACGCGTCGATCATGCAGACGATCCAGGACCGCGGCTATGTGTGGAAGAAGGGGTCGGCGCTGATCCCGTCCTTCGTCGCGTTCGCGGTGAACCAGCTGCTGGAGCAGCACTTCGCGCGGTTGGTCGACTATGGCTTCACCGCCTCGGTCGAGGAGGACCTGGACCGGATCGCCGCCGGTGACCGGCAGCGTGTCGACTGGCTGACCAGGTTTTACTTCGGTGCGGCCGACGGTGTCGAAGGCGGCATCGCGCGCGCCGGTGGCCTGCGCAAGATGGTCGCGGAGAACCTCGGCGACATCGACGCGCGCGGCGTCAACTCGATCCCGCTGTTCAAGGACGACCAGGACCGCGACGTGGTCGTACGGGTCGGTCGTTACGGACCGTACATCCAGGCCGGCGGTGACGACGGCGACCGCGTGTCGCTGCCGGAGGACATCATCCCGGACGAGCTGACCCCGGAGCGGGTCGCCGAGCTGCTGTCCGCGCCGAGTGACGGCCGGACGTTGGGGACCGATCCGGACACCGGTCACGAGCTGATCGTGAAGGCCGGCCGCTATGGACCGTACGTGACCGAGGTGCTGCCGGAAGGCGACGAGTCCAAGCCGCGCACCGGCAGCCTGTTCGCCACCATGTCGCCGGACTCGGTGACCCTCGATGACGCGCTGAAGCTGCTGTCGCTGCCGCGGATGCTCGGCTTCACCGAAGGCGGCGAGGAGGTCACCGCGCAGAACGGCCGCTATGGCCCGTACATCAAGGCCGGCAAGGAGTCGCGTTCGCTCGGCTCGGAGCCGGAGCTGTTCACCATCGACCTTCCTGGCGCCTTGGCGCTGCTGGCGCAGCCGAAGACCCGCGGCCGCGCGGCCGCGAAGCCGCCGCTGCGTGAGCTCGGCGAGGACCCGGTCAGCGGCAAGCCGATGGTGATCAAGGAGGGCCGCTTTGGCCCGTACGTGACCGACGGCGAGACCAACGCGAGCCTGCGCAAGGGTGACGACATCGCCACCATCTCCGACGAACGTGCCGCCGAACTACTCGCCGACCGCCGCGCCCGCGGCCCGGTGAAGAAGACCGCCCGCAAGACCGCCGCCAAGAAGGCCCCGGCCAAGACCGCGGCGGCCAAGAGCACGGCGAAGAAAACCGTCACCAAGGCCGCGAAGAAAGCCCCAGCCAAGAAGACCGCCGCCAAGAAGGCGACTCGGCCCAAGAACTAAGCATCCCTTCCCACCCAGCCACCCACCCCCAAACTGTCACACCCCCCTGCCAATCTGGGCCCCCACCCAGATCGGGTGGGGGGTGGGTTCGCGTTGGAAACTTACCTAAGTTAAAAGTTGATCTTGGCCTACGCCTCAATAGGCTCGCTGGTTACTTTGATCACTTCAGTCACAACTGTCACATGACGCCATGCACGTAAGGCTCCCTTGCTTGCACTGGATGCACGCAAGGGGGCCTTGCGTGCGTTCGCTAGATCGACAAAAGCCGCATTTAGCGCTCCAATGCGCTGCAGCGCGAAGACTATGCGGCGACCAAGATCAACTTCGAACTTGGCTAACGAAACCTCTCAACCCACCCCCCACCCGATTTGGGTGGGGGTCAACATAAGCGCAGGGGTACGACAGTTTTGGGGTGTAGCGGGTAAATCGAAGCGTGCAAAGGGAATATTTCATCCCATAACCATCGATTCATGGTACGCATACGGGCGCCAGGGGTAGGTGATGCGCCGATAATCGGTGAGTGGCCGCCGGAGCGTCGGAGGTGGCCGCTACGCTCGGAGCGGCGGATGCCGACCGGAACCGCCGCATTCCGTGTAGGTCCCCGACGATCAGGGAGGCCGCCATCAGCAGCCCCGAGACCAACCAGGGCCACTCGACCAGGCAGGACGCCGCCGCACTGGTCGCGGCGTTAAGGATCCGGCCGGCGCGCCGGCTGTGGCTCGCCATCGGGCTGTCCAGCCTCGGTGACTGGCTGGGCCTGCTCGCCATCAGCCTGTTCGTCTTCGGCCACCTGACCGGCACGCTCGCACAGGGCGCCGGGTTCGCCGGAGTGCTGGTGATGAAGCTGCTGCCGGCGCTGGTCCTGCTGCCGGTGGCCGGCGCGCTCGCCGGCAAGCTCGACCGGCGGATCACGCTGGCGGCCTGCGATCTGGCCAGGTTCGTGCTGTTGGTCAGCATCCCGCTGGTCGGCCTGGCCGGTCCCGGACCGGCCGTCGGCTGGGCCGTGGTGGCCACCTTCCTGATCGAGACGCTGCGGCTGATCCGGGCCGCCGCACAGGAGGCCGCGCTGGCCGACCTGGCGCCGGGCGAGGCGTCCGGTCAGCTCGTCCAGGTCATCGGGTACGGCGTCGCGCCGGTGCTGGCCGGCCTGCTGCTCGGGGCAGTCGAGCGGGGCGTACGCGGCCTGGTCCACGAGCGCACCGCCGGCCTGCTCGTCCAGCCGGTCGACATCGCGCTCTACCTGACCGCCGCGCTCTTCCTGTCGGTCGCGATCGTCAGCTACCTGTCGCCGGAGACCGCCGGCCGCGGCGCGACGCCAAACCGCCGCGGCTGGGCCGGCTCGCTGGTGGACGGCTGGCAGTTCCTGCACCACAACGCGTCGCTGCGCGGACTCGTGCTCGGCGTGTGTGGCGCGCTGGCCGCCGGCGCCGTGGTGCTCGGCGTCAGCGTCTTGTACGTCGCCAGCCTGAGCGCCGGCAACGCCGCATACGCGCTGGAGTTCGCCGCGCTGTTCCTCGGCCTGGGGCTCGGCGTCGGCACCGGCGCGCGGCTGATCGGCAAGCTGTCCCGGCGGCGCTGGTTCGGCATGAGCCTGGTGTTCGCCGCCGCCATGGTCGCGCTGCTCGGCCTGGCGCCACATCTGTCGATCGCGGTCATCCTGACCGTCGCGGCCGGCTACGGCTCCGGCATGGCGCTGCTGTCCGGCCTCACGCTGCTGGCCAGCGAGACCCGCGACTGGGTACGCGCTCGCGTGTTCGCCTTCACCCAGGCCGCCGGCCGACTGGTCCTGCTGGTGGTCGTGCTGCTCAGCGCGCTGCTGGCCGGCCTCGGCGGCACGCACGTGCTCAACGTCGGCGTCCTCCAGCCGACCATCAGCGGCGCCCGTGTGCTGCTGCTGGTCGCCGGCATCGCCGGTGTGATCGCCGGCGTGATCGCGTTCCGCCGGATGGACGACCGCCGCGGCGTACCGGTCTTCGCCGACCTGCTCAGCTCGATGGGGGGCCGACCGCTCGGCGTACCCGACGCGCCGATCACCAGCGGCCTGTTCGTCTCCTTCGAAGGCGGCGAGGGTGCCGGCAAGTCCACCCAGGCGGTCAAGCTGGCCGCCTGGCTGCGGATGTCCGGCCGGCAGTGCGTGGTGACCCGCGAGCCAGGCGCCACTCCGGCCGGTGCGCGGATGCGCGGCATCCTGCTCGACCCGCGCGGCGACAAGCTGTCCAGCCGCGCCGAGGCGCTGCTGTACGCCGCCGACCGCGCCGAGCACGTGTCGACGGTGATCCGGCCGGCGCTGGCGCAGGGTGCGGTCGTCATCACCGACCGATACGTCGACTCCTCGCTGGCCTATCAGGGCACCGGCCGGGAGCTGCCGGTCGAGGAGATCCGGTGGCTGTCCGGCTGGGCCACCGGCGAGCTGCGGCCGCATCTGACCGTGCTGCTCGACGTCGATCCGCGGCTCGGTCTGGAGCGCGCTCGCGCGCGCGGGGCCATCGACCGGCTGGAAGGCGAAGAGCTGGTCTTCCACGACCGCGTACGGGACAGCTTCCGCGCGCTCGCCGCCGCCGACCCCGAGCGCTACCTGATCGTCGACGCCAGCGCGAGCGAGGAGGACATCGCCGCGCAGATTCGCGTACGGGTCGCGCAGCTGATGCCGGACGCGCCGGACCCGATGGTCGCGCAGCCGTGGGACGTGGAGGCGACCCGCACACTGGACCCCGACCTCGACTCGATGCTCGCGGTCGCCGAGACGCAGGACCTGCGCAGTCTGCAGACCGGCGTGGATGACGCCACCCAGCGGCTGGACCGATGACCACGGCAGTCCAGGAAGACGTCTTCAGCTCGCTCGTCGGTCAGCCGGATGCCAGCGCCACGCTGCGCCGCGCGACCGTGGCCGCCGCCAGGCTGGTCTCCGGCGAGCCGGTGCCGCCTGGCGAGATGACGCACGCCTGGCTGTTCACTGGCCCGCCGGGGTCGGGCCGGTCGGTGGCCGCGAAGGCCTTCGCGGCGGCGTTGCAGTGCGAGCGCGGCTTCGGCTGCGGCGAGTGTGGCGGCTGCCGGACGACCCTGCACGGCACACACGCCGACGTGCGTACGGTCGAGCCGGAAGGCCTGTCGATCGGCGTGACCGAGGTGCGCAGCCTGGTCGTACAGGCCGCCGGAGCCCCCAACGGGGGCCGCTGGCAGGTCGTCCTGATCGCCGACGCCGACCGGCTCACCGAGTCGGCCTCCAACGCGCTGCTGAAGGCCGTCGAGGAGCCGCCGGACCGCACGGTCTTCCTGCTCTGCGCACCGTCCGCGCATCCGGACGACGTGGCGATCACCATCCGCTCCCGGTGCCGGCTGGTGCCGCTGCGTACGCCGTCGGCCGAGTCGGTCGCCGAGGTCCTGCTGCGCTCCGGCGTCGACTCCGCCACCGCCGCCTGGGCCGCCGCCGCATCGCAAGGCCACGTCGGCCGCGCGCGCTGGCTTGCGCGCGACAGCAACGCGCGCGACCGCCGCAAAGAGGTGCTGGACGTGCCGCGGTCGCTGACCAACCTCGGGGCCTGCTTCACCGCCGCCGAGAAGTTCATCGCCGCCGCCGAGGCCGAGGCCGACGCGTCGCTGGAAGGCGTCGCCGACAAGGAGACCGCCGATCTCAAGCAGGCGCTCGGCGCAGGTGGTACGGGCAAGGGCGCGGCGACCGCGGCTCGTGGCAGCGCCGGCGCGCTGAAGGAGCTGGAGCGCCGGCAGAAGTCGCGCGCCACCAGGTCACGCCGCGACACCTTGGACCGTGCGCTGGTCGATCTGGCCGCCTTCTATCGGGACGTGCTGATCAGCCGGCTCGGCGCCGAGGTGCCGCGCGTACACCCCGACATCGCCGACCTGACCACGCGGGCGGCAGCCGCCTGGACACCGGAGTCGGTGCTGCGCCGGCTCAACGCCGTGCTGGCCTGCCGCGAGGCGATCGAGCTCAACGTCAAGCCCCGCATCGCCGTCGAGGACATGATGATCGCCCTCTGGCAGGGCTGACCTTCTGGTCACCTGGCCACCATGCGTGCGTCCAGCTTGAGTTTCCATCCGGTGGTTGGAGGCCAGGTGCGCTGTTGAGGCGGCGTGGGTCGCTAGATCGATTGCTTGATGTGAACTGGTTAGGTTGTCGGTGGTTTCTGGTTGGTGCGGTTTGGTGGGTGGTTGAGTTTTTCTGTTTGGTGCGTTGGGTGGGTGGTGGCGCCTTCGCGGCGGGCGACCTCAAGGGGAGGGCGCGGGGTTTGGTTGGTGGTGGGGTTGGGGTGCCGCGGTGCGGTTGGGTTTGTGGGTGGACATCGGTGTGGCTAGGGAGCCCTTCGTGTGGCGGGTGCGGCTTGCGGTGGCGAAATGTCAGGTTTGATGTCTTGTTAGGCAAGTATTGCAGCCGTGGAGCGCCTCAACTGAGTCGTCGGCCACAGTCGTCACCTTGGTAACAGTGTCGATGCGAGCAAGGCGTCCTTGCGTGCGCTGGACGCACGCAAGGACGCCTTGCCACCATCACCCAAACCGGCAAGGCCGGCATTTAGCGTTACAGCGCAGCGGCGGCGAGATAGGCCCCGACCGAATCAGCGGCGGGCGGCGATCACCATGGCGAAGCGGCCGAGCAGCAGCAGGCCGCCGGCGGCGAGCAGGATGACGGTCAGCTGTACGCCGGTGACCGGCAGCGTGCCACCGGAGGACGGGTTGGAGATCGGCTGCGCCGGCGGCTTGGCGGCGGTGTGGCAGATCACGCCGCCCTTGGGGGCCTCGGCGTGCGCGTACAGGTCGCCGAGCGACAGCGACACCAGCGGCGTCACGCCGTCCAGCGACAGCAGGTCGAGGCGCAGCATGCTCAGCCGCGCGCTGGCCACCTTGGTGCTCTCGACCCGGTCGGACAGCTCGCCGATGGTGATCTTGGCCAGGTAGGCATTGCTGATGTCCGGCAACGGGTTGGTCTGGTCGGACGGTGTGATGTCGCTACGCAGCTTGCCGGCCGGCTGCAGCAGGCCCGGCAGGCCGACGCCCTTCAGGCCCGGCAGGCCAGCCAGGCCGGCCATACCGATCTCGATGGTCTGGCCGGGCGCCGACACCGTCTGCGACTTGCCGTCCGGTCCGGTGACGGTCAGGCCCGGCGCCGAGTACGTGACGCTGGAGCTGTCGGCGCCGGACGCGGTCGCGGTCAGCTTGGCCGGCGAGGTCAGCCGCAGGCTGGTCTGCGCCGGCGTACCAGCGAAGAGCACCAGGTCGGCCAGGCCGAGGGTGGACTGCGAGGTGACGCCGAGGCCCTTCTGGCCGGCCACCTTCACCAGGCCGCCGCGCGAGTCGGTGTATGCCACGGCCGGCGCGTCGGCGGCGGTGAAGCTCTTGTTGCCGACGGCGTCGGACAGCACCGGGACGCCGTTGCCCAGCGGCAGCTTGGCACCCGGCAGCAGCTGCGAGAGCGGGTTGCCGACCGGCACGGGCAGCGAGCCGCCGCTCAGCGACAGGACCTTGAGGTTGAGCAGGTTGGTCTGCGCGGCGCCGATGATCGCCGCCGAGCCGGGACAGCCGGCCCACCTGGCCTGCGCGGCCAGCTTGCCGACCTGGCCGGACAGCAGCGGGTTGTCCGGGATGGTGACGATGTCGGAGGTGGCCGGCTTGGCGTTGTCCGGCGGCGCCAGCTGGCTGACCGCGTTTTTCGGGATCTGGTCGGCCGGCCCGCCGACCAGGAAGGCGGACTGCGCGTTGACCTTGTAGACCGCGTCGGAACGGATCGTGGTGGCCGATCGGTCGAAGGCGAACGCGGTCGACGGCAGGCCGTTGAAGGACGGGCTGCCCGGCACCGCCACGGTCAGCGACCCCATCGCCGCGGTGCTGTCGGACCGGAACAGCTCGCTCGGCAGCGGGTTCTGGCCGCTCGGCGGGTTGGCCGCGGCCGGAGCCGCCGTCACAGGCACGGTGAGCAATCCCACTGCCGCGGCGGTGACCAGAGCGGCCAGCCGAGAACGTTTGTGCTGCACAAGTGCCTCCTGCGGCGTTGCAAGCCCCCCTGGGCCACCGAGCCGACCAGCGATCCGTATCTACCCAACGACGAATCGTCATCTTAGTGACGGGGGTTACGCTTCAGTAGTGGGGATGCTTTGTGCAGTGACATTCAACCGGTATGGCCGGCTTTATTACTTTCAGCCTGGGAAATTCTCACCGGCGGTGGGTGACCAGGTGCTCGTACCGACCGATGACGGCACCGAGGTCGCGCAGTGTGTCTGGGCTCCGCAGTGGGTCTCGGAGGACACCGACGGTTTCCCGGAGATCGCCGGCGTGGCCGGTCCGGAGGACCTGAGTCGCGACCACGACCAGCGGCGGCTGAAAGCGCGTGCCCGGGTGGCCGCCAAGCGGCTGATCCGCGAGCACGAGCTGCCGATGAAGGTGGTCGGTGTCGACCACGCGCCGGACGACAACCGCACGACGATCTACTTCACCGCGGCGCACCGGGTCGACTTCCGTGCTCTCGTACGGGACCTCGGCGCCACCCTGAAGGCGCGGGTCGAGCTGCGGCAGCTGTCGGCGCGTGACTCGGCGCGGCTGCAGGGTGGCATCGGCTCGTGCGGGCGTGACCTGTGCTGTTCGACGTTCCTGGTGGACTTCGAGCCGGTCAGCATCCGGATGGCCAAGGACCAGGACCTGCCGCTCAACCCGATGCGGATCTCCGGCGCGTGCGGGCGGCTGATGTGCTGCCTGAAGTACGAGCACCCGCTCTACGCCGACTTCAAGTCCAAGGCACCTGCGGTCGGCGAGACGGTCGAGACCGAGCAGGGTCGTGGCCGGGTGGTCGGCCACGACGTGCCGCGCGAGTCGGTGGTCGTGCGCATGGAGGCCGACGGTTCGCGCTGTGCCTGCCCGCTGGCCAGCGTCTGCGGCTCTCGCCAGGCGTACGAGTCCTCGCCCGCCGCGCAGGGACCGGTCGGTGGCTAGCTGACCCGCTCGGCCAGCTCGACGATGATGCCGGCCGGTCCACGCAGATAGCACAGCCAGAAGCTGTTCTCGTAGTTCACCAGCTCGCCGACCAGCTCGGCGCCGTGCTTCCTGAGCCGGTCGATCACGTCCTGGATGTCCTGCACCTCGAACAGCACGTGGCGCAGGCCGGACACGTTCGCCGGCGCCGCCGCGTCTCCGTCGGGCGCCGCCGGCGCGTGGTATTTGATCAGCTCGAGCGCCGCGTGGCCGTCCGGCGTACGGACCATCGCGACGTCCGACCGCACTCCGTCGAGGCCGACGATACGGTCGACCGCGCTGCTGTCCGCCAGCGACGACTCGCCTTCCAGCTTGAGGCCGAGCTCGGTGAAGAACGCGACAGCGGCAGGCAGGTCGTCGACGACGATGCCGAGGTGTTCGAAACGAGGGAAACTCATGGCCCCAGCCTGCCTGGCGGGCAGGTGAAGGTCGTCACCAGAACTGATGATTTCCTAGGATTCGGCGGCATGCCGCGGTGGTGCCATCGGCTCGGGCTCGTCGTCCGGCTGGTCGATCGGCGGCAGCGGAGGCCGGCGGGGTTGCGGCCGCCGGCGTGTCCCGGCCGGCTCGGTCGAGTCGTCGATGACCGGCAGCTCGGCCGTCGGATACGTGTCGTCCTTGACCTGCGGCTCCGGTGCGGCCGGCGGCGCCTTGTCGAAGGACGGTGGGTCCGACGGGTCGGCGATCGGCGCCGCGCTGGACGCCGACGGCCGGAAGGACGCGGCCGCGTACGGTGGCAGGACCACCGCCTGGGCGACGATCGTCCGCGTGCCGTCGTGCGTGATCGACGGACTGCCGTGCAGCTCGTAGCCCTCGTCCAGGGCCATCGACACCCGGCGGCAGAACTCGGCGTCGTCCGGGCCGGTGAGCACCCGGTAGCGCAGTCGTTCCGACACAGTCGCCATGGTCCGCCTCTCGCCGCGGTCAGTCTCTCCAGCGTATGAGGTCAGCCGCGATCGTGCGCAGCAGGCTCCTACACGAGATCGGCGTCGTGTACGAGCAGCGCGATCTGTACGCGGTTGTTGAGATCCAGCTTGGTGAGGATCCGCGAGACGTGTGCTTTCACCGTGGGGACGCTGAGATAGAGCGCGGCGCCGATCTCGGCGTTGGATTTTCCTTCGCCGACAGCGACCGCGATCTGCCGCTCGCGCTCGCTGAGTGCGTCGAGTCGCCGCAGCGCTCGGTCGCGGCGGGTGTCGGTGTCGGAGGCGGCGACACGCGACATCAGCCGGCGGGTCACCGCCGGCGAGAGCACCGGCATGCCGCTGGCGACCCGGCGGATCGCCTCGACGATGTCGGCCGGCGGAGTGTCCTTCAGTACGAAGCCGGAGGCGCCGGCCCGCAGTGCACGCAGGACGTGCTCGTCGGCGTCGAAGGTGGTCAGCACGATCACCTCCGGCGCGTCCGGTCGGCCGCGGAGCGCCTCGGTCGCGGCCAGGCCGTCCATCGCCGGCATCCGGATGTCCATCAGCACCACGTCCGGCCGGTGCTCCGTGACCAGCGCCGGCACTTGCGTGCCGTCGCCGGCCTCGCCGACCACGGCCAGGTCAGCCGCGCCGCTGAGCATCATCGTCAGGCCAGCGCGCAGCAGCGGGTCGTCGTCGACGATCAGCACCCGGATGGCCTCGGTCATGACGGCCACGGTAGCCAGCCCGCCAGCCGGAAGCCGCCGTCCGGTGTGCGGTCGTGCTCCAGCCGGCCGCCGGCCAGCGCGACCCGCTCGGCCAGGCCGGCCAGGCCGTGACCGGAGCCGGGTCGCCCGGTCGTACGGTCCGCCGCGCCGTTGCGCACCTCGACCGACAGCCCGTCGCCGGGCGTACGTTCGACGGTCACCGTCACCTCGGCGCCCGGAGCGTGCTGGCGCGCGTTGGTGAGGGCCTCGCGGACGATCCGGTATGCCGTGCGGCCGGCACGCTCCGGCACCTCACCCTCGCCACGTTCGACCAGCTCGACGCGCATGCCGCCGCGCGCGGACTCGGCGATCAGCGCCGGCAGGTCGGCGTACGTCGGCTGGGGCAGCTCGCTGGTCGGCGCGCGCAGGACGCCGATCACCTCGCGCAGATCCTGCATCGCCTGGTGGGTGCTCTCGCGGATCACCGCGGCGGCTCGCGCGACCTGCTCCGGCGGCGCGTCCGGATGAAACTCCAGCGCCCCGGCGTGCACGCTCAGCAGCGACAGCCGGTGGCCGAGTAGGTCGTGCATCTCGCGCGCGATCTCCTCGCGTACGAGGTGCTGCGCCTGTTCCGTACGCAGCTTCGCCTCGGCTTCCGCGCGCTCGGCACGGTCGCGCAGCGACATGATCAGCTGCCGGCGGTGCCGGACGAACAGCCCCCAGCCGACGACGCCGACGCTGGTCGCCACCGCGAACGCCACGACCCACGCCACCACGTCGGCCGGCAGCACCGACGAGGCCCGCACCGGCACGTAGACCGACACCGCGAGGACCCGCAGCGCACAGACGACTGCCGTGGTCTTCACCGGCCGATGGATCGCCACGGTCAGCAGCGCCACCAGCTGTGCGCCCGCGGACAGGTCGACGACGGTCGACACCGGGATCATCGCCACGGCAACTGCCACCGGCCAGCGCCGGCGAAACGCGACGGCCAGCACCGAGGCGACGATGGCGACGCCGACACCGATCGTCAGCGGACCGGCCTTCTTGCCCGGGTCGGCCAGCGCGAGCAGATAGAACCAGGCCGCATAGCCGACCGCCGCGCCGAACAGCGCGAGGTCGGCGGCCCAGTCCCGGCCGGAGCGCCGCACCTGCGTCATGCCGCGAAACGTACCAACCCGGATGCCGGTTTTGCGGCCGGATATGCCGAAGTCACCGCAGGCCGATACTTTCGGCTCGAGGCCGCAGACCGCGGTCCGATGCGCTCGATATGACGGTTTTCCTAGCGTCGAAGGCATGTCGCATTTCGCACCGATCACGGTGGCGCCGCCGGTGTGGCAGCGCGCGCTGGTGTGGCTCGGACTGCCGGCGGCCGGCGCCGGCCTCGGCTGGCTGGTGCACCTGGTCGCCGGCTGGGTCGCGTCGCTGCCGTCGATCCCGTTCCAGGGTCCGTTCAAGATCGTGGCGGCGCTGCCCCGGCCGTACGGCCTGATCGGTGTGCTGGCGGTCGGCGTCGCGGCTGGTCTGGTGCTGGCTTTCCTCGCACATCTGGACGAGCTGGCGGTCACCGTCGACGCCGCCGGAGTACGGCTGGCGCGCGGTGACATCGTCGACGACTTCGACCGCGGATCGGTGGCGGCGGCCTTCTCCGACAAGAGCGAGCTCGTCTTGCTGCGCTCGGACGGAAAGGAGCTGGCCAGAGAGAAACACGACCTCAAACCTGGACGGCTCGCCGGCGCGTTCGGCGCGTTCGGCATCCGCTGGCTCGACCACGATCCGTACGAGGAGACCTACCGGCGCTGGGTCGACGGGACGCCTGGCCTGTCGACCGCCGCCAACGCCCTGCTGAAGGCCCGTGCGGAGGCGCTGAAGAACGGCGACCAGGACGACCTGCGCGAGCTGCGGCGCGAGCTGGCGCGGCTCAACGTGGTCGTACGCGACCGGAACAAGAAGCAGTTCTGGCGCTGACAGCCGGTGTCAGGCCGGCGGCAGGCCGGTGTCAGCCCGGCCGGTGACAGTGTCGCCATGACGAACGTGGCGATCACGGCCTCCGGACTGCGGAAGGCCTATCAGGACAAGGTCGTGCTGGACGGCATCGATCTCAACGTGTCCGCGGGGACGGTCTTCTCGCTGCTCGGTCCCAACGGAGCCGGCAAGACGACCACGGTCAACGTGCTGACCACGCTGGTGAGGCCGGACGGCGGGACCGTACGCGTCGCCGGGCACGACCTCGCGTCCGAGACGAAGGCCGTACGCGCGGCGATCGGTGTCACCGGGCAGTTCGCGTCGGTGGACGACCTGTTGACCGGCGAGGAAAACCTGCGGCTGATGGCCGATCTGCAGCACCTCGGTGGCCGCGAAGGCAGACGCGTCGTCGAGCAGCTGCTGGACCGCTTCGACCTGACCGACGCAGCGCGCAAGATGGCGGCGACGTACTCCGGCGGCATGCGGCGCAAGCTCGACCTCGCGATGACGCTGGTCGGCCGGCCGCGGATCGTCTTCCTGGACGAGCCGACCACCGGCCTGGATCCGCGTAGCCGGCGGACGATGTGGGACATCGTGCGTGAGCTGGTGGCCGATGGCATGACGATCTTCCTCACCACGCAGTATCTGGAGGAGGCCGACCAGTTGGCCGATCGGATCGCGGTGCTCGACCAGGGACGGCTGGTCGCCGAAGGCACGCCGGAGCAGCTCAAGCGGCGGATCCCCGGCAGCCACGTGCGGCTGCGGTTCGCCGAGAGCGCGCGGCTGGACGCGGCCGTACGCGTGCTGACCGATGCGACGCCGGACCGGGAAAACCTGGTGCTCCGGGTGCCGAGCGACGCCGACGTGAAGTCGTTGCGGGCGGTGCTGGACCGGCTCGACGAGTACGCCATCGAGGTCGCCGAGTTTTCCGTACACACACCGGACCTGGACGACGTTTTCCTTTCCCTGACTGGACATTCGAGCACGAAGGCAGTGGCGAAATGACTTCTCTCACCGATTCGGCGATCATGTTGCGGCGCAATTTCCGGCACACCATGCGCAGCCCGGTCGTGCTGTTCAACGCGATCCTGTTTCCGATCGTGATGATGTTCATGTTCGTGTACGTGCTCGGCGGCGGCTTCAGCGTCGGCGGCGACTACGTCGACTACGCGACGCCGGGCATGGTCATGCTGGCCATCTGTTACGGCATGGGCGCGACGGCGACCGCGGTGAACTCCGACATGACAAAGGGGATCATCAACCGGTTCCGGGTCATGGACGTGTCGCGTGGCGCGGTGCTGACCGGCCATGTCGTCGCGACGGTGCTGCGTACGGTCATCGGCATGGCGGCCATCGTCGGAGTCGCTTTCCTGATGGGTTTCCGTCCGTCGGCGAGCTTCGGGCAATGGCTTGCGGTGTGCGGCATTCTCGTGCTCGCCGTGGTCGCGGTCACCTGGCTGACCATCGCCTGCGGCCTGGCCGCGAAAACCCCGGAGTCGGCCGGATTCGCCGCCGTACCGCTGATCATGCTGCCGTTTTTCAGCAGCGCGATCATCCCGGCGGAGAAAATGGGGCCGGTCGTCCGGGAATTCGCCGAATACCAGCCGTTCACGCCGATCATTGAGACCGTACGCGGACTTTTCCACGGCACACCGCCAATCGGCTCCACGATTGCCGCGATCGCCTGGTGCGTGGGAATCGGCCTCGTCGGTTACGTGTGGGCGATGTGGAAGTTCAACCGGCGAGTGTGACCGCGGCCAGCTCGCGCCAGTTTTCCGGCGACTCCCGCGCCACCTCGGTGAATGTCGCGTCACCGAGGTGGCGCCGCGCTGTCCGCTCGATCCGTGCCGCATCTGGTTGCGAGTGGTCCGGCAGGCCGCGTACGGCCGTGCTCGCCGCGAGCAGCCGCGCCGCTTGCTCGTAGTTTTCCTGGCGCAGCGCCAAATCCGCGATGCCGGTGAGCACGGCCGAGAGCAGCGGGGCGATCGGCAGCTCGGACACCGCCGCCAAGGCCGCGGCGTGATGGTCGCGTGCGTCGTCCAGGTTTTCCGCGAGATAGCCGAGCAACGTGTGCGTCACGGCGCGTACGTTGGCGCGCTCGGCGTCCTTGCCGAGCATCTCCGTCGCAGCCCGCAGATGCTGGCGTGCCTGCTCGGCGTCGCCACTCCAGCGCGCGATGCCGGCTTTCGCCAGCGCCAGCTCGGCCAAGGCCTCCGGCCACGCGACCCGTTCGGCGACGCGCTGTGCCTCCGCCATCGCGGCGGCGCTGGACTCCTCGTCACCGGACAACCAGTGCAGCTCGGCCTGCCGTGACCGCATGCGTACGACATCCTCGATGGCACCGACCTCGACGACGATCGCGATCGCCTGCTCATAGCGCGCACACGCACCGGCGAAGTCACCGCGCGTGGCTATGCAGTCGGCCAGCTCGGTGAACGCGAACGCGATCCCCCACCGGTCGCCGATCTCGCGAAACTCGGCGAGCGACCGCTCCAGGTTGCCGGCCGCGTCGTTCTCGGTGTCGCCGGTCATGATCTGCGCCTTGCCCAGCTGCAGCCGCCCCAGCGCGCGGACCCACGGGTCTTCGTCGGTGAGCAGCGGCTCGAACACCGCCTCGCCGCCCTCCGGTGTCTCCACCATCCGATGCAGCCAGGCGATGAACCCGAGCGCCGGATGGAGCCGCTGGTCGACGCGCCGGCCGACGTCGTACGCCCGGCGGATCCAGTCCGCGCCGGAAAACTGGTCGCTGCGGCCCGAGGTCACCAGCATGACGACGTACCCATAGACCAGCGCCTTGACCTCGTCGCCAACCTCGCCGGGCAGCGCGACGGCCGCCATGATCAGCTCGTTGCCTTCGGCCTTGTGACCGCCGAGCCACCAGTACCAGCCGGCCGCAGCGGCCAGCCGCATCGCACCATCGGCGTCGCCGCCGGCGATCGCGCCACGCATCGCGGCGCCGATGTTGTCGTGCTCGGCCTCCAGCACGGCGAGCCAGTCCAGCTGCTCGGCGCGCCGCAGGTGCGGCTCGGCGGTGTTGGCCAGCTCGGTGACGTACGCGAGGTGCGCGCGGCGAGCCGACTCCGACTCGCCGGCCTCGGCCAGCCGCTGCTGCGCGTACTCCTTGATCGTGCCGAGCATCCGATAGCGCGGCGCGCTGTCGCCGTAGGTGACCACCAGTGACTTCTCGGCCAGCGCGGTCAGCAGTTCGAGCACGTCGCCGGTGGCACAGACGCGTTCCGCCGCTTCCAGGCTCGCGCCACCGGCGAAGACCGACAGCCGGCGCAGCACCACGCGCTCGGCGTCGGTGAGCAGTTCCCAGCTCCAGTCGATCACCGCGCGCAGCGTCCGGTGGCGCGGCAATGCCGTACGGCTGCCGCCGGTGAGCAGCCGGAACCGGTCGTCCAGCCGGTTGGCGAGCTGGTCGAGCGAGATCGTCCGCAGCCGGGCCGCGGCCAGCTCGATGGCCAGCGGCATGCCGTCCAGCGCCTGGCAGATCCGCGCCATGGTCGCCAGCGTGCCGGCATCGGTGGCGAGGTCGCCGCGTACGGCGGTGGCCCGGTCGCGCAGCAGCCGTACGGCCGGCGCGGCCTCGATCTCGCTCGGATCGGCCCGCTCGGACGGCAGGACCAGCGGCGCGACCTGCCACAATGCCTCGCCGGTGATGCCGAGCGGCTCGCGGCTGGTCGCGAGGATCCGCAGCCGCTGGCACTCGCCGAGCACGCGGTGCGCGAACGTCGCCGCCGACTCGATCACGTGCTCGCAGTTGTCCAGGACCAGCACCATCGTGCGTTCGCGGGCGGCGGCGATGAAGCGGTCGACCGGCTCCGCGTCCGTCACGTCACCAAGCAGGGCGTCTCGCAGCCTGAGCGCGTCGAGCGCCGCCTGCGCCACGTCACCGTCGGCGCCGATGGCGGCCAGCTCGACCAGCCAGGCCCCGTCCGGCAGGTCGCCGAGCAGCGTACGCGCGGTCTCGGTGGCCAGCCGCGTCTTTCCGGAGCCGCCCGGACCGATCAGCGTGGTGAGCCGGTGGCCGGCGACCAGCTCGCGTACGGCCGCAAGATCGGCGTCCTTGCCGACGAAGCTGGTCAGCTCGGCGCGCAGGTTGGTCTTCGGTACGCCGTCCGGCCGACCCAGCTCGCCGCGCAACAGGGCGACGTGCAGCGCGGACAGCTCCTGCGACGGGTCGACGCCGAGGTCGTCGGCCAGTTTTTCCCGCGTACGCTCGTAAACCTGCAGTGCCTCGGCGTCGCGGCCGGTCGCGACGAGCGCACGCATCAACGCGGCGACCAGCCGCTCGCGGGCCGGATGCGCGGCGACCACATCGGTCAGCTCGGTGACCAGCCGCGCGCTGTTGCCGAGACCGATCTCTGCGTCGAACCGGTCCTCCATCGCGGTCAGCCGGAGGCTTTCCAGCCGCGTCACGGCCGCGTCGAAGGCCTCGCTTTCGGTCAGGCCGACGTCCTGCATGGCCGCGCCGCGCCACAACGCGAGGGCATCGCGCAGCCGTTGCAGCCGCAATGGATCGGCGCCGTCGCGTGCCTGGCTGACCAGGCGCTCGAACCG
Source organism: Fodinicola acaciae (assembly GCF_010993745.1). NCBI lineage: Bacteria > Bacillati > Actinomycetota > Actinomycetes > Mycobacteriales > Fodinicola > Fodinicola acaciae. Next base: position 41,329 of record NZ_WOTN01000002.1, read on the forward strand.
TACGGCGTCGACCGCGTCCGGCTCGACGGCCAGCCGATAGCCGTTTGGCTGGCCGTCGACCACGCCGTCCGGCAATGCCTTGCGCAGCCGGGACACCAGGCGCTGCAGGGCGTTGGCCGCGTCGGCCGGCGGCTGCTCACCCCAGATCCAGTCGACCAGCGTGGTCTTCGAGACGACGTGTCCCGGATCGAGCGCGAGCGCGACGAGCAGGCCGCGCAGCCGCGCGCCAGGCACGTCGGCGAGGACGCCGTCGTCCGTACGAACCTCGAACGAACCAAGCATCCGGATCTGCACGTGGCCGATTTTGCCACGCGCGACCCGCATCGCTCTTTGACCGGAAATGCCGGTGTCCGAGCCGTGTCAGGCCTGTGTCAGCGCGCTCGGCGAGGGTGACCGCGACGAACCGCCACGAGAGGAAAAACGATGAGTCAGGTCTCCGTCCCGCACGGTCTCCCGATGGACCGCGACGTCAGTCCCTTCGATCCGCCCCGCCAGGTCAGTCTGCTGCGCGAGGGCCGGCCGGTCAGCCCGATGATCTTCCCGGACGGCCACCAGGGTTGGCTCGTCACCGGCTACGACGCGGTGCGCCAGGTGATGGCCGACACCCGCTTCAGCTCGCGCCAGGACCTCGGTGTCATGCACGTGCCGTACGAGATCCCCGGCATGCCGGTGGCGACCGAGCCGTCGCCGCCGATGCCGGGCGTGTTCATCGCGATGGACCCGCCGGACCACAGCCGGCTGCGCAAGCGGCTCACCGGCGCGTTCACCGTCAAACGGATGAAGACGCTGGAGGAGCAGATCCTGGCGATCACCGAGCGCCAGCTCGACCACCTGGCCGGCCTGACCCCGCCGGTCGACCTGGTCAGGGAGTTCGCGCTGCCGGTGCCGTCGCTGGTGATCTGCGAGCTGCTCGGCGTGCCGTACGCGGACCGGGACACCTTCCAGGCCAACTCCGCGCAGTTTCTGGTCAGGGACCAGTCGCTGGAGAAGAAGATGGCCGCGCTCGGCGCGCTGATGACGTATCTGACCGAGCTGGTCACCCGCAAGCGCGCGGAGCCGGAGGAGGACATCCTGTCCGACCTGGCCGGCCATGACGACCTCAGCGTCGAGGAGTTGACCGGCGCCGCCTTCCTGCTGTTGCTGGCCGGTCACGAGACCACCGCCAACATGCTGGGGCTGGGCACCTTCGCGCTGCTGGAACATCCTGACCAGCTGTCCGAGCTGCGCGCCGACCCGGAGCTGATCCCCGGTGCGGTCGAGGAGCTGCTGCGCTATCTGGCCATCGCGGACATCTTCTATCGGTACGCGACCGAGGACATCGAGGTCGGTGGCGAGGTCATCCAGAAAGGGTCGACCGTCGTCGTCTCGCTGTTGGCCGCCAACCACGACTCCCAGCGCTTCCCGGATGCCGACAAGCTCGACATTCATCGCCAGGCGCGCGGCCACATGTCCTTCGGCCACGGCGTACACCAGTGCCTCGGCCAGCAGCTGGCGCGGATCGAGATGCGCGCCGGTTTCGCCGGGCTGCTGCGCCGGTTTCCCTCGCTCCGGCTGGCCGTCCCGGCGGCCGAGGTGAAGCTGCGTACGGACATGAACATCTACGGCGTACACGAGCTGCCGGTCGCCTGGTAGCGCGTCAGCCCTGGTTGATGACGTGCAGCAGGCCGACGATCGCGGCGGTGACGGCCATCCCGGCGACCGTCGCCAGCGAGCCGATCGCGATCGCTGACCGCAGCCGAGCCGCCAGGGCCGCGGTCAGCACCAGCGCGACGATCAGGCTGGCGACGACGATCGGCAGCCCGAGGAAGATCACGGTCATGACGGCCGCGATCGGACCCCAACCGCCCCGCTGTGCGGGATCGGTGACCTGAGCGACGGCCCAGGCCACCACCCCGCCGGCGGCGAGCAGGTGGACCGAAACCGGCACGACCGAGGCGCGAAGGGCGGTTTTCGCCATGTCAGCCGGAAAATCCATCTGGTCCTCGCTGTCTCGATGGCGCGAGTTTAGCGCTCCAGCGCGCCGATGACGCAGGCCACCGGTGGATCGAGGTCGAGCATTTCGGTCCGTTGGTGCTGGAAACCGGCATCCGTCAGCTGTCTGGTCAGCTCGTCGACGGCCGCGGCCGAGGTCGCCGCGGTGGCGCCTTGACAGCGCGGTTGCGACACGATGGCGATACGTCCGCCAGGACGCAACAGTCGCGAGATCTCACGGAGCCGGTCGACCGGGTCGGGCCACATGCCGAGGGTGTTGACCGCGAGCGCGATGTCGAACGGCTCGTCGTCGATGGACAGTTTTTGGACCGAGGCCTGGATGAAACGTGCGCGGCCAGCGCGTACGGCCGCCTTGTTGCGTCGGCCGGCCTGGCCGATCATCACCGGCGACTGGTCGACGCCGACCACATAGCTCGCCTTGGCCGCGAGCGCGGCGATCGCCACACCGGGACCGCAGCCAAACTCGATCACGCGGTCGGTCGGCTGAACGTCCAGGAGACGTACGGCCCAGTGGTTGCGCGCCACGTTCGACGGCCGCCGGCCCATGATCCAGCCGGCGAGATGGCCGCCGGCTCCGGTCGGCCGGTGAAACTGCGCCACGCCGCCGTGCAGACCCCACCACAGGATGAAACGGTCGAGCGCTTTCTGTCCGATGCTCATCCGGCGAGCGAATCACTTCAAGTACGCTTGAAGTCAATGACCGCCATCCAGGGCTCGCTGTCGATCGGCGAGCTGTCCGCGCGCACCGGCGTGCCGACCAGCACGTTGCGCTATTACGACGAGCTTGGCCTGGTGCGTCCGGCCGCTCGCGATGCCGGACGGCGCCGTTACGCCGAGTCGGCCGTCCGCGATGTCGGCCTGATCCTGTGTTTTCGCGAGATCGGCTTCTCGCTTGCCGAGATCGAGAGTTTCGTTGCCGGCGAACGGGAAAGCCGGCAGGAGCTGATCGACCGGAAACTGGCTGAGCTGGCCGAGCGGCAGCACCGCATCGAGGTGGCGCGGTCGGCGCTCGAGCACGGTCGGCGGTGTCCGGCCAGCGAGCCGATGGCCTGTACGCGGTTCTGGTCGATCATCGAAGACCGGCTGAGCGGTCTTTCGCTGGAAGAAAGCCACGAACGAGCACACTGACTCAGGCCGCGGCGCTGACCACCAGGAGCGCGGCCAGCAGGCCGTAGACCGCGCCGGCCAGCCGGTTCAGCCAGCGGTTCGCCGCGGCGTGCCGGCGCAGAAACCGTCCGACGTGGCCGGCGCTGCCGCCGACGGTCAGGTCGACAGCGAGGCCGAGCGCCAGCATCGTCAGGCCGAGCAGGAACAGCTGCAGCGGCAGCCGGCCGAGGCTCGGGTCGACGAACTGCGGCAGGAACGCGACATAGAACAGCATGATCTTCGGATTGGTCAGGTTGTTGATCAGGCCGCGCAGATAGACGGTGCCAAACGGGTCGCGCGCCGGTGCGCCGGAGGCGTCGACGAGCGGTGTGGCCGCGCGGAACGACCGTACGGCCAGCCACAACAGGTAGGCCGCGCCGGCCAGCCGCAGCACCTGCATCGCCGCTGGTATGGCCTGCAGCGCGGCCGCGAGGCCGACCGAGACGGCCGCGGTGTGCACCAACATCCCCGACGCGGTGCCGCAGGCGGCGGCTCGTCCGGCGCGGATGCCGCCGGCCATCCCCTGCGCGACGATGAACAGCATTCCGGGGCCCGGCGTGAGCTGCAGGATCACGGCCGCGAGCAGGAACGTGGCGAAGAGCTGCGCGTTCATGGGTCTTCCTTCTGCCGGAGAGGTCTGTGCGAATCAGCATGAGGCAGAAGCGATATGACGTCTAATGCCAAACTTGGCGATGATCTATTGATATTGTGAATCCATGCTGAACCTCGTCCATCTCAGCGTCCTGGCGGCGGTCGCTCGGCACGGATCGGTGACCGAGGCGGCCAAGGAGCTGCACTATTCGCAGCCGTCGGTGAGCCATCACCTGTCCCGGCTGGAGGCGGCCACCGGCGTCAAGCTCGTGCAGCGGGTCAGCCGCGGCATCCGGTTGACGCCGGAGGGGCAGCTGCTGGCCAACCGCGCGATCGAGATCCTCGGACGGGTCGAGGCGGCCAGCAACGAGCTGGCGGCGCAGGCCGGCCTGCAGTCCGGGCGCGTACGCCTGGCGGCCAACGCGTCCGCGCTCAGCACCATCGTGCCGAAGGCCGCGGCCACGCTGGCCGCCGCGCATCCAGGTCTTGAGCTGAGCCTCTACGACCGTCATCCGGTCGAGTCGCTGGAGATGCTGCGACGCGGCGAGCTCGATATCGCGCTGATCTTCCGGCACGCGGACGCCGCCGTCCAAGACGAGGGCTTCCGCCTCGTCGACGTCGGCGGCGACTCGATCTATCTGATCAGCCAGCAGCCGGACGACAGCCTCGCCAACCACCGGCATTCGGCCTGGATCGGCGGTTGCGAACGCTGTCGCGAGGAGCTGGCCGCCGTGTGCGCGGAGGAGGGCTTCACGCCGCGCATCGGCTCGTACAGCGATGACATGGTCGTCGTGCAGGCTCTGGTCGCCGCCGGAGCCGGCGTCGCGACGCTGCCTGGCCTGGCGCTGCGGGCACATCGCCGGCCGGACATCCACGCGACCGAGCTGACCGGCTTCCGGCGCCGGATCTACGCCGCCACGTACGGTGATCCGCCTGATCCGCCTGCCGTCGCGGCCGTGTTGGCGGCGCTCACCGAGGCGACGTGACCGGCTGGTGCAGCGTACGCACCCGCGGGTCGGCGGCCGGCGGAAACGCGCTGCCGTGCGACACGTGGTCGGCGAAGGCGACGACATACCGGTTGGTGATGACCAGGCCCTGGTCGCCGTCGATCGGTCCGAGCGGGATCAACGTGTTGAGCGGCGGCGCGAGGTAATAGGCCGCATAGTCGGTGAAATTGAAGTGTTGCGTGCCGCCGATGCTGAAACACCACGCATGTGGACTGGCTGTCAGCATTGTCTGCGCGACCTGGCGTTCTCGCTGTTCTTCGGTGTCAGACGACGAACAGGTGCCGGTGGTGCAGGAGTTGTCGCTGCCGACGATCATGACCGGCGCGCGTACGCCGTCGCGTGCGACCGATCCGAACTGCGTGCCGTCGAGGTCGATGGCGCCGCCACAATGCGCGTCCAGATGGCATTCCTGCAACGCCGAGGCGCCGCCGAAGGAGTGTCCAATGTAGAGCGTACGGCTGGCGTCGACGTGACCGGCGAACCGCGCGGCGGCTTTCCCGGCGGCGAATTTTCCGTCCGCGGCCCACACATTGACGACGCGTGTGCCGTTGGGCTCGGACGGATCGTCGGGGTTGCCGGCCGCTGTGGAGCCGAGTACGCGGCCGTGCACGACGGTGACGTTGGCGCTGTAGGTCGGTGTGACGCCGGCGACGACGTATCCGTGACTGGCCAGGTTTTCCGCGATGGTGGCGAACATCGGCGCCGACAGACCCATCCCTGGTTCGAGCACCACCAGCGGAAACCGGCCGCTCGCGATTGCTGCGCGGTCGATGGAATGTCCTTGCATGGCAAGGAAACTGCCTTCGAGAAAGCCGAACGGCGGCGGAAAGTGCATCGCCGACCACAATCCTGGTGCGTACGGTCCCGGCGCCGCGTGTGCACGCGTCGGATACCAGGTCCACACGGACAGATCGCGGTGTGCGGCCGGGCCGAGCGGATCCGGCCGGGACTGGTCGGTCCAGTCGAACATCATCCGGCCGACCGCGTACGTGCCGGTCGGCGCCGGCAGCCGAATCGGTTGTGTGGCCGCGATTTCCACCACCGCCAGATATCCGACCAGCAGCAGCGGCACCGCCAGGACGATCCGCCAGACGCGGCCGAGCTTGATGCGTCGTACGACCTCGACAACGCCCGCGCACACGATCGCCGACACGATCGCCATGACCGCCAGGACGCCGAGGCTGGTCACCGGTCCGTCGTGGCCAGTGACGACCCAGATGCTGTCACGCAGGGCGATCGCCGCCTGGATCCCAAGCAGCGCCCCGACAACTGCCGCCGGCAGCCGGAGCTCAGACGCCGCGACTCGCATGACGGAGTTGGCGATCAGGCAGAAGGCGAACAGTCCGGCGGCGTACGCGACGACGAAGAACGCCACCATCAGCGGTTGCGTCCAGCCTTCGCCGATCGCCAACGCGCCGATGACGACGATGCTGCCGGCCAGGCTCAGCAAAGTCGTGGCGAGAAGCAGGTTTGCTCGTACGAACCGGGGAAAAACCGGGATGTCGTCCAACCAGTCGCCAGGCTCGTCTTCGGTGCCGCGCAATGCGACGGCGATGAGCACCAGGCTCACGATCGTGGCGACGGCCAGCGCCAGCAGCATCCAGACCTGGCCGACCGTACGCGGGCCCCACCGGTCGTGATCGGCCTTCACGGCGACGGCGATCGCGTCCGTGCCGACCGTGATCGCCACCAACACGGTCATCAGCTGCGTGGCACGCAGCAGTTGGAAGGTGCGCCTTGGCCCTCTCCACCTCCTGATGAGGATCAGGATCACCAATGTTGGCACCAAAAAGACCGTGTAGGAGGCGACCGTGACGTACGGGTCGTCCTGCCACGGACTTTGCGCGCGGACCTCGCGCACCTGGGTCGTCAGGAAAGCGAAAACGGTGAAGGCGACCCCGGTCACGAGCGGGATCCACAAAGCCAGACGTGTTCTCACGATCGGTGATAGTACACGCCGCGTACTACTTGGCGCGTAGTAGACTCCGGCGTGTGCAGATGAACGACGCTCAGATCCTGGTGCTGTGCGCACTCGCGGACGGTCCGTTGCACGGATACGCGATCAACACGGCCATCGAGGCGATCGCCGGCAAGCGGCTCGGTCCCGGCAGCCTCTACGGCGCGCTGACCCGGCTGGAGGCCAAGGGCCTGGTGGAGGCGCTGGACGGCACCGGCCGCCAGCATCCGGTCAAGCTCACCGCCGCCGGCCGCGAGGTGCTCGAGGCCGAGCTGCGCGCGATGGCCAAGATCGCCGCCGTCGGGCTGCGCAACCTGCGCGTCGAGCCGGCGTGAACGTCACCAAGGCGCTGGTCTGGCTCTATCCGCGGCCGATGCGCGAGCGATGGGACATCCAGGCCGACTGGCGGCAGCTGCCGGACCTGCTGCGCGGCATCGCCGACAGCTGGCTGCATCCGGCTTTCTGGCCGGCGACGACACCGGCGCAACGGCGTCGCCGCGCCACCGCCGCCGCGGCGACCATGATGTTCCTGGCCTGGCTGGCCGGCCATGCCGTACTCGAACAGGACCCGCTGCTGCCGGCCACGCTGACGCACGCGTGGCAGCTGAGCGCCATCGAGGTGGTCGCGCTGGTCGGCCTGGCCACCATCGCGCCGCTGCCTCGGCTCACGGTCGCGACCATCCGCCGCGCGGCCGCTCGCCTTGTTCCACCTGCCGGCCTCGCGGCGGTGGTGGTCGTCGTCGCGAACTCGCCGCACGTGCCGCCGGGTCCCGTACGAGGGCTCGTCCTCATCGGTTGGTGGTTCGCGCTGCTCGTCGGCGGCCTGCAGGTGTGCCGGCTGGTCGCGGACGTCGACGGCCGTACGCCGGGACCGCTGCGGCTGCGCCTCGGCCTCTGGGCCGTGCTGGTCGCCGCCGGCGCCACCGCCGCCGCGATTCTCGGTTTCGCGGTCACCCTTCGCGATCCGTACGCCGGCGTCGTCGGAGCCGGCATCGCCGCGGTGGCGCTGGTCGTCCTGACGACCGCTCGGGACGTACGCGAGTTGGCGTAGCGGTGTCAGGCTCGTGTCAGCGCCGTGTTCGAGCGCCGCGCGATCGTCTCCTCAGCACACCAACCGACTGAGGAGAGAAAAGATGAACGCGACCCGCTTCGACGCCAACGACCTGGCCGGCACGGACTTCGCCGGTGTCACCGTACGGAACGGCAGCTTCGCCGCGAGCATGCTGCGCGGCTCGGACTTCTCGCACGCCGACCTCACCGGCAGCTCGTTTCGCAGCAGTGACCTGGCGGACGCGAGCTTCGACGGCGCCGACCTGACTGACGCGGTGCTGACCAAGCTGGAGCTGGCGCGCGCGAGCTTCCGCGGATCGACCCTGGTGCGCACCGATTTCACCGCGTCCGGCCTGGTCGAGGCACAGTTCGCCGACGCGACGCTGACCGACGTGGTCTTTCGCAAGACCGACCTGCGGCACACCGTCTTCGCCGGCTGCACCTTCGTCGGCGTGGACTTCTCGTACGCGGATCTGAGTGGCCACAACCTCGACGGCGTGAGCTTCAGTGGCGTGAAGTTCGACCATGCGGGGCTCAAAGGCGTCAGCTTCCGCGGCGCGATCCTGCGCGACGTGTCGTTCCGTACGTGGAGCAACCGGCAGTTTCGTACGGTGGACTTCGCCGGAGCATGGATGGACAAGCTGACCTACGCCGGTCTCAAGAACCTCGGCGCGGACCTGTCCAAGGTGTCGATGCTGGGATAGGTGACGACAGGATCGCGACCGTGGTGCAGGCTGCTGGCATGAAATCGCGAACCGGTGACATGTGGTGGGGGACGGCGATCGAGGCGCCGGACCCCGGCGGCCTGGCCAGGTTCTACGCCGAGCTGCTTGGCTGGCACGTCGGACACGAGGAGCCGGGAACGGCCATCGTCGCCGCCTCGCCGCGGGGGCCGTACTTCGTGTTCCAGCAGGCGGAGGGTTATCGAGCACCGGCCTGGCCGCCGGTCGCCGGCGAGCAGCGGCCGATGATGCACTTCGACTTCCAGGTCGGCGACCTGGACTCCGCCACCGCCGAGGCGGTCGCTTTAGGTGCCACGGTGGCGGAGTCACAGCCGCAGGAGAACGTCCGGGTGATGCTCGACCCCGCCGGCCATCCCTTCTGCCTGTGCTTCGACCAGGGATGACTGGACGGGTCAGCGGCTGGCGGGTTCGGGCCAGGCCAGGTCGGCGCCGAGTGCCTTGACCAGCCGAGCGATCGCCTCGCGCGTGGCCTGATCGCCGACGCGATCCGGCAACCAGGCGCAGGCGATGCCGGCGCCGACCACGTCGGCGGCGGCGCAGACGGCGGCCAGGCATTCCTCGATCTGAGCGAGGGACGGTCCGGGGCCTGCTGGAAAGCGCAGGTCGGACAGTTGCGAGCTGTCGACGACGTCGATGTCCAGGTGCAGGTAGACCGGCGTACGGCCGTCCAGAGCGGCGGTGATCGCGGCCGGGTCGGCGGTGACGCGGTGGACCTGGCTGGCGGCCAGCGCGTCGCGTTCGGCCGGGTCGAGGTCTCTGGCGTCGGCGAGCACGACGTTGGTCTCGGCCACTGGCCGCAGCTTGAGCGCGTCGCCGAACAGCTCCGGTGTCCGGCCGGTCAGCATCGACAGCGCCATGCCGCCGACGTAGCCGCTGGTCGAGATGGCTGGCGTGTTGAAGTCGCCGTGCGCGTCCAGCCACACCACGGCCAGGTCGCGATGACGGCGTTGTAGTCCGGCGACCGACGCGCGCGCGGTGGGACAGTCACCGGAGAGCACCAGCGGTCTGGCGGTCCGGCTCACCGCGTCGGCCACCGCCTGGTGCAGCACGTTCATCCGCACGGGGACCGGGCCGGCCGGAAGGTCTGGCCAGGTCATCTCGGTCGCACCGGCGGGGACCGGAAAGGCGGGGATGTGCTCGTCGAGGTGCCACGGTGCGGTGATCAGGTCCCAGCTGTGGTCAGCCATCAGGTGTCTCCTTGTCTTCGAGTTCCTTGCGCCTGGCGAGCAGGTCGAGCAGCCGCCGCAGCTCGGCGGCACCGGCTCGCAGATGCGCGGTGAGTTCCGCTCTGGCCTGCTCCGGGCTGCCGCGCAGCGCGTCCAGGAGCTGGCGGTGGTCGTCCGCCGTACGGCCGAGCTCACGGTGAGAGCGCTCGGACAGCGCCAGAGCCAGACGCTGCTCCTGCTGGAGCTGTCCGTGGAAGCGGCGCAGCCTGGGGCTGCCGGTGGCTGCGACCAAGGTGGCGTGGAAGAGCCGGTCAGCGTCTAGTACGGCTTTGGTGTCGCCATCGTCGAAGGCGCGTTCTATCTGGTCGACCAGGTCGGCGAGGCTGGCGTAGATCGCCGGGTCGCGGTGCTCGGTGAGAGCGTCGACCGCGGCCAACTCCACGGCGGCGCGCGCCGCGTAGATGTCGGCGACGTCCGGTCCGGTGACGTCCGCGACCACGATGCCGCGGTTCATCTGATAGCGGACCAGGCCTTCGCTTTCCAGGATCCGCGCGGCCTCGCGCAGCGTACTGCGGGAGATGCCGAGCTCGGCGGCGAGCGCGACCTCACGCAGCGGCATGCCTGGCAGCAGCCGGCCGGACAGGATCGCCTGCCGTACGACCTCGGTGGCCTGCTCGGTCGTGCTCTGTCGCTGGATGTTCGCGCCCAAGCCCGTGATCACCGCTTCAGATTGCCATATTGTCCGGCAATCCGGCAAGACGCCGTATGGGAAAGCGATCGGTCGTTGTGGCGAAGAGCCGGTGTCAGGTGATGATCCGCAGGGAGGTTTCCCGATGAGGAAGAGACAGTTATGACGGCTGATGCCGACGTGCGCTCGGCGAGCGCCGTCGGGTTCGGCGACTTCACCGCCGTCTTCGACCGGTACTTCGGGGATGTCTATCGGTATGTGGCGGCGCGGCTGGGACCGCAGGTGGCCGAGGACGTGGCGGCCGAGACGTTCCTGGTCGCCTACCGGCGACGTGGCCGGTTCGACGCCGCGCGTGGCCAGGTCCGACCGTGGTTGTACGGCATCGCGACCAACCTGGTCGCTCGCCACCGCCGCGCGGAGGCACGGCATTTTCGCGCGTTGGCGCGCGCCGGCGTCGAGCCGCCGGCCGGAAGTTGCGAGGACGAGGTCGTCACCGCGGTCGCGGCGCGGCGGATGCGGCCCGCGTTGGCGCGCGCCCTTGCCACGCTGACCGCCGGCGAACGGGACGTGCTCCTGCTGGTCGCCCTCGGCCAGCTCAGCCACGAGGACATCGCCACCGCGCTCGGTGTCGCACCGGGCACGGTCGGCTCACGACTGAACCGCGCACGCGGAAAACTGCGCCGCATTCTCGACCGGGAGGCATTTCATGGATGACAGCCAGATCGCCACGCTGCTGGCGCAGCCGGAGCCGTCCGCGGAGGTCGTCGGTCGCGGTCGCCGCAAGCTCGTCGCCGCGATGTCGCCGGCGTCTCGCCGCCACCGGCACTGGGTCCCGATCGGTACGGCGGTGACCGGTGCGGCGGTCGCCGTCGTGATCGGCATCGCCACCCTCGGCGCCGACACGACCGCCGCCAGCGCGAGACAGGTCCTGGTCGAAGCGGCCAACACCGCCGGCAAGGTGCCGCAGCACAGGGCGACGTACTGGCACCGCAGGAACGAGGTCAGGCATGGTTCGTACGTCACCAGCGCCGACGAGATCTGGTGGACCACGACAGGCACGTGCTGGATACGCCAGGAAATGTCCAAGCCGGTGACGGCGTGTGGCCGTGACTCGGCGAGCTGGTCGGTGCTTCCCGGCCTCAGGATCGGCGACATCGCTAGGTTGCCGACCGAGCCGGATGCGCTCCGCGACCGGATGGTCGCCGCCGACAACGGCAGTGACGGCCAGCTGGTGTTGACGTTGACCGAGCTGGTCTGCGGGTTTCCGGCACCTGCCGGCGTACGCGCGGCAGGCTTTCGTGCGCTGGCCGAGATGCGCGATGTGAGGCAGCTGCCGGACAACGGCGGCCGCAAACGCATCGCGGTGAGTGCCGGAGCCGATCCGCTGGTCATCTCGATCAACCCGGTCACCTCGGACGTGGTCCTGTCCTACGACTTCACCGACAGCTACGGATCCGGAACAGCGATCATGAGCGGTGAATGGACCGATACGCTGCCGCATTAGATCGGAAACCAGGGAGGACAGGCAGCGGATGAGGCACGTCAAGGTGGCGGCGACCGGGACCGGCAACTTCCTCGATCCGGACGCATATCTGGATCTGTTGCCGGGATTGGTCGACGCTCTTCCGCCGGGCGCGCGCGCATTCGCTGCCGACCCAGATCATTACGATTTCTCCGGCCAGCGATGCGTCAAGGATCTCAAGCCCGACACGCTGGAGCACGGGGAAACCGCTGGCGAACGTTGGTTGCGACTCGGTTTCCGGCACAACTGCTGGAAACACGAAGAAGATCTGACCATCCGCTATGTCGGCGTCGACAACTTCAGCCTCGACCCGACCGGTGAGTCCGACTGGACCAGCTTCGGCGCCGTCACGCTGGACGAGATACTGCCGCACCCGCACGGATGCAGCCATGAGATCGGCTTCCTCGACGGAGCGCTCACGGTCGTCAGCGCCGATCTGATCGCGACCTGGACCGAGGCGGAGTGCCCCGACAAGTAGTCTGCCCGTACGCCTCGGCCCGCGGGGGATGTCTTCGGACAGGTATGCCTGGCACTACCTGGTTTTGGGGGCTGGTCGTCATGACCGCGTGACCATCGCACGGTTTGCTTGTGCGGTGCGAAAACTGGTCCGCGGACATCCGCTGCTCTGCTATTTCGTCCTGACCAACGCGTTGAGCTGGCTGGCCTGGGCTCCGTACGTTCTGTCGTTGAACGGCATGGGCCTGCTGCCCTTCCGGTTTCCCGAGCTGCTCGGGGACGGACAGCTCCTCGGCCTGGTGCCTGGCGCGTACCTCGGTCCCATCTGCGCCGCATTCGTGGTGACGGTCCTCGCCGACGGCAGGACGGGTCTGCGGGTGTGGGCGCGCCGGCTGGTACGGTGGCGCGTCGGCTGGCCCTGGTATGCGGCGATCCTGGTCGGCGTACCGGCCGTGTTGCTGCTTGCCACTCTCCCGCTGCCCGGCGCGTTGAGCGCTATACGGTTTCCGAGCCTCGACGTGCTCGCCTTCTATCTTCCGTTCCTCGCACTGCAGATGATCACCACCGGCGTCGCCGAGGAACCCGGCTGGCGCGACTTCGCGCAGCCGCGGCTGCAGAACCGGTACGGTCCGCTGGCCGGCACGCTCATCCTCGGGCCGTTGTGGGCCGGCTGGCATCTGCCGCTTTTCCTGACCGAATGGGGAGGATGGCCGCACGTCAGCGTGCTGTACGTGGCCGAGTTCCTCGTCACCGGCACCCTCCTCAGCATCTCGATGACCTGGGTGTTCAACCGGACCAACGAAAGCCTGCCGCTGGTCATGTTGCTGCACGCGAGCATCAACACGTTTCTGTCCGGAATCTGGCCGTCGATGTTCGCCGGGCTCGACCGCATCGGCGACGGAACGTTGCACGCACTGCTCATTGCGTCCGCGGCAGCGGCGGTCGTACTCCTCATCGCCACCCGCGGCCGGCTCGGTTATCGGCCGCGCGGTGCTGAGGAGTTGCCGAGCGAACGACAACGTCAGGAGGCAAGGGTGGCCTCAAGCCAGTCGTAGATCCGGCCGGCCGCCAGCCGTTGCGCGCCGACGTGGCAGTGCGCGTCGGCGCCTTCCTCGGCGGTGAACGACATCATGGTTTTCGGGCCGGTGAGGTGCTCGTACAGGAGTTCCGGCTGCCCCTTTGTTTTTTCGTCACCGGCGAAGAAAAGATCGTCGGCGGCCGCGCATACCAGCGCGGGGCAGCTGATCCGCTCGGCCACGCCGTCGCGTAGGTGATAGTCGAGATACTTCGCCACGAACTCGCGGTCGCTGCCGGCGCCGACGACGTAACGACCGTGATCCATGGCCCAGCGGATCGTCGGGTTTTGGCTGCGGGCGCGGGTGAAAATCGCGTCGAGATCGGGATCGGAATCGGCGCGCGTACGCCGGAGGAGCTCCTCGCGGCTGAATGGCAGCATCGAGGTGATCGCTGCCGCCGCGTCGTACACGCCGTCCACGGCGATCACCGCGGCCAGCCGCGGCTCGTACGCCGCCGCGCGTGGCGCGAGCATGCCGCCGAGGCTCAGGCCGAGGAGCGCGATGCGGTCCGGGTCGACGCCGGGCTGAGCGACGGCGAAGTCGAGCACCGGCCCGACGACGTTCTCCCAGTCCGGGCGAAAGACCAGTCCGCCGCGGTGGATCGCGGACGGCTGGCCCGGACCGTCGAAGGTGAGAGCGTGACAGCCGCGTTCGGCTGCCGCGGCGGCGCCGAAGAAATGCATCTCCTCGGCCGCACCGTCGAAACCGTTGTGCATGACCAGCAGCGGCTTGGACTCCGTCCCCGGTGCGCGATAGAAGTAGCCGCGTAAAACCGTGTCCTCATAGGGGATCTCCACCGGCTGGACGGATTCGTCAGTCGCGGAGCGAAAACACTCGACGCTGCGGTCGTAGGCGTTGGCGATTCGGGGGTCGGCCGGGTTGCCGTGCAGGAAGAACTCGGCGCAGCGATAGTAGGTCGAGGCACGCATGTTCAGCTCGCGTGCGGTGACCGGTCTGGACCGCCGGGCTTCGGCGGCCAGCCGGTCGGCGGTCGCCAGCCAGGCGTCGTGCCAGCTGTCGTAGTCGCCGGCGGTGATCCGGCTCGCGGTCGTGACCACCTCGCCGAAGTCGGCACCGCCATAGGCGGCGTGACCGAAAACTCGCAGCGTCTCGAACCAGAACTGCGCGTCGTCCTCGAACAACAGCGGTTTCATCGCAACTCCTCTGCCACGAAGGAACGGAAATCTCGCGGCGGCCGGCCGGTCACCTGTTCGATCGTCGACGTGACGTAGTCCTCGTGACCGGCCTGGATGCGGGTGTCGAGAGCGGCCAGCATCTGCGCGTACGCGGGCGGCAGCTCGGCGGTCAACAGGTCGACAAGCTCGGCCACGCCGACCGGCCGGTGACGCACCGGACGGCCGGTCGCCGCAGCGATGATGGCCGCCGCGTCCGCGTAGCTCAGGGTTTCCGGGCCAGTCAGCACATATTCGGTGTTGGGCGGCTCATCGCTGGTCAACGCGCGTACGGCGACCGCCGCGATGTCGCGGGCGTCGACAAAGCCCAGCCGGCCATCGCCGGTGGCCGTCACGATCTCCCCGGCCCGTACCCCACGCGCCACCGGATGGTCGCCGGTGAAGTTCTGCATGAACCAGGACGGCCGCAGTACTGCCCACTCCGGCACCTTTTCCTTGACCAGACCCGGAACCCCGGCAAGGTCGGGCACCGCCGACGAACCGAGTACGACGACCCTGCGCAGATCGCCGGCGGACAGGAAATCCGCAGCCAGCGTGGCCGCGTCCAACTCGGCCGGCGGAGCGATCAGGTAGACCGTGTCGACACCGCGCAACGCCGCGGCGTACGTCGACCGGTCCGACCACGCGAAGCGCACGTGGCCATCGCGCGGACGCCGGCTGGCCAGGCGTGGCCGTACGCCTCGGTCGCGCAGGCCCGCGGCGACCCGGCGACCGGTGGTGCCGGTCGCGCCAACGACCAGGATGTCAGCCATTGCTGGCAAAACCCGTGCCACCGAGCGCCTCGGCCGCCGCAACCGGATTCCAGTAGTCGCGGTAGAGCCGGATCTCCCCGTCCCGCACGGTGACCACCGCGACGTAGCGCAACTGGTAGGGCCGTCGCGTACGCACCGCCACGCCGTCCACCGCGAACTCGGCGACGACGACATCGGGATCCGTAGTCTCGTGCAGGGTTTTCTCCGTGACAGCCCGGATGTCGACGTGGTCCGGATAGTCGCGCAGGTAGTCGCGTACCGCCTCGCGGCCGGTCAACCGAGCCGGATAACCGGCCGGCGTGAACGGAAACTCCAGCACGCCGTCCGACGCCCACAGTCCGGCGAATCCTGCCATGTCTTTGGCCAGCAACAACTCCAGAGCCTTCTCGACGATGTCCCGAGCCTGCATCAGCGTCACCTCTACGTTTGAACGATACGGTAGCGTCCCGACGCAGCGTACGTCGGACGGGACCGTCTCGTCCAGCCGTTAGACTGGCCGCATGACACGACGCACACCATCCGGCGCGGCGGTCCTGCAGCCCGCGATCACCGCCGCCATCGCCGATGCGGTGACCGACGAACTGGTCGAGAAAGGGCTGGCCAGGCTGTCGATGGAAGGCGTCGCGGCGCGGGCCGGCGTTGGCAAGAGCGCGCTCTATCGGCGCTGGCCGTCCAAGGAGAGGATGGTCCTCGCGGTGCTGGCCGACCTGGTCGTACCACTGGCGGAGGTGCCCGATACCGGAGCGCTGTACACCGACGTACGTGCGACCGTGGAGGCGGTCACCGCCTGGATCACCCACCCCAAGTTCGGGCCGATACTGCTCGACCTGGCCGCCGAAGGCACCAGGAACCCGGCGCTGGCCGCGGCCGTCACCGAGGCTATCGGTGGTCCCCGCCGAGAGCGCGCGTTCGCCACGCTGCGCCGCGCGATCGACCGCGGCGAGCTGCCGGCAGACCTCGACCTGGAGTTGGCGGCCGACTTCCTCGCCGCGCCGATGGCCTGGCGGATCGTCGTACGGCGCGCGCCCACCGGACCCAGCTATCTGGACGACGTCACCGAGATGATCGTCCGTGCGATCGGCGGCACGGCGCCGTGACCGAACGTGCAGGTTGACAGCCATTCGAACGGGTGTTCTACAGTCGTGGCGGGGCTGTGCGTTGGGGGAGAGCGAAGTGGATCCAGAGTTTGTGGCGAAGATCGCCGGTGCCGGTTGGGTCCGGCAGCGGCAGATCGCCGAGAGCGTGGTCGGTCTGGTGCTGTCGCGGCCGGCGGACGACACCGCGGCGGGGTTGGCGGCGTTGGCCGCTCACGAATACGGCGACACCGGAGCGTTGAGGGCCAGGATCGAGGAGCTCGGCGACCACCCGCGGGCGCAGCAGCTGCGCGTGTTGGCGGCCGCGTTGGACGACGATCCGGCGCGAGCGGCGCGGCGCAGCGTCGAGCTGGCGGTCGAGTTGCTCGGGCCGATGCGGGTCGAGCAGATGGTGGAGCGGATGTTCGCGTTTCCGCCGCGGCTGCTCAAGCACACGCCGCCCAGCGCCTGGTACGTGGCCGATCGCGAGCCGACCCAGCAGGAGATCGTGGTCGCCTTCCAGAACAACGGCAAGTTCTGGTACGACGCGTCCGGCAACGGTCCGTACGGCGGCGACCCCACCCAGGCGATGGAGATCTACGCGCTCACTCAGTAGTGCGGACCAGGCTCGCCAGCGTGGCGCGAGCCTTCGCATCACCGAGCTCGGTGCTGGTGGCCAGCGCACTCTGCCAGGCCAGCCGCGCGTCCGCCGGCCGGCCGAGCGCGCGCAGCGAGCGGCCGGCGTGCATCAGCGTCAGGGTCTCGTTGCGCCGATCATGGCTCGCGCGGTGCAGCGCGAGCGCCTGCTCGTAATAGCGGACCGCTCTGGTGTGCCGGCCGAGCGAGCCGTACGCGCGGCCGAGGTTGGCCAGCGAGATCGCCCGTACGGCCGGCTCGGCCCGGCGCCGGTCGCGGCCGAGCTTCAGCGCGCGCCGCCAGCAGGCGATCGCCTTGCCGAAGTCGTGCCGCTCGAAGTGCAGCGTGCCGATGCTGTCCAGGATGTAGACGGCGGTCCGCCGGTCGTCCAGCCGTTGCGACAGCGCGAGGCCGGCGGTGCAGTGCGCCAGCGCCGGCTCGTACGCACCGGTCTCGGCGTAGAGCAGGCCGAGGTTGCCGAGCACCTTGGCCTCCCCGAACAGGTCGCCGGCGGCTCGCAGGTCGGCCAGCGCGGACACGTAGGCCTGCTCCGCCTCGGCGGTGTGGCCCATCTCGGCGTAGGCGTTGCCGAGGCCGTTGCGCAGCAGGCCGCGCAGGCCGCGGTCGCCGAGCCGGTCGGCCGCACGCAGCGCCGCGTCGTGCAGGTCGCGAATCTCCCGCAGAGTCCGGCAACGCCGCAGGTATGGCTGCAGAGCGACGACGATCGCGCACGAGTGCTCCGGCCAGCCGTGGTCGGCGGCCCAGCCGACGATCGCGGCCAGTGTCGGGTATTCGTCGTCGCACCACTGCCGCGCCGCCGCCTCGTCGGCGAAGGCGAGCGGCTCGACCGGCTCGGCCGGGGTGATCCGGTCGAGCACGCGGCCCGGCGAGAACAGCGCGTCGGCGGCGTAGACGGTCCGCAGATACCAGCCGAGGATGCGGTCGAATGCCGCCGACCGGTCCCGTGGATCGCCGTCCTGGTGTGCCTTTTCCAGCGCGTACGCGCGGAGCAGGTCGTGCAGCTCATAGCGTCCTTCGCCACGCTGCTCCAGCAGATGCGTGGTGACCAGTCCGTCCAGCCGCGGCCGTACGTCGGCGACCGGTTGGCCGACCAGCGCGGCGGCGGACAGCAAGGTGATCTCCGGTCCCGGATGCAGCCCGAGCAGCCGGAACACTCGCGCGGTGCCGTGGTCGAGGCTGTCGTAGGACCAGGAGAACACCGCACGCAGGTCGGTGCCGTCACCGTCGCCGGCGTCGAAGCCGTCCAGCAGGTTCTCGTGCTCGCGCAGCGTGCTCACCAGGTCGGCGAGCCGGATCGACGGATGCCGGCCGGCGCGTTCGGCGATGATCCGCAGCGCCAGCGGCGTCTGTCCAGCCAGTGTCGCCAGCGCGGCGGTGGCGATCGGCTCGGCGGCCGTACGGTCGGCGCCGACGACCCGGCGTAGCAGCGCGATCGAGTCGCGGTCGGTGAGCTGGCCGAGGCTGATCCTGGCCACCGAGTCCCTGGCCGCCAGGCCGCGCAGCTGGTTGCGGCTGGTGACCAGCGCCATGCAGCTGGACGCCGGCAACAGCGGCCGCACCTGGTCGGCGTCGTAGGCGTTGTCCAGCAGCACCAGCATCCGGCGGCCGCTGGTGGCGGCCTGCAACAGGGCCCACCGTGACTCCACGTCCGGCGGCAGTGTGCCGGCCTGATAGCCGAGGCTGTGCAACAACATCTCCTGCGCGAGCACCGGCGGCAGCGGCGGCGTCATGCCATAGCCGCGCAGGTTGACGTAGAGCTGGCCGTCCGGAAACTCGGCGGCGGACCGGCGGGCCCAGTGCACCGCCAGCGCGGTCTTCCCGATGCCGCCGCTGCCGTCGATCACCGCGACGGCCGGCCGGCGCTGCGAGCGGTCGGCGAGCAGCCCGGTCAGGGTCGCGAGATGTGGCGTACGGCCGACGAACGGCGCCACGTCGGCCGGCAGCTGCCGCGGCGGTTGGCAGACGTCGAGGGACGTGCCGTCGAACCAGCCATCCGGCATCTGTCCGTCCACCGATCTCGTCCTCGCATATCCTCCAGGCACCATAGAACCGGTGCCCTTTCGTCGTCCTGTCATCCGCGCGGAAATGACGTACGTAATGTTTCGCTTACATCCTCGGCGGACCCGCACGGCGCAGCAGAGCGCCTGGACTCCGTTGTCCAGGCGCTCGCTGTTTTAGGGCTAAAATGCTACCGCGCCAGCAGGCTCGGACGCGGATATTCCGGCAGATCGATGTCGGACGCGAAGTCGTCGGTCATCTTCATCATCATCGCCATCATGATCTTCGAGCGGAAGGTGAGGTTGCGCAGCCAGATCCGCAGCCGCGACCTGGGTGCCAGGAACGGACCGGCGCTGCCGAGCTTGGCCACCTTCGCATACCGGCGAAACTTCTCTTCGTAGTTGGCGAAAGCGGCCACGTGGTCGCCGCCGGCCGCGGCCAGCTCACCGGCCAGGACGTACGCGCCGACGATGGCCAGGCCACTGCCGAACCCGCCGAGCGTGTTGCCGTAACCGGCGTCGCCCAGCAGCACGATCCGGCCTTTCGCGTAGCTGTCCATCCGCACCTGGCTGAGCGAGTCCAGATAGAAGTCCGGCGAGGCCGGGACTTTGGCCAGCATCTCAGGAATCCGCCAACGGCCTCCCTGATATGCGCGCAACAGCACGGCTTTCTGTTGGTCGGTGTCGTAACGGTCGTAGTTCACCTCCGGTGAGCCGAAGACGAAGAACGCCGGCGCTTTCGTGCCGCCGATGGCGACCATCCGGCCGGGCTCGTTGTACATCAGGCCGTCGCCTTCGATGCCCAGGTTGGCCAAAGCGTAGTAATAGCCGAGAAACTTCACGTACGACGACTCCGGTCCGAAGGCCAGCCGGCGGACGTTGGAGTGGATGCCGTCGGCTCCGACCACCAGGTCGAAGGTGCGCGGTGCGGACTTCTCGAAGGTCACCTGCACGCCGGTGGCGGTCTCGGTCAGCGAGGTGATCGAGTCGCCGAAGACATACTCGCAGTCGTCCTTCGTACGGTCGTAGAGGATCTCGGACAGGTCGCCGCGCAGGATCTCGACCTCGCCGCTGATGAACTCGGCCGGCATGACCGCCAACCGCTTCTCGTCGGCGTCGATCATGGTCAGGGACTGGCCGCCGGTCTGCCGGCGCAGGATCTCGTCGAGGATCCCCATCCGCTCCAGGACCTTGCGGTGTGTGTGGCTCTTGAAGTCGACGGCCTGGCCGCCGCGGCGCAGTTGCGGCGCCTTCTCCACCACGGTGACGGTGCAGCCGTAGCGAGCGAGCCAGAAGGCGATTGCCGGGCCGGCGATGCTGGCACCCGACACGAGGACTGTGGTGTTCTTCATGGCGGTGTTTGTCATGGCAGGAAGCATCGACCGCGGCGCTGACAGTCCGTCGACAATCCGCTGACAGTCGCGCGGGCCCCTGTCAGCGCGGGCTGTGGCAAGGTCGTGCCATGAGCGAGCAGCGGATGACCGGACAGGCGCGGCTCTACGACGCGCTGACCACCAAGGGGACGGCCTTCACCCGGGATGAGCGGCGTGAGCTCGGCCTGCTCGGCCTGCTGCCGATCGCGGAGAAGACGATCGACCAGCAGGTGGCGCACTGCTGGGACGAGTTCGGCCGCAACTCCACCGATCTGGACAAGCACGTTTACCTGCGTGCCCTGTAGGACCGCAACGAGACGCTTTTCTACCGGTTTCTGAGCGAGCACATCGCCGAGGCGATGCCGATCATCTACACGCCGACGGTCGGTGAGGCGTGCCAGCGGTTCAGCCAGATCTATCGCCGGCCGCGCGGACTTTTCGTGGCGTATCCGGATCGCGCGCAGTTGCGCGAGGTGCTGCGCAACCGGCCGCAGCAGGATGTCGACGTCATCGTGGTGACCGACGGCCAGCGCATTCTCGGCCTCGGGGACCAGGGCATCGGCGGCATGGGGATCCCGATCGGCAAGCTCTCGCTCTACACGCTGATCGGCGGCATCGACCCGGCGCGTACGCTGCCGATCGTTCTCGACGTCGGCACCGACAACGCCGACCTGTTGGAGGATCCCCAGTATCTGGGCTGGCGGCACCGGCGGATCGGCGACGAGGAGTATGACGCGTTCGTCGACGATTTCGTCGCGGCCGTACGCGACGAACTGCCCGATGTCTTGTTGCAGTGGGAGGATTTCGCGACCGCGCACGCGTTGCCGATCCTGGACCGCTATCGCGACCGGTTGCTCACCTTCAACGACGACATCCAAGGCACCGCCGCCGTCGCGCTCGGCGCCTTGTACGGTGCGACGCGGGTCGCCGGCCGGCCGCTGGCCGAACAGCGGGTCATCATGCTCGGCGCCGGGTCGGCCGGCATCGGCGTACTCGACATGATCCGCAAGGAAATGTGCGCGCAGGGACTGACCGACCAGGAAGCCGCCGACCGGATCTGGGTCGTCGACATCAACGGCCTGCTCACCACGGCCCGGACGGACCTGTCCGAAAGCCAGCGTCTTTACGCCAAGGCACAGGAAAACTGGGATCTCGCCGAGGTCGTACACCAGGTCGACGCCGGCATCCTGCTCGGCCTGTCGACCGCCGCTGGTGCGTTCACCGAGCCGATCGTGCGTGAGCTGGCGGGAAAAACCGATCGGCCGATCATCTTTCCGCTGTCGAATCCGACCAGCAACGCCGAAGCGCGGCCGAGCGAGCTGGACGAGTGGACCGGCGGTCGCGCGCTGGTCGCCACCGGCTCGCCTTTCGCTCCGGTCGTGCGCGATGGTGTCGCTCGGCGGGTGGCGCAATGCAACAACGTCTACATTTTCCCGGCCATCGGCCTGGCCGTGACCGCCGCGCAGGCGACCCGGGTCACCGACGAGATGATGCGCGTCGCCGCCCGTGAGCTCGGCGAGGCCTCGCCGGCGCTGGTCGATCCGGCGGAGCCGTTGCTGCCGGCCTGGCAGGACGTGCCGGACATCGCCGTCCGGATGGCGCACGCGGTCGCGATGCAGGCGGTCGCCGACGAGGTCGCGCCGGAGCGTACGCCGGAGGACCTGGCCGAGCGCATCAACGCGACCCGCTGGACACCCGCCTATCGCTGAGAGCGGGTGGAT
The DNA here is from genome assembly GCF_010993745.1 of Fodinicola acaciae. NCBI lineage: Bacteria > Bacillati > Actinomycetota > Actinomycetes > Mycobacteriales > Fodinicola > Fodinicola acaciae. Next base: position 63,489 of record NZ_WOTN01000002.1, read on the forward strand.
TCCGTCACTCGCCGACTGCCGCCTTTCCTGTGGCGTTCATCGACCGCCGTGTTTTTGGTGTCGTTGAGCGTTGAGCGGCGTGTTTTCCGTGGTGTTCGTTGGGCGCCGCGTTTTCTTCGTCGGTCGCCGAGTGCCGCCTTTTGGGTGTCGTTGAGCGTTGAGTGGCGTGTTTTCCGTGGCGTTCGGCGAGTGGTGTGTTTTCTGCGTGGTTCGTTGGGTGTCGCGTTTTCTTCGTCGGTCGCCGAGTGTCGTGTTTTTGGTGTCGTTGAGCGTTGAGTGGCGTCTTTCCTTCGTCGCTCGGCCAGTGGCGGAGTTTGGTGGGGTTCGGCGGGGTGGTGCCGTGGAGCGCTGGTCGGCCGGGGTACGAGCGCAACGACTCCGGTCAGACCGCGAAGCCGGACGTTCGACGTCCAGCGCTGCCGATCGTGGAGGATAAATCGGTGGACAGGCGGGTTATGTTGGCGCCGTGCGACAAGAGGACATCTGGGACAGCGTGGCGGCGCAGGCGTACGACACTCCCGGCACCGGCATGTTCGCCGCCGACGTTGTCGGCGCGACGGTCGACCGGCTGGTGGAGCTGGCCGGCGGCGGCGAGGCCCTGGAGTTTGCCATCGGTACGGGCCGGGTGGCCGTGCCGCTGGCCGAGCGTGGCGTCAAGGTGACCGGCATCGAGCTGTCGACCGCGATGATCGAGCAACTGCGCCAAAAAGTCGACGAGGCGACGATCCCGGTGGTCGTTGGCGACATGGCGACGACGGCGGCGCCAGGAGAGCACGCGCTGGTCTATCTGGTCTTCAACACGATCGGCAACCTGCTGACCCAGGCCGAGCAGGTCGAGTGTTTCCGCAATGCCGCGCGGCATCTGACGCCCGGCGGCCGGTTCGTCGTCGAGCTCGGCGTGCCGGACCTGCGCCGGCTGCCGCCTGGCCAGCCAGGCGTGGTTTTCGCGACGGACGAGGGATACATCGGCGTCGACTCCTACGATCCGTTGCGCCAGCATCTCGTGTCGCATCATTTCCATTTCGGCGACGACCGGCAGGCACGGGTTTTCCGTACGCCACAACGCTATGTCTGGCCCGCCGAGCTCGACCTGATGGGGCAGCTGGCCGGTTTCCAGCTGGAGAGCCGGCACGCCGACTGGCGCGGCGCGGAGTTCACCGCGGAGTCCCGGTCACACGTCTCGGTTTACCGGCTCGCCTAACGTGATGTTGGGCCGCTCGTTGTCCCAGATCATGTTCATGATGTGCCAGTCGCCGGCCTGGTCGCGAAACAGCTGGATGCTGTTGATGCCTTTGCGTTCCGGCGCCGGGCCGGCCGGCGTGTGCCGTGCCTCGTACGCACTCCAGACATGTGCCATGTTGCCGAAAACGTCGATCCGCCGGCTCGTCTCCACCTCGTAGAAGTCGACGCCGGACAGAAACGCCGCGGTGCTGTCCACATAGTCGTCCACCGACATGATCGCGACGGCCGGGTTGCCGGCCTGGTCGACGGACGTACGCATCAGCCGGCCGTCCGGGTGCAGGAACGTCCGCAGCCGGTCCCAGTCGCGCGGTCCGGCCGGCCCGGAGATCGTCGCATAGAGGTCGGTGACCAGCCGGCCGATCTTCTGCTCGTCGTCGCTCATGCCGGCGAGCATAGATCTCCCGCGTTCGGGACCGCTCCCGGGAGCGATCGGTTACTGTCCGGGTATGTCCGGGAAGCGTGGAGTGCCGAAGGTCCTCTGGGCCGCCGGCATCATCATGTATCTGCAGGCCGTGACCTCGATGTACGTCGCGTCCGTGCAGCTGGGCGAGGTGATGCGGCAGGTGCGCGGCGGCGAGGAGCTGTCCGGGCTGACCTATCTGGCCTTCGTCCTCGACCCGGTCGTCGCCGTGCTCCTCGCGGTCGCGGCGACCGCGTTGATCACCTCGCAGCGGTCGGTGGTGCGGTTGTTCGCCATCATCCTGGAGGCGGTCGGCATCGCGGAGGCGGCGATCAACCTGTTTTCCGGACGGTTGCAACCAATGCTGGCGATCGTCATCGCCCTCGTCGTCATCGGCCTCCTGCTCGCTCCCAACATCCGCGGCGCGAGCTACGACACGCGGTGAGCTGACCTGGCGTATTCGGCGGCGGCCGCGATGTCGGCCGGCAGCAGCGTACGCAGTTCGGTCGCGTCCGGCATCCGGCCGAGCGAGCGCAACCGTTGCGACTGCGATTTGCGTGCCGCCTCGAAAAGTCGCCGCGCCTCGCGCGCGTTGCCATAGTTGGGACTGTTGGCGATCGCGGCGAAATGCCCGGTCAGGATCGGCTGTGTCGCGCCGTCGAGCTCGTAGTCGCCATCGCCGGCCATCCGTCCGATGATCTCCACCAGGTCTGCCGGCGAGTAGTTGTCGAACTCGATGGTTTTGGAGAAACGCGAGGCAAGACCGGGGTTGGCGTCCAGGAAGTTGACCATCTCGGCGGTGTAGCCGGCGACGATCACGGCCACCTCGTCGCGGTGGTCCTCCATGAGTTTCACCAGCGTGTCGATGGCTTCCTGACCGTAGTCGTTGCCGCTGCCGATCTGCCGCGACAGTGTGTACGCCTCGTCGATGAACAGCACACCGCCTTTGGTCTCCTCGAACACCGTGGCCGTTTTCTCCGCCGTGTGACCGACATACTGGCCGACCAGATCGCGCCGGGACACCTCGCGGAACTGCCCGCCGGTGAGGACTCCGAGCGACTGCAACAGTTTCCCGTACGTGCGCGCCACCGTCGTCTTACCGGTGCCGGGAGCGCCGGCGAAAATCAGGTGGTGGCTGACCGAGCCGACCGCGAGGCCGGCGCTGCGCCGCCACTCGTTGACCTGGATTTCATCGATCACGGCACGCACTTCGGCCTTGACACCGGCCAGGCCGACCATGTTGTCCAGATCGAGCAGCAATGCCTCCAACTCGTTGCCGATGACCGTGCTCGCCGCCGCGGCCTGCTCGATCACCTCCGGCGACGCGCCAGGTGCGATGCGGATCGCCGGCGACGCGGTGTTGTCGATGCGGCAGCGGTCGACGACACCGGCGCAGCCGGTGCCGAAGTCGATGCCGACGCCGCGTACGTCATGGATCGTCGTCGAGCGGATCGTTGGATTGCTTTGCTGCGCGACGGAAATCCCGTCCCGGCCGGTACGTGACACGTCGCAGTTCTCGATGACCGGCTGCGCGTACTGGTAGACATAGACGCCGCGCTGACCGCAACCGCTGATCGTGCAGCCGGCGATCGCCGGATCCGCACCGAAACCGACGACCACGCCGTCGCCGGAGATGTTCTCCACCGACGTGCCGCTGATCCGGCCGGAGGTGCTGTCCAGCACGATCCCCTCCGCCGCACCACTGATCGTGCAGTCGCGCAAATCCGTCTCCGGACAGTTGCGAACGCTGATCGCAGGGCCGACCGGTGCGCTGACGGTGCAGCCTTCCATGGTGAGTTTCGCGCTGTCAGCGTGGATCCCGCCGACGCGGCCGCGCAGCTCGATGCTGCGCAGGGTTAAAGAGCCACCGCGTGCGCACAGCACCGGCCAGTCGCAATCGCGGCCGTCGAGCACGACGGTCGCGCCGATCGCCGCACGCAGCGTGAGTTTACGGTCCAACAGCTCGAAAGTCTCCGCGTACGTGCCCTCCGAGATGGTCAGCACACCGCCGTCCGGCGCGGCCTGCATGGCCTCGCCGATCGTCTGGAAGGTGCCGTGTTGGTTCGGTGCCACCAGAAGATTGCGTGGAGCCTCGTCCACCGTGGAGGTCACCGGTCGGTCCCGTCGGTGATCCAACCGCGCTGCGCCGCCTTCGCGCCGGCCTGGAACCGGCTGCGCGCGCCGAGCAGGTCGTTCATCTCCGACACCATCCGGCGTACGGTCCGCACCGACAGCTCCATCCGCGCGGCCGCCGCTTCGTCGGTGTTTCCTGAGTAGAGCAAGGAAAGCAGCTTCAAATGTTTGTCGGACAGCGGCCGCGGGTCCGGCACGTCGTACGGGTCCAGCGCCACCGCGTCGGCCCACACGCGCTTGAAAAGCTCGGTCGTCGTGGTGATGACGCTCGGCAGCCGGATCGGTGTCACGCCGGTCGGTCCGGTCGGCATCATGGCGACCGTGCCGTCGATGATCAGCGCGTCCATCGGCACCGCCGGCACCGACCGGATCGACGCACCGGCCTGCGCGAAGGAAACCAGCTGGCCGGCGAGCCGCGGAGCCGTCCGCGCGTTGTCCGGCACAAGCATCCGATAGCGTACGCCACGGCGTACGTTTTCCAGGTCTATCTGCGAAATCGCGCCGATCGGGCACTGCGTCCTCGCGGCCGCACTGGTACGCATCACCAGGACCTCGCTGGTGGCCGAGGCCAGCAGCGCGCCGATCCCGCTGACCGGCCGGCTGGCCGGACGTTCGATAACCGCGGTCATGAGACGAAACCTCCGATCGGAAGCGAGGTGGCGAGCCCGGACAGGTGTTCGCCGTCCAGCCGGGTCAGGGAAACCCCGCACGGCTGCAGCAGCGGTCGCAGAGCCACCGAAGTGTCGTGGATGGCTTTTTCGTTGGTGGCGGCCAGCCGGAGGATGGCGCCGGCGTGCACCGCACCGAGGTCGGAGCGGGCGAAACAGGTGAGCGTGACCGCGACGCCGGCGTTGCCGCGGTGCCGTACGAGCAGGCCGTCGGTCAGCCGGCGCGCGGTCGGGTCGTCGAGCTTGTCCCAGTTTTCCAACCGGAAACAGGCCTGCGCGACCATCCCAGTGGCCAGGAACTGCCAGTATTCCCGCACTTCCCGCCGGCTGCCGGTGACGTGCGCCAGCGCCGAGATGGTGCCCAGTGCCGCGCTGTCGTTGAGTCCGTCGGTGCTGATTCCGGAGCGGCGCAGGGCTTTCCGGATCCGCCGCAGCGCGTTTCGCAGGCCCAGCGCCAAATCGTGGTCGACCGGTGTGTCGGCGGTACGCTCGGCGTGTACGGCCAGCCAGAGCCGGGTCGGCTCGCCGGGTTTGGTGCCGGAGTGGAAAACCGTCTGGATGCCGAACTCGGTCGACACGCCGGTCGAACTGTCCGGCTCCGGCAGCAGCGCCGCCGGCGCCGGAAACTTTCGCACCAGCTCTGGAGAAACCTCCTCCGGCCGGATGAGTACGGTCAGGCCGCGGCGTTGGCTCAGCACCATCACCGAGTCCTGTCCGGTGTCCATGGTGTGGATCGACGTCCCGGGCAGCAGCCGTTCCAGCAGCGCGAGCGCGCGGGACTCGGCCATCGGCAGGTCGAACCGCCGCGACCGCAGCCAGAACCGGCAGCGCAGGCCGAGATGCTGATAGAGCCAGCGACGTTTGACGCGGACGAGGGTCATGGCCAGCAGGACGATCGCCGCCACGCTGACCGCGACGATCACCGGCCACGGCTGGCGGATCGTGAACAGTACGGCGAAAACCGCGATCTGCCAGCAGACCGCCTGGGTGGCGGTGAGCTCGCGGAAGAGGTCCGCGGCCCGCGGCTTGACCTTGGTCGGAGTCGGCGCCGGATCCGGCGCCGGAGCCGCCGGCGGCCGGTGCGGCTGGGGTCGCAGGATGGGCTGTGCAATGGGTTGTGCGACCGGCATCGGAGCCGGCGCGGGGACCGGGACCTGCGCGACCCGCGGCCGCGTCGCGGTGGCGCCGCCGATGACCGTACGCGTCGCCGGCGCCTGCTGCGTCGGCTGATAAAGCGCCTGGTAGGGAGCCGGTTGAGCGGTTTGGTAGGGACCGACCTGTTGCGGCGCGACCTGCTGCGGCGCGGCCGGGGGAGGTGGCGGTGCGGGCTGCACCAGCGGCTCGGTGGCCGCTGATACGACCAGCAGTGGCCGCGGCGCCGGTGCTGGCGCGGGGCCGGGCCGGCCGATCCGCTGCGGTCCAGAAGCGGGAGCTGACCTGCGGTTATGGTCGTCCACGGAAAGCCTCCCTGGCGTTCTGTGCGTACCGGTATGCGCGCGGCAGGTTCCTGCGTCGCGGTTGCCGTGCACCGAGTACGGGGAGCAGCATGTGCCGTGTCTCCGTTCGTCGCGGTCGGATGGGTCAGTGTCAGCGCGCTTATGATTGCCCGGCCAAGCTGAGGAAATGATGACGATGGGGAGCGAAGTGCGGATATTGGTCGTGGAGGACGACGACGACATGCGGCTCGCCGTCTCCGCCGAGCTGACGTCCGCCGGTTTCGAGGTGACCCCGGTCGGCGATCTCGCGGCGGCCGCGTCGGCGCTGTCGGCGCAGCCGTACGTGTGCGCGGTCTTCGACCGGATGCTGCCGGACGGCGACGCGATCGACTACGTGCACCGGTTTCGCGTGTCCGGCGGCGCGGTGCCGGTGCTTTTCCTCACCGCGCGCGACCGCAGCTCCGATGTCGTCGACGGTTTTGCCAGCGGCGCCGACGACTATCTGGTCAAGCCGTTCCGGATGGCCGAGCTGACCGCGCGCGTGCACAACCTGGCGCGCCGCTCGGCCTCCGGCCGCTCGACGGTGTTGCGCTTCGCCGACATCGAGCTGGACAGCGCTCGCCGCGAGATCCGCCGCGCCGGAGTTTTGCTGACGTTGTCGGCGAAGGAGTTCGCGGTGCTGGAATATCTGATGCTCCGGCCGGAGCAGGCGGTGCCCCGCGCCGACCTGATCGAGCACTGCTGGGACGAGCAGACCGACCCAAAGGCCAACGTGGTCGACGTGATCGTCGGCCGGGTACGGGAAAAACTGCACGAACCCAATGTCATTCATGCCGTGCGCGGCATCGGCTATCGGTTCGGTGCGCAGCAGTGAAGGGCTCGGCGGCGGAGCGGCTGCGCCGGCTGCGGTGGATGCTGACGGCGATTTTCACCACGCTCAACGCGATCGGCCTGATCGTGCTGGCGGTGGCTTTCCTGCGCACGTACGCCGACCAGCAGCACAAGCTGCTGGAGGCCGATCTGCTCAAGGTGACCTCGACGGTCTCCCGTCTGGTCTATTACGAGAACAACACGGTCATCACGGCCGCGATCGGCGAGGACGACATCAGCCGGCAGTGTCCGCAGTTCGCCGTGCTGCCGAGCGGATCCACGAGTTTCTCCGGCTATTTCAGCAAACGCACCTGCGTGACGATGGATCCGAAGGTGCTCGCCGGGCTGGCGTACGACTCGACCCAGGCCGGCACGACGTTGACCGGTTTTCGCCGCGCGGCTGACGGCCGGCCGGTGTGGGTGGTGGCCTATCCGGTGCGAAACGGTGCCGGAGAATACATCGCGGCGGTGGTGGCGGTCGCCGACGGCGAGCCGACCGAGTCCGCGTACGACCTGCTGGTCGTCGCCGTGGTCGGCGGTTGTCTGCTGATCATCGTTTTGCTTGCGGTGAGCGGATATTTCCTGTCCGGCCGGGCGATCCGGCCGGCCGCGGTCGCGCTGGAACAGCAGGAGATCCTGCTCGCCGAGACCGCGCACGACCTGCGTACGCCGGTGGCCAGCCTGCGCGCCCTGGCGGAGACGGCATTGCGGCATCCGGACCAGGGGGCGGCATTGTTGCCGCGTACGGTCGCGTTGGCCGGCCGGATGGGGGAGATCATCGACAGCCTGCTGATGCGCGCGCGGCTGGCCGCAGGCCTGGACAAGCTGGCGTTCGAGCCGGTGTGGCTCGACCAGCTCGTCAGTGTCGTGGTGGAGGAATCCGCCGAAGCGGGGTCCAACGTCACCGTCGCCGCGGCGCCGACCCGAGTGATCGTCGATCCGGCGCTGGTACGCCGAGCGGTCGGCAATCTCCTGGAAAACGCGCTGCATTATGGCCGCGCACAACCGGATCAGGCGGCCATCGTGCACATCACCGTGGCCAGCGGCCGGGTCACCGTCGCCGACCACGGCCCCGGTGTCAGCGAGGAAATCGCCGAGTCGGTGCTCGACCGTTTCCAGACCGGCAGCGGATCGACCGGTCTGGGGTTGTCGATCGTACGGTGGGTCGCCGAGGTGCACGGCGGCGTACTGAACGTCTACAACGCCGACGAGGGTGGCGCGATCTTCGAGCTGGACCTCGGGAAAGCCACCTCGACGCAGCTCAGCTGACCGCTCACTCCTTGCAGACCGCGCCCCGCAACGGCTTGGGTTTGCTCTGGTAGACAACGACATCCGAGCTGCTGCTGTCGACACCCTGGATCAGGAAGCAGTATTTCCGCGCCGGATCCACCGCGATGTTGATCGTGTGTGCGCGCTTGGCCAACACCGCGGTGGTCGGACCGTTTTCCTGCGCGACGACAACGGCGAAGTCCATGTTGGTGGCCGTACTCGTCCAGCTGAGCACCACCTGGTTGCCCAGATCGGTGGGATTTGCCAGCTCCAGCTTGACATCTTTGACCGCGCTGGCGGTCGGCGCCGGCGTCGAGCTCGGCAGCGCACGGGGTGTCGTCGGCAGCTCCGGCGGCGATGCCTGCAGCAGCAACACCAGCGGGATGGCGATCGCCGCGACCACCGCGGCCGCCGCGGTCACCAGACCGTACGGAATGGACCGCCGGTTGGCCGGCGGCGGATCGTACGGCGGCGGGGTTTTTTGCCGACTCGGCACAGGTTGGCTCGGCGCCGGTTGTGGCTCGTCGACATCATCGGCGTACGACGGTGGCGGCTGTTCGAAGTTGTCGGCGAACGCCGCGGCGGACTTGCCGTCGTCATTGTCCAGATCGTGTTCTGGCGTGCCGGTCGGCTCTTCGAAGTCGTTGAACTCCTGCGCGGGAGGTGGTGGCGTCTCGACCGGAACAGGTGGCGGCTGGATCTCCGCCACCACCGACGGCGGCTTGCTTTCCGTTACGTCGTCAGGATCCCCGGCCGGCGGCAGCTTGTCGATCGCGGCGATGATCCGCAACGCGTCCTGGAATCCGGCGTACGCCGCCTTGCCGGACGGCGCCGGTTGCGGCGGCGCCGGCCGTGAGCCGAGCGGGTTGCGCTGCGGATAGGGCTCCACGTTTCGCTGCTGATAGGCCATCAACTCGGCGAACCGGTCGGCCACGAAAGCCGCCGACGCCGGCCGGTTGGCCGGATCTGCCGCCAGCAGGCCGGAAACCAGGGCCGTCAACGGCGCTGGTACGCCCAGAAAGGAAACCGGCGGCACCGGCTCGCGCAACACCCGCAGCAGTCGCTCGCCGAGATGTTCGCCGAGCCGGCCGGGATGTGGCGACCGGCCGGTCAGCGCGAAATGCAGCGCCGCGCCGAGGCCGTACAGGTCCGTACGCGGATCCAGTACGTCGTCGCGCAACGACTCCGGCGGCAGGCTTTCGACGCCGTGCATGGGATCGCGGGTGAAAGCGCGGCGCAACGACAGGCCGAAATCCGAGACGACCGGCTCACCGGTCGGCCGGAACAGGATGTTGTCCGGGTTGACCGCGCCGTGGATGACGCCGACCGCGTGTGCCGACGCCAGCGCGGCGGCCGCCGCATAGCCGAGCACGACGACGTCGGCCGGCGGCAGCGGGCCGCGCCGTTGTACGAGCGCGGTCAGCGACTGCGTACACAGCTCCATCCGGATGGCGTGCCGGCCGTCCGGCAGCTGCTCGATCCGGAACGGCACCAGCACCGACGGCATCCGCAGCTGGCCGAGCTGGCGAAACTCGCGATCCGCCGCGGCCAGCGTACGGCGATCGAAACGGGACGGAAAAACCTTGAGCGCGGACGGAAAACCGTCCGAGTCAGCCCGGAAGACCGTGCCGACCGGGCCGGCACCAAGTCGCGTGAGTTGTTCGTTCATGAGCCCCAGCCGTGGTGTCCGCAAGCTGCAACGGCCCTTCCACCGGCCGCCACTGGCCCGATGATAGGTCCGCGCACCGGTGCTGGAAGCACGATCGGCAGCATGCTGCCGCTGGCAGACGGACGGACTAGGGGCAATGAACACAGTAAATCTCGTCAAGGTGACGGTCGCGGCACCGTCCCGCCGGATCGACCTGGCGCTGCCGGAGCGGTCGCCGCTCGCCGAGTTGCTGCCGGGTTTGTTGCGCCACGCCGGCGAACAGCTGCCGGACGACGGCGTGCCGACCGGCGGCTGGGCCCTGTGCCGCGCCGACGGTACGCGGCTGGACCGGTCGAAGACGCTGGCCGCGTTGCGGATCGTCGACGGCGAGGTGTTGCACCTCGTGCCGTCGCGTACGGACTGGCCGGAGTTGGAATACGACGACCTGGTCGACGCGATCGCGAGCGGCTCGGCGCGCGCGTCCAGCGTCTGGACACCGAGACACACCAGATGGGCAGGTTTCGCCGCCAGCGGCGTGCTTGGCGGGCTCGGCCTGCTCGCCGTACTCGCCGCCGGACCGGGTTGGATCGCGCCGGCGCTGGCCTCGCTCGGCGTCGCCATCACGTTGCTTGCGGCCGCGATCGGGCTGGCGCGCGCTGCCGGTGACGCGGGTGCCGGTGCGGTGTTGGCGACGTTGGCACTGCCGTACGCTTTTGCCGGCGGTGGCCTGCTTTTTGCCGGCGACCGGCCGCTGTGGCAGCTCGGCGCCGCGCACGTACTCGCCGGCAGCGCCGCGCTCTTCCTCGCCGCGATCGCCGGTTTGCTTGGTGTCGTCGACAAAGCGCCGGTGTTCACGGCGGCGGCGATGACCGGCATGCTTGGCATTGTGTCCGGTTGGGCCGCGACCAACGACGCGGTCGGTGGTGCCGGCGCGGCGGCGATCGTCGCTGGTTTCGGCCTGATCGTGTCGCCGGCTTTCGCGCCGCTGTCGATCTGGATGGCGCGGATGCCGATGCCGGTGCTGCCGCGTACGACCGGAGACCTGCTCAACGACGATCCGCTGCCGCCGCGTTCTTCGGTCTATGCCTCGGTTTTGCGCGCGGACGCGTTGCTGACCGGCCTGGTCTGGGGGCTCGCGGTCGTCACGATCGTCGCCAATGTGCTGGTGATTGTGCGCGGTGGCACGGCGGGGGTCATCCTGTCCGGCATTCTCAGCGTCGGTTTTCTGTTGCGCGCCAGGCTTTATCCGATCCTGCGCCAGCGCGTCGCGCTGCTCGCCGCCGGCCTCGGCTGCCTGGCCGGTTTCACCTGCTGGCTGCTGGTCGCCACGCATGCGTATCTGCTGACCGTCGATCTGCCGGTGCTGCTGGCGCTCGCGGTTTGCGTGGCGCTGCTGGCCAGATGGCAGAGCACGCACAACCTGAGTCCGTATCTGCCGCGTTGGGCGGAAATACTGGAGATCCTCGTCGTGCTCGCGGTCGTGCCGGTGACCTGCGCGGTGCTCGGTCTGTACGCGCTGATCCGCGGGCTGGCGGGCTGACATGGCGTCCAAACGCGACCAGCTGCAGGCACACCAGTTTCAGGTGCAGCGCGCGGTTTCCGCGCTCGTCCTCCAGGAGACCGACCCGGAGCAGCCGCCGTTTCGCCGGGTCAGCGGGGCGGCCATCGGCGCGGTGGTGCTCGGGGTGATCTCGCTGGTGATCGCCGGCGTGTTCGGCCTGATCTTCCCCGGTGGCAACAAATCCTGGCAGGACGGCAACTCGATCATCGTGGAGAAGGAGACCGGCACCAGGTTCGTCTATCTGGACGGCCAGCTGCATCCGATGGCCAACTACGCGTCTGCCGTGCTGGCACTGGGAAAAAAGGCGGACGCGCTGAGCATTTCCGGTAATTCCCTGGTCGGTGTGCCGCGTGGACCGGTGATCGGCATTCCGGACGCGCCGGATTCGTTGCCTGGACCGGACAAGGCGCTCGGCGGCTGGTCGTTGTGCTCGCAGCCGACCACCGGACCGACCGGTGCGTCGGTGGCCAGCTCGGTGCTGCTGGTCGGCGCGAATCCGTCCGGCGGCACGCCGGTGGGTGGCGGCGCGGTCCTCGTACGCACCTCGGACACCGGCCCGCAATATCTGCTCTACAACGGATATCGCCACCAGATCGACAGCGCCGAGACGGTACGTGTGGGCCTCGCGGTCAGCTCGGTGCCGGTCGTACGCGTCAGCCCCGCGCTGGTCGAGTCGCTGCCGCAGGGCGAGCCGGTCGGTCCGATCGCGGTGGCCGACCTGGGAAAGCCGTCGGACGCGGTGCCCGGGCGCGGTGACCTGAAGGCCGGCCACCTGCTCACCATGCAGACGCCGAGCGGCGCGACGCAGCATTACCTGGTCGAACGCCACCAGCTCACGCCGATCACCGAGCTGGCCTACGACATCCAGCTCGCCTATCCGCCGACGGCGACGGCATACGGCGGCGCTCCCTTCGGTTTGTCGATTCCGCCAAGTCTCGTCGCCGGTGCGACCATCGGTACGCCCAAACAGCTGACCGAGGCCTCGCCGCCGACCGTGCGACCGGCGTTCGTACCGGCAACCGATCTGACCTCCGTCTGCCTCGGCTTCACGTCCGGTTCGTTTGTCCCGAAAATCACCGTTTCACCGGGCCTGCCGCCGCGTGACCTGCTGATCGCGACCGCCGGTCGTACGGCCGGTGGCGTGGCGCTGGCCGACTATGTCTACGTGCCGCCGGGCCAAGTGGGAATTGTCGAGGTAATGCCGAGCGAAACGGCACAAGCGGGTACGCTCGCTGTCGTTACCGACCTGGGTGTCGCCTATCCGCTGGATGCGCCGGATGTGATGTCGTGGCTGGGATATTCGACGGTCAAACCGGTGCGCGTACCGGCCGGCCTGATGGCACGGCTGCCGCAGGGGCCGGGGCTGTCGCACGAGGCAGCGTTGCAACGGGCGTGAGCGGCGCCAAGCTGGTCGCTTCGTCGGCGCGAAAGTCGCGGCTGTCCGGCCGGCCGTGGCCGCTGGTGGCCGCGCTGACCGCGAGCGTCGCGATGGTCGCCGCCGCGGCCAGCGGTGCCTCCAGTCCCGGCTCGGACATGCGGTTTCATCCAAGCGGCCACTGGGTCTACAACTCCGCTTTGCAGACGGCTTTTCATATCGACGGCGCGACAACGAACATCGACGCGCGCGTGCCGGTCGCCGGTGAGCCCGGCAGCCAGGTCGTGCAGGACGACACCAACGGATACGTCGTCGGCAGGAGCCGGATCACCCGGTTCGGCAAGTCAAACCTGAGAGTGCAGGGTTCGCTGCCGACTCCTTCGGACGAGACGCCGCTGGCGATCGAGGCCGCCGGCGGGCCGTATCTGGTCTATCGGCAGGCCGGCAAGATCGTACGGCTCGGCGAAAACACCACGGTCGTCACCGTTGGCGAGCGGATCGGCGATCCGGTGGTGACCGGCGACGGCACGCTCTGGCTGTTGCGCCGGAAGTCGGGTTTGGTGTGTACGTTGGCAAAAGGCTCGACGGCCACCTCCACCTGCCCGGCCAGGCTGCCGGCCGGACACTCCGGTGCGCTGACCACCGTCGGCGACAAGCCGCAGGTGCTCGACACGACGGCAGGACTGTTGCACGCGGTGAGCACGCAGGGTTTGGGTGCCGGAAAACCGGTTGGCGTCGAGGTTTCCGCCGATACGCGCGTCGCGCCGACTGACAGCGGTGGCCGGTTGGCGCTGTTGGATCCGTCGACCGGTCGGCTGTCTTTCGTTGACACACAGGCAAAACGGCCGCCGGTCAATATCGAGCTCGGCAAAGGCGATTTCGAGGGTCCATTGTGGACCGACAGCACGGTCGTGGTGGTGAACCGTACGACCGGCACTTTGCAGACGTACGACGCGCAGGGTCATGCCAGGACCAATCGGAAGATTCCACCGAGCGAGGGTCAGCCGAGCATCGCGCGCGGCGCGGATGGCCGTGTGTATGTGCAAAACGGCGCCGGCACACATCTGTTGATCGTCGACGAGGACGGCCAGGTCGCCGACACGCCGGTGTCCGGCGGTCCCGAGCCGAGCGGTGCGCCGTCGCCGAGTCCCAGCCAGCCCGCGAAAACGCCGACGCGGCACGAGGCGCCGCCGCCGACCGCTGGTCTGCCGGCCAGCGCGCCAGGCGCGCCGCAGTCGGTGACCGCGTCCGCCGGCAACCGCGCAGCCACGGTCAGCTGGCAGGCCGCGGCCGCCAACCGCGCGGCGGTCACCGGCTATGTGGTGTCGTGGCCAGGCGGTTCGCGCGTGGTCAGCGGCGCCGCGCGGCATGCGACGATCTCCGGGTTGACCAACGGACAGAGCTACACGTTCAGCGTTTCCGCACGTAACAGCGCTGGTGAGGGCCCGGCGGCGTCGGCTGATCCGGTGACACCTCGCGGCGCGGCGGCGGCGCCGCGCGGCGTGACGGCGTCGGTGTCCGGCGGTGCCGTGACCGTACGGTGGCAGCAGCCTGACCTCGGTGGCGGGACGCTGCGGCACTACGCGATTTCGGCGACCGGGCAGGCGAGTCGTACGGTCACCGGCACCAGCGCCACCTACAGCGGCCTGGCCAACGGCCGCTACACCTTCACCGTACGCGCGGTGACGAGCAGCGGCGGTCAGACGTTGACCGGCGCGGCCGGCTCCGCCGCGGTCACCGTCACCGGTCCGACGATCCACATCGAGCGGCGGCCGGAAGCCGGGGCACCAAACTGCACCACCTGCTTCTACCTCTACATGACCTTCACGGATTTCCCCGCCAACACCAGCTTCGACGCGCAGATTTTCGCCGAGGCGACCGGCGGCGACTACGACTCGCCGTGCCACGTGAAGACGGATGCGAGCGGCTCTGCGATCTGTGATCGCGACACGCGTGACGGGGTGCCGAAGGGCAACGTGTATGTGTATGTGAACCTGCCGGACGGCCGGCGGATCACCTCGAACGAGATCTATTGGAGTTGACATTGACATGCCACGGGGGACCGGTCCCGAGGGCGGTGCTCTAGCGTGCGTCGGGTGATCCGGGAGAACGCGCCTGGCAAGCTGGTCGCCTCGTCGGCGAAGAAGTCGAGCCGAGGCCGCCGGCCGTGGCCGATGGTCGCCGCGCTGACGGCGAGTGTCGCGATGGTCGCCGCGGCGGCCAGCGGCGCGACGATGCCGGGGTCCGACATGCGGTTCCATCCGACCGGCCACTGGGTCTACAACACGGCTTTGCAGTCGGCCTTTCACATGGACGGCGCCACGACGAACTTCGACGCGCGCGTGCCGGTGGCCGGTGAGCCCGGCAGCCAGGTCGTGCAGGACGACACCAACGGATACGTCGTCGGCCGCAACCGGATCACCCGCTTCGGTAAGTCGAACCTGCACGTACAGGGGACGCAGACGGCGCCGTCGGACGAGACTCCGTTGGCGATCGAGGCCGTTGGCGGTCCGTATCTGGTTTACCGGCAGTCCGGCAAGATCGTACGGCTCGGCGACAAGACGACGGTCGTGTCCGTCGGCGAGCCGGTCGGCGATCCGGTCGTGACCGGCGACGGCACGCTGTGGCTGTTGCGCCGGCAGTCGGGTTTGGTGTGTACGTTGGCAAAAGGCGCGACCGCCACGTCGACGTGTCCGGCCAAGCTTCCGGCCGGTCATTCCGGCGCGCTGACCACCGTCGCCGACAAGCCGCAGGTGCTCGACACGACCGCGGGTCTGTTGCACGCGGTGAGCACGCAGGGTCTGGGTGCCGGAAATCCGGTTGGTGTCAAGGTTTCCGGCGCCACTCGGGTCGCTCCGACGGACAGCAACGGCCGGCTGGCGTTGTTGGATCCGGCCACCGGTCGGCTGTCTTTCGTTGACACACAGGCGAAGCGGACGCCGGTGAACGTGGAGCTCGGCAAGGGTGACTTCGAGGGTCCACTGTGGACTGGTGGCACGGTCGTGGTGGTGAACCGTACGACCGGCACTTTGCAGACGTACGACGCGCAGGGGCACGCCAAGGCCAACCGGAAGATTCCGCCGAGCGAGGGTCAGCCGAGCATCGCGCGCGGCGCGGATGGCCGTGTGTATGTGCAAAACGGTGCCGGCACGCATCTTTTGGTGGTGGACAAGGACGGTCAGGTCGCGGACGCGCCGGTCGTCGGCTCGCCGGATCCGAGCGGTTCGCCGTCGCCGGGTCCGAGCCAGTCGAGCGAGCCGCGTCCACAGCCGTCCGTACAGCCGTCCGTACAGCCATCGGCGCGGCCGCCGGTCGAGCCGAGCCATGAGCCGCCGAACACCGGCCGGCCGAATCCAGGCACTGGCAGCACACACAAGCCGTCGCCGAGCCATTCGTCGCTGCCGGCGAGTGCGCCTGGCGCGCCGGGTTCGGTGTCGGCAAAGGCGGGCGACGCGTCGGCGACGGTGAGCTGGAGTGCCGCGGCGGCCAACCGTGCGACCATCACCAACTACGTCGTGACCTGGTCAGGCGGATCGCGTACGGTCAGCGGCTCGTCCCGCCGCGCGACGATCTCCGGCCTGACCAACGGCCGTGGCTACACCTTCAGTGTTTACGCCAAAAACAGCGTCGGTCGCGGCCCGGCGTCTTCGGCTGATCCAGTCACTCCGGTGTCGCCGAAGAAGCCGAAAATCCACATCGAGCGTGGATCGAGCACCAGCAGCGACAACTGCGAAAAGCCAAGTTGTGCGTGGATCGACACGACATTGACCGGCTTCGAGCCAAACACGACCTATTCCATCACCGCGATCGGAAATGGCCGGGACTTCAGCGAGCCGTGCACCACGACGACAGACGAAAACGGCGACGCCACCTGTAACAAGACCCGATACGACGTGTCCGGCGCGCAGGTCTACGTCTACACCGACACCGACACGTACGGCCGCATAACGTCCAACACGATCACGTGGGAGTAACCGTGAACCAGGCCGAATACGCGGCGCAGCAGGTCTACGAGCGCATTTCCAGCAACGTGCAGGCGGTCGTCCGCGGCAAGCCACAGGTGGTGCGGCTGGCCATCTGCGCGTTGCTGGCCGAGGGACATCTGCTGATCGAGGACGTGCCGGGCCTGGGAAAGACGACGATCGGCCGCTGCCTGGCGCGCAGCATCGGCGGCACGCTCAGCCGGATCCAGTTCACTCCCGACCTGCTGCCCGGCGACATCACCGGCGTGCAGGTCTATCACCAGAAAAACGAGCGTTTCGAGTTTCATCCCGGTGGCGTCTTCGCCAACGTCGTGCTGGCCGACGAGATCAACCGTGGCACACCGAAAACGCAGTCGGCGCTGCTGGAGGTGATGGCCGAGCGGACCGTCACGGTCGACGCCGTACGCCACGAGGTGCCGCGGCCGTTCCTGGTGATCGCCACCCAGAACCCGATCGAGATGGAGGGCACCTACCGGCTGCCGGAGGCGCAGCTCGACCGCTTCCTGATGCGCCTGGAGGTCGGATATCCGGATCTGCAGACGGAAATGATGGTGATCCGCGGCGAATGTGCCGGCTTCGGGCCGGAAACGCTGTCGCCGGTCGTCACCATGGCCGAGCTCTACGCGGCCGTGCAGCAGGTCAAGTCGTCGCATGTGGACGACGCGATTCTGCAGTATGCGGCGGAAATCGTGGCCTTGACGCGTACGCACGCCGACCTGCGTTACGGCGCGAGTCCGCGCGGCAGCATCGCACTCGTCCGCAGTGCGCAGGCGCTGGCCGCGACCTACGGTCGCGGATTCGTGACACCGGACGACATCAAGGAAGTCGCCGGTCCGGTGCTCGGTCACCGGCTGATCCGCACGCCGGAGGCCGAGCTCAACCAGCGGCAGACCGCCGCGATCGTCGCGGAGGTGCTGGAACACACGCCGGCGCCGACCCGAGTCGCCGCGGAGGGCTAGGAATGGCCAGGCTGACCGGTCGCGGCATCGCGCTGCTCGTCGCCGCGGTCGCGCTTTTCGCCGCTGGCCAGTGGTTGCTTGGCTTTCCAGTCCTGGTCGTGGTCGCGGTGATCGGCTTTGGCCTGGTGTTGGCCGCATTGCTGGTCGGCACGCACCGGCCGAAGGTGACGGTGACCCGCGAGGTCTATCCGGACCGCGTGCAGCGCGGTGGCGCGGCGGTCGGCCGGTTGCGCGTACACAACCCCAACACCCGTTGGCAGGCCGGGTTTTCCGCTCGTGACCGGGTCGGCACGATCGTGCGGCAGGTGGTCGTACGTCCGCTGCGGCGCGGCGCTTCGGCCGACTACAGCTATGAGCTGCCGACCGACGTACGCGGCCGCCACGTCGTCGGTCCGCTGACGCTGGACCGCGAGGACGCGCTCGGTCTCGGCCGCGGCCGGGTCACCACCGGCGACACCGCGACGCTGTGGGTGCAGCCGAAAACCTGGCCGATGCGGCCGATCGCGGCCGGCCGGCTGCGTTTGCATTATGCCGGGCCACAAACGGCGTACTCGCTGCGCGGATCGCTGGACCTGCGCGAGGTCCGCGAGTACGTGCCGGGTGACGAGGTGCGACACCTGCACTGGAAAGCCAGCGCGCGCACCGGGAAGCTGATGGTCCGCGAGTACGTCGACCCCAACCTGCCGCGGTTCACCGCCTTGCTCGACACCCGCGCCGACCGGATGCCGGCCGAGCTTTTCGAGGACGCCGTCGACCTGACGGCTTCTCTTGTCATTTCGGCGATCCGCGCCGACTATGGCTGCCGGCTGCTGACGACGTGCGGCGTCGACATCCAGGCCGAGCCGGCGGCACAGCGGACCGGCCGGCAGTTTTTGGACACCCTGAGCGAAATCTCGCTCGCGACCGACGAACGACCACTGCTGCCACGCGAGCTGGCCGGCGCCATGGGCGGCGGACTTGTCCTGGTGCTGTCCGGCATGTCGGAGGCCGACCGTACGCAGATCGTCGCGGCACGCGAGCGTTTCGCGACGGTCATTGTGATCGCGATCGGTGCGGCGGTCGAGCCGGTGCCAGGCGTACAGACGATCCTCGCGCGGTCGGCCGCCGAGGCGGTCGAGCGCTGGAACACGGTGGTCACTCGATGAAAGCACGCGTCGTCGCAGCGCTGGTGGTGGCCGCCGCCGGAGTCGCCGGACTGTTCTTCGCGCCGGTTTTCGGCCTGCTGCCGCTGTTCCTGCCGATCGTCGCGGTCGCCGTCGCCTGTTACGCCGCGGTCGAGCTGTGCACGCGGGTCGCTTTCCTGACCGCGTGGAGGCCGCTCGTCGTGCTGGTCTTCGGTCTGCTCGGAGTTACCGAGAGCGTGTTGTGGCCGACGACGCTTTTCGGCCTGCCGACGGGTGAAACCGTACGCTCGCTGGTCGTCGGCGTGACCCAGTCGTGGCAGCTGACGCTGCAGTCGACCTGGCCGGCGCGGCCCGATCCAGAGCTGCTTTTGTTCGTGCCACTGGCCGTTCTCGGCGCGGCGGTGCTCGGCCTGGAGCTGACCAGGTGGGCCCCGGCCGCGCTGCTGCCGAGTCTGGTGATCGTCGGTTTCAGCCAGGCATACCAACCGCTCACCGGTTGGCTGGCCGCCGGCGGCGCGGTCGGCTATGCCGTGGTGGCGGCCGGTGTTCTGTTGATGTCGCGGGAAAACCTGCGGTCGGTCCGGCAGCCGCGCGCGTGGGCGCCGGCGGCGATCCTGGCCGTGGTCGGGACGGTCGCGGTGACCATGCTGGATCCGGTCACGCCGGCGGTTTCGTTGCGGCAGAACCAGGTTTCCGCGCTGCCCGCGGTGGTGAGCAGCCCGCTCGACGACCTCGCCGCCGCGTTGCGCCGGCCGGATGTGCCGGTGTTTTCGTACACGTCGGACGGAAAGGTCGACCGCTGGCGACTGGTCGTGCTGGAAGGCTTCGACGGCGCCAGCTGGACTCCGTCGTCGGACTTTCGCCGGATGGGCAGCACGGTCAGCCTGCCGCCGACCGTCACCGTGCCGACGGTGAAACGAAAAGCGTCGGTGTGGCTGCCCGGCTGGGACGCGCCGTTCATCCCGAGCCAGTCGCTGCCGACCGCGATGACCGGCCCGGCGCCGTGGCTGGACCAGGACGCCGGCGTGCTGCTGGTGCCCGGCCAGGCGCGCGATGTCCACTATGGACTGACCTGGCAGGAGCCGGTGGTCGACGCCGCCGCGCTGTCCGGATCCGGCGTCGACTCGCACGCCGACAGCGGTTTCGCCGGGGTGGGGACGATTCCGGCCGGCATCTCGGAGCTGGCGAGCACCGCCGTCCATGGCATCCGACCGTCGTTTCAGGCCGCGCTCGTGCTGGAACGATATCTGCGCGACAACTACAAAGTCGCGACCGGCGCGTCGCTGCCGACCGGTGCCGGCTGGCCGCAGCTGACGACTTTTCTGTTGAAGAGCAAGCGCGGCACCAGCGAGCAGTTCGCCGCCGCGTACGTGGTGCTGGCGCGGATCCTCGGCATTCCGGCGCGGATCGCGGTCGGCTATCGCGGCGAGGTGGCCGCGCCGGGCCTGCCGGTCACCGTGCACAACCGCGACATCCTGGCCTGGCCGGAGGTCGCCGTCGCCGGCGTCGGCTGGGTCCCGCTCGACCCGACGCTCAGCGCCGCCGGCTCCGGCACCGCCGCCCGTACGGACACCGGCCTGGCCGCCGCGGCCGACCAGGCCCGCCAGAACCTGCCGCCGGCCACCGAGCTGCACGATCCGCCGATGCCGGACGACCCGGCCGCCGCGCCGCCGACCTTGCCGGATTTTCGTTGGCTGGTGCCGGTTTCCCTGGTGCTGCTGGTGCTGGTCGTGCTGGTCTTGATCGGCATTCCGGTGGCGAAAGGAATGCGCCGCACGCGGCGTCGCCGCGTGACCGGCTCGGCCGGTGTCGTCGCGGCCTGGGCCGAGGCGCGGGATTTGTTGCGGTCACATGGAATGTCGGTGACCTCCGGCATGACCGCCCGTGACGTCGCGGCGGTCTGCGACCGCAACGGTCCGCCGGTCGGCGAGCCGCTGCGCGTACTCGCCGTGCTGCTCGACTCCGCGCTGTGGTCCGGCGAGACCTTGCAGGGCGGCGCCGTCGAAGCCGCGTGGGACGCCGTACACCTGATGCGGCGTGGACTTTCCCAGCAGCCACTGCGATCTCGCCTCCTGGCCGCCTTCCGTCCGGTCGGCTGGTGGCCGCTAGCTGCCACCTCGTTCCGCCGCCTGAGGAGCCGCCGCACACTACCGGCATGACCGAGCCGAGGCACGTTTCCAGCGCGGGTGCGGAACTGGCCGACATCGCGGAGACCGCGGAATCGGCGGACGGGCTGATCCAGGTGACCGTCGGAGGACGCGGTGAGTTGCGATCTCTGTGGCTCGACCCGAGAATCTACCGGCTGCGCGACGCCGCCGAGCTCGCCGAGGAGATCCGCCGCACGATCGCCTCGGCCGTCAGCGCGGTCCGGCGACGCGCGTACGACCTGCTGAAATCCGGCCTTCCGCGGGACACAACCGCGGACACGGTCGACCTGTATTTCGATCCGGTGCTGTCCGAGCTCGATCGGATAACCGGCAGCCACCGCGCGGAGTCGAGGAGCCGGTAATGCCTTACGACCTGCACATGGAGACCGCGGCGGCTGGTCAGAACGCGCAGAATCTCGGCACGATTTCCAGCGCGATCCAGCAGGCTTGGACGACCGCTCACGCCGCGATCATCTCGGCCGAGGCCGGCTTGGGCAACGGCGAACTGGGAATACTGTTCATGTCCAAGTACCGGCCGGCTGCTGACGCGGTCAACGACGCCACCCAGCGGCATACCGATGCAGGCGTACGGCTTTCGGTGGCGGCGAAGGAAAGCGTCAACACCTACCAGCTGGCCGACGAGGCCTCGCGGCAGAAGTTCAGGGAGCTCACCGGTGCCTAGCCTGCCGGCTCCGCCAGGAGCGAGTCCGCCGGGATCGCTCTGGGACGAGGTGGTCAGGCGGCTCGGCAAGGATCCGCGACCGCTGGACAGCGAGGGCTCGGCGCGCGGGTTGGAGCAGGACTGGAACAACGCGAAGGACACGATCACCACTGACAGCAAGCAAATCAACGCGCTCGCCGGCCAGGTGCCGACAGCGCAGGACGACGGTCCGGGCCGGATCCTGCAGAACAGCATGATCCAGATGGTTGAGCAGCTCGACCAGACCGCCAACCAAATGGCCGGCCGCGCCGCCTCAGCCGGCCGGTACGCCGGCGTGCTGAACAGCATCAACGTGTCCATCCGGGACAACATTCAGCGCAACCAGAACGCGTACGACACAGCGATCGCCTCAGGCGTACGCGGATATGCGGCGGCGCGCCAGATCGCGAACGTCGTCGCCAGCGCGATCCAGACAACACTGGACTGGGCCAGGACCACCCTGGAGTCCGACGAGGCCGCCGATCCGACCGCCTCCACCATCCCGCCAGGTGGCCAGCACAGCGCCGCGGACATCCTGAAACGGGCCAAGGACGGCAACGCCTCGCCACAGGAGATCCAGACAGCGCTGAATCTTCTCAAGCAGGTCAACGACAGCGCGGCCGACGGCAAGCTCGACAAGACCGAGATGAACTTCCTGGACCAGACGATCGGCGCGCTGGACAAGGACTATCTGCAGCTGGCCGGCAAACTCGACAGCGCGCCGGACGCGAACAAGATCCTCGGCAACAGCCTTGTCGTCCTGGGGAACAAGGACCTCGGCGGTGGTCTGCTGTCCTCCGGTGCCGGCACACAGAACTCACCGCAGTTCGGTCTGCCGCCTGGGCTCAGCCAACTGGTCACGCAGAACCAGGTTGACGTGCGTGAGGACGCCAATCTGGGAACCGGGAACTCGACGACGACATATTCCCTGAAGGACGAAGCGGGATTCCGCGGCCTGTCGACGCTCCTTGGCGCATCCACTATGACCGGCAGCGCCGAGTTTTCGCAGAACCTCACGAAACGTACGGCCGAGATCGCAGCAGCGCAGCTGAGCAGCATGAAGTCAGGAGTCGGTGACTCGCATTCCGCCGCCGGCCTGCTCAACGATCGAGTCGCACTCTCCAAGGACATGCAGAACGTGTTGTCGGCGTCGACGCGTAACCACGAGGCCGATGCCGATCTTCTGCAGCATGACCCAAACGTGCTGAGAACCTTCGCGAAATTCGACTGGGATGACAAAGGTGCGGCCGCGTCCGGCCTGATGACCTGGATTGGCGAGGACGGAAAACTGCCGCCCGACACGGCCGCGTACAGGCTTGCGCGGGATGCGTCGATCGGCGTGTTCGACACGCTGCAGGACCGTGGCGGATACGAGGACCTCTTCTACGGAGCCAAACACAACACCGAGTTGGCTGGCGGACTCGAACAGGTCGCACGAGGCAACTTTTCCGCATTCGCGAATGGAAGCATCCCCGATCTCGGTGATCCGGGTTTCAGTCCGCAGGACCGTATCGACAGCCGGACTGGCGCATTGCAGATCGGCGCTACTGACGCCAACAACCTGCTGTCGGTCGTCGCAGCCGCGCCGGACAAGTTCCATGACCTGGCAACGGCGGCTGGTACGTACGACGCGAAAATCCTGGACGACGTCGTTGCCGGGCGGCTGAGTCCGACCGCCGGAGCTCTCCAGACCGCGACCCTGGACGGCCAGCTCAATGCCGCGTCCGGCATCGCGCACAGATACGACACGTCCCTGCCCGCGGACTCCGTCAGCACCAACTTCTGGATCAACTCAGGTAAGAACCTCTCGCATTTGTTCGCGGACACCCACATCGGACCGACGGATGCGAGAGCTCTCACGAAGTTCGCCTTCGCCGAAAGCGCCGAGATCGCCAACCAGTTCGGCGGCACCTCCGCAAGCGATCCGACCCAGCCGCATCGGACCATCAACGACGACCAGTTGGGGAGAGTGACGCAGGGCGCCTATGACTACCTGAGCGCGACCGTCCGATCGGGTCATTATCCGGCCGAGCTCGCGCCGTACGTCAGGGATTACCACGGACACAAGTATCTGGCTGACATTAGTTTCATAGCCAGGGATCAGTCGGGGCAGCGGCTACTTCGAGAGGCCGCGATGCACAGTAGCCAGGGCGCGAGCTACGTTGCCGACTATTCCAACACCGAGTTCCAGTCGACGCAGACCTCCGAACGCCCGCTGAACGAGGTGCCGAAGAAGCCGGACCACAGTTGGGATTGGCTGAACGGCGGATAGGCCCGAAGTCTGCGGCCGTGAACTCGACGTTGTCGACATCTCCTCCGGCGTGTCGGCGTCCAAAACGTCGAGTTCGTAGGCCAGGAGCGAAGGTTATGCGGACTCCTCGGGGAAAAGTTCACCGGAGCGCACCGCAAGGTCCGCCTCGAGGAGCGTGGCGGCGGACTGGATCGTCGCGTTGATGGTCGCGGCCAGTGCCACCGAGTCGGCCGTACGATAAATCCGCTCGTCCAGCTCCAGCTCAAGCAACTCGCCCCGCGCGTTGACGGTCGCGCGTACGAGGCCGTCCGGTGAGTCGGCGGTCGCCGACATTTTCGCCGCCTCGTCGCGAAGCGTACGCAGGCGATTGGCGATGTCGGCGATCGACGCGTAATAGCTGGCGGACATGGTGGCGATGGTGTCACGACACCACCAGCCAAACCGGCCCGCTGACCGGTAGCTGTCAGCGCCACCAGAACCGTAGGCCACCAGGGAATCATCGACAAACATGAGGAAACTTGTCGCACTGCTGGTGACATCGGTCGCCTTGTGGTCGATGGCCGCGCCGGCCGCCGCCTCGCCGCCGGACGGCGCGTGTACGAATCCCGACCCGGCGCGGCCGGTGATCAGCCAGCTGCCGTGGGCTCAGCAGTTGTTCGATCTCGGCCGCGTGTGGCCCTATTCGACCGGCGCAGGCATCACGGTCGCGGTCGTCGACTCCGGTGTGGACGCGGACCATCCACAGCTGCGCGGAGTGGTTGACGCCGGCCGGGATTTCTATCTGGTCGGCAGCCTGCCGGGCAATTACGACTGCGCCTCACATGGTACGGCGGTGGCCTCGATCATCGCGGCGCAGCCAAAAGTCGGCATCGGGTTTGCCGGAGTGGCGCCAGGAGCGCGCATTCTGCCGGTACGCGTGGTGGCCAACGCGCAGTCGGACTCCGGCGAGTCGACACCGATAGATCCGAACATCGTCGGCAAAGGCATCCGGTACGCGGCCGACCAGGGTGCCGACATCATCAACCTTTCGCTGTCGGGATCGGGAAACTATCCGCAGATCCGCGACGCGATCAGATACGCGCAGAGCAAGGACGCGTTGGTGGTGGCCGCGGTCGGCAACCGCCAGTCGCAGGCACCGGGAAGCATTTCCTTCCCAGCCGCCTATCCGGGCGTGGTCGGTGTCGGCTCGATCGACATCGATGGTGCGCGTGACAACGACTCGCAGGTCGGCAGCTTCGTTTCTCTTGTCGCGCCAGGAAAAGGCGTGGTCGCGGCCAACAGCGTCAATGGTCACCGATATTGGGAAGGCACCAGCTTCGCCGCGCCGTTCGTGTCCGGCGCCGCCGCACTGGTACGCGCGGCCTGGCCGAAGCTCAACGCGCAGCAGGTCGCGCAGCGGTTGATCGCGACAGCCTCAGTCGCTCGTGGCGGCACCAAAAGTCCGCAGTACGGCGCCGGGATCGTCGATCCCTATCGTGCGGTCACCGACGGCCTGGACGGCAAGCCGCGTACGCTGGCGCCGGTCACCATCAGTCCACCGGATCCGAAAAAGGTGAGCGAACAGCGATTCTGGTGGCAGGCCGGAGCCGGCGCCAAAATCGCCACCGGCGCGGCGGTGCTCGCGGTCGTGCTCGTCGGCATCATGGCTTGGTTGCTGCCGCGCGGAAAACGCCGCCGCTGGCGGTCCGGCCGTACGACACCGCCGGCCGCGCGGGCCGCGCGCGAGGAGCCTCCTGAGCAGATTTTCCTCTTCCCCGTCAAATAGAGAAATAACCCCGTCCACCATTGGACGGGGTTATTTCCTGACCGCGGATCAGATCTGGACGTTCCGCAGCCGGCTCACCGACGAGGCGACCGCGGTGTGCAACTCGTTGTGCGCTTTGCCCATCCCGCCATCGATAAGCTGGAGCATGTGCTGGTGCGCGTTGTGCATCTGGGCCCACGCCTGGTGTACTTCGCTGCTGGTGGCACCGGTGGCGTCGGCGAGGTCGGGGGCGAGCTGATGGAGCACCCGCTGCCAGTTGTCGGACTCCTGCTGGATCTGGGACAGCGCCTGCCGCACGTTGTGCTGTGCGGCTTGCAGCATGCCGAAGTCAGCCTGGATACGCATGCTGTTCCTCCTTACGTGGTGATGGGGCTCGCCCCGAGGGCCGCCATGAATCCATGTCGGGATGCGTCGTTGGCGGCCTCGTACGTGTTGGCCGTGAAGTTGAGGCCATCACCATGCTGACCGAGCGCGTTGATCAGCCGTGCCGCACCCTGCTGCCAGTCCATGTTCGCCGACTGCATCGCGTCGGCCCAGCTGCCGGACGTGACTCCCTGCAGCGCAAGGATGTGACCGTTGAGCGTCCTGGCGTGGCCTTGGACGGCCTGTGCCGTGGTGTGCGCCATCTGCCCGCTGTGCAGGACAGACTCGGTTACACCGTTCACCCTGTCCATCAAGAACTCCTTTCCGTGATGGAACGGTCCGACTCCGATTCGGCCCGCGAGGAGAAAAGTAAGTCCGCGAGCCTGGCATAACGGGCCGGTCGGCACGTTCCTGCCAGACCGGCTCTGTCGCCGCGTACGACCGCCACCATCGACTTTGTCCCAGGTAACGAGGAGGTCCGAAGGTGGCGACCGTCGTCGTACGCCGGCCACTGCGCCGGCCGGCACCGGAGATGCCGTCCGGTGAGCTGATTCTGGAGGCGCCGCCGGAGATTCCGACGCCAGGCGGCCGCCAGTGGCAGCAGATGCTGATGATCGTGCCGATGATCGCGATGATGGCGTCGATCATCCTCATCTCGACCATCAACTCCGGCACCAGCGCCACGAATCCGCTCCGGTACGTGACGTTCGGCCTTTTCGGCGCCGCGATGCTCGGCATGCTGCTGTTGCTTTTCCTCAACGGCAGCGGACCGAGCAAGCGCGAGATGGCGGTCGCCAGGCGCCGCTTCCTGCGCGGCCTTTCGCAGCACCGCGTACGCGTCGGACGCACGGCCGACCGCCAGCGCGAAGCGCTCACGTACGTGCATCCGGATCCGGATTCGCTCTGGTCTTTCGCCGACAGCTATCGGCTCTGGGAACGCCGGCGCACGGACGAGGACTTCGGCGCCGTACGGATCGGCGTCGGCCGGCAGGGCCTGGCGACAGCGCTCGTACCACCGGACACCCAGCCGCTGGAGTCGCTGGAACCGTTGTCCGCACTGGCATTGCGCCGTTTCATCACCACCTACACGACCATCGACGAGCTGCCGCTGGCGCTCGCGATCACCGGTTTCAGCCGGATCCACGTGGACGGCGACCGCGACCGCTCGGTCGGCCTGGTCCGCGCGATGCTCGCGCAGCTGGCGACTCTCCAGTCACCGGACGACCTGCGGATCGCCGTATGCGTCGGGCCGGAGCAGCTGCCGGAATGGGAATGGGTCAAGTGGCTGCCGCACGCACTGCACCCGGACCGTGTGGACGCGCTCGGCCCGCTGCGGCTGGTGGCGCCGGCGATCCCGATTTTGGAAGTAATGCTGGAAGGCGTGCTGGCCGACCGGCCGCGCTTCGACCCCACCTCGGCGGCGCCGACCTCCGGTCCGCACCTGGTGGTCGTGCTGGACGGCGGCTCGTTCGCCGGCTCGGACCACCTGGTCACCTCCACCGGTGTCGAAGGCGCCACGGTCATCGACCTGACCACCGTGCCGCCGCGCTCGCCGGACCGTTCCACGCTCATCCTGTCGGTCACCGAGGACGGCACGATGACCAGCTTCACCGCTGACCTGGACGCGGAAATCGAGCTCGGCATCGCCGACACGATGACGCAGCCGTGCGCCGAGGGGCTGGCCCGGCAGCTGGCGCCGCTGCGGTTGACAGCTGGTACGCGCGGCGAGCAGCCGCTCAGCTCGGAGCTGGGCCTGGCCGAGCTGCTCGACCTCGGCGACCCGTTTGCCTTCGATCCCAACGACACCTGGCTGCCGCGGCCCAACCGCGACCGGCTGCGCGTACGGTTTGGCATCAAGCCGGACGGTACGCCGGTCGAGCTCGACCTGAAGGAGTCGGCGCAGGACGGCATGGGGCCGCACGGCCTGCTGATCGGCGCGACCGGTTCCGGAAAAAGCGAGCTGCTGCGTACGCTCGTGCTGGCGCTGGCCATCACGCATCCGCCCAACACGCTGAATTTCGCTTTGATCGACTTCAAGGGCGGCGCGACCTTCACCCGCCTGGACAAGCTGCCGCACACCAGTGCGGTGATCACCAACCTGATCGACGAGCTGCCGCTGGTCGACCGGATGACCGAGGCACTGAACGGCGAGCTGATCCGCCGCCAGGAGCTGCTGCGTGCCGCCGGCAACTTCTCTTCCTTGCGTGACTACGAAAAGGCGCGTGTCGCCGGTGCGCCGCTGGAAGAAGTGCCGACGCTTTTCGTTATCTGCGACGAATTCAGCGAGCTGCTGTCGGCTCGTCCTGACTTCATCGACGTTTTCGTGCAGATCGGCCGCGTCGGCCGCTCGCTCGGCGTACACCTCCTACTGGCCAGCCAGCGGCTGGAGGAAGGCCGGCTGCGCGGCCTGGACACGCACCTGTCCTACCGGATCGGCCTGCGTACGTTTTCCGACATCGACAGCCGCGTCGTGCTCGGTGTCAACGACGCGTTCACGTTGCCGCGCGCACCGGGTCACGGATTTCTGCGCTATGGCGACGAACCGATGGTGCGCTTCCGGTCCGCGTACGTGTCCGGCGTACACCTGCCCGGCGAGCTGCGCTCCGGCAAGTCGAGCTCCGGTGAGCCGATCGGCCTGCAGGAGTTCACCACCGCGTACGTGCCGCCGCCGGTCGACGAGGAGGACGTCGAGGAGACCGAGGAGATCGACCCGGACGAGGCGATCGGCGAGAGCCTGATGGACATCCTGGTCGACCGGTTCCAGGGCAAGGGCACGCCGGCCCACCAGGTGTGGCTGCCGCCGCTGGGAATCTCGCCGTCGCTGGACCAGATGCTCGGCCAGGTCGGCACCATTCCAGGCCGCGGTTTCGGTGCGCTGGACCAGAATCTGCACGGCCGGCTGCGCGCGGTCGCCGGCGTCGTGGACCGGCCGCTCGACCAGCGCCGCGACCCGCTGGTGATCGACCTGGCGGACGCGGCCGGACACCTGCTGGTGATGGGTGCGCCGCGGACCGGCAAGAGCACGGCGCTGCGTACGGTCATCACCAGCCTGGCCCTCACCCACACGCCGCGAGAAGTGCAGTTCTATTGCCTCGACTTCGGCGGCGGCTCGCTCAGCTCGATCCGCGGCCTGCCGCACGTCGGTGGCGTGGCCAGCCGGCAGAACACCGGCGCGGTACGCCGCAGCGTGGCCGAGGTCGTCGGCGTACTGGCCGACCGCGAGGCCCGCTTCGCCGAGCTCGACGTCGACAGCATGGCGACCTACCGCGCCAGGCGGGCCAACGGCACGATCGCCGATGACGACTTCGGCGATGTGTTCCTCGTGGTCGACGGCTGGCCGACGCTGCGCAAGGACTTCGAGGACCTGGAAGACCTGCTGATCTCGGTCGCCACCCGCGGCCTCGCGTACGGCGTCCACATCATGGCCAGCTGCTCGCGGCCGTTCGACCTGCGCCCGACCATGCGCGACCTGTTCGGCAGCCGGATCGAGCTGCGCCTGGGCGACCCCGGCGACAGCATGATCGACCGGCCGACCGCGCTGAAGGTGCCGGAGAAGGCACCTGGCCGCGGCATCGCCACCACCCGGCACGAGCTGCTGGTCGCCCTGCCGCGGCTGGACGGCGGCAGCGATCCGGCCAGCCTGCCGGAGGCGGTGACCGCGCTGGTCGAGGCGGTCGCCAGCGGTTGGCCAGGCGAGTCGGCGCCGGAGGTGCGGATGCTGCCGGGCAAGCTGCCGTACGCGTCGCTGCCGGCCGACGAGGACGGTGGGCGCCGGTTTGCCATCGGCATCGCCGAGCAGGATCTTGGCCCGGCGTACCTGGACTTCAACGTCGACGCACACGCCCTGCTGTTCGGCGACTCCGAGTCCGGCAAGACCACCTTCCTGCGGACGCTGGCCAGGCGGATCGTCGCGGCCAACACACCGAGCCAGGCACGGCTGCTCGTGGTCGACCACCGGCGCGGCCTGCTCGGCGAGGTCGGCCCGGACCACCTGCTCGGCTTCGGCAGTGACCTGACCGCCACCACGCAGCTGATGGCGGACGCGGCGGCGGCGATGAAGCAGCGGCTGCCCGGCCCGGACGTGACACCGGAGCAGCTGCGGTCGCGGTCGTGGTGGCGGGGACCGGAGCTGTACGTGCTGGTCGACGACTACGACCTGGTCGTGTCGCCGATGAACAACCCCTTCGCGCCGCTGCTCGACTATCTCGCGCAGGGCCGCGACATCGGCCTGCACGTAGTGATGACGCGGCGTACCGGTGGCGCCGGACGCGCGCTGTTCGAGCCGTTCATGTCGCGGCTGCGCGATGTCGGTACGCCTGGCGTCCTGCTGTCTGGCGACAAGGACGAAGGCCCGCTCATCGGTGGCGTCAAACCCGAGGTGCTGCCGCCGGGACGCGGCCGGCTGATCGCCAGGAAGGGGGCCCCACAACTGATCCAGCTGGCCTGGCTGGATCCGGCCGAGTAACGGCGCCGGGTGAACCGGGAGAGAAGGAGGAGGAATGCCAGACAAGATCAGCGGCCTCACCGAGGCCATGGAGCAGTTCAATCCCCAGCCTCCGACGATGGACACCAGCGGTGTCCAGCTGCCGTCCGGGGGGATGGAGGAGTTCCAGCAGATGATCCAGCAGGTGAAGCAGGCCTTCACCAAGCTGGGCGACTACGTCTCGGATGCACAGAAGGGCTTCCAGGCGTACAAGGACATCTCGCAAGGCGCCGCGAGGCTCTACCTGGCGCACAACGACCGCGCGGCGATCGCGCTGGCCAACACGTCCAAGGTCGACTCGCCGGTGCTGCGTGGACCGACACAGCACGTCGTGCCGTTTGGAGGAAGTTAGATGGCCGACTACGGCTCAATGTCCGTTGTCCAGTTGCAGCCGCTCGTCCAGCAGACGCAGCAGGGGATCGCGCAGCTGGCAGAGGTCGTCAAGAAGTGGGACGCGACGGCCACCGCGCTCGAGTCGTCCGGCAACTCGTTGACCAGCCAGACCAACGCGTTGCACGGCAACTGGGACGACAGCGGCGGCGACACGTTCGCCGCGTCGTCCACGGCGGACGCGACTGACCTGAAGAAGACCGCCGACAAGATGAAGTCGGCCAACGTCGCGCAACAGCAGCAGCAGCTGAGCCAGCTGGCGCAGCAGGCCATGACGGCGATCGAGAACTTCATGAAGTCGCCGGCGGCACTGCTGACCGCCATGCTCGCTCCGCCGCCCGCGGAGGTGCTGGGACCGGTCACGCAGCTGGCCCAGGCGCTGCCGAAGTTTGGCCAGGCGATGGTGCAGGCCGTGCAGGACGCGCAGGGGAAGTGGCCGCAGGCCGGCGGCTCGCAGTCGCCTGGTGGCGGCAGCCCGTCGGCATCACCAGCCAGCGCCGGCGGTGGTGGTGGCGGCGGAGCTGGTAGCGGCGATCAGCAAGGCGGCGGCCAGCAAGGTCAGGGCCAGGGGCAGGGCCAGGACGGTCAGGGCCAGGACCAGGGTGGCGGTGGCGGCGGCGGTGGAGACCTCGCCGGCCAGGACCCGTCACTGCAGGGTGGTACGGCGACACCGACGTTGCCGCCGCCGACGACCACACCCCTGCCGACCACTCCGACTCCGCCGCCGAGCACTCCGCTCACGCCGTTCGCGCCGATCGGCGGGTTCGGCGGTGGCGGCAAAGGCATCGGTGGCGGCGGTGCCGGCGGCGGTGGTGGCGGTGGCATCGGCGGACCGAAGAACATCCCGGTCGCGGCGGCGCCGATCAAGGCCACCGCGGCCCCGTCGGTCGGCACGGCGCCGTCGCTGTCCGGCACTGGTACGCCCGCGTCTTCCGGCACCACCGGCGCGACCGGCGGCTACAGCGGCATACCGCCGATGATGCCGTTCGCCGGACACGGTGGCGCCAACGGCGTGCCGAAGTCCGGCAACGGACCGCGCTCGGTCACCGGCCGCGGCCCCAAGCCGTCCTCGCGCGTACCAGGCCTGCCGCCGAGCCTGCAGGGCAAGTCCGGCACGGTCGACCGCAACGCCTTCGGTACGCCGGCGAAGCCGACCAGGCGCGAGCGGGTCGAGGACACCGGCACGTTGCAGCTGCTCGATGAGGAGATGTGGCAGGTCGACGAGACCCCGGCGGCAGGCAATGACGCCGCGCCGGTGCGCCGACTGCTGCAATAGACGGCCTACGCCGTGTCCTCTAATGCCCCGGAGGACACGGCGTCAGGTCGCCAGCCGATAGCCGACGCCTTTCACGTTGAGGATGATCGGCGGGTTGTGCAGCTTCTTGCGCAGCTGCGTCATCAGTTGTTGTACGGCGTTGGGGTCGGTGCCGATGTCCCAGCACTCGTCGATGAGCGTCGGCACCGACACCGGCCGCGGATGGTGGCGCATCAGCAGTTCCAGCACCGCGAACTGCCGTTTCGTCAGCATCAGCAGGGTCCCGGCGCGGCGCACCTCGCGCCGGCCGGGATCCAGCTCCAGGTCGCCGCAGCGCAGCACCGGCGGCGGACCGGAGACGACTCCGCTGTGGCTCAGCCGGCGTACCCGCGCGACCAGCTCGGCCATGTCGAACGGCTTGGTCAGGTAGTCGTCGCCGGACGCCAATCCCTCCAACAGGTGCGGCACCTGCGTCATCGCGCCGGTCAGGAACAGCACCGGCACCCGCCAGCCGGCGGCCCGCCGGTCGCGTACGAACGGCAGCGAGTCGCCGGTCGGCAGCCGCCGGTCGAAGATCGTGCAGTCGTACGCGTTGACCGACAGCGCGAAGTCGGCGTCTGGCAGGTCTGCCACCACGTCGACGGCAAACCCCGCGCCGCGCAGCGACAGGTGCAAGGCGTCGCGCAGGTCGCTCTCGTCTTCGACCACCAGGATCCGCATGAGGATCTACGGTAGCCAACCGCGTACGGACCGCTCCCGAGCTAGGCGCGCTCGACCTCCAGTGGCAGGTACGTGACGCCATACATGCCCTGCGTCTCGCGGAACTTCACCGCCGACCGGTCCGCGATCCGGATGTCCGCGAACCGCTGGAAGATCGCCGTCAGTGCCACGCGCGCCTCGAGCCGGGCCAGCGGCGCGCCGAGGCAGAAGTGGATGCCGTGGCCGAAGGCGGCCTGCCGGTTGGGGTCGCGGTGGATGTCGAAGCGCTCCGGGTCGGCGAAGTGCCGCTCGTCGTGGTTGGCGCCGAGCAGCCAGGCCATCACCATCTTGTCGGCCGGGATCGTACGCCCCGACAGCTCGACGTCCTGAGTGCTCACCCTTGCCACGAAAAGGAAAGGCGATCGTACGCGCAGGATTTCTTCGACCGCGGCTGGTACGAGCGAGGGGTCCGCGCGCACTTGCGCGGCAGAGTCCGGATTTTCCTCGAAGCAGAGCATCGCGTTGCCGAGCAGCATCGTGGTGGTGATGTGGCCGGCGAGCAGCAACAGCCGCGAGAAGTTGACGATTTCGGTGTCGTCCAGGCCTTCGCCGTCGACCTCGGCGGTGACCAGCTTGCCGAGCAGGTCATTGGTGGGGTTGCCGCGCCGCCTGGTGATGTGCTCCAGCAGATACGCGTTGAGGTTTTCGGCTTTCTTCTGTGCCTCGTCCAGCATTTTCGGGTCGCTGAAGTCGCCGGTCTGGATGGACAGCAGTTCGTCCGACCACGATTTCAGCTGCGCGCGGTCACTTGCCGGCAGGCCGAGCAGCTCGGCGATGACGATGACCGGCAGCGGATAGGCGAGTTTTTCCACCAGGTCAAAGCCAGAGCCGTCGATGTCGTCGATCAGGTCGTTGGTGACCTGGGCGATCCGCGGCTCCAGCGACGCGACGACTTTCGGCGTGAACGCGGTGCTCACCAGCCGGCGCAGTTTGCGGTGCAGCGGCGGGTCGGCGGTGATCAGGCTGCCTTTCGCGCCCTCCTCGACCTGCGGCATGATCCTGGTGAAATCCGAGGAAAACACCGGCGGGTCGGTGGTCACGGCCTGCACGTCGTCGAAGCGGAAGACGTGATACATGCCGTACGCGTCGACGGCCACCGGCTCGTCGTCGCGCATCTCGCGTAACCAGCCGAGCAGTTCCCGGCCGCCATCGACGACCGAAGGTGGTTGTTTCATGGCTTCTCCTTAGGAAACCTGTGAGTCGACCAGCGCCTGCTCCAGCGCGTCGACCATTTTCTGGAAAGTCTCGATGGCGGCCCCGTGCAGCCGCGGCAGCCGGCGCCGGTCCGGCCGGCGGGTCGGACCGATCATCCGGTCGACCGCGTCCTCCATCAGTCGCGCGCGGTCGTCCACCGACGACTCCGGCCGCAGCGGCAGGTCGTGCAGCACATAGAAACCGACCGTGCTGGCGTCCATCAGATAGAACAGGTCGGCGTTGGTCAGGTCGTCGCGTACGAACCCGTTTTCCCGCATGAGCGCCAGATAGCTGTCGTAGAAGCCGGCCGCCGAGGTCAGCTGCATCGGCTGCGGGGCGGCCTTGACCAGCTCGCCGAGCACCTCCATGTCGCCGGTGAACATCGCCTTGGCGATCGGCCGGGCCATCACCTGCCGGAACGTCTCGGCGGCCATCGGACCGGGCAGGACAAACGTGACGTCCTCGCGGATCCGGTCGAGGATGGCGCGCGCGAGCTCCATCGCCTCGCGCATGAACACGCCGTAGAAGACCTGCTGCTTGGTCTTCCAGTGCAGATAGACAGTGCCCTTGCCGACGCCGGCCTCGCGCGCGATGTCCTCGACGGTGATCTTGCGATATCCCCAGCGCAGCAACAACTCCGTCGCCGCGTCGAGGATCCGCGTCCCCCGCTCGTCGAGCATCCGCCCGCTCCGTCCTGACTGGTGACCAGATTTCGCATCCGGTCATGAGTCAGCGTACGCCTGCCGGGTCGAGCCGGCAACGGACGCCTGCTACCTGAGGTGGAACCGGCGATGGGCACTCCCGGGGGACGTGGTCGGCGGCTTCGCGTTCGTAAGCTCTCCACCATGACCAACACCGCATCGACCCCGGTGCTCTCCGGGGAACACCGGCCGCTGTTGCGCCGGACCGGCCTGGACACCGCCTACGGCATCGGCAACTTTCCGGTGGCGGTCGTACGTTTCGTCGTACTCGTCACGCTTTTCGCGGTCGGCATCGGCACGGCGGTGATCGGCATCGGCGTGCCGATTCTGGTTTTCGCGCTGCTGGTGGCGCGCTGGTTCGCCGACGTCGAGCGGCACTGGACCGGCCAGGTCAGCGGCCGCCCGGCGCCGCGGCCCGCGTATCGCAGCGCGGACGGCCGAAAAGGCCTGGAGCGCATTCTCTTCCCGATCACCGAGCCGCAGAGCTGGCGCGATTTCCTTTACGGCGTTTTCGCCTTCGTCCCGTCGATCGTTGCGTTCGTTCTCACGATCACCTGGTGGGCCGTCGGCGTCGGCGGCACGCTGTATTTCCTCTGGGGTTGGAGCCTGCCGGCCGAGAGCCACGGCCTGGCTTATCTGATCGGCCTCGGCAGCTCGTACGGCATCAACGTGATGCTCAACACCGCGATCGGCCTGGTTTTCCTGGCGACCGCGCCCCTGGTCGTACGCGCGCTGGCCGGCGCCAACACCGCGATGTCCCGGGTGATGCTCACCACTGACTGGATCGGCTCAGCTCAGAAGTAACAAAGATGTGCCAGTGTCACAAAGATCTGCCTTCTGTCGCCGGCCCGGCCGCTGCTGGATCATGGCGGCGACGGAAGAGGAGGGGTCGAGATGGATCCACTGACGGTGACCCAGGGCTATGGACCGGGACGCGGACCGGGGCCGATCGCGCAGCCCGAGGACAAGCTCAGCGAGCTGCTCGGCTCGCAGGATTTCGGTGTGCTGGCGACGGTGAAACGCGACGGCACACCGCATCTGACCACGATGTCCTACAGCTGGTCGCCGGAGGAGCGACTGATCCGGATCACCTCGGTGGACGACCGGATCAAGGTGCGCCACATCCGCAACGATCCGCGTGCCGCGTTGCACGTGTCGACCGCCGACCACCTCGCTTTCGTCGTGGCAGAAGGAAGAGCCGAGGTGTCGGAGGTGACGACCGTCCCCGGCGACGCGACCGGCCGCGAGCTGTTGTCGATCCAGAAGGTGCCGGTCGCCGCCGCGGACGAGGAGCGGTTTTTTCATAACATGGTGGAAGATCGCCGGCTGGTGATCCGCATCCACGTGACGCACGTCTACAGCGGTGGTCTCGGGGTCTGATCAGCGGCGGCGTGTGCCGACCAGCAGCGCGATGCCGGCGGCCACGCACCAGATCATGCCGAGCGTACGGCCAACCGGCAGGAAGACGTTGGCGTAGTAGAAAAACAGCGACAGGATGCCGAGCACGGCCGGCGTCGCCGCCAGATAGCCAAACCACCGGATTCCTTTGGGGAAACCGGCCGCGAGCGAGAGTGCGCCGACGAAAACTCCAAGTGTGACAACGTGAACGGCGCCACCGCTCAGGAAGTTGGCCGTACGCAGGCCGTCGATCACGTCCAGGCTCCAGCCGCCGGCCGCGCCGATCGCGAGCACCCCGGAAAGAACCGCACAGACGATGAGTGCCGCTCCAGCGACGAAACCGCCAATGCTGGCCGTCGTACGCTGCCACCCTGGCTCAAGCCGCCGCGCCGCCGCTGGCACAAACACCAGCAAAGCGATCGAGGCGAGCAGCTGCACGACCGCGACCGACCAGACCGCGGCCGGATTTGCCTGGAAATACGCGACGACCGCGGATGCCGGCGCGGTTGGCAGTGGCAGTGCGGTCGTCGCGAGAAACGCGAGGAGGACGTCGCCGACGGTGAAGAATACGGCGAAAAGAATGCCACCGAGACCGCGCATGTCGCGTGTCATGGAATGCTCCTGTCAGGCGGGCCCGCCGGATGCGAGCCGTCGCCGTCCACCGTCGCGGTGAGAGCCGTTTCGTACGTCGGTTGGCTGTCGACTCTTGGCGTACGTCCGTCGGCGTAGCGTCAGCAGCGGTTGGCGGCCAACACGCGCACTGTCTGGATGACGGCCTCGCGGCGCCGAGCCAGCGCCGCCTGGTCGGTCGACTCGTCGAGGACCAGCCGGCACATCCGCGGCACCGCGAAGTTCCAGGAGATCAGCCCCATGATCGTGAACAGCATGTCCTGCGCGTTGCGGCGCTCGTTGTCGTCCGTGCCGACGACCAGGCGGTCGACCTTCTCCTGGAAGGCGGCGCGCCACTCGTCGTCACCGGTGTCGCCGGCCTCCAGCGCGTCCCACAGCAGCAGCCTGATCAGCTCCGGATGCTCGGCATACCAGTCGAAGATCTGCCCGACCGACTCGGCGACCCCGTCCAGGTCGACCGCGATCGCCATCCGGACCTCGTCGAGTTTCGCGCGCAGGATGGCCGAAAACAGCTTTTCCTTGCTGCCGTAGTAAAGATAGATCGCCTGCTTGTTGGCCCTCGCCGCGGACGCGATCCGGTCGACCCTGGCGCCGGCCAGGCCGTGCTCGGCGAACTCGGCGGCGGCGGCCTCGAAGATCCGCCGCCTGGTGTCTTCCGCGTCATACGCCATGAGGAAATTAAACCATCCAGTTGACTAGTGGCGATCGGTGCGCAAGACTAAAACAACCGGATGGTTTATTTCTGAGAGGACACCCGATGAACGCTCCTATCCCCGTGCGTACGCCGCTGCCGCACGCTCTCGCCGGCTCGACCGCCGTACTCATCGGCGGCACCTCCGGCATCGGCCTCGCGACCGGTGCGTTGCTGCGCTCCGTCGGCGCGCGAGTCGTACTGGTCGGCCGCGATCCTGAGCGGCTGAGCAACGCTGTCGCGCGGCTCGGCTCCGACGATGTTCTTGGCGTGGCCGGCGATGCCGGCGACGAGGCGGTCATCGCCGGGGCCTTCGACAAGGCGGGTCAGGTCGACCATGTTTTCGTGACGGCCGGCGGCATGCATGGCGCCGGCCCGGTGGCCGAGCTGTCCGCCGAGGAGATCCGCGCGACCTTCGATGCTCGCTTGTGGCCGCCGTTCGTCGCCGCGCGCATCGCCTCGACACGGTTGCCGGCCGGCGGCTCGATCACGTTCACGTCCGGCTCGCTGGTGGTCCGGCCGATGGCCGGCATGTCCGCCGGCCTGGCCGTGGCCGGCGGCGTCGAGACGCTGACCAGGGCCTTGGCCGTCGAACTGGCCCCGGCGCGGCTGCGCGTCAACACCGTACGCTTCGGCCGGATCGACACGCCGCTGCTGCGTCAGCTGCCCGGACTGGACTCCGACGAGGCGATGGCCAAAGCCGGCGCGACCGCGCCACTGGGCCGCGTCGGCACCCCCGAGGAGGCCGCGGCGGCGGCGCTTTTCGTGATGTCGAACAACAATGTCACCGGTCAGGTAATCACCGTCGACGGCGGCGAGACGCTTGTCTAGGGTCTGTTTCGAAACAGGCCCTAGCACCAGATCAGGCGCACCAGGTCCGGCTTGCTGAACAGCCGGCGTACGCCATCGGCCTCCTGGAAGCGCGCGATGCCGCCTTCCGGGAGGTCGATCACCGCCTCCGTACGCTCCTTTTCGTCCTCGTCGAGGTAGCTGTATTCCAGTCCCCAGCCCACGATCTCGGCGTCGCGCAGCAGATCGCCATCGACGTCGAGTGCACAGACCGCGAAGCGGCGCGGCGCGCTGTCCGTGGCGAGCTTGCTGAGCAGCTCCGGCAGCTCGATCAGCGGCCAGCCGTGCCGCAACTCCTCCATGGCCTGGTTCCCCGACATGGCGTACTCCCTCTCGTCGCGTATCCTGTTCGCGCAACCTTAGCGAGAAAGTTTCTCCTTAACAAGACGCGACACACCCTGAGTGACGTTCTCGCAACTGACGGCTCACGCTGAGAGGATGTCCGGCATGCCACCCACGTCCGACCCGCGCATGATCAAAATCCAACTCGGCATCGCGCTCCATCAACTGCGCGAAGACGCCGGCCTGACCGCCGCCGAGGCGGCGGCCGCGATCGGCGGCAAGGGGCCGAAGCTCAGCAAGATCGAGAACGGCAAGCAGGCCGCCACGCCAGACGAGGTCGAGAAACTCGGCGAGTTGTACGGCGTGACCGCGAAACGGCGCAGATATCTGGTGGATCTCGCCTGGCAGATCCCCAAGCGGAGTCCACGGCGCAGCAGCATGTATCGCGACGCCGTACCAGACTGGTTCGAGCGCTTCCTCGCTCTCGAATCGGACACAACGGCGATGCGTGTGTACGAACTCGCGCTCGTCACGGGTCTGCTGCAGACCGAGGACTACATCCGGTCGACCATCCTCGCCTGGGAGCCGGCAACCGATCCGCGACTCGTCGAACGGCAGGTGGAGACACGGCTGAAGCGACAGTTGGCGTTGACGCGGCCAAACAAGCCGATGGAACTGTCTGTCGTGATGAGCGAAGCGACACTTCATCAGGCAATCGGCAGTCCGGCGATCATGCGAGCGCAGCTGGATCACCTGATCGTCTTGTCCGAGCGGCCGAACCTCCGCCTGCAGATTTCGCCGTTCCAGCCACAAAACCGTATCGTCGCGGTGTCACCGTTCACCTTGCTGCACCTTGCCGGTCAAGCGCTGTCGGCTGTCTACCTGGAGGACGCGCTCGGCGCGACGTACCTCTGGGAACCGGAGGACTACACACGCTACGCAGTGCTCTTTGATCGGCTCCGTGATTCTTCTTTGCCGCCTGACGAATCGCGCACCCTGATCGATAGCATGAAGGAGACCTACAGCTAGCGACCTAAGAGGCGATCTCGATGTCTGCCGTAGTCTTCGCCGAAGCGAATTGGCGCAAATCCACGCGCAGCGGAGGCAACGGCGGTCAATGTGTCGAGGTCGGCCAGGCGCCCGCGTCGATCGGCCTCCGCGACTCGAAGGACCCGACCGGCCCCGTACTCGCCGTCGCCGCACCCCACTTCGCCACCTTCGTCACCGCTGTGAAGGCCGACCACTTCCGCGCATCTCATTAGCTGTAACGCTAAATGTCCGTCTTGTTGGTTTGTGCGATGGTGGCAGGGACGCCTTACTTGCATCAGACGCACGCAAGGGGTCCATGCGAACATCCAGCCGCAGCCGAAGCGTTACCGGTGTGACCACTGTGACTGACAATGCAACTGTGGCGACCCCCTTGATCGCCCGCGAACGTGCCACCATCCACCCAACCGCAGTACGGCGAAAGCGAGCCACCTAACGGCGCGCGTACGCGCCGGCGCGAGCGCCAGCCAGCACCGCCGCGGCGGCCTGCTCGGCGACCGCCTCGTCGATCGGCTCGTGCGTGACCAGCAGCCGATAGTAGATCGGCGCGGCGACGGCTCGGATGACCTCGACCGGGTCGGTGTCCTCCGGCAGTTCCTCGCGCGCGATCGCGCGGCGCGCGATCTCGGCGGCGCGATCGTTGCGCTTGCGCCAAAAATCACGTAGGTCGCCGGCGATCTGGCTGTTGCGTACGGCCTCGGCGATGAGGGCCAGCACCATGTCGCCGGCTGGCAGCTCGGTGTAGACGCGCGTGATCTCGATGGCAAACCGTCGCAGGTCCTCCTCGATCGACCCGGTGTCGGGGATCGGGATCTCCTCCGCGGCCATGCCGTCGAGCCACTCCGCCAACAGTCCACCGGTGTCGCGCCACCTCCGATAGACGGTGCTCTTGGCGACCCCGGCGGTCGCGGCCACTCGCTCGACGGTGAGCTCGCCGTATCCACCGGCGAGCAGTTCGGTCATGGTCGCGGCGACGACCGCCTGGCGTACGCGCTCCGTACGGCCGCGCGGACGCACCGTGCCTGGCGCTGGCGGATCGTTCGTTGCCTCTGGCGACAAATGAAACTCCTGTTGCGTTAGCGATGGGACCTGGCTATCGTACTCCGGTGTAACGCTACAGAAGTTTCGTTAGCATATTTTGTTGGAAGGACCTATCCCCATGGCCATCGCCAGTCCGGCGCGACCGCGCGCCGAACACCGGCAGGACCTCACCGAGCACAACCTGCGACGGCTCGCCGGCCTGACTGGTCTCGCCGCCGCGGTGCTCGTCCTCAGCGAGCTGCCGCTGTACGTCGCCTACTCCGCGCCGACGCCGGACTCGAAGGTGCTGACCCGCAGCCTGTTCGGCTTCCTCGGCCTGGCCAGCATGACCAGCCTGGCCGTCTTCATGGTGAGCCTGCGGCCGCTGCTGTCCAAGGCCGGTTTCGCCGGCCTGCTGGCACCGGTCGCCGGCATCATGTGGGTCGTCGTCGAATTGGTGTCCACCGGGCTTGAGACCGGTGCGGTGATCGCCGCGCCGCAGCCGATCGACCCGACCATCGCGGCCAGCGGCATCTCCATCCTGTACGGCTCGAGCACGCGGCTGATCGAGGCACTTTTTCTGATCGGCTTTGGCGTCGCGGTCTCCAGGCTCGCTCTGCTGCCGCGCTGGGCCAGCATCTCCGCGTACGTCCTGGCCGGCATCAACCTGTTTTTCGTGCCGTCGTTCTACTTCGGCAACGACCCGTCCAACTTCTACGCGGCAAACGGCTGGGGGACCACCGCGTCGATGGGTGGCGTGCTCATGATCTGGATGCTGTGCATCGGCGTCGCCATGCTGTGCAAGCGCAGTAGCTAGGAGATCGGCGCCGTGACCTCCGACGGTCGGCGGTCGGGACGCAGACCGCGCCACGCGGTGTGCCGCAACCGGCCGTCGGAGGTGAACTGGCGATATTCGACCTCGCCGACGATCGAGGGCCGGACCCACCGCGCGTCCTTGGCCCGGTCGCGCGGCACCTCGTTGGCAAACGGCGCCGTCCTACGGCTGATCGCTTCGAGTTTTCCTTGTAACTCAAGTAAAACGCGGTCCGAAAAGCCGGTGCCGACATCGCCGACATAGAGCAGGTCACCGGTGTCCGGGTGGTGCGCACCGAGCAGCAGCGCGCCGATCGTGCCGGCTCGGCGCCCCTGTCCCGACCGCCAGCCACCCACGATGACCTCCTGCGTCTGCGTCAGCGGAAACTTCAGCCATTCCTTGCTGCGCCGGCCAGGCACATACGCCGAGTCGCTGATTTTCCCGACCACACCCTCCAACCGCTGCTCGCGAGCGACATCCAGCAGACCCTGCGGTGTCAGGCCGGCGTCCGACAGCGCGGCATGGTCGTACGACGGCGGCACGGCGATCCGTCGCGGGTTGGCCGGCTCCAGTTTTTCCAGCAGCTTACGGCGTTCCGCGTACGGCTGGTCGAGCAGCGAGCGGTCGCCGAGCCGCAGGATGTCGAAGACGAAATAGCTGACCTTGGTGCGGCCGGTGCCGTGGTTCTGCAGCAGCATGAAGTCTGGCCGGCCGTTGGCGTCCAGGCCGACGATCTCGCCGTCGAGTACGCACGTCTGGCCGCCGTACGCCGGACCGACGGCGCCGTCGAGCTCGGGATAGGCGGCGGTGAAATCGTTGAGATTGCGGCTGTTCAGCGCCATCTCACCGGTCGGCGACAGCCGCATGATCGCGCGATAGCCGTCCGACTTGAACTCATAGCTCCACCGCGCACTGGCCGGCATGGCCTGCTTCAGCTCAGCCGTCGCCGGTGTCGCGAGCATCGGCTCCACCGCGTCCGGTATGCCACGCGGATCCGCCTGCCGCCTTGCCATCGTGCACGTCCCCCCAGGTCAACGCCGTTGTCCAGAGGGTACGCCGTTGGTCAGCCCTGGCGCGGCTCGAACAGCTCGACGAGGTTGCCGGCCGGGTCGGCGACCAGGATCTGCCGGCCGCCAGGACCGGACACCACGTCGGAGACGAAGTCGACGCCGGCGGCGCGCAGCCGGTCGATCTCCGCGTCGAGGTCGTCGGTGGCGAGGTTGATCCGGTTACGCCCGGCGTCGGCGTACGTCTCGGGCGTGGCTTTGGCTCCGGAGCTTCCCGGACCGGCCAGCAGCAGTCGCAGCGGCCCGCGGGTCACCGCGGCGAACGCCGGCGCGGAGATCTCCGGCGGCGCGAAGCCGAGGTGCGTGGTGTAGAAGTCGACCGCGGCTGGCACGTCGTCGACGATGTAGCGAACGCTCGCGACCTGGTCGGATGTCATGATGTCGCCTCCTTGGCGAGGACGGGGATGAGGTGCCGGACACGCGTCTGGATGTCCGCGGCGGTCCGCCGATAGGCCGCGTACGTCCCCTCCCCGGCCGGGTCCGGCATGCTCCAGTGGAGGTGGCGCGGATGGCCGGGGAAGTCCGGACAGACCTCACGCACCTTGTCGCACAGCGTGACGACGAAGTCGAAACGGTGATCTGCCAGCGCATCGAGATGCCGCGGCCGCTGGTCGCCGATGTCGATGCCGAAGTCGTCGCGCAGCAGACGCACCGCATGCGGATGCACCTGCGGTTTCGGATTGCTGCCGGCGCTCGTCACGTCGACATGGTCGGTCGCTTGGCGTAACAGGGCTTCGGCGATCGGCGACCGGCCGCTGTTTCCGGTGCACGAAAACAAAACAGAGACCGTACGGGCCAGCACCGGTGGCGGCGACGGCGTGAGCTGGAGCGCCGGATGCAACGCTGGTCCGGTCGCGGTGAGCAGGCCGGCGCAGCGGTCGAGATCCAGGTGGTAATAGCTGTCTCTGCCGTCGAAGCTGCTGCGCCGCGCGGTCACCAGTCCGCCGTCGCGTAACAGCCGCAGATGGTATGAGATCAGGCTCTGCCGCTCACCGACGCTGTCCACCAGCTCGCGGACCCGGCGGTCACCGACGGCCAGCTCGGTCAGCAGCCGCCACCGCAGCGGATGTGCGCTGAGCTGCACAAACTCCGGGGCCGCTTGACCGTACGCCGTCACCTTGAGCAGGATACATCAAAACAGATTGATGGAGGTGCCGGTGACGACGCTGGCTCGGCGGCTCGGTCTCGGCGACGCCGTGGTGATCGGCCTGGGGTCGATGATCGGCGCCGGCGTCTTCGCGGCCTTCGGTCCGGCGGCG
This sequence comes from Fodinicola acaciae, assembly GCF_010993745.1. NCBI lineage: Bacteria > Bacillati > Actinomycetota > Actinomycetes > Mycobacteriales > Fodinicola > Fodinicola acaciae. The sequence goes on from NZ_WOTN01000002.1 coordinate 107,222, forward strand.
CGGGCGGCCGGCACCGGCCTGCTGATCGGCCTGGCGATCGCCGCCGTGATCGCATATTGCAACGCCACCGCCTCCGCGCAGCTGGCGGCCGCCTATCCGACCTCCGGCGGCACCTATGTCTATGGCCGCGAGCGCCTCGGCGACTGGTGGGGCTTCACCGCCGGATGGGGTTTTGTCGTAGGAAAAACCGCGTCCTGCGCGGCGATGGCGCTGACCTTCGCCACGTACGCGGTCCCCGGCCCGTGGTGGCTGCAGCGGCTGGTCGCGGTCGTCGCCGTCGTCGGCCTGGCGGCGCTGAATTACCGCGGTGTCACCAAAACAGCGCTGGTGACGCGGGTTTTGGTGGCGATCAGCGTGATCGCGCTGGCGGTCGTGGTGATCGGCATCGCGGTGAGCGGTCAACCGAGTGCGGCCAATCTCGGATCGCTCGGGGTTGGTGGACCGTACGGCGTTTTGCAGGCAGCCGGCCTGATTTTCTTTGCGTTCGCCGGATACGCGCGCATCGCGACGATGGGTGAGGAGGTGCGCGATCCGGAGCGTACGATCCCTCGCGCCATCCCGGTCGCGCTGGCGATCACGGTCGTCATTTACCTGGTCGTCGCGGTCGCGGCTCTGCTGGCCATCGGACCGGACCGGCTCGCGGCCTCACCCGCGCCGCTGGCGACCGCGGTCGGCGTTGTGTTGTCGCCGGTCGTACGCGCCGGCGCCGCTTTCGCTGCTTTGGGCGCGCTGCTCGCCCTGATCGCCGGCATTGGCCGCACAACGCTGGCGATGGCGCGAAACCGCGACCTGCCAGGTTGGCTGGCGGCCGTACATCCACGCCATCGCGTGCCGCATCACGCGGAGATCGCGCTCGCGATCGTCGTGAGCGTCCTCGTGCTGGCTGGAGATTTACGTGGTGTCATTGGGTTTTCGTCGTTTGGCGTGCTGATCTATTACGCGATCGCCAACACCGCCGCATACACGCAGCCGGCCGAGCAGCGGCGTTGGCCGCGCGCTCTCAACGTCTTTGGCCTGATCGGTTGCCTCGTGCTGGTCGCTGCGCTGCCGTGGCAGTCGGTCGTCGCGGGTCTGGCGATGTTCGCGGTCGGCCTGATCGGCCGTTTCGTGGTGAGATAGGGCAATGCGGGTCGTCATTGCCGGGTCGAGCGGGTTGATCGGCACCGCTCTGCGTCATGCGTATGAACGTGACGGTGACACGGTCACCCGGCTGGTCCGCCGGCCGCCGGCAGGTCCGGGCGAGCTGCGGTGGGATCCGGCGACACCTGATCCCGCGCTGGTCGCCGGCGCCGACGTGGTGATCAACCTGGCCGGCGCCGGCATCGGCGACCATCGCTGGACTCGTGACTATCGCGAGAAACTGCGCTCCAGCCGGCTTGTTGCCGCGCGTACGATCGCCGCCTCCGCGGCCGCCGCCGACCCGCCACCAGGTGTGCTGCTTTCCATGTCAGGCATCAGGTTCTATGGCATCGACCGCGGCGACGAGCCGCTCACCGAGGACAGCACGCCAGGCGATGTTGGCTTGCTGACGACGATCGCGCGCGAGTGGGAGGTCGTCGGCGAGGCGGCCGGCGTACGCACGTGTTTCCTGCGAACCGGCCTGGTGATGAGCCGCCACGGTGGCCTGCTGCCGCCGCTGCTGCGGCTCAACCGGCTCGGCGTGAGTCCGTGTTTCTGGTCGGGAAACGAGCGCTGGAGTTGCCTGTCGCTGACCGACGCGATCCGCGCGATCCGTTTCCTGGCAACGAATGCGGATGCGTCCGGACCGTACAACATCTCGGCGCCGGAGCCACCGCCCAACCGTGAGCTGATGCGCGTGCTGGCGGCGGCGACCGGCGCACGCGTACGCGTCCGGCTGCCGGCACCGGTTTTGCGGGTGATGTTGGGAAAGATGGCCGACGAGGTGTTCGGCAGCCTGCGGGTCATGCCACGCCGGCTCCACCAGGCCGGCTTCGATTTTCGTCATCCGGACGCCAAAGCGATCGTCCGAGCCGCTCTCGAATGAGCCGAGCGGCTCGTTTTCCCATGCGTACGTGCGCGGCCGGGTCAGGATGGATGCCGTCCGGCAGCGCCTCCGCCTCTTCCGCGCTCAGCAGCTCACGCCCGTCGAGATAGTGCAGTGCTGAGTCCGCGCGGAGATCGACAATCCCAGCGATGAGCGTGCGTACGCTCGTCAATGTCAACGCCCCATCGCCATTCGTGCCGGCCGCGTGTCGGCGGCCGGTTTCCGGATCGAGCACCGTCGGACCGGAGGTGTTCTCCAGCTCGGAAAACGGGGTCGGCGAGACGACGATGACCGGCGTGTGCGGATGCCCGTCGCGGATCGTGTCCAGAAATCCGTGCAGCGCCGGCACAAAAGTGCGCTCGCGCATCGCCGCTTCGCCGACGATGTTGATGCCGACCTTCAGTGTCACCAGGTCGGCCGGCGTGTCGCGGATGGCCCGCGCGACCTCCGGATCGAGCATGGCGCTGCCGGCAAAACCGAGGTTGGTCAACGCCGCGCCGGTCGTCAGTGCGGCGATCGCCGGCCAGGTCAGGGTCGGCGCCGGTGCCTCCAGACCATGGCTGATCGATGAGCCGTAATGCAGCCACGCCAGGCCAGTCGGTGGAGTCGGTGCGAGCAGCGGCGCATCGGCGTCGACCGTACGCAGCTCGACAATCGCGTTGTGTGGCAACCAAATCTCGACATCCTTCTCGCCGGCCGGCAGATCGTCGAAACGGACGATCTCCGTGGCCGGGACGCGAGCGAGGATGTTGCCGTCCACGGCAAGGTCGAACATCGCCGGCTGCTGACCGTCTGGCATGACCGGCAGGGTGACGTGCGCGCCGAGCGCCAACGACCGTGCCGCCGTACGCAGCCGCAGCCGGACCCCGGCCGCCTGCGCGACCACCAGATCCATCAAACGGTCACACAGTCGCGGCCGCGTCCAGGCCGGCAGCCGGCGCGGCCGTACGCCGGTCGGCGTGCGTTCGAGGTCGAGCGCGCCGAGGATCATGACGTGGTCGTGCGGCAGGTGAATCATGCCAGCTCCAGATAGGTGGCCGCCGGTTGCAGCGGGCCGTTGCGAAAGAGGAGGGCGGCCAATACAGCTGTGGCCGCGAAAACGCCGGCGGCGGTCCAGAAAACCACGTGATAGCTGGCAAGAGTCGCTCCGGCGAACGTCGTGGCGAGCGAGCTGAACACGGCCGTGCCGACGGATCCGCCGATTTGTTGCGCGGTGTTGACCATGGCGGAGGCCACTCCGGCCTCGTCCGGCTCGACACCACTGGTCGCGGCGTTTTGCACTGGACCGAAAATCAGTCCGAATCCGACACCGGTGACCAGCAGCGCCGGCAGGACCGCGCTGACATAGCTGGAGGTGGCACCGATTCCGGTCAGCATCGCCATGCCGATCGCGGCGAGCACACATCCGATCGGGACGAGCGGCCGCGGTCCGGTCCGCGGCAGCAGCACCGATCCGGAGAAGACCGCGCCGGCCATCACCAGGCCGATCATCGGCAGGAAGGCCGCGCCGGCCTGGATCGGGGTGAATCCGAGCGTGTCCTGCAGATAGTAGGTGAGAAACAGGAAAACCGCGAACATGCCGGTGCCGGAGATGCCGACCGAGAGATATGCCGTGCCGCGTACGCGATCCAGGATCACGCCGAGCGGCAGCAGCGGATGGCTGACGCGGCGTTGGATCAGCACGAAAACCGCAATGAGCACCACACCCGCGACCACCGGGCCGAGCACGCCGATGCTCTGCCAGCCGTGCGTTTCGGCGTTGCCGAGGCCATAAACGATGCCGACCAGGCCGAGCACCGCAGTGACCGTGCCGGCGAGGTCAAACCGTACGCGCCGCGGCTGGGCGCCGTCGCGAAGCACCGCCAGCGCACCGAAAAACGCGACCGCGGCGATGATGATGTTGACGTACAGGCACCATCGCCACGACAGATGCTGTGTGAGTACGCCGCCGAGCAAAAGTCCGAGCGCGCCACCGGCACCAGACACCGCACCGAAGATGCCGAAAGCGCGGCCGCGTTCACGCGCGTCGTCGGCGAATGTCACCGACACCAAAGACAACGCCGCTGGTGCGAGCAGCGCGCCGAAGGCACCTTGAGCGACCCGCGCGATGAGCAGCAGCGCGAAATCGCCAGCCGCGCCACCGATCGCCGATGCTATGGCAAATCCGGTGACGCCGGCGAGAAACATCCGCCTGCGGCCGAAGAAATCCGAGAGCCGGCCGCCGAGGAGCAGCAGGCTGCCAAACGCGAGCGCATAGCCGGTCACGATCCATTGCCTGTCGTCAATGGAAAAGCGCAGATCGTGTTGCGCCGAGGGCAGCGCGATGTTGACGATGGTCGAGTCGAGGACGACCATCAGCTGCGCCAGGCTCAGGACGATCAGGGCCACCCAGCGGTTCATCGGTCACCGACCAGGATGACGAGTTTTCCGCGCACCTGCCCGCTTTCGCCGGCGCGGTGTGCCTCCGCGACCTCGGCCAGCGGAAATGTCTTTCCGACCGGGATCGACCAGCCGCAGGGCTCGATCAGCTTGAGTGAGTAGAGCGCGCGGCCTTCGTCGCCTTTGCTGAAACGTACGCCATGCTGTTGTGCGCCATCGAAGTCGGCGATCGTGATGACGCGTCGTGCGTCTCCGGTGAGCTCGATGAGCTCGGGCAGGACGCCGTTGCCGGCGACATCAAGCGCGTGGTCGACGGATGCGATCGCGCGTACGCGGTCGGCCATGCCGTCTCCGTACGCGACCGGTTCGGCGCCGAGAGACCGGACCGCGTCATGGCTGGCCGGACCGCAGGTGCCGATCACGCGTACGCCTCGTGACACCGCGATCTGGACCGCGGCGCGGCCGATGCTGCCCGAAGCCCCGTTGACGAGCAACGTGCTGCCGCTCTGGACCCCGAGCTGGTCGAGCGCACGCGCGGCCGTCTCGACCGCGACCGGCAGCGCGGCGGCCGCGGCGAAGTCGAGCGAGGGCGGGATCGGCGCATACCAGGCCAACACCGCCAGCTCGGCCTGCGCGGCGCCGGTGGTGTCGAAGCCGAACACGCGATCGCCGACGCGTACGTCCGTCACGCCGTCGCCGAGCTCGTCGACGACGCCGGCCGCCTCGTGCCCCATGGTCTGCGGCAGCTGCTGGTCCATCAGACCCTGCCGCTTCTTCCAGTCGCTCGCGTTGACGCCGGCCGCTCTGACCGCGACGCGGACCTGGCCGGGACCCGGACGCGGCTCCGGAAGCTCCACGATCTCCAGGACCTCCGGACCGCCGAACCTGCTGAACCGTGCTGCCTTCATGAGTGTCATGCCATGGAGCGTACGCCATTTTTAGAGTCAGCTCCAAGTTTGTGGCTTGGTACACTTCCGGCGTGGCTCGACTCCGTGACCTCAAGAAGGCGCGTACGCACCGGCACATCGCTGACACGGCGGCTCGGCTGTTCGCCGAGCGCGGCTACGAGGCGGTGACGGTCAGTGAGATCGCGCGCGCGGCGGAGGTGGCCGAGCAGACGCTCTACAACTACTTCCCCAGCAAGGAACAGCTGGTCACCGACCGTGAGCAGCAGATTCAGGACCGGTTGAGCGAGCTGATCCGTACGCGGCCGGCGGGGACCAGTCCGGCGGCGGCGATCCGCGACTTCGTCCTGCAGCAGACGGTGTTGGACACGCACGGCCTGCCGGCGGAGGCCGCGCGCGGCACTCTCGGTTATCTGGCCGCCATCAGCCCGACGGTCAACCGGCTGGCTCTGGAGCTGACCGACCGCCTGGCCACCGCGCTGGCCGCCGCCATCAGCGACACGACGCCGATCGCGCCGGAAATCGCGCGGCTGCAAGGCATCGCGCTGGCCGGCGTCTTCCAGATCGTCATCCGTGAGTCGGGCCGGCGCATCCGCGACGGCGAGTCGCCCGCCGCGATCACCGACGCGCTGCACCGCGAGGTCTCGAACATCCTGACCGAGCTGGAGCGCTGGACGGCCGCCTAGCGCATGATCGCCGCGCGACCGGCGCGGCTCGGCATAGCGCCGACCCCGCAGCAGGCCACCTCATGATCTTGAGAATGGCCTGGTCACGTCGTGGAGCCGCCTCGGGGAATCGAACCCCGGACCTACGCATTACGAGTGCGTCGCTCTGGCCGACTGAGCTAAGGCGGCACGGTACTAGCCCGTGCCAGCGAGTGTAACGGAGTACCAGTTTGTCCAGGTGAACCGGGGTCTGCGGCTCGGGGTGGCTCGCTCAGCCGTACCAATGCGTACCAACGCGTATCGCCTGGTTATAGAACCTCTGGGCACACTTCGGGCGCACAAACGGAACGGACCACCTCGTTTGTTGTCGTCGTTTCGGATCGGAAATCCTGCGGTTCTGGGACGTGCGGTTGTCTCGCTGTCTCGCGGCACGGTTCCTAGTCTCTGCTATACGCAGCGTGACGATCTTTGTAACCGTCGCCGATTACACACAGTGAGACGTCGAGGTCGTACTCCGGTGGTTGTTGGCAGGATCCCGCAGGATGTTGACGATGGTGTTCGGCTATCGACTTGATTTGATGGTCATCTGCGGAAATCTCGATGCGTTCTGACATGATCTGATCGAAAAGAGCAGGAGTTCCGAACGTGCGAACGCCAAGATGACGGGCGAGCATGCGTAGTCCGACATCGTCGGACCAGAGAGGGACGTCGCGGTCTTTGGCGAGCTGGATCGGAGCGAGCCATGCGCCGTCCAGCTGAATGTCGAAGTCGGGAAAGTCGGGAAGTTGATCCACGGCCACGATTGTTGTTGCGCCTGCGGCCGTATCGATTCGGGGTCGAACGATCGAAGACCTCGGCTGACACGCGCGGTGGCGTCGGTACATACTGCCACGCTTGATTGTCGGCATCTCATTCGAGCCGGCCCGCAGAGCCAGTCAGCGAACGCGCATCGATAGTGGCTCTCCAGACATCGTTTCGCGACACAAGCGGGAAAAGCAACGATTCGAATTGCCCCTTCAGGTCCTCAAGAGCAATGATTTCCTCTGAGAGATACAGGGCTACTTGCCTCCATTACAACGGGGCCACCGATAGCGAGAGAAGCCGCATCCTGTTCAATCGAGTGAAGTTCATCGCCATTTGTCGCGGCCACCAGTCCACCACCCTGGCGTTGAGCCACAAGAAGTGCGTACGATCTGCTGCGCCCCAGAATTCCTAATGGCAGGTCACCTCTGGAGATCTGCCGTACGACTGCGCGCTGCTCGGCAGATGGATCGCCGGACTGCTCGACGCCTGCCTGGTCGTCGGCGATCGCGCGGTCGATCACCGCCGCGTGCAGCGCGTCTTTGCTTGGGAAATGCGTATAAAGGGAGCCCACGGCGATATCGCAGTGGTCCGCGACCTCGCTCATCGTGGTCTTCGCGTAGCCGCGCTCAGCGAACAACCGTTCAGCGGCATCAAGGATGGCCGCCGCCGTCTGACGCCTGCGCCGAGTGCGTCGATCTTCTTGAATGATCATGTCAAGTTTGAGTGCTAATTCGGATTTGCTGGCGTTGTAAAGGCTCCGACGAATGTGACGAAACGGCCAGGGAATGTCCGATTTCGGAGCTGTTTCGTGACATTCGACGCCGCGACATCGCGACCTGCGTGACAACGGAGTCTTCGCCGGCCTACCGGGCGTGATCAGCGAGAATGGTGATCATGTCAGCTCGCGGGACGGACCCGGCCCGGTCCGACTTCGGTCGGCCAAGGACCCAGGTGTGCGATTGGCCGGGGATGCGGTCGGAATACAACTGGTTGCCGCCGGCCGGCTCCGTGACGCGTACGAAGCCACACCAGGTCGGCGTGTCGTTCACCGCGCACCGTGGCGCCGTCTTCGGGTTGCCGGGCCGGTCGTCGACGGCCGACATCCGCGCCGGAGCCGTGTTCGTGACCGGCTCGGAGGAGATCATCTGGACGGAGATAGGCGAGACCGCCGAGGCGTTGGAGATCTATCCGAGCGATGTGCTGCTTCGGTCGATGGGCGGAAGCGGCGACGCGATCGCGCCGGCGATGGCGGCCGACGACGCCACGGTGCTGGCCGCCGCGTCGATCCTGCGTCGTGCGCATCTGACCGGTACGCCGATGAGCGACATGGCGGCGAGCACCGTCGCGCACCGGTTGGCCGGCCACCTGCTCGAGCGGTACGCCGGCATACGGCAGGACCGGCAGCGGGTGGGGCGGCTGGACGCCAAGACCGTCGACCGGGTCGCGGAGTACGTCGACGCGCGACTCGGTGGCCAGTTGACGTTGGACGCACTCGCGGCGGTGGCCGCGCTCAGTCCGTACCACTTCGCCCGCGGGTTCAAGGCCACGACGGGGATGGCGCCGCACCAGTTCGTCACCGCGCGGCGGGTCGATCGGGCCAGGGCGCTGCTGCTGGGCTCGTCGATGAGTGTCGCGGAGATCGCGCACGAGGTCGGCCTGTCCAACGTCCGGCATTTCCGCCAGCTGTTTCGCCGGCAGTTGGGTGTGCTGCCGGGAGAACTCCGCAAGATTCGACCCTCCCCGGTTGGGCCGGCCGTGTGATCGTGGCCGGGTGAGTATCAATCCCTTTCTGATCGTCGACGGCGGCGTCTCGCTGTCCGGACGCGTATATCGCGAGTCCGACGACCTGTTCGTCCGGCAGCCGGCCGTGATCGTCACCGGGTCCTGGTTGACCGTCAAGGAGCAGATGGCCGACCGGTATGCCAGGGCGCTCGCCGCGCGTGGTTTCACCGCCTTCACGTTCGACTTCGCCGGGTTCGGCGAGAGCGCAGGCGAGCCGCGGCAGGCCGAGATGCCGACGCGCAAGATCGCGGACATCAAAGCCGTCGCCGCGTACGTGTCGACTCTCTCGTTCGTGCACCCGAGGAAGGTCGGACATCTGGCGGTGTGCGCGAGCGCGCAGTACGGCCTGGCCGCCATCGCCGCCGGCGCGCCGATCTCTTCGTTCGTGAGCGTCGCCGGTTGGTTCCACGATCTGGAGTCGGTCGCGCCGTTCTACGGTGGCGCCGAGGGAGTCGCGGGCCGTCTCGACCGCGGCCGGGCGGCTCTGGAGGACTATCGGCAGACCGGCGCGGTGCGGATGGTTCCCGCGTACGACGCTGGCAACGACCGAGCCGCGATGGCGCTTCCCATGGATTACTACGCGAACTCCGAGCGCGGCGCGGTGCCGGCTTGGACCAACGAGATGGCCGAGTTCAGCTGGCTGCACTGGCTGACCTTCGACGGGCTCAGCTCGGCGCCTCTGGTCGCCACGCCGAGCCTGTTCGTCCACAGCGATGACTGTGTGCTTCCCGAAAACGTCCGTGGCGTCGCCAAGAACCTCGACGGTCCGGTGCAGCTCGCCTGGACGACGGGCAGTCAGATCGACTTCTACGACCAACCGGCCCAGGTCGACTTCGCCACCGAGGCCGCCTCCATCCACTTCACAAGGACACTCACCCCATGAACGACGGAGCTGTGCTCACCCGCCTGCTGCACGCCATCGACAGCGTCGACTGGCCGACGGTCCGGGCGTGTTTCACCGACAAGGTCCACATCGACTACACCTCCCTGTTCGGCGGCGAGCCGGAAACCCTCGCCGCGGACGAGCTCGTCGAACGGTGGCGCGGACTTCTGCCGGGATTCGACGCCACACAACACCTGACCGGGCCGGTGCTCGTCGACGCGGATGGTCGGCTCGACACCCATGTCCGCTCTTTCCACGTGCTGGATGGCGACATCTGGGCCGTACACGGCCATTACTCCGGTCAGCTCCGCGACGGCCGGATCGCCTCGCTCACCTTGACCCTCTTCTACCAGGAGGGTAACCGGTCGCTGCCCGTCACGGCCGGCGAGCGAGCGAAAACCTCGCCCCGCCGGTAGCGGACTCGACAGCCACCGGATCGAGCCCGATCGCGCTCATGCCCGTCCGATCGTCTCCGCGAGGGTCAAACCCGCGCGGAGACGACCAGTGCTCCACCGGAAGATCCGCCGGACGAGCGGCTGAACGTTCGGCTCCTACAGCGGCTTGCAACCAGCCACATCCATGGACAGCCGGTGCCCAAGATCTCGTACGTCACTCCGAAACGCAACCGGTATTGATGGGCCGTCAAAGGTCCGGTAATGATCGCTTTGTCGAGCATCTGGCTGGACGCCCGCTCCGTCATTGGACAACCCGTGCCGCAGTTGCTTCGGTTGTCACTGAATCGGATCGGGCAAGCCCTCTGCCAACCGTTTGCGCAACAGGTTTCGAGTGCGTCTGGCCGACTGAGCTAAGGCGGCGAAGTACTGCTCCGTACCAACGAGTTTAACTGAGTACCAGTTTGTCCAGGTGAACCGGGGTCTACAGCCCAGGGTGGCACGCTCGGGCGTACCAATGCGTACCAATGCGTACCAATGCGTATCAGCTGGTTATAGAACCTCTGGGCACACTTCGGGCTCACCTTCGGTCCCACATATAGGGCCTGCAGGCGTCCCTGAAGCGAGCTGGTGCGTCCTATGACCACCTCGTCAGGTCAGGGCGACCGCGATTGGCCCGCCGGCGCGGAAGCAGCGGTTGATATCGGCTACCACGACTACCCATTGTGAGGCCGCAGCCTCGGACTTCCTCACTGTTCGTGACGGCAGCGGTTACTGCTGGGGCATGCCGAGCGGCCGGATCAAGACACGGTCGATGGCTGTCGGGTTCACCTGCAGGTGAACGCCGAGGGTGAGCATCGAGCCTGCGAGAACCCCGCCGAGGGCGGCGAGGTTCGGTCAAGGCTGGGCCGCAGGAGCAACTCCCGGAACCACCTGTCGGTAAGGCCGTCAGCGATCACGGTGTGCCGGCGCGGGCCTCACCTTCGGAAGGTCGACCGACCTCCAGCGTGGGAGGGACGCCGCGTCGGATTATGAGCGCAACGGGTGAAACCGCCGACCTTCCGATTTTCAGCCGAAAGGAATGCTGTTCAACCCATGTCAATCTGTACTGCTCAGTCCATGTTGTGCGACGTTCGTCGGAGTTGCCGTTTCAGCCAGTACCGCTGAGTATCATGCTGTCTCGGAGCGTCTGGGCACGTTCTGGGCACGTTTCTAGCCTGGCGTCAGGAGGGAGCGGGGCCCGGCTGGCCGCAGCGGCGGTCCGCGTCCCGAGATGCACTCCACCGTTGCAGGTCCTCATCGCGGGCGGGCTTGCTTGGCGAGGGCGCGTTGAGCCATCACACGCGCTCCGGACATTCGCATCTGGGCGAACTGCTCACTCACCCCATACGTGGCAGCCACCTGAGCGTTGTTCTTCCCGTCGAACGCTGCCCGCCTCGCCGCCGCATCAGAGATCAGCAGCTGCCCCGAGAGGAACTTGGCCTCATTCTCCCGTGCCTGGTCGAAACGCCGGCAGCCGTCCTCGGTCAGCAGCATTTCAGCGAATTCGTGCTCGAGCAGATGATGGCCCATTTCGTGTGCCAGGCTGGCGCGACGCCTGGTCACGGGATGGGCGGTGTTCTCGATGATGAGCCGGCTACTTCCCATTGGAATGAGCGCAGCGGACCACATGGTCGAGCGCACCGACGTGAAATGGTGGATAGCGGCTTGCGCGCGGGGGCCGTCCTCGAGTTCCTCGAGCGGATACACCGGGATGCCGTGCTCGTCAGCTAGACGATACGGATCCAGCGGTTCCAGTACGCACAACTCGAGCCCGGCTCGTTCCTCCTCGGCCACGATCCGCATCGCGGCCTGAGTCCACCGCGCACCCACTGCTCAGTCTGCCCTTCTCGCTCGGTCGGCCCTGAAGCGTCGCGCCGCCGAGCCGATCAACTCCTCCAAGTGCTCAACGTCCTCCGGCTCTAGATCCGGGCGCGCTCGCAGCAATGGAGCCAGCTGGGCTACCAAGTCCGGTGGTTCGGCCGTCCGTCTTTGCAGTTCCTCGTCGTCAACCATGAACTTCTCGGCCGGCACCTCAAGCCAACGCACCATCGTCGCGAACGCGTCGACATCCGGGTTCTTCCCGTTCGCCAGCCGCGACATGGTCGACGGGCTGACGTCGAGGAGCTTCGCCAGCTGACGCCACGACAACCGCTTGGCCTCCCTGGCTGCGTCCAGTGCCCCGTGGAGGGCGATCACGTCGATGCTCGCATTGGCCACCTCGGGCTCCTGTTCTTCGCGGGTCCTGTCACCTGTCGCTCATTGTTCGACATAGCGAGCATTCATGCTATCCTCCGTTTAATGCTCGACATCTCGAACATTGAGAGAAGATAGGCACACCTTACATCGGAAGATGCTGTCCAGACCCTGACACATGGAGGGACTCCACAATGCCCATCACCAGTGAGCGTGACGCCACCGACCAGCACGGACGGCCCCCGACCCGGATCACCGTCACCGTTAACGGCGACCCGGTAATTCTGACCGACAGGCGGATGACCGGAACGCAGATCAAGGCTGCGGCCGTCGAGCAAGGAGCCGACCTCCAGCAGGACTTCCAACTGTCGGTCAAGCGTGGCCACCACTACGACGTCGTCGGCAACGACGAAGTCATCACCGTTCACGAGGGCGAGGAGTTCATCGCCGTCGCCACGGACGAGAACTCATGACCGAGCCGAGCGACGCAGTCGTGACAGCCGTCGCCGCCGTCCAGGCCCACTTCGCCGGGAAACCGGTCGAGGTCCTCCCGGACGGCGCCGGCGGCGCCACGGTCATCGTTGACCACGTCGACCTCGGAGACCGCTTCATCCCCAGCACGACCTGGCTCGGCTTCCACATCAGCGCCGCCTACCCCCACGCCGACGTCTATCCGCACTACATCGGACGCGTCGTCCCGGCAGACGGTCAGCCCCTCGGTGATGCGGTACAGCCGGTGGACTGGTGCGGACGGCAGGCCCTGCAGCTGTCGCGCCGCTCCAACCGGTGGAACCCGGCGATCGACAACGCCGCCCTCAAAGCAGAGAAAGTGATCACGTGGTTCACCACGAAGTGAAGCCGCCCTCGCCAGGGTGGAGCCTCACCCTTCCGCCCCGGCTTTGGGCTGAACTCCAAGGGCACCTGTTCCGACCCGACGACGATGAACACGGTGCCGTCATCCTCGCCGACCGAGCCGAAGGGCCTCGCGGTCCCCGGCTGCTTGCTCGAGAACTCATCCTTGCCGTCGACGGCATCGACTACGTCGAGGGCACTACCGGGTACCGCGCCCTCAAGGCGGAGTTCGTACGCGACGTGGCGCTGCGCGCTCGTGACGAGAAGCTCGCCTACCTCCCGGTCCACAACCACTTCGGCACCACGACGGTCGAGTTCTCCCGCGTTGACCTCGCCAGCCATGAACGCGGTTACCCAGCCCTTCGCAAGATCACCGGGCAGGTCGTTGGCGGGTTGGTCTTCACGCCGCAGGCAGCAGCCGGGGACCTCTGGCTCCCAGACGGGACGCGCGCCCGGTTGACCGAGGTCATCATCCCCAGCGGAAACCTGATCCGCCTCACCCCTGCGACAGCCTCGGCTGCGTCCAGCGACACCCGCCACGATCGGCAGGCCCGGCTGTTTGGGGACCGTGGCCAGCAAGCATTCGGGCGGATGCGAGTCGCGGTCATCGGACTCGGCGGCGTCGGCAGCCTTATCGTCGAACTGCTCGCGAGGCTCGGCGTTGACCATCTTGTCCTGATCGACCGCGACATCGTCGACGGGACAAACCTGCCGCGGCTCGTCGCGGCGGAACTGGACGACATCGGCAAGCTCAAGACCGACCTCGCCGCCCGCAACGCCCGACGCGTCAATCCCGCGGCTGCTCTGACCGTTGTGCCCGAGCACGTCCAGCATCCCGACGCCCGGCAGGCCATCGCGGCTTGCGACTGGATCTTCCTCGCCGCTGACACCAACGCCGCCCGGCACTGGGTCGATCAGACCGTTCACCGATACCTCATCCCTGCGACGCAGGCGGGCGTCAAGATTCCGGTCGACGCATCCGGGAGGATCGGCCGGATCCACGTCGCCGTTCGCCAGCTGATCCCGGGAAACGGCTGCATGTGGTGCAACGGCCTGATCGACCCGACCGAACTGGCGCTGGACATGCTGCCAGACAACGTCCAGCAGCAAGCCCGCTACCTCAACGAAGTCCCCGCACCCAGCGTGATCGCTCTCAACAGCCTCGCCGCCGGCGAAGCCGTCAACCACTTCATGCTCGCTGTCACCAATCTTCACACTGACGACGGGGAGCACTCCCTGCTGCACTTCCCGCGCAGCGGGCAGCGGATCCATCAGCGTGCTCGACAGAATCTCGACTGCCACATCTGCTCTCGCACTAGTCGCCTGGCCTGAAGGAGCCATCGTTCGGCGTACGATCTACGGTGGAGGGAGCATGCTTGATGGGTGAGGCTAGAGATTCAACGCTCTCCGGGAAGGTTCTGGAGTTCAACCCCATTGTCAACGGGGTCGACTTTCTCGATAGCGCGATCTCCAATCTCGCCGATTCCCAAGATCCGCGAAACTTGAAGTACGCAGTCCTGCATCTGCAAGCTGCGATCGAGATTTTGGTGAAGGTGCGGTTGCAGCGCGAAGGGATCAAACACGTCTTCGATGATCCCTACAGCGTCGACCTGAACAAGTTCAGGCAGGGCGATTTCCGCAGTGTGAGCCTCAGCGCGGCGCTCAAACGCCTCGACCGGGTTGCCGGGATACAGCTGGCGGACAAAGAGCGTGGTGCCCTGAATTTTCTGAGCAAAGAGCGGAACAAACTTCAACACTTTGGTTCGACCAGCAATCATGAGGTTGTTGCCACTCGCGCTGCCGCGGCACTGGATGTGTTGTCTCAGTTCATCCAGCGACATCTCACGCCGGACGCACCGGAGCAGGAGGTCGCCCACCTAGATAGAGCTGAAGGGCTTATCCGTGGGGCTCTGACCTCGATTGCTGCCGTTAGCTGGGCGCGGTTGACTCGAATCGGTCCCGAATTGGATGCATGGTCGGGCATCGTGATTCATTGCCCGGATTGCCTTCAAATGGCGTGGACGTTCCTGCCTCATGAGGGGTCCTCACGTTGCCACTTCTGCGGTCGCGACTGGAGCCAAGAGGATCAGCTGGCGACGGCCGTCGAGTACGTCGAGAACGTTCTTGGCGAATCCAGACATGTCGCGGTCAAGGACGGCGGCGGCTTGCCGATCGCAACGTGTCCAGAGTGTGAGTTCGCGGCCCTTGTAATGGTGGCCACCCGCAACGATCCCAACACCTACCTCACCGCTGCCTGTTTCTACTGCGGGTTCTCCACTAATAAGCGCCTCGGATCATGTGGACGCTGCGGAACACCGACGCTGGATCCCGACGATGGAATCTGTCCTAACTGCCTGAATGACCTCGTCGCTCGGGATTGATCCGACAGACGGACGGCTTGCGCCATCGCACGTCAAACCTCAAAGCCCACGCAGCAAAATCCGACTACCGGTGAGACGAACTCTACGACTACTACGCCGACATGGGCTGTGTCTGGATCGTCACACCTTCGCCACCGCACACGTGATCAACGGTGAGCCGTAGATCGGGAGGGTCGATCACGTGCGCACATTTTGGCCGTCCTCCGAGCCCTCCGAGGTGCCCTAGTGCTTGGGGATGATTGGCTGGCTGGGAATGAGTTTCAAGATGCCGACCACCGCCAAAAGAAATCGTCGCGCCTCTCGTTCGTCCGGTTAGGCTGGAACGGTGAAAGGTCGGCTTGCTGAAAACACCAGGTGTGCGGTGCGGTGGTCGCGGGACCATTTACCCGACTGGCCGATCAAGCCCTAGCTCGACCAGCACGACTGGAGGGCTTCGTGAACGTCGCAAGCTTCACACTTATCGCTGGCCCGCTGGCGGTGGCGCTGGCATCGTCCGGATTTCAGAAATACCTGGCGTGGGTTGCTCGGCACAACGGGACTGCGCGATGGTCTCGCGACGACTATTTGTTCTGGCACGACTGGGTCGGCGGAGGCATTATCACTGCACTCGTGCTGTTGTGGCGAGAGGCTGGCGACGGCAGCGTGACCCAGAATCAGATCCTTGATTTAGCGTTCATGGGTTTCGGGGTAGCAGGCTTGATTCACGCGGTGAAGTCGTGGGGATATGAATCGACAGCGCCGCACAGGCTCCGTGCTTGGCGCGGCATCATTCTTCCGAACGTAGCCGCGATCGTTGTCACGTCTGTATCCGTGCTTGTTGGTCTACATGCCCTTATCTGATTGGTGGATGTAGTGACTCCTCGACTTCTCTTCGACCGGTACGGTATGGCGGCGTACATCGCAGTCGTCTGTGCCGGAGGTGTCTATCTCCTTGGCCAGGAGGTCGGATTTGCCCCCGCGTTAGCGAGCATTGGCACGGTCTGTATTGCAGCGCTGACGGCGACCCTACTAGGGCTAAGTTCCACTCGTCGAGGTCTCGCGAAGGCGATGAGCCATGCCGTCATCCGTTACGCGGAGCTGAGCCAGCCAGATCGATTCGAAGTTCCGGTGGGACTCGTTGTTGGATTAATGGAGCTCCCACTCAGAGAGCAGCTAACGGTTGTCAGATCGACAGTGAGGAGGTTCGAGAGCAGGACACCACGCCTCAACCGGCGACAGGTTGCCGCCGCGCAGCAGCTCCTCGAGGGGCATCGTGGCACTGACGAGGAGCGCGTTCGCGCCCTCGTTCGGCTCCTTGCGACTGGGATTCGACCGCCAATGGTTTGAGTAGCGGTCCGTCAGGAGGCACAGGCGCCGGAGCTGCAGAAGTCCGTCGCGAATGAAATACAGAGATGCTCAGATCGGGCCATGGCCGACTAGTCGACGTGCAAGAGGATGAATCGATGAATGCAGGTGACGAGGCACGTCCTGACGGGCGGACGCCCTCAGCGGATGTGCTCGCTCTTCGCATGGCGACGCGTTCGCTCCGGCTTCATCTAGATACATTGCCTATTGACTACCATCTCGATGTATCAGCCGATCGCTTTCTGGTGGGCCTTACGTTTATGTTCGCACGGCAGCGCTATGACTGCGCGGATTCCATGATTGGGGCTGGGTTGGGGGGACGGTCATGGGATCGATGGCACGGAGTCTATTCGTGGACGGTCTGCGTTGGCTATGGATCGGCGAACAACCTGAACGGAGTCGCGCCTTGCTTGGAAACCTCCTCCAGGAGCGAAACCGTATCTGTGTCCTCCTCGAGGAGGCTGATGCAAGCTGCCCGATCCTCAATCGTTGGCTGATGCCATTGCCTGACCTCGCGGACTTGACTGGCCAATCGATGAGTTGGCTCGACGTTGCGCCAATACCGGATGAGAATGAGCTGTTAGAAGATTTTCTCCAAGGGAGTCCATCCGATGAATCATTAGTGTGGCCAGGGCGCCCACAAGAACCGCTGCTTCGGCGAGTTCGGATGCTGCTTGATGTGCCGGGCTTACGCGGCGCCGTGATGGTTCTCGCACACGCTGGTCATGGAAATTACCTCGGTTTGCAGAGCAGCCTCACCGCCGACGGCACGCCAGGCCATGACCTGCGGCCCGACCATGAGGCACTATTCATGCATGTCTCGGCGATTGGTGTCATAGCAACCTTGCTAGGAACTGTGACTGTGGCGCCGGAGCAGTGGCCAGCGGACGTACCGAAGGAGACCTTCTTGCAAACGGCCATCGACTGTACCGAGGAAGTCGCCTCGGTCGCAACTCGGATACACCGGCTAAATCCGTCCAAGCGGACGCAAGGACAAGCTAGAAAGAGTCGAGTTCCCGTCACGCGACCTCTAGGGATCATCCGTGGTGCGGCTATCGTCGCTCAAGAAGACATATTGCCAGACGTAAATACAGCCGACGACGTAGCATCAGCTGCGGAGGCGTACTTTTCATTGGCGCGAAGCATGCCTATCAGACCGCACGACTATGGCGAGCCATCGCTTCATGCAATCCTCGCCTTCGGGGGCGCACATTCCAGTCTTCAGACGGTGATGTCGACCTATAATAGGCCCGGCTCTGCCGTGATTGCGGTCTTTGCTGCAAGAATGCTCTTGGAAGAAGCAGCTCGCCTCGTGTGGCGGATCTCAATTCCCAATGAGGCGGCATTCGAAGCCCGGGCCAAACAGTTCTTCGATGAGTATCGTGCTCGAAGAAAGAGGACAGTCAACACTCTGGTGGGGAGCGGGATTAGGAGGGCTGATGCCGAAAACATTCTGGCGCTACCTGAGAACGTCAAAATTGTGACGCCCACCGACGAGATCGCGAAGAACAGGACGCCGTTGCCGTCCATATCCAGCATGCTACGGGCGATGGGAGCCCCGTACCCTGAGCCCGGGTGGCTGCAAGTGGCGTACACACTGCTAAGTCAGACGACACACAGCACTCCGGTCGGGCTCTTGCACGCCGTGCGAGTACGTGGAGGGCTCTTGGAGGGCAACGAACTCAGCGTTGAGATGCTCGGCCTTACTCTCGACGTTGCATGCCTGGGCAGCGCCGTTCTTATCGGTCACGCCGCGGTTTTGATCACTGACGTCAGTGATCAGGCGCTTCAGTTTCGCAAGCGGTTGCTCGGTGAGGCCGCGAAGGTCCACAACGAAGCACGCTTGGTCCACGGTCTAGATTAGGGCCGCACGTCAGACCTGCATCAGTTGGACGGTGTTGCTGCGAGACATGCGACGCTGACCGGAGATCACGACGCCGTGATCGACGGACGGGCAGGTCGTGATAGATCGAAGATCCGGCAGCCGTAGTGATCATTGAATGGGTGGCTAATCCCCAACAGTCAGAGCAGATGACTGGCGCCAAGGTTCGACCTTAAGGGTCGCGGCAGGCGGTGGTGGAAAGCGCGTGTGTGTCGAATCCGCGCCGGAGCAATGCGAGGTTGCCTTGTTGGCGATCGCCGACGATAATTTACTCCGAGTCGGAGGCATAGAGGTGTTGAGGGTCTGGACTAAGTAGTCGGTCCGCTAATGTGGACCATATCGCACCGATAAGCTTCGGATTGGCGTGAGAAGCTTCGACAATTCCAAGGACTCATTGAGCGATTTCCCGCTAGAGTCATAGAGCGGGCTACCCGATAGCCTATTGCATAACGCCTTAGTCCGTTACTGTTGATGGTGGCGACCGGGATGACTTTGATGATGGCCGGCGTCCTCGGTGGGATCGGCGTCGCGCTGATCGCATCGAGCCTGTGGGGGAGCTGGCGGCGACATGGCTTGTACCGCCCGCGCCAGTCGCGGACGAGACGTGCGTCCATTTGGTGACCTGTACGGGCGGCTGGTGTCATAACGTCCAGCTATCGGCGCCTCCGGTGCGGGTGCGTCGAGCCAGTGCCCGTCAACGACGACCCAGCAGAGGCTGTTCCGGGCGCCGACGACGGCCAGCCGTCGCAAGATCGCTCCGGCCACGGCCAGGCGGTCGCCGCCGCGCTCAGGCCCGACAGTATCGGCCGGCGTCCCGCTCGGCTCAAGGCCGCGCCTAGCCCCTCACCGTCCGCCGCGTCTGTCGACGCTGACTCCCGCATCCCATCGGTCGGCGCGAACGGGGTGAAAGGCGGCCGGGTGACAGGCGGCGCATGGAAGGCATACGCACCCTTTCCCAACTCGACCGTCGCGGCCATCCATGAGGCGAGAGCCGGTGTCATAGGGTTCGCGTCAATGAGTTGCCTGACATGTGTCTTCGATCGGGGGATCGGCATGAGTCGTCGTACGGCCGTCATCGCTATCGCCGTTGCGTGCCTGCTCGGAGTGGTCGTCATTGTCTGCCTCGCTGTCCTGCCTGGATGGCTCTACCCCTCCCTAACCACGGCAGAGCTGCATGCTGTTACGGGGGCGTCTGATCGTATCCAGCTCCAGCAGACGCAGGCGCAACTGCAAAACGGCGTCCGCGCCAGTCTCCTTCAGACTTTCGCGGGTCTGTTGGTGGTGATCGGCGCCGCTGCTACCTGGTGGCAGGTACGGGTGAACAGGGAAGGGCAGATCACCGAACGTTTCACCCGGGCCATCGAACACGTTGGCAGCGACAACATGGATATCAGAATTGGCGGCATTTACGCGCTAGAGCGCATCGCCCGGAATTCGTCCAATGATCGCCGCACGGTCCAATTCATCCTGGGCGCGTTTATTCGCAATCATGCGCCATGGCACGTCGGCATGGTGAACGGCCCTGTCCATCCCACTGTCGAGGTAGATGAGCGTCCTTGGTTGCAGTTTCGAGCGGCTGACCTGCAGGCCGCGGCGATCGTGCTGGCTCGAGCGATGTTCGCGGTCAATCGCATGTCGACGGCGGAGCCGGGAGGTGCCGAACTGTACCTGTCACGCGTCGATCTACGTGGGCTCCAGGTCAGCCACGGCCACTTCACTGATGTCCATTTCCGATACGCGAATCTGGCCCGATCCTGGCTACGTGGCTGCCGGTTCGACCGAAGCGACTTTACCCGGGCCGATCTGCGCAGGACCTGGCTGGAAGGCGCTTCGTTCGCGAAAGCCGATCTGACCGGCGCCTACCTTGCGGGAGCGAACCTGCGAAACGCCGATCTTCGTGCGGCGACAGTGTGCGGCACCGACTTCAGTGGCTGCGATCTGACCGGAGCCGAGCTGATCGACGCCCACGCCGATGCGGCAACGCGCTGGCCCACCGAGTTCGACGCGGAGCGACTCGCGGCGGCAGGAGTCCATGTCCGAAGCTGACCCTGCTCCCGGGCGCTTCCTGTGAGGTTACGACGCAACAGTCAATCGACGGGGCGGCTGTACAAGCTGCGCGCCTTCCTGTCCTGGGCCCGTCGCCACGGCCACCTGCCGAAACTAACCATCACCCACCAACGCGCCGCCCGCGCGACTGCGAGCAACACCGTGTCCGACGACCAACGGTGGACGCTGGCCCGCGACCTGCTGCACGGGGACGGCCACCAGGTCGACGATCGCGTCGCTGGTCTCCTGGTGCTGCTGTTTGGTCAACGACCGCACCAGATCACCCGGTTAACCGTGGACCACCTGACCCTGGGCCAGCCGGCCACGCTCACCCTCGGCGCGAGTCCGATCGAGATCCCCGAACCGTTCGCCGGCCACCTGCGCCGGCTCGTCGACCAACGGCACAACCGCACCACCGCTGGCGGCACCGACCCCGGGCCGTGGCTGTTCCCCGGCGTCTGGCCCGGACGCCCGATCCTGCCCCTGACGATGACCACGCGTCTGCAACGTCTGGGGATCCAGCCGTCCGACTATCGCGCCTCCGCCCTGTTGCACCTGGCCGGAACACTCCCGCCAGCGGTGACCGCCGACCTGCTGGGGTTGACGCCTCTCACAGCGCACCGATGGTCGGTCCTGGCCGGCCGACCCTGGGCGACGTACGTCGCCGACCGTCTCGACCAGCAGCACAACTGAACCGGCGGGACCGGCGGTGGAGTGATGGTCAGGTCGTCGCGTTGAGGGACGCCTGCACACGGGTAGTGAGGTCGGTCTTGTCGAGGATGAAGCTGGCCTCGTACACGGTTTCCTGGGCGGCCTCGTCGGGATCGGGATCCAGCGCGTAGAAGGCGAGGATGTAGGCGCGGGCCGTGTTGCGCCACTGCCGCCGCTGCGCATCGAGCGGAGCGGTGTCTTGACCATATAGTTGCGCTTGTTGAAGGTCTTCCTCAGCGGCGAGACGTTCGCTGTCGGCTTGATCGCCTTGGGACTCCAGCCAGTGCCGCAGGGGCGAATCGCCGTACTGCGCGGCCCGCAGCGCATCCAGCGTTTCCTGAGCGCCGGCGATCGGAACGACGCTCAGCACGTGGGCTGCCAGGTCGTCGGCGACCTGGCGCTGAGCGGCGGGACCGGCGGCGGTGATCCGGTCGGCCAACGCGCGATCGCCCATCCGCAATCGACTCACCACGACGGACCCATTCCTCTCTTCTGCGCCGGGAACACCGCAGGATAGCCCGGCGGCGGTGACGCCACCGCGCTGGCCGGCCGCACGCCGGCCTGACGCATCGCCAATTGGCACTGGTAACAAATCTTGAATCCGGCGGCAATCGACTCCAGCCGGTACCCGCGGAGCGGGTGTTGCTCGTCCTCACCGGCCGGCGGCGGAAGCTTCGCCAGATCGGTGAAGGCGATCATCCGCCGCTCAGCGTCCAACGAGACGTCATCCGGCAGCGTAGCCCGGACCTCGCTGGTCAAATACTTCTTTATCTGCCGCGGAATGTAACCGTCTCCAGACATCGACACGACCTCCAACCGCGGCGGCCGATCCCCGCCAGGGCGGAACGATTCCCGGTTCGCCGCAATGTCCACCGCAATGTCCACCGCCACCCCGAACGCGACACACGGCCGCGACGGCCACCGGCCCGACCGGGTCGGGCCCGGCTGCGGCATCAAGTCCTCAAACCAGGCCGCCTTCCGCTCCAGATAGGCCGCCCACTGCCGGCCTAACTCCTCGAGCCCGTCGGACCCATCACCACCCCCGTCCACACCAGCAGCATGCCAGCAGATTGCCCGCATAGCTGCCCGTTGGACACCGCAAGAAGGGTTAGTGGGGACTCGCGCTATTTGGCGGCCGGGTATATGGCCCGGATCGTCGCGACGGCGACAGCGGTGCCGACGAGCTGCGCGAGAACGTAGGCCGGCGCGGAGGTTGGCGCGATGCCCGCGAAGGTGTCGCTGAAGATGCGGCCGACAGTGATGGCGGGGTTAGCGAAGCTCGTGGAGCTGGTGAAGAAGTACGCGGCACCGATGTAGGCGCCGACCGCAGCCGGAGCGTACTGGCCGCGGCCGGTACGGGTGAGGGAAAAGATCACCAGGAGCAGGCCGGCGGTGGCGACGACTTCGGAGATGCCGTGCGGCAAAGTGGCCCGGCTGGTGATGCTGATGCTGACCGGTCTACCGCCGAACATGACGTTGGCCAGCACCGCGCCGGTGAAACATCCCAAGACCTGGGCGGGGAAGTACGCGGCTGCGTAGCGCCAGGACAGCTGACCGAGCAGGGCGGCGGCGAGCGAGACGGCTGGGTTGAAATGCGCGCCGCTGATCGGCGCGAACATCAGGATCAGCGCGTACAGGCCGGCGCCGGTGGCGGCGGCGTTTTCGGCCAACTGCAACCCGATGTCGTTCGGGGAGAGGTGTTGGGCGGCGATGCCGGAGCCGACCACGACGGCGGTGAGCAGCAGGCTGCCGAGGAATTCGGCCGCGACCGCCCGCGCCATCGGTCGCCGGGTCGAACCGGCTGGGGGTCGGATCGCCCCGGCGGGCAGGTCGGTGACGGCCATGACTGGGTCGGTCATGACCGGACCGGGACGTCCAGGTCGGCCAGCAGACTGCGGACGCGGCGCTCGATCTCATCGCAGATCGGCCGTACATCCTCGATGCCCTGGCCGGCCGGATCATCCAGCTCCCAGTCCAGATAGCGTTTGCCCGGAAACACCGGACAGGCATCGCCACAGCCCATCGTGACCACCACGTCGGCGGCCCGGACGATTTCGTCGGTCCAGGGTTTCGGGAATTCGGCGGTGATATCGATGCCGCGTTCGCGCATCGCCTCGACGGCGACCGGATTGATCTGCTGGCCGGGTTCGGAACCACCCGACCAAGCGACGGCGCCCTCGCCGGCGTAATGAGTGAAAAAGCCGAGCGCCATTTGGCTACGGCCAGCGTTGTGGACGCACAAGAACAACACGACCGGCCGCCCGTCGGTGGTTCGCTGCTCGACGCGGGCCAGGGCATGCAGGCGTTGCCGGGCAAAACGTTCCGCCAGCAGCGGCAGAAAATTCGGGACCGTGGTACGGGTGGCGAACTGGTCGTAGCTGGTGCACAGGAACCGTTCGATGGTCTCGGCGGCGAAGGTGCCGGCAAACTCCTCGCCAAGCCGACGCGCGGCGGTACGCAGTGCGAGATTTTGGTCGATGCTCAGATCACCGCGATCGAAGGTATGACTCATCATGGGCTCCTGGGTAGTTGGACGACGGGCACCAGCCGATCGATCCGGGCGGTGAGATCACTCAGCGCCAACTCGAACGCGTCCTGAGTGCCGGCGCCGGCGGGATCTGGAACCGACCAGTGCAGCCGATCGCTGGGTACGGCCAGGAGCGAGTCAAGCTGTTCATGCGCCGCGTCGCAGACCGCGACCACCAAATCATCGGCGCGGACGACCGCGCCGACGTGCCGGGTACGTACGGTCAGGGACAGTCCATGTGCGGCAGCCACGTCCAGCGCCCGCGGATCCACCCGCTCAGCCGGGTCGATGCCCGCCGAGGCGACCGGCACCCGACTGCGGCCCTTCCACAGCGCCGCCGCCAACGGTGAGCGAGCGGAGTTGCGGGTGCATACGAACACCACCCGCGGCGCCGTCCGCCCTCCAGTCGGGCCGAACGCGCCCAGGTTGATCAGGGTGTCCAAGTTCAGCCGCAGGTAGGTACGCCGCTGGTCGCCTTCGGAGCGGCACCGGGCCACGAGACCGGCCTGCTCGAGCAACTTGAGATGGTGCGCCAGCAGGTTGCTTGGCAACTCCAGGGCGCGGCTGATCTCGGTCGGCGACGCGTCCCCGACCAGCAGCCGGTCGACGATCGCCAGCCGGGCCGGCTCGCCCAGCGCCGCGTGCGCCCGCGCCCGCTCCACCACCGTCTGAGACCACTCAATAGACATTGACTCAATAATCATTGAGGTGATGTCCCGCGTCAATGGTTCTATCTGGTCGAGTTGCTTGGCACGAGGGGTTGGTGGGTCGGTCAGCGCGTCGGGCTGAGGGTGAGCTGCTCGTGGTGGAAGTCGAAGTGCTGGACACCGAAGCGGTAGAGGTCGGCGGTGGTCATGTAGTCGCGGAAGAACGGATCCCACCGGGTGGGGTAATGCATGCCTCGGGCCAGATCCTCCGCGGTTTCGCGGTCCAGGCGGCGGTGGGACGCGCGGATCGTACGGTCGAACAGGCCGGTCATCCAGCGCCGGGGCAGGATGCTACCGGCCAGCCAGGAGCCGGCGAAGTTCACCGCGTCGAACGGAACCGTGCCGGCGTCCAGCAGCCACGCGAACCGGCGACTGACGCGGTCCGGGAACCGGCTGAAGACCTGGATAAGCATCAGCAGGGCGGGCAGGATCAGGAAGCCGAGCAGCATGTGGAACAACAGCTGCCGGTTGGTCCACCGAGTGCCGTCCGACCGGCGGCGCAGCTCATCGCGACCGGCGCCGTCCGTCAGCCGGTGGAACGTCGCGCATGCCCGATCCATCTCAGCGTGAACGCTGATCCTGTCCACCCTTTACAGTTTCGGCCGCTGACGCGATGCGCACCAGACCACGCCCTGACAGCAGCCGGTCGTGGAGCTGGTCGGGATGGTCGCGCCCACGATCGCCGCGCCGTCCGGAGTGGTGGCAGGTTTGGTCGCTCGGATGATGGCCGAATGCATCCTGTCGGCGACCTGGTGGGTCGGGGTGATCTCGATATCGGTGAAGCCGGCGTCGGCCAAGCCGCGGCGATACTCGTCGAAAGTCAGTGCGCCGGCGATACAGCCGACGTAGGAGTCGCGGGTCGCCCGTTCCTGGGCTGACAGCGTGTTCTCGGCGACCACGTCAGCGACACCGTCCGGCCGCCGGATACAAGGACCCGGAAGGTTTCGGCGAACACGGCGGGCTTGTCCACGGACAGGTTGATCACGCAGTTGGAGATCACCACGTCGATGGTGTGCGCCGGCAGCGGGATCGCCTCGATCGTGCCCTTCAGGAACTCCACGTTGCTCGCCCCGGCTCTCGCCGCGTTCGCCACCGCCAGGGCCAGCATCTCGTCGGTCATGTCCAACCCGTACGCCTTGCCGGTCGGCCCGACCCGGCGCGCCGACAAGAGCACGTCGATCCCGCCGCCAGAGCCCAGGTCCAGCACCCGCTCACCCTCGCGCAGTTCGGCCACGGCGGTCGGGTTCCCGCAGCCCAGCGACGCGGCCACCGCCTCGGCGGGCAACGCGTCCCGGTCACCGGCTCCGTACGACGAGGCGCCGAAGTTCTCCTCCACCTGCGCCGGCTACGGGCCACAACACCCACCACCTCCGGCGTTGCCATCGGCGCTGGCCTCGGTATTGGCAACGGTGTTGGCCGCGGTGACGGCGGTCGCGGCGGCGGCGGCAAGCTGGGTCGCCAGGGTGTACTTGACCCGGTAGCCGGTCATGGCGGCCTCGGTGCCGAGTGCGATCAGCAGATGGGACTTGCCGGTGCCGGAGTCCCCGATCAGACACAGCGGCTGTGCCCTCTGGACCCATTCGCACTCGGCGAGGGTGTGGATCACGGCGGGATCGACGTTGGGGTTGGCGTCGAAGTCGAAGGCCGCAGGGACTTCTCGCGAGGGAAACTTGGCGGCCTTGATCCGGCGTTCGGACCGGCGTCGGGCGCGATCGTCGCACTCGGCAAGCAATAGTTCGGCGAGGAACCCGCGGTAGACATCTGCTCACGCCCTGCCCGGTCGGCGTAGTCGGTGAAGGAGTTGCGGATGGTGGGCATTCGCGGCATCCGGCACGCTTGGTCGATCGTGGCGTCGGCTGCTTCTTCGGTCATTCCACGGCGCTTGGTGGTCACGGTGCGGTTCCTTCGTTCGGGGTGTCACGTCGGCTGGCCAACAGCTGGTCGTACTTCTCCACGCTCGGCAGCGGCCGAGTGTCGGCCGGGATGTGGGCGCGGAGTCGGCGCTCGGTCAGCGATCACACGGCAGGATCTCGCCTTCTCCGCGTGCCCGGTCGCCGCTCATCAGGGACTGGTGGTCCGCTGACGTGGTCGTGTGGAAGGTGCCGGTGCAGCATCAGGACCTCAATGAGGGCACGGGTGCCGTGGGCGTCACCGTCGCCTTGCAGGCCGCGGCCCACCAGGCGTCGTGAACGGGCGTGAACCGCTCGGACGCCCTGGCCTGCTCCAGCGCTTTCGCGCCGGGTAGCGCGCCCGGTTTGCGGAGGAGGACCTCGAGATAGTGGTCCAGGTCGACCTGGGTCGAGCCCTTGGTCATGAGCCGTTCGTGGCGGGCGATCTCGGTCCTGCCGTCGAACACGACCAGGTTGCTGGCGTTCAGGAGCACCCGGGCTTGACGGCCGACCATGCGCGCGGGCACGGAGTGCTTGTTCATCCGGACCGTGACCTGGGCGTATCGGTCCACGCGCGGGGTGAACCAGCGGCCGGTCTCGAACGGCTCGGTCGGAAGGGCGCGAGGAGTGGCTGCTCGGTGGCGAAGTGTTCCCGACCGTGCGGGCGCGGGACCCGATCCGCCGGGCATCGTCGGCTTCGTCCCAGGCGTCAACCATAGCGTTGAGCTCGTCCAGGGAGTCGACCTCGGGGATAGGGACGAGGTGGTTGCGTCGGAACCAGCCGACCTGCCCCTCGACGCTGCCCGTCTCGTGCGCACCTTGGATTCCGGGCTGGCAATAGAAGGCTTCGATGCCGTAATGGGAACGGACGGCGGTCCACCTGTCGGCCTCGACCCGCTGGCGGGAGAACCCGATCACGCTCGCGACGGCGGCCTTGAGGTTGTCGTAGCGGATCTTCCCGGTCGGCACCCCGCCGAGCACGTTGAAGGCGTGGACGTGACCCTCGAAGAAGGCTTCCTGCCCAGCCGAGGCGCTGACCCTGTGCACGGCCTTGCCCGAGTAGGAGAACCGAAGGCTGAATAGCGCGCAGGTTACGAGCTCGCCGCGCAGGTGGATGGCGACGTCGCCGAAGTCAACCTCGTCCTCGCGGCCCGGGAGGTGCTCTTGTGGGATGAACGCGTTGGCAGGTTCCCGTCCGACCTCGACGCGAATCTCACGGCGTCGGGTGGCGACGTACTCGCGGACCATCCAGTACGACACCACCCCGGCCCGTCATGTTCGTCAAGCAGTCGATCGAAGATCCGCTTCGCCGTGTGTCGCTGCTTCCGCGGCGCGTCGAGGTCCGAGCGCAGCCGGTCGTCGATCACCATTCGGTACGCGTCAAGCCGTGAGTCGCGTTTGGGCGGTTGCTTTCTCTCCCTCGGCCATGCAGATTCCAGCGCCGCTGTCACGGTTCGGAAGCCGACGCCGTGCTTGCGCTGCAGCGCGCGGTTGGACATCCCAGATCGGGCATCCCGTCGGATCGCCGCGTACAGGTCGACCCGGGAACGCGGCTGCGTCATCGGTGGCACTCCTGACATGAGCACGCCGTGGGCACGACTTTCGGCACCGGGCCACCGCCGGGGAACGGTGACCGCATGCGACCACAGCCCGGAATCACTGGCCCTACCGAGGTGCCTGATCATGTGCCGCGCAGGGGGTGACGAAGACGTTGGTGACGAGCACGCCCAGGATGAGGCCTGTGATGCCGCCGACGACATCAACCTCGACACCACCTGTCCGCCCCGTGTCCCTGGCGCGACGAAGATCTGCTTGCGCGGTGCCTAATCGGTCTTCCCGCAGCACCTCGCGGGCCCCTCAGTGTTCGCTGCTGAAGAACCGTAGCAACAACGGGCCGACGGTCTGTGGGTCGACGACGTGATCCGGCCCCTCGAGGGTCTCCCGTTGAGCGTGGGGTAGTAGGTCTGCGAGCTCGTCGGCCGCGCGGTCGAAGAAGTCCGAGGGCAGGCCTGCCATGTAGGGGACCGTGATCGGTCCTCCGGTGGTGACCAGGACCGGTTGGGTGACCGTTGCCAGTCGATCGGCCGGCAATTGGTAGCGGTTGAGGAAGACGCTGTCGTGGACCAGCGTGGGCGCGAGGGCGACCGAATCCGCCCAATGCGCCGTCTGCTTGCCTGCCGTTTTCCTGGCCGCGATGTTGTCGTCGGAGGCGCCGGTCATGCGCATGAACAGTTCGAGAACCTCCTCGTCTCGCCCGGCGTCGAAGGCGCGTCGGGTGTCTGCGATGTACTCCTCGAATCGCGGGCGTATGTCGTCCCCGACCGCGTAGGGCACCTCCCACACGGCGATCGTGTCGATGGCTGACCCTGCCGCGGCGGCTTCCAGCGCCAGCGCGCCACCTGAGGACGCCCCGAACAGGTGTGCCGAGCCGCCCGCCTCCGCGATCAACGCATCCAGGTCTTCGATCTCCCTTTCCACGGCGTAGGGCTCGGTGAAGCCGCTCGCGCCGCGTCCCCGACGGGCATAGTTGTAAACCGTGAAGTGCTCGGCGAGAGCAGGTACCAAGCGAGCGTTCTCGGCTCCGTCGTCCAGTCCGCCGCCTACCAGGACGACAGCCGGGCCGCTTCCCTTCCGGTCGTAGGCGATGGTGGTGCCATCGTTTGATGTCACGCGAAAGGCCATCTCGTTCATTTCACATCTCCGTTCGAGAGGTTTGTCTCAGTGCCTGAGCAGCGTGCCGACGACGGCCTCGGTGCGCGACCACCGCGCCCTTGCGATCACGGCCGCCACGACGAGACAGGCGAGCGGCAGCCAAGGGCTCTGCTCGAGCACGAACTGATCAGTGATGACAGCACCGGTCAGCAATGCCGCCAACCCGAGACTGGCCAGGCCCGCCAGAGCCGGGATCAGAAGTCCAACCCCTCCCGCGACCTCCAGCGCTCCGACCAGGTATCGCAGCCACTGGCCAGCCCCGATGTCGGCGAACATGTCCACCATGACCGGGTCGCCGGCGAGCTTCGAGATTCCGCCGCCGGCGATTGTCGCCGCCAGCACGACTTGCAGAATCCAGACGCCGATGCTGCTCGCCCGCACGGGCGTGTGCGCAACGGATTCCGAGTTGTTCTTGGGGATGGTGCTCATGCGTCTCTCCTTGTCGTGTCCGGGCCTGGTACCGGTGATGGCGTTGGCCGAGTGGGCCGGGTTGTCGGAGTTGATGTCGACCAAGTGCTCGCGGCAGCGGGATCTATTTCTTCTTGCGGTAGAGGACCATGGTGATGGGACCGAAGACCGCGACGAGAAGTACGGACCACACGAGCACCCAGCCGATTTCCCCGGCGGGCACCGAGCCGTTCATCAGGCCGCGTACCACGGTCGCCAGGCGGGTGATCGGGTTGACCTCGACGACCGCCTGCATCCACCCGGGCATCGTCTTCGGGTCCACGAAGATGTTGCTCACGAACGTCAGTGGGAACATCACCATCATGCTGATCCCCGCCACCGAGTTCGGCGTGCGCAGGATCAGGCTGAGCATCGTCCACAGC
Source organism: Fodinicola acaciae (assembly GCF_010993745.1). Lineage (NCBI taxonomy): Bacteria > Bacillati > Actinomycetota > Actinomycetes > Mycobacteriales > Fodinicola > Fodinicola acaciae. The sequence goes on from NZ_WOTN01000002.1 coordinate 137,153, forward strand.
CACGACAGGCAGAACGAGAACACCAGCAGCAGCACCACCGAGAGCACCACGCCGACGGCGCCACCCTCCGGCCGGAACCCTAGGACCAGGCCGAGCATGATGACGATCGCCGACCCGATCGAGTAGCGCACCAGATCGCCGAGCAGGGCGCCGACCAGCGGGGACGGTCGCCACACCGGGAGCGACCTGAACCTGTCGAAAACGCCTTTCTGAATGTCGGTGTTCAGCGTAATGCCAGTGTTCATGGTGATCATGACGTTCGCCTGCACCAGGATGCCCGGCAATAGGAACTGCAGGTATTCCCGCGTCGACCCGGCGAGCGCGCCGCCGAACAGGTAGGTGAACATCAACGTGAACATGATCGGGAACATGGTCACGTCGACGAGTTGCTCGGGCACGTGCTTGATCTTCAGGAGGGCGCGCCAGCCGAACGTCAACGAGGTGCTCACCGGACCGGGTCGGGGCGGGCGCTCACCGGCCACGAGCACACCGCGCAGCGCGTCCTCGGTGACCGGCGCGGACGCCTGCTCCGCGGACGTGGCACTCATGCGGCATCCTCCTCGGGTGTCTCCTCGGCGGCGTGACCGGTCAGGGCGAGAAACACCTCGTCCAGGCTCGGCTGACCGAGTGCGAACTCGGTGACGTCGATGCCGCCGCGGGATAGCTCGGCCAGGGCGCGGGCGACCCGCTCGGGGTCGGAGATCCGCGCGGACAGCGCGACCGGGTCGGCGGACGGCTCGGCCGGCACCTCCAGCGCGGCGGCGAGGACCCGCTCTGCCTCGGCCCGCTGCTCGGGCGCACGTAGCCGTACGTGCAGCGAGCCGGCGCCAACCGATGCCTTGAGCTGGCCGCTGGAGCCCTCGGCGATGACCTTCCCGCGGTCGATCACCGCGATGCGGTCGGCCAGCTGGTCGGCCTCGTCGAGGTACTGCGTGGTCAACAACACGGTGGTGCCTTCGGCGACCAAACCCCTGACGATCTCCCACACCTGGTTCCTGCTGCGCGGGTCGAGCCCGGTGGTCGGCTCGTCGAGGAAGATCAGTTCCGGGGGGACGACCAGGCTCGCTGCGATGTCGATGCGCCGGCGCATCCCGCCGGAGTACTTCTTCACCTGCCGGTCGGCCGCCTCGGCAAGACCGAACGCGTCGAGCAGGTCGGCCGCTCGCCGCCTGCCCCGCGGGCGCGAGTAGCCGAGCAGCCTGGCGAGCAGCAACAGGTTCTCCACCCCGGTGAGATCCTCATCGACCGACGCGAACTGCCCGGTAAGGCTCACCCGGGTCCGTACCGAACGCGCATCACGCACGACGTCGTAGCCGAGCACTTGCGCCTCTCCGGCGTCGGGGCGCAGGAGCGTGGCGAGCATGCGGATCGTGGTGGTCTTGCCCGCCCCGTTCGGGCCGAGCACGCCGTACACGCCACCGGCGCTCACGGCTAGATCCACACCGGCGACCGCGTGGGTCTTGCCGAAGCTCTTCTTCAACCCTCTCGTCTCGATCGCGAACTTTCCCATAGGTTCGATTCCTTCTTTCGGTGTTGCGAACGGACTGGGTGAGCTAGTCAAGTTTGATTACTTAACCAGAATGCACGAGGAGGAACGTCTAGTCAAGTTTGATTAGAGGTGCATCTTGAGGGGATCGGGGACCGTTCGCCACGAACCCGGATCATCGGCCATGGTGTAAGCGCCCTCAGACAGTCGTTTGCTCAGGCTCTTCGCCCACTCCAGTTCGGTGCGTGCCTGTCCCGCCCAAAGTTCGGCCTGATCGCGGACGTGCTCGGGGGCGTCCCTATTGGGGTGCTCCCGCCACTTGGCCTGCTCTACGAGCTCCGCTTCCAGGCGCCCGACCCGCTCGTTAACCTGCGCGATGGCATCTGTCCTGGTCAGCATGGGCAACATGGCAATGGACGCGTTAAGCATGTCCGGGTCGTGGGTGCGCCGCAGACCGTCGCGGACCAGTTCGACCATCTCGTCACGTCCCCGAGCTGTCGCGCGGTACAGAACGCGCTCCGGCCCGGAGTTGCCCGGCTCGGCGTGCTCGGTGAGGAGGCCATCGGCCGCCGCCTTCTTCAGCGCGTGATAAACCGAGCCGGGCTTGATCTTGGCCCAACTCTCCGCACCCCAGCTCTGCAGTTCGGACCGCACCTGGTAGCCATGCGCGCCGCCGGAGAGGTGCACGATACCGAGTACCAGGAGCTTCGTCGCCGACATGCGCCCACCTCCGCTCAATCTGCTCGGACTCGCTCCGCTTGCGCGCCCGCCAGGGTGGTGTCAACTCCCACCAACACTAGTGGTGCGTGTTTGAAGTTGTTTTACGGACAGCTTTCGCCAGGACTTGTCGGCGGTTTCGTCCACACGAACGGCTCGGCTCGCGGGTTCCAGCCGTTGATGAAGGCCCGGCTCGTGGTTGTGAGTTCTTGGACGCTGTGGAACGTGTCGCGCCGGATGGCCGGGCGCTCGATGATGCCAAACCACACCTCCACCAGGTTCATCCACGAGGCCGAGGTCGGAGTGAAATGAACCTTGATCCTGGGGTTTTCGGTCAGCCAGTCACGGACCTCCTGCTTCTTGTGAGTGGCGTAGTTGTCCATGACCAGGTGCAGTTGGCGGCCTGGGTAGGCGCGGGCCACATGCTTGAGAAACGCCAGGAACTCCTGGTGACGGTGCCGCGGCTTGCGCAGGCCGGTGACCTTGCCGGTCGCGATCTCCAATGCCGCAAACAGGGTTGTCGTGCCGTGGCGCACGTAGTCGTGGGTCTGCCGCTCGGGCATCCCGATCTGCATCGGCAGCGTGGGTGCGGTCCGGTCCAACGCCTGGATCTGCGACTTCTCATCAACGCAGAGCACGATCGCCTTCCGCGGCGGCTCCAGATACAGCCCGACGATGTCGGTGACCTTGGCGACCAGCTCGGGGTCGGTGGAGAACTTGAACGGCGCCGACTGCCTGGCTCGGCATACCGGGATCGCGACCTGGAGACCATGGGTCGCGAAGCCGAGCCAGGCTTTCCTGTGGACAAAGGAGTCCTGTCTATGTCGACGATGGCCGTGATCGCGACTGGCCCGATCGGTATGGCGTTGGTCGCGGCTGCCGAGGACGCGAATGTCGACGTGACGCTTTGTGGAGTCCGGCCGGCCGAGCGGCTGATGCTGGAGCTCGATGGTCGAGCGCGCAGGATCGAGTGCCGGGTGGTTCCGGATCCGGAATACGCGACGCCTGTCGACTGGGTGCTGCAGACGCAGCCGGCGGTGGATCGTCGGTGGATGAGCCGGTTGTGCCAGGACTCCACCGCGGTCGTCGGCATCGGCACCTGGGCCGGCCGGCGACGTCCGCGTCCCACCGGAAACGGCCATCGGTACGTTCCGGCGATCGCGCACATCGATGCCGAACAGATCGCTCCTGGCTACGTCGTGCACCGGTCGGGACGCGAGCTCGCGCTTCCGGCCGGCAGCGTGGCGCGGGACCTCGCCGCCGTGTTCGCGCCGTCCTGGCTCCAGGTGTGCGAGGAGGCTGACTTTCTCACCGCCTCCTGGAAAAACCTGCTCGACCGAGTCGCCAGCGAACCGATCTCGGCGATCGCCTGCCGGCGGATGGGGATCATGCGTGATCCGCACGTGCGTACGCTCGCGACGAGGCTGCTGACCGAGGCGGTCGCGGTCGGGATCGCCGAAGGCGCGCGGCTGACGACCGAGGACGTCGACGCCGCGCTCGCCGCGTTCGAGCACTTCCAGGAGTTCGACGGCACGACGATGTTGTCCGACCGGTTCGCCGGCCGTCCGCTGGATTTCGAGGCGGCCACCGGGATGATCGTCCGGCTCGGCCGCGTACACGGCATCCCCACGCAGGTCAACCAGGGAATCTACGCGCTGTTGGGCGCGATCAGCCCACAGCAAACCGACCACAGGCAGGAGGACGATGGTGATCGCGATACGAGCGAGGAGCTTTCCTACATTCCACGCGCGTCCCGTCGACCGTGGGACGGAGCCGGCTCGACGTGACCGGAGTAGTCGAGGGGCGGACCACCTGGGGCGAGGCCGCGTCGAGCCGGCACCTGCGTATCGGAACACCACGACGCCGGACGGCTTCGCGGTGCCGGCACGGCGATGACGGCGTTCCGACGCCGTCCAACGATAGTCGGACGGGCCTGACATCGCGCTGACAGCACGGATTCCTGGAGAGGTGAGGACTTTGACGGATCGACAGGACCTGAGCGGCCGCAGCGCACTGGTGACCGAAGGCGGACGTGGGGCCAGGTGGAGTGATCGCCGCGGCGTTGGCCCGGGCCGGTGCCGCGGTCATGGCTGGCGACATCGACGAGGACGTAGCGAAGGCGACAGCCGCGGCGATCGCCAACGCAGGCGGCAAAGCCGGCTATGCCGTACTGGACGTGACCGACAAGCAGGGTTGGCACGTGGCGGTCGCCGCCACGATCGCCGAGACGGGCGGCTTCGACATTCTGGTCAACAACGCCGGCGTCGAGGTCACTGGTTTGCTGGTGGACTTGGACCCCGCGGACCTACAAGCGATGTTCGACGTCAACGTGCTCGGCGAGGCTAGGCCTCAAGCATGCATTTCGTGCGATGCGGCCGGGTGGTCTGGTGGGTAACGGCGGCGTGGTGATCAATGTCGCCTCGGTGTCGGCGACTGTGGATTTTCCCGGCGTCGCCGCCTGCTCGGCAGCCAAAGCCGCGGTCGATCGGCTCACCCGGTCCGCCGCGCTGGAGTCGGGAAAGCTCGGCTACGGCGTACGAGTGAACTGCGTCCACCCCGGATTCATCCCGACCACGGCATACCGGCGGTCCTCCGAGGATGCGATGGGGACCGGAGATTTCGCGAGCGTCTACGATGCCACGGGTAACGCCGCGGACAACGCGCCGACCGACAGCTTCGACGACACGTCCCAGATCGGCACGACCGTGGTCTACCTGGCTTCGGACGCGGCTCGCCTGGTGACCGGTGCGGTGCTGCCGGTCGACGGTGGCTTGCAGACCTGAGCTGGGGTTGGCGGCGGCCAGGTGACCGGCCCCCGCGAACCTCCGTCATCCGATGGCGTCGTCCGGTCCTACCGGATAGCCGGCGATGTCGAGCAGCGACTTGAACAGAGTGTCGCCGAGAAACGCGGCGTTGCGTGGGTCGGTGAGCGTGGTCGGTACGGTCCTGATGTCGCAGCCGGGCGCGAGCGGGACGCCGTCGAACCGGTCCTTGAGCCAGACGGCCGCACCAGGCAGGCCGGCGATCGCCGCGAGGACGTGTTCGTTGCTGGCGCTGTCGCGCCGGTAGACGATCTGGTCACCTGCGGCGCATCGGCCGGCGACCAGGTCGTCGACCGGTGCGATCGGCAGGACCTCGTCACCGACGGTGTGGAACAGGTAGGTCGGCGCGTCAGTCCTGATGTCGGACGGCATCGTGTTCAACGCGAGGTATTTCTGCGGGATCGGTTGGTGCAGCGGATCCGGCACGGTGAAATAGGTGTCGATGTTGGCGTACGGGTTTTGTATGACGTTGTTCTGCAGGCACTGGTTTTTGGTCTTGTCGAAAGCCGACTTGCCGGCGGCGGTGGTGTGTTGGTCGACGTACTGGTCCAGCTCCGGATAGGCCTGACGGAGGCCTTCGATGCCGGTGACCGCGATGCCGGCCCACACCGTCCTGTTGATCTTGTTGTAGACGGCCTGGATGTCCGGTGGCACGCCTCCTGCCGCGACGCCGACGATGTTGAGCTCGGGTGCGTAGCCGGACGACAGGGTCGAGGTCCATTCGGCGGCGTGTGCGCCGCCGGAATAGCCAAGCACGCCGACCTTCGTACGCGGACCGTTCAACCCCATGGCGCCAAAACTCTCGGTCGCGCGGATCGCGTCGAGAGTGGCCTGTCCCGACATCCGGCCGGCGAGATACTCACCGGTGGGGCCGAGATGGTCGGGGACGGTGACGGCCCATCCCTGCCGCAGTCCGGCGGCGATCATGACGAGCTCGATCTGCACCGGCACGCCGCTCCAGTTGAGGTTCTGCTGCAGTTGGTATGACGGAGCGCAGGAGGCCGGGATGCTGTCCTCGAACGAGTCGTACGCCAACAGGGGACGGCTCGGATCCGGGCCGGCCTGATAGGGAAGCATCGCCGTGGTGATCGCCACGACAGGATTTCCGGTCGCGTCGTTGGTCCGGTAGCGCAGCTGCCATGCGGTGATCTTCACCGGGATCAGCGAGCCGGCGGCGATGGTCACCGGCCGCGCGTCCAACACCGTACCAGGCGCAAGCGCGGCAATGTCGTCCGGCGAGGTCACCGGCGCGGCGGTCGTCGGCGTTGCCGCGAACAGACCGCCGAGCATGAGGGTCAACCCGGCCGCGATCGTGCCGAAACGTTGTCGTTGAGGCGGTCGCGGCGGCTCGAGCTGTGGTCGTGTCATCGCTGACTCTCCTGACTTCCTCCGAAGGACGGCGGGGACGTTGGACGGAATGAACTAGTACATACGCACCAGTTCTGAAGTGGGACCAACGTACGACTCTCGATAAGGTGTGTCAATGCCGTCAGCAGGGACCGACAACAACGCGGACACGGCCGTCCACGGCGACGCCAGCAGTGGGAGAGTGCCGACCCAGCGCCGCAGCGTGGAACGGCGGGAGGCGTTGTTGCGCGCCGCGCTGCTCCTGCTCGCCGAAGGGGGTCCGCGCGCCGTGACGCACCGCGCGGTCGCGGCGCGAGCGGGTCTGCCGCTGGCTGCGACGACGTACTATTTCGACTCCATCGCCGCGCTCACTGTCGAAGCGTTGCGGCTGCACAGCACCGAACGCGTCGCCGAGCTGCGCGCGCTGGCCGACGACGCCGCGCAACGCGCGACCAGCCGGCAGGATCTCGCCAGGCGGATCGTCGACTCGTTGCTCAGTCGGGACACGGTGGCGATCGTCGCGCAGTTCGAGGTCTACCTGGAGGCGGCCCGCAACCCGAAGCTGCGGCCGGCCGTCGCCGAGTCGTTGGAGGCATTCGAGGCACTGGCGGCGTCGTTGCTCGCCAGCGCCGGTGCGCGCGAGCCTGCCGACGCGGCGGCCGCGTTCGTGGCACTCGTCAATGGATTCGCATTGCACAGAGTGGCTCGCGATGCCACGCCGCGCGCCGACGCCGAGGCCCTCATGAACGCGATGCGCGCACTGTTGATCGCACAGCTGATGCCGGTCACTCAGCTCGACCGCTGGAACAGCGTTCTCGACAAACCGTTCTGACCGCTACGGAAACGCGTGACGCGAAAATCCGGCGGCCGGTGGCCCGGCCGCCGGACATCCTCATCTCAGGTGTGCCAGGCGCCGGACTCCGCGCAGTCGTCCGGCCAGTTGTTCACTTCGGTGCAGACCTTGACGAATATGTACGGATGCGTGTTTCGTCGAAGTTGTATGTCTCCGGCGCGCCGGCATATCCGTTGTAGTTCCAGTGCTGGGGATGCCAGTCGCCGTTGGGGTAGCGCCACTGGAAAGTCGAGGTAGTAGAGGTTGGCCATCCGTTTTCCGGGATGTGTTCCGGAGGCGAGTCCGATCGCCAGCCGGGCCGGTTTTCCGCTGGCCGGCTGCCAGATCGACAGGGCTGGCTCGTCGACCGGTGGCTGCACGGCAGCGATGAGAGCACAGTCGATGCGGTATTGGCGAACGGCATGACCTCGCTCATGGGGTTGTGGACGGAAGTGCGTGCCCATCTGGAATGGATCCGCGACTACAACGGATCCGCAGCCAGGCCAGTCAGCTTCTATGGGATCGACCTGTCGGGCTCGAACAGCTCGCTGCTGCCGAGCCTGGATGCCGTGGCCGCGTTCCTCGCCGAGGCCGACCCGGAACGTGAGCTGGATCCGCTGATTCGGGAAACCGCCGCTCGCTTCGCAGCGGCCTCACCGTTTTCCATCGCCTCGGTCGCCACCTCGTACGGCAACCTCGCACCTGAACGTCAGGACGCGTTGACCGCGGCTCTGGCCAGGCTCACCCACCGTCTGACCGGCCACCGGTTGGAATATGTGCGGCGGACTTCCGCGGAGGCGTACGAGCATGCGCTGCGCGCGATCCATCTGGCCGCGGTCCTGGACGTCAATGCGCAGGCGATGCTTGGACAAGACCTCCAGGCGGTGCTCGCCAACCGCGACGCCGCCATCGCCGACAACGTCGAGTGGATCCTGCGTCGGCAGGACCGGATCCTGTTGGCCGCGCACAACGGCCACGTCCAGCGATGGCCGACCGTCGCGGCCCCCGGCAGGCCGCCGGCGAGCTCGATGGGAATGCACCTGGCCGACCGCTTGGGAAAGGATTACGTGGTTATCGGCATGACCACCGGAGGCGGCCTGACCTTCAATCTCGGACCGGGTTTCTTCAAGGGTGAACTGCTCGCCGAACAGGGTCCGCCGGAGCCCGACAGCCTCGACGCGCTCATGGACGCCAGCTGCGACCGACCGTTCGCCGTCGACCTCAGACAACTGTCACCAGAGGACACCGCGGCGGTCGGTGCCATCAGGCGCCACCGTCACGGCATCTACTATCCGGAGGTGGATCCTCTGGACGCTTTCGATCTGATCGTCCATTTTCCGGAGACCACGGCTGCGCATCTCGACCACGGCGCGGTCGCCAGCTCACCGCCAGAGGTACGGAGGCCTTCGAACAGAGCATGTGAGTCTGGCCGGGCCGAACCTGATGGGTCGTGCGGAAATGAGGAATAGAGATGTCCGTATTCGATTACATCCACAGATTGCTGTTGGGCCTGTTAGGACTGGTCGGAGGAGTCGGGTCGATTCCGTGGTTCGCGCTCAACCTGCTCAACGGCCTTTCCATCAACGCGTACCGACCGTCGCTCACTTGGCTCGCGTACCCGCTCGGCCTGGCCGTGCCGGCGGTCTGGATCGTACTGTTCGTACTCGCGCTACGGAAGCGGAAGGGCCCTCACCGGTGGGGATGGCTAGCCGCATGTTGGGCCGCGTTTGCTGTAGTGACCCTCTTGCTGGGATCCGTTGCGCTGTCCCTGGGGTCCGACCCCGCAGGTGCGTAGCAGGACTGACCCTCGTGGAGATCAACATCGCGCCTCACCAGGCCTGTTCAGCGCCCGGTGTCCAGCCGCACAGCCGCGAAGGCCGTTGTCGCGGCGCGGCATTCACACCAGCAGCTCGCCTCGGATGGTGATCACCGCGTGGCCTCCGACACGCACGCGATCGCCGTTCACGAGTACGTCCAGTTCGCCTGGCCGTATAACCTTCGATGTTCGGCATACGTGCGTGTCTTCAGGGGATCAGAACGACACGTCCGCGTACGCCGCCTCGTTCCATTTGTGTGTGCGCTTGCGCGGCGTCGGCGAGGGGCAGGGTGTGGGCGACTCGTGGCGTGAGCGCCGCTGAGTCGACCAGGGCCGACAGTTCGGCAAGTCTGGCACCGTCGGCCACTACCTCCTGGACCACCACACGAGTGCCGCGAATCGGGGGTGGCGCGAATGGTGCCACGAGGGCAACGAAAGTGCCGCCGCCACGAAGGGCGTCGTGTGCCCGGATACCGAGTACCGCGGCGTCGATGACGGCGTCGACGCCTCCGTGTGCCAGGCGGCGGACCGCCAGGCCAAGCTGCTCGGTGGACGTGATCACGTCGCTGGCGCCAAGGGTTCGCACCAGATCTTCGTCACCAGGCCGTACGACCGCGATCGTCCGCAGGCCCTTGAGGGCGGCGAGCTCCAGTACGAAGCCACCGACACCGCCGGCGGCGCCGGTGACGAGCAGGGTTTGACCGCGCGACAATCCAGTCAGATTGACGGCGCGGTCTGCGGTTAGTCCATTCAAGGGCAGTGTCGCGGCTGCCGTGATCGAAACCGACTGTGGAGCAGCCGCGATTGCGGATTCGTCGAGCACCACGTGTTCAGCGTGCGAACCGGGTGCGAAGAGCAGATCGCGCAGTCCGACAACCGCGTCGCCTACGCAGAACCGGACAACCTCGGGCCCGGCAGCGTCGATGTGGCCGGCGACGTCCCATCCCATACCTATGCGTGGAGCCGGAGCCATCAATCCCGCCTCGGTAAGGCGGCCCGCGCGGGCGGACAAATCGATGGGATTGACCGACGATGCCGCCACCCGGATTCGGACCTGCCCCTGCGCAGGCTCCGGCACAGGAGTGTCAACAAGCTCAAGAACCTCCGGGCCACCGAACCGGTGGACAATAATTGACCGCATGGGCCGACGTTAGGAACTGCCGGCCTGCCCGACAAGAAGGCACTCGCAGGTGCCTATCGTACGCAGGAGAGCCGATGGCAACCAACACAGCAGCCGAGCGCCGCGATTCCGAACGCCGCGCATACAACGCGAACCTCGCCGATTGCCCCGGCCACGAACTGCTCGCGATCCTCAGTAACAAGTGGGTCACTCTGGCCTTGAGCGCACTTGCTGATGGGCCGCGCCGGCACAGTGAGCTGTCCCAGATCATTGCCGGAGCCAGCCAAAAGATGCTCTCCCAAACACTTCGACAGCTTGAGCGCGACGGACTCCTCACCCGGACGGTCACAGCCTCGGTACCGGCGCGCGTCGACTATGCCCTGACTCCGCTGGGGGAGAGTCTCTTGCCCATCCAACGCGCCATCAAAGCGTGGGCGGAAACGCATGTCGAAGACGTCCACAACGCGCGCATCAACTACGACGACCAGCGTTGACGGCGACTGCCACATCAGCCTCGACAGCCCCTCATACCAGTCGCGTCCCTGCTGCCCGTGGGCGACCTGAATGACTACATGACCTCAAGTCGGAACGTCTTGTTAGGTCTGGCACGTATGACGATGCCCGACTGCAGGCGCGGCATCGGACGCACCGACGAACGCGCGTGCGGTGGCTGTTGCGTGCCGTTGATAGTGATCGTTTACCCGGTGGCTTCAGTGGTTTGGCTTTCTGGCGCAGTCTCATAGTGTGTTTCGCCATGGGGTCGGTCGTGGTTGTAGTAGTCCTGCCATTCCTTGAGGCGGGCGTTGAAGATGTTGACGTCGTCGATGACGGCGCCGTCGAGCAGCCGATAGATTTCTCGCCGTCGATGCGGTGGTTGCGCTTGACTCTCCCGTTCAGCCGGGTGTGCGGGGATTGAAGTAACGGTGCTCGATGTCTTTGTCGAGCACGTGCCAGTGGAAGGCCGACTGGAATTCGGCATCGCTGTCGGTTTGGGTGGTCTGGACCGCGAAGGACAGCTGAGAGCTCACAGTCCAAGAGCTGGATCGCGGTTTTCTGATTGTTCTTGGGCAGGGTTCGACGAACTTGACGTCGATCTGGACGTGGCGGCTGGGGCGTTGCCTCTCGTAGCATCTCCATCGGCGGTCGTGGCGCTCGTAGCACTGAGAGGCAGCAGCCGTCCCATGTCCCGGCGGTGCAGGATGCGCGAGACGCCGGATTTTGCAGATCGTGAGATCGTGGTAGCGCTGCAGATACATCACGATCTTGTCGGGGCCAAGTGGTGGTGCTTGCGCAGGTGGATGATCTTCTCCACCATCCCGTCGCGGGTGGGCGTTCGGGCAGGTCCGTGGCCTGCAGATCGGTTCCGCAAGCCATCGACACCCTCAGCCTGATGGAAGCGCAGCCAGTTGTAGTACGTCGGCCGACTAATCCCCGAAGCAACGGCAGGCCATCGCCACACTCCGGTCGCTTCCTCGGCATGACGAAGTACCGCCAGGCGCTGACGCGCGGATCGAACCAACAGTCCACCCGCGGCGCCCGCCAACACGGCCCGGCGCGTCAGTCCAGCACTCATGCCCCTCCCGGTAGCACGGACCGCCTTCACGGCGCCCTCAGCTGACCGTCACCGGCTGATCCGCAACGTCGGGGCGGGCGAACCCTTCATCGGTGTGGGCTTTTGCCAATCGAAGCGCGCTCCCGGTGGGTAGTGAAGTGGTACGAACGCCGAGCCGTCGTCCGACACCGAGACGAAAGACGCCGCCGCCTTGAAGTCCGGCGGCGTGCCGTGCCCCTGGAAGCCGTCCGCTCTGAACTCCCCTGACGGTAGCCGGTCCAGCGCGAAAAACAGCTGCGTCGGAAATTGTGCGGTGAACGTTCGGCCCTGATCGGAGCTGCGCACCATCGGAGATCCGCTGATGCCGTTGGTCGAGGACAGAGCCAGCAGATCGCCGTTCGGGAGCAACTGGACCCAACCCAGGCTCTTCATCGACGGCGTACTCCACTGCTGCCAGAAGGCGCCTCCGTCAGCGGTGCGGTAGATCACCGTACGGCCGCTGCGTTGGTCAGTGAACACCGCATATCCGACGACTCCGTCGACGCTTGCCAACGATGACCAGCCGGCGCCCTTTCCGGCCGGTGCGAAGTCCTTCCACGAGCGGCCTCGATCACGGCTGACAGCCGTGGTGCCTGGCGACCATCCGGGCGACAGCCAGAGCGACCCGTCGCCGGCTTCGGTCACGTGACCGTCGCCTGGCGCGAGCGGCTGGTGCGCGAGTGGATGCAATCGTCCGGTCGCCGGATCGATCGTGACGAGCCGGTGGGCCGCTTCCTTGTACGTGTAGAAGGTCGCCGGCACCACGGCCCAGCCGGAGGGGACCGTCTCGATGGCGGTGTCCATCTGCTGGTTTACCGGCTGCCAGCTGCGACCGGCGTCTTGGGTGATGCACCCCGTTAGGACGACCGTGTCCGGGTCCAGCGCGATGTCCCCGCCGTACTCCTCCCGCACCTTTGCGAAGTCCGGCATTCGAGACGCGTCCCAGTGCCGCCCGTTGTCCCAGGTCCGCGCCAGCACCAGATCTTTGCTGTCGGTGCAGTTGCCGAGCACCAGGTAGCTGATCGCCTTGCTCACCGGCAACACCCTGCACACCTCGGTGGCGCCGAGCAGACCGACAGCCGGGGCCGTACCCAGTGGTACGACGACGATCGCGGCGAGAGCGGCTGCGACCGCGGCAGCCAGCGCGGCCAACCACCCGCGTACGCGCTTGCGGCGGCCCTGCGCGGCGATGACGGAGAAGTCAGGTTGCACCATCTGCTCATCGAGATAGTCGCGCGCGCCGGTGGCATCGAGCTGGTTCACTTGTCGTCCTCCTTCACGCTAAGGATGTCCGCCAGTGCCGTACGGCCGCGGGACAGCCGCGCTTTCACCGTGCCGACCGGGGCGCCGAGTGCCGCACTGATCTCGTCGATGGACAGATCAGCGAGATAGAACAGCCCGACGGCCTCCCGCAGGACCGGCGACAGCTGTTTCATCGCGGCCAGCAGTGCGACCCGGTCGACATTGGGCGCACCCGCGGGATCCGGTCTGCTGCGTCTCAGGAAGCGGTCGAGCCAGGCCCGCCGGCGGTGCCGGGTGCGCGCCAGATTGAGCGCGGACGTACGCAGCCACGCCTCCGGATCATCGGCGGCCAGCACCTTGCGCGGCGCGGCGACGGCCTTCGCGAAGATCTCCTGGACGACGTCCTGCGCTTCTTCCAGGTCGCCGGTCAGGGCGTACGCGCTGCGGACCAGCCGCCGATAGCAGCCCTTGTAGAGCTCCGCGATCGCCGCCTCCGACCCGACGGCCGCGCTGCCGGTGTGCACCGGGCTCACCACAGCTCCCATCCCCGTACCCGTTCTCTCGACCAGAACCATGCCGGACAGACAACTGTGCCGGGAGAAAGGTTGCGTCAGACCTGCCGGCGGCACGCGGGCGCTCGACCTGGCGACGGCTCCTGACCCGGCTGCCGCACGCGGTCTTGGTGCGGATCCCAAGTAGGCTGGCTCGTGGCAGTAGGTTGGTCGGAGGTCAGTCCCTCAACGACCTTAGCGGGGCAGCAAAAGTGGTCGACCGGAACCGCCTCACAAAGACCGGCCGCGCACTAATGAAGCACGGTGACCGGAAAGGGAATGCGTTTCCGAGGTCGACCGGAAACACCGCGCGTCGAAACGAGCAGGGGCAGGCAGTCGTTGACTCTATTCTCAATGACCCAAACGGACGAACAGAGGTTCTCGATAAGGTGATCAATATCTACGACTCGACGGGACGTGGCGTCCGCTTCACTAGGGACGGCAAGTTCGTGGGATTCTTGAAGCCACGTTAATGGACGGTTGTAGTCTCATACTGCCGAGCGACGTATCCGAACGGGACGGTCTGGGCCTCGAACCTCTTTCGCCGACGAAGTGGCACTGTCGGACACGAGAGCGCCATCCGCGCGCCTGCGACTACTATTGGTGACGACGCCCAACGGGTTGACATCGCGTACGCCACGTTTCGTGAGGTCAGCTCTTGCGCGATATCAACCGCGAAGCGCCGCACCTGGTTGCGACTTGTGTCGCCAACGCGGCCAACACAGACGGCGGCATGCCATTCGCGTGAGAGTCGTCTCGGTGCCATCGCCGGTAGCACTGCACCAACGGAGCGGTTGCCATGAAACCGCTGGGCACACTCTGGGCACACATCGCCTTGGAAATGCGAGACCAGCTCCTTATTCCACCGCCGCTGGGAATCTCTTCGACGCAATGAAACCGCAGGTCAACGGTCACATCTGCGAAATGGGAAATAGCTGCGAATACCGGCGAAGCAACGCGGAGGCGGTGCATTACGAGTGCGTCGCTCTGGCCGACTGAGCTAAGGCGGCGAAGTACTGCTCCGTGTCAACGAGTCTAACTGAGTACCAGTTTGTCCAGGTGATCCAGGAAGGGAGCGCCGCCGACTGTACGAAACGTGCCATCGAGGTGTGGCAGACCAAGCCGGTCACCAAGACGCCGACCTGGCACACCCGTCCCGACGAGATACGCAAGCTGGACCAGATCCGCGACGCGTCCTACTGCCCGGGGACCATCACCTTCGACGTGTCCGCGGCGATGGCGGCACAGGGCAGCGTGACGCTCGAGATTCGCGTGCCGGCCGATGTCGAGCGCGCCCCCGACTACGGACGCACGCTCGGTTGGAACGGCCACAGCCTCTCCGTGAGCTATGACTCGCCACCATCGATTCTGCCGCAATACCAGTACAACGCCGGCTTTCCATGCGACACGGCGGCGCCGTACCGACGAGTCGGCTACTTCTCCAGCTTGCTGCAGGCACGAGCGACCGACCCTGACGTGTACGACGCGCACATCCTCACGTATGAATTCGCCGTCTGGCCGCGCACCGATCCTGGTTCGCGCCTGACATTGACCACCGACCACGGCTCGGTCGACCTCGCGAGCAGCGTCGACATCCCTGACGGCCACCTGGCCGATGAAGGCGCCTACTCGTGGCAGGTACGCGTCAACGACGGCGCGGAGACATCCGCCTGGTCACCGACCTGCTCGTTCGTTGTCGACACGACAAATCCGAGCCCACCCATCGGCACGTACGACGCCGACAACCACTTCACCTTCGACGGCCACGGCGACCAGGACATCCGCGGCTTCGAGTACAGCTGGCGCGAGTTTGTCCGGATCCGGCTGCGAGTACAAGCAATACGCGATCCTCGTGTGCCCCGAACCGTTCAACGGCCCAAACAAAATCCTCGCGCCAACCCTGCCCCCGCCCGACACAGGCCTGCTTGTCCTCCTGGTCCGCGCCATAGACGAAGCAGGCAACACCTCATCCGACGTGCGCGTGGATCTCGACAGCCGACACTATGGTGAGCGTGAAGCGTCCACATGAGGTCGACTGGCCGCGGGTGCGCGCCTGGCGTTGGTACGCGGTCGGGTTTTCCTTTTTGTCGACCGGGATGTGGGGGCTCGCCGGCTGGCTCGCCCTGGCGTACACGCAGGGAGTCGCTGGCGCGACCGACAACGTACCCACGACCTATCCGTGGTATGTCGAGGCGGTCGGTGCGATCGCGGTCGCGGTCAGCGGCGTCGCGGCCTGGGCCTGGTTACGCGGCCGCGATCTGGTCAGGAAGCCGTCTCGGATGCTTCCGCTCGTCGGCTCGTACGCCTGGCGGATGGGCCTGGTCCTGTTGGCGTATCCCGTCGCGATCCTGCCGATGATCGGCTTGGTCGCGCTGGTCGGCGTGGCCTTTCCCGACTATGGCGGCGGGGTCGACGGCGACAGCCAGGGCGCGATCGTGCTGATGGGCTGGCTGGCAGCGCGGTTCGCGATCGCGGGCGGCGCCGGGGTTGCCGCGATGGTCGCCGGCACGGTCGTTCCCGTCAACGTCGTGGCGGTCCGGGCGGCGATCACCCGGCAGAAGGACCTCATGCCGCAGAGCCTGCTGGCGATCTCGTTCGACATCGTCGCCTTGCTGGTGGCGGTGATCGTCGTTCCTGATCTACTGCCGCGCGGCCTCCTGGACGGCCTCGTCACGCTTGCCCTGGTCCTCGTACTCGCGGCGGTGCTCGTCGGCGCGATGTGGCTGGGGCTGCGCGCCGGATCACGGCCGTGGTACGGCGACGCGAGACCAACGGGACGACCGATGGCGATGCCGCTCCGACAGGGATGGCCGATGCTCGCCGTACGCCTGGTCGCGGCCGCGTTTTTCCTTGTCTTCATGGCGTTTCAGGTGCTTCAGGCCTTCGGTCTACGTGGTTTGTAGTCCGGCACGGGCCTGACGATGTGCCGGCCACTGACCGTGTGATCGTCGTCATAATCGGAGATCGAAACGATCGATACCATCTCCGTATGCCGGTGCCGAAGGGGGCGTCTCTGGACCCCGCGCGTACGAGGGAGGCGATGCTGACGGCCGCGACCGCGTTGCTGTACGAGCGCGGCTTGGACGGCGTCGGCGTCGCCGACCTGTGTGCCGCGACCGGCGCGTCACGGGAGACGCTCTATCGGCATTTCGGGTCGAAGGATGGCCTGATCGAAGCCGTTCTGACCGCGCGAAGCGATCGGGTCATCCGGTGGTTGTGGTACGCGGCGGACGCTGCGTCCGACGACCCGGCGGCCCGGTTGGCCGCGATCTTCGACGCGCTCGGCCGCTGGTATGTCGAAGACGGCTTTCGCGGCTGCGCGATTCTCAACGCCGCCACCCAGCATCATGAGGCTCCGGTCCGCAAGGTCGCGGCCCGCCATCTCGGGCGTTACCTGGAGTTGCTAACCGACCTCGCCGCACGCGCCGGGGTGGCCGATCCCGACGGTGTGGCGCTGCAGCTCCTGATGATCGTCGAAGGCGCGACGATCGTCGCCGATCACTACGACACGACCGGCGCCACCGCGGCCACCGCGAAGCGTGCGGCACTCACGCTGCTGGCGTCGGCGGACAGGACAAGCAAATGACACAGATCCACGGTTTCGTGGCGGCTGGATTCGATGGAGTGGCCGAGGCGTTCCGGCGTAACTTCGACGAACACGGCGAGGTCGGCGCGAGCATCGCGGCGTACTGGCGTGGACAGCAGGTCGTCGACCTGTGGGGTGGTCAGGCCGATCCGGATGCCGGGCTCGCCTGGCAGCAGGACACCCTGCAGCTGATTTTCTCAGGCACCAAAGGACTGCTCGCCGCCTGCGTCCTGCTGCTGGTGGAGCGCGGCCAGGTCGACCTCGCCGCGCCGCTGGCTCGCTATTGGCCGGAGTTCG
Organism: Fodinicola acaciae; assembly: GCF_010993745.1. NCBI lineage: Bacteria > Bacillati > Actinomycetota > Actinomycetes > Mycobacteriales > Fodinicola > Fodinicola acaciae. Next base: position 154,560 of record NZ_WOTN01000002.1, read on the forward strand.
GGAAGCCGGCGGTCACCGTCGGGGACGTATTGTCACATCAGAGCCGGCTCCCCGGCGTGCCCGGCGGCGTCACGACGAGCGACCTGCTCGACGGGTCGGCGATGGCCAAGCACCTGGCGGCACAGGAGCCGGAGACGGATCCGCGGGCCGGCTTCATGTACCACGCGCTGACGTACGGGTGGCTCGTCGGCGAGCTCATCCGCCGGGTCGACGGTCGTGACGCTGGCCGCTTCTTCGCCGACGAGTTCGCGCGACCGCTGCGACTGGACATCTGGATCGGGTTGCCCGACGAACTGCACCACAGGTCATCGCGGACGATCGCCGGCCCAGGTGTGCTGGCGCCGCCGGAGCCGGACGACCCGCTGCACCGACTTGTCCGCAACCCGCTGCTGGCCGCCGACGCGCCCGACCTGTGGAACAGTGCCGCATTCCGGCGAGCCGGAATGCCGGCGGTCGGCGCGTACGCGACAGCTCGGGCGATGGCCCGGTTCTACGGCTGCCTCGCGGCCGGCGGCTCCTGCGACGGCATCCGCGTACTCGCCGAGTCCACGATCGCGCTCGGCCGCCAGGAAATCCGCCGCGGTGTCGAACCGACCTGGCGTGCACCTATGGCGTACGCGGCCGGGTTCGAGCTGTGGACTCCGGCGGCGCACCTTGGCCCACCGCGCGACGCCTTCGGCCATGCCGGTGCCGGTGGCTCAAGGCACGGCGCCTGGCCCGCGCTCGGCGTCGGCTTCTCGTACGCCATGAACCAGCTGCGCGCCGACACTCCAGATCCGCGTCCACTGGTCCTGCTGGACGCACTGCACTCGGCCATATGCTAGGCCTGTCTCCATATTCCGCGGGGCGATAGCCGAGCCGCTGTCACATCTTTCTCGGGCAGACGACGTTTGGATCTCGACTCTCATCCCCCCGGAATATGGAGACAGGCCCTAGGCCGGTCCGCCCGATCGACCGGCGATTCGCTCGGAAGCGGTGAAATCAGAACGAGTCGCCGAAGGCCCAGTGTTCGATCAGCTGTCCGTCGCGTACTCGGACCATGTCCATGGCGTTGATCCGAAACCGCCGGCCGGTCGGTGGCCGGCCGAAGAAGTCACCGGTGTGCGTGCCGCTGATCGTGTAGCGGTTGCACACCCATTCGCCGGTTTCGACGCTGTTCTCCAGGGTGATCTGCCAATCCGGGACGCCGGCGACGATGCGTTCCCATTTCGTCCGCCAGTCCTGCCGGGTGAATACCTCACCCTGGTCGATCGAGGTCTCGGCGACGTACTGGAGCGAGGTGTCCAGGTCTCCTCGCGCCCGGCCGGCGATGATCGCGTCGACCACCTCGCCGGGAGTGAGAGGACTGCTCATCTGGACTCTCCTTCGAATAAATCGGGGACTGTCCCCGCTTTGGTTCGGGTAGCATACGGGGAGCATCCCCGTTTTGGCTAGAGGGGTGGTGTGATGCCGCGTCGCGACGCGCAACGCAACTACGAACGGCTGCTGACCGAAGGGGAGGTCGCCTTTGACCGGGACGGTGTGGGTGCCTCGCTCGACGACATCGCGAAAGCGGCGTCGGTCGGTAACGCGACCCTCTACCGGCACTTTCCCAGCCGAGCGGCCATCCTGGAGGCGATCTACGGCGAGCGGGTGAGAACCTTGCCCGCGGTGGCCGCGTCGCTGGTCACGGACGGCGACCCGGGCGCTGCCCTGGTGACCTGGTTGCGGACGGTCATCTCGCTCCTCAACGGCAGCCGCGGGCTCCGCGAGGCATTCGAAGCCGCGACGATGGCTGACTCCGAGCTTCGGCACATCGAATGGCCCCAGATCGTACGCGCCGCCGCCAAACCGCTGCTGGCCAACGCGCAGGCCGCCGGCGTCATCCGACCGGACCTGACCACAGCAGAACTGATCACGTTGCTCACCGCCATCGCCAAAGCCGCCACCCCCGCCGACGCCGAGCGCTGCCTCACCCTGCTGATCGACGGCCTCGGCGCCTAGATTCTGGCGCGAGTCCCCGGCCCGCGCACTCTCGCTGTTCGGACTGCACTCGCGTGGCAGACTTTGCCCGGCTTTGAAACTAGGGAGAGGGCGGGGGCAGAGCCGCGGTCAATACCGCTGCGCGGCGCCGTGCATGACGGTGTCCGGCGGTCGCAGCGTACCGGTAGTACTTGAGAGCGATCGCTGGCTGTGTTTCTTCGATCCGTGCGGCGATACGAGCTGCTGCTCTGGTGTCGGCGGTAAACCGACCAGGCTGGTTTTCCCTTGCCAACGCCGTCAATAGTTGCCTGGAGAGTGCTTGTATTGTCGCGTTTTCTGCGAGTCGCTGGCTCACCTCCTCGGCAATGAGCTGATAGGCCCGACCTAACCGATGGACTGCGATCGCGAACAGTGCGAGGCTGAAGACGAGACCTAGCACAACGAGACCAATACGTTGCCAAGCCTCCGAAAACTCTCTTGCGGCGACAACGGTCAGGACGACGAGCGGCAGGCTGATAGCCGCCCGGACCGTCGCTTCTCCACGGAGGCGCTGGTAGGTGCGGAACGCGTCTGGAGTCTTGCAGAAGAGCAGTGGAAGCGTCATGGGGATCCCGGCTTGCACGACCGTTTCCACTATTGGTTCCAAGTTAATCAGACGAATGACGACTGTACGTCGCATTCTTATCGGCACCTCCGGTCGCACCAATGCGTCCAGATTCGCGGCCGCCGAAGGCGGATCGGCAGCTCCAGGCTGCGGCGTCTGCGGCCCGGCTGTCGGCCGATGTGGTGCAGCGCTCGCCAATGCGCTGGCCAGGTACGTGCTAATCCGCGCCCTCAGAGTCCGGTGGCCAATGGATGAGAAAGACAGCAGCTCAAACGGCAACGTGCTGACAACTTGTCGGAGGCTGCGGGCGTGACCTGGCCGCGTGGCCATCCAAGACGCAAGAAGGACGGCAGAGGCGGAGGTAATGGCCTCAGACATGATTCCGAGAAGGTAGGCACCCAGCAGGATAACGACGATAACGACCGGTTTCCCTGCCCAGTCACCCAGCCTGTACAAATCGGCGATCAAACCGCTGGCCGGTACGTAAGGCGGAAGGGCTCTGTGCCACAGTAACCACGCCGTAGTTAGCCAAATAGCCCCGGCCGGGAAGGGCGCTCGCGCACCTCGCAAGCCGGACAGCAGTTGCTCCAACATGTGGAAATTCAACCAGGTTTGCGGTCGTTAGCCGATGTCCTGGACACATAACGGTGTCGTATCAGAGTCCAAGAGATCTATAGTTCGATCCAATTTATCACTTTTGTTGACATCCGTCACCTATTTCGCCGACCTGCCACATCGACGCTGCTCATGGCAAGGTGCGACTGGCGAGCTGCATCGCGTGCGATGTGCAATCCAGTCCACGGACGCGGAGACTGGCTCCTACCACATGTGGGACGGGCGCGAGCGACGGAAATTCCCGGTGTCCGGCGCCCGATCGCCCGTCTGTGCAGCACCGGGATTGCAGCCGCTATCAGGATAACCGTCCGCTGAGTGTCGTCAAGTGATTTGGTTCTCGCCCTTTTCCGGAAATGAAGAGCAAGACATGCTCGTCTCCGGAAAACAGAAGCTACACCTCGTCACGCGCGCCGCGGGACGCTGCATCCGCGTTGGGGCGGCGGCGCCCTGGGACTTGTGAGTCAGAACGTGTTGGTGCGGCGGCGCGAAACGTCGTGCCCACCCGCGTCCGAAGCCCGCCTGCGCAAGATCTGCCGCGCTTTCTGCCGCAGGATCACCCGCCAGCCACCTCACCGCACCGGCATCGCCGGTGTTTCCCCACCTCAACTGAGTTTTCTGCCGCCGGCCGGTACGGCCAGGTTGGTGCAAGCCGGCGGTCAGCCGTTCTCGCGATCGTGATGGCGGAGCGAGTGTTCAACAGGGTCCGCGATCGCGCCGCTCCAGCGCGGAGCGGGTCGCGTCTCGTGAGGGGAGACATGAAAGGTTTCGAGTGGTGCAGGAGTACGGGCACACTGTTGGCGACCGCGGCGGTGGCGATCGGATTCGCCAGTCCGGTGGCCGCCGCCGGCTACCAGGATCAGCTGCCGCCGTCGCCAGGCGCGTCGTGCCAGCCGCAGTCGACGCTGGGCGGTACGCACCTGACGGCGAGCCAGGTCGCGCGGTATGCGCTGAGCGCCGGATTCGACAAATCGCACGCGGTGACCGCGGTCGCGGTCGCGCTGGCCGAGAGCGGCGGATGGACCAGGGCGGTGCTGCTGAACACCGACTGCACCCGCGACCGCGGGCTCTGGCAGATCAACAGCTACTGGCATCCGGAAGTCACCGACGCGATGGCGTTCGACCCGGCGAAAAACGCCGCCGCGGCATACCGGATATCCGGCCAAGGGTCGGCCTGGACGCAGTGGTCGACCTACAACAACGGAGCCTACAAGGCACATCTCGATGAGGCGCAGGCCGCAGTCTACGGCCAGACGACCAGGAAATTCGACCCGAAGGCGGTCCCGTCCGGGACGTTGTTGCGTGAACCGTCCGGTGCGATCGCGGTGTCGGTGGGTGGCGCTCCGGCGGTGTTCGCCAGCAATGCCGAAATCAAGGCACTGGGATACGGCGGCGACACCGTCTACCCGGTTTCTCGCGGGTTCTTCGGAAAAATGCCGGGTACGCCGCGCGAAACGACACTGATCCGGAACAGCGCGTACGCGACGGCGCTGGTCGTGGACGGGTGGAAGGTTCCGTTCGTCAGCAACGCCGAGATCGCCGCCTCCGGATACAAAGGCCGCCCGGTGATCGCCACGCCGGCGCGTTTCTTCAATGCGATTCACACCGGTCTTGCCAACGGCGCGCTGATCCGTAACTCGCGCAGTGTGGCGGCGGTTGTGGTCGGTACGGGCAAGGTCGTTTTCAACAGCAATGCCGAAATCGACGCGTCGGGTTACCGAGGCCGCCCGGTCGTACGGGTGCCGGACCGGGTTTTCGACTCACATCGCTCGACGATCCCGGACGGTTCGCTGGTCAGCAATTCCCAGCACGCGGTCGCATTGGTGGTCGGCGGTGCGCGGGTGGTGTTCCTCAACAACGCGGAAATCGCGCACACCGGCTACAAGGGTCGCCCGATCGTACGCGTCCCTGACCGTGCCTTTGCCGGCCTCGCCCGGCCGATGCGCAACGGGACTCTGGTCAGGACACCGCCCAGCTCGCACGTCTGGGAAATCGTGAACGGCCACAAGGTGCTCGTCACCCGGCACAGCGGCCCCGTCTCCACCATCCCCACCCGCGTCCTCAACGGCATTCCTACCGAACAAGGAAAATCATGAAGATCCAGAGTGGACTGATCGCGATAAGCGCGATGGCCGGGATCGGTTTGGCCGTTCCTGCCCAGGCCTTCAGCGCGCCGGCCATCGTACGACCGGCCAGCGCGGTCAATGGCAAGATCACCCGGTCCGAGGTGCTGACCCGCTCCAAGTCGTGGATCGACGAAAAGGTCCCGTACAGTCAGGACAACAACAGCCCGCACGTGAACAAGTACGGCTCCTACCGCCGCGACTGCTCCGGATTCGTCTCGATGTCCTGGCACCTGAGCTATTCACGGACGACCGCCGACCTGCCCGACGTGATGCATCCGATCGCGCGCAAGGATCTCAAACCCGGCGACGCGCTTCTGCTTCCGCACACTCACATCGCATTGTTCGTCGGCTGGGCCGACGGCGCGCACACCCAGCCGGTCGTACGTGAGGAATACGACTATGGTCACGTCGCCGAGCAACGGGTCTGGGCAGCCGCCAAGGCGGGCAACTACACGCCCGAGCGGTACGACAACATCGTCGACGATGCCGTCCGCACGTTTGATCCGAAGGCCGTTCCGTCCGGGACGCTGTTGCGGGAGCCCTCGGGTGCGATCGCGGTGTCGGTGGGCGGCGCTCCAGCCGTGTTCGCCAACAATGCGGAAATCACGGCGCTGGGATACGCCGGCAGTCCGATCTACCCGGTGGCTCGCGGATTTTTCGCGAAAATGCCGAGTACGCCGCGCGAAACGACGTTGATGCGCAACAGCAGATACGCGACCGCGCTGGTCGTTGACGGTTGGAAAGTCCCGTTCGCCAGCAACGCCGAGATTGCCGCGTCCGGCTACAAAGGCCAACCGGTGATCGCCACTCCAGCCCGTTTCTTCGACACCGTTCACACCGGTCTGCCGGACCGTGCGCTGATCCGCAATTCGGGTAATGTGGCGGCGGTCGTGGTCGGTACGGGCAAGGTCGTTTTCAACAGCAACGCCGAAATCGACGCGTCCGGCTATCGGAGGCACCCCGTGGTACGCGTACCGGACCGGATTTTCGACTCTCACCCCACGAGCATCCCGAGTGGGTCGCTGGTCGGCAATTCCCACCATGCCGCGGCCGTGGTCATCGGGGCCGGCAAGTACGTCTTCGCCAGCAACGCCGACCTGGCCAGCGCCGGTTATCGGGGCCATACCGTGGTAGAAATCCCGGACCGCTCGTTCACCAATCTCAGCACCGGAGTGCCGGACGGTTCGCTGGTACGCAATTCGGCGGGTGCCGTCGCGGTGGTGGTCGGTGGGGCTCGGGTGGTGTTCGAAAATCACGCCGAAATCGTGCACACGGGTTATTCGGCCAAGCCCATCATCCGTATTCCGGATCACGCTTTCGCCGCCCTGGCCCGGCCGATGCGGGACGGCACGCTGGTGAAATCACCGGCGAACTCGACGATCTGGGAAATCGTACACGGCCACCGGGTCGCGGAAGCCGGAAAGCACGGGACGGTCTACACCATCCCCACTCGCGTCCTCGACGGAATCCCACGCAAGTAACGGAAACCGACAGGCGCGCCGCGACCGCGGCGCGCCTGTGCCGTATCAGGACAGGGACCTGGTGCTCAGCCGGTTGTCGTGGCCTGGCCCGAGGTTCAACACGGTGGCCCACACATGCGCGGCGCCGTCGGCTGGTACGTCCAGCAGGGCATGGAAGCCGTGTGCGCTGCCGTACGCGGGGAACTCGCGCGCGACATCGGGCCGCTTGACGCTGGCGGTCACCCGGTAGACCTTGGCGCCGACGGTGATCCGCAGTGCGACCGGGCCGGTGGTGTCCGGGTCGATCGCCCATCCGGCGACCTCGACCTGCCGTGCGTGGTTCACCAGCACAGCAGACTCGAAGTTGCCGGTTGGGTCGAAGCCGCACGGATCGCCCGGCGCGACCGGGCGCTTCGCCGAAGGTGGAGGTGGGGCAAGGTCGCCGCCGCTCTCGATCTGCCACCCGCCCGGCTTGCCGGGCGGCTCGGAACAGGCATCGTGCGGCACGGCCGCCATTGCTGGCGTACCCGTCCCGATCGTCGCGGCAACCGCGACACAGGCCAAAAATCGTTTACCGACGCCAGAAAGTCGCATTGGCAGGCCTCTCCCCAGGAATGCGTGCATACGGTACGGCATGCTGTCAACATGACGACCGACCACGCGACGCATGACACTCGCCGGACGGTCGAGTTCGCCACCAACACCGTCGTACGCCCGCACGAAACGGGGTGAGCCGGTGGCAGACGTGCCGTTCGCGACCTGGCTGCGGACCACCCGGCAGGCGGCCGGGCTGAGCCAGGCGCAGCTCGCCGACCGTTGCGGGCTGAGCGTCCGCGCGATCCGCGATCTTGAGCGCGGCCGGGTCCGTACGCCCCAGCAGGCGACCGAGAAGCGGTTGGTCGAGGCGCTGGAGGGCGAGCTGTCGATCACCATCGCCGGGCCGCTGGAGGTGCGCAAAGGCGACACGCCGATCGCCGTCACCTCGCCCCGCCGGCGCGCTCTGCTCGGCTATCTCTGCCTGTACGCCAACCAGACGGTGCCGGTGGACAAGCTGCTGGAGACGGTCTGGCCGGATCGCGACGTCCCGGCCGTCGAGCCGCTCCACCAGGAGATCTCCCGGCTGCGGCGGTTGCTGCGGGGCCAGCGGAGCGTCCGCATCGACCACACTCCAGGTGGATATCGGCTGGTCGCCGAGCCGGAAGCGATCGACCTGCCGCGGTTGCGAGCGCGGCTGCGGGAAGCCGGTGCGCTGGCCGAGCAGCGGCACCTCACCAGGGCGTACGCGATCTGGGACGCCGTGTTCTGTCGCCCGCCCGGTCAGCTGCTCGCCGATCTGCCGCAGTTCGCCTCTGACCCGGCCGTCCAGGCGGTCGCAGCGGAGCTGGCGCGCGCGGCGATCGCGTTCGGCTCGACCGCGACCACGCTCGGGCGGGCCGACCGGGCCGTCGACCCGCTGCTCGCGGCGCTGCGTACGGATCCGTTGGACGAAAGTGTCTGCGCGGCGGCGATGCGGACGCTTGCCGCCGCTGGACGGCCGGCAGCCGCGTTGGACCTCTACCGGCAGACCCGCCGCGGCCTGTCCGCCGAACTGGGCATCGAACCCAGCGCCGACCTGCAGCGGACCTACGAGGAGCTGCTGGCGGCGACCGGCGCGGAGCCGGCTCCGGGCACCGGTGCGCCGGCGCAGTTGCCGGCCGACGTGCCCGACTTCGTCGGCCGGGCCAGCGAAGTCGACCGGATCCGACAGCATCTCGCCGCGGCCGGCGGTGCGGCCCCGGCGCTCGCGGTCGTCACGGCGGCCGGCGGTTTCGGGAAGACGGCGCTGGCCGTACACGTGGCGCACCGGATCCGCGACCGCTATCCCGACGGGCAGCTGTTCATCCAGCTGCGCGGCGCGAGCGGCCAGCCGGTCGAGCCGGCCGACGCACTCGCCTCGCTGCTCTACTCGCTGGGTGCTCGCGACATCCCCACTGGCCTGGACGACCGCGTACGCCTCTTCCGCACGCTTCTCGACGGTCGTCAGATGCTGCTGGTCCTCGATGACGCCGGCGACACCGCGCAGGTGCGCCCGCTGGTCCCCGGCTCGCCGAGCTGCGCCGTTTTGGTCACCAGCCGGCGAAACCTGGCTGGCCTGCCGGGTGCCGAGTCGATCGGGCTGCGTCCGCTGGAGCCCACCGAGGCGGTCGACCTGCTCGCCCGCATCACCGGTGTCGGCCGGGTCGCCGTCGAGCCGGACGCGGCCACCTCGCTCGCGGCGGCTTGCGGCGGCCTGCCGCTGGCCGTACGGATAGCCGGTGGCCGCCTCGCCGCCCGGCCGAGCTGGCCGCTGGCCACCTTCGCCGGCCGGCTCGCCGACTCCAGCCGGCGGCTGGACGAGCTGCGCCTCGGTGACCTCGCCGTACGCGCGTCGCTGCAGCTCGGCTACGAAGCTCTGCCGGCGGACCAGGCGATGGCCTTCCGGGCCTTCGGGTCATGGCCGGACAACGACATTCCGCTCGAGTTCGCCGCCGCGCTGCTGGCGATGCCGGTCTCGCCGGCCGAGGATCTGCTCGAGGCGCTCGTCGATGTCCATCTGCTCGACTGCCCCGAGCCGGGCCGCTACCGGATCCACGATCTCCTGCACACGTACGCCGCCGAACGGCGCGCCGAAGACGACTCCGCCAGCGTGCGGGAAGAAGCCGTCGTGCGGGTGATGGCGTTCAGCAGCAGTACGGTCGAGCACGCCCTCGCGGTCATCTATCCGAACCGGACCCCGGAACGGCCGGAGGACCACCGCGACAGCCCGCACCAGCTGAGGTTCGACGCCTACGCCGACGCTCGTGGCTGGCTGGATCGCAGCTTCGACACCCTCGTCCTGCTGGTTCGCCATCAGGCGGCCGAGCGTGGGCCGGGAGCCGACACCGCCGGGTTTCTGGCTCTGTTGCTCACCCGCTATTGCCAGCTGCGCGGCGACTGGCGCGCGTACGAGCAGATCGCCCGCCTCGGCCTGGCGCTGGCGACCTACACCGGCGACGAGCGCCTCGCCGCCCGCATCCGCATCGGGCTCGCCGGGTGCCTGGACAACCAGTACCGCAGCACGGAGGCCGCACCTCTGCACCACAGCGCGCTCGCGTACTTTCGCGGCAGCGGCGATCGGCTGAGCGAGGCTCGCGTGCTGATCAACCTCGGCAGCTCGTACGGGCGCCAGCAGCGCTACACCGAGGCGGAGGCGCACTTTTCCGCCTGCCTGCGGCTGGCGACCGAGCTGGGCGACCGGCAGCTGCGGATCCGCGTACTGATCAACTTCGCCGAGACGCTGAACCACACCGGTGACTATCCGGCCGCCCGCCGGCACGCCGAGCTGGCTGTGGATCTCTGCGAGGAGTCCGACGAGCACGTCGGCCGGGCCAACGCCATGAGCACGCTGGGCGAGACGCTCACGCGACTGGGTGACCACACCGCGGCTGCCCGTACGCTAGCGCAGGCGCTGGAGCTCGCCAGGCAAACCGGCGACCGTGGTTGCGAAGCCGAGACCAGCACCCGGATGGCCGCGCTGTCCCGACAGCTCGGCGACTACCGCACGGCGATCGGGCACGCCCAATGGTCACTGGGCATCTACGACCAGAACGAAGACCTCTTCGGGCGGGCCGAAACGCTCAACGAACTCGGCCGGATTTTCCAGCAGGACGGCCAAACCGACAACGCCGTACGGAACTGGCGGGCCGCCGCGGCGATTTTCGCCGACCTCGGCGCACCAGAGGCCGCCGCCGTCGCCGGACTCCTGGAGCCGCTGACCGCCCGATAGCGGCACCGCGACCGGCAGATCCGCGGAAAACTGCCGGATGCTCCAGGCATGGTCCTCATCCGTGCTGGTCAACGCCGGGGTGTCAAAGGCGGACGGACGGCAATGCCGAGGCAAGTCGTCGTACGCCGCGTCGCCCCAAGGTGGACACCTAGGCCCTAGCCGGTCAGCTTGCTGTGGGAGATCGAGATGAGCCTTCAACGCACTGAGCAACGCCGCCTCGGCTGCTGGACGCGCGGAAGCGTCAAAAGCGGCCTGTATTCCGTTCAGAAGACCGACACGTACCAGACTTACGCGATCACGCTGAGCCGGCCGGCGGAGGGCTCCGCGGTCGTCCAGGTCTCGTGCCCGAAGTGCCGCCGTCAGGTCGACGTTTCCGTTGCGTGCCAGCGGGAGACGCGCGGTGGGCAACTCGGCAGGATGGCGGTCGGCGTCGCCGGGCTGATCATCTTCGGTCTGGCTCTCGCCACGAACATCTCCATCGGCTGGGACACTCCCAGCTGGACCCTCCCCGGCGTACCGCTCGGATTTCTGCTTGCGCTATGCGGATTCGGCTTCGGGGCGGCGTACGACGGCATATCTGTCGACAGGAAGAGTTTCCACAAGATCTTTCCGGCGAAGACCAGTCAGCCCAGGCAGAAGCAGCGCCCCGAGGTCCGCCGACTGACCGGTGCGCGTCGGGGGATCGGGCTCGTGATGGCCTGCGTCGGGATCCTCGCACTGGTGGCGGTGATCCCGCTCCTGGTCCTCACGTTCATCGGTGTCGGCAATCCGACGCTGCTGAAACTGGCGCTGGGAGAAACGTTTTTGGCCTCGGTGCTGCTGATCGGCGGCGCTGGCGTCGACGGTCAAACGGCGTTTGCCGCGGTCGTCTGCGCGCTAGCCGTCCTCGTCGTCACCATCCCGCTTTTCCTTGTCGGCCTGACCGCCGTCGGCTGGGGCGGGATCCTGCTCGTACTGCTCCTGTTCGTCGTCGCGCAGACGTTGTCGGCGATTTCCCGGCGTCGACAGCAAGACTAAAGCTTGAGTTTTAACCTCTGGGTTGGTGAGTGGTTCCGCGCCACTGGACGCCCGACGGCTGGCAACCTGAGGATCCCCGGCCGGCCTACCCTGCTCCGAGAGCCGCCATCCGGGTCATTGTCCGGCAGTGCAGCGACTGGGTGATGTCTTTCCAGCCATCGGCGGCGCGGACCGGCGCGGAAGGTGGCGAAGGGGTCCACTATATAGGACCCCCACAGGCGCGTGTAACGTTAAATGTCTGTCTTGTGAGCCAAACAGGTGAAACTCAAGTAAAGCGTACGCATGAATCTGATCTTCATCGCGGAGCGAAAACCCGCGACCAGATGAACCAGCAGGTAAAGGAGTTTGAGCACCAGATGCCGCACCGCACCATTCGACTCGCCGCAGCTGTCGTCGCCACAATCAGCTTGTTCGCCGTCTCCGCCTGCGGCGGTAGGGCCGGCGGGGCCGGAGGGACTGCTCAGCCACCGGCCACCGCGGGCTCGAGCGCTCCGGCTGACAGCAGCGGCTCGGGACCCAGGGTTCCGTCCCCACTGCCGACCAAGGACTTGATCGCCAACCCGTGCAGCGTGCTCAACGCCTCGGAGGCAGAACAGGTCGGCCTCAAGTATCCCGGCGAGAAGAGCACCGGCGTGCTGAACGGCTGCCGCTGGACGTCCTCCGGAAGCAACCTGAACTTCGTCAACAACACGCCGATCGAGCAGAACAAGCACGGGATCAGCGACATCTACGACCAGAAGGCCCAGCAGGCCTACTTCGAACCCACCACGATCAACGGCTACCCGGCCGTCTTCGCCGCCACCCGGGACAGCCGCTCGAACGGCATCTGCACCCTCTGGGTCGGCGTCACCGACCAGCTCGCCGTCTCGGTCCTCCCGAACATCAGCATTGGTTCGAACAAGAAGGACCCCTGCGGCATCGCGAAGAAGTTCGCCACCGCGATGATCGGACATCTCCAGGGAGCGTCGTGATCGTCACTCGACCTGAGCCCGCGTGGACAGCGTGACGCTGGTTTCCAGCACGATAGCCGCTGAAAGCAACAGATAAGCAGCACGCCGCCGATGGTCGAGGCGGTGAGGTCTGTCCGCCGGCCGGTACGCGGTCAGACCTCGGTCCGGTTTGTGCCAGCTGCGGGCGGCTGAGCCAAGACAGCGTGGGGTCAACGGCTCCGGGTCGGTCGGGTCGGCGATGCTGTGAGCGTGGAGTATGTGTCCAGAGTGCCGCGGCCGCCGCTGGACGGGCTGATCGACGACCTCTACTACCTGGAGGGTGCGCCGCCGTACGACCGGCTGACGCTGCCCGCGATGCCGGCGGCGCTGCTCATCGTCAACCTCGGGGCGCCGCTTCGGATCCGTGCCGGCACCGACATCGAGACGGCCGCCTACGCCGATGGTTGCGTGATCTCCATGCCGACTCGGGCGTACGAATTTGGCTATCCGTCTCGGACCCGGTCCGTCGGCGTGCACTTCAAGCCGTGGGGGCTGGCGCCGTTCGTGGCGATGCCGGTGGCCGAGCTGTGTGACCGGCCGGTGACGGTGGAGCAGGTCTGGGGCCGGCCCACCGTCGCCGAGCTGCGTGACCGGCTGGCTGCGGCGGACGGGCCGTACGAGATGCTGACGCTGCTCGAGGCGGAGCTGATGCGACGGCTGAGCGAGACCACCGGCCTGGGGCTGGTCCGCCATACGAGCTGCGTCATCGCGGCGGCCGGCGGCGCGGTGCCGATCGGCGATCTGAGCGTGGCGGCCGGTGTCAGCAGCACTCATCTGGCGCGGCGGTTCAAGGAACTCATCGGCGTCACGCCCAAGCGGCTGGCCCGTACGCATCGTTTCACCGCCACCGTGTTCGCGATCGACCCGGCCGGACCGGTCGACTGGGCCGAGCTCGCCAGTCGCGCGGGCTATTTCGACCAGGCCCACTTCGGTCACGAGTTCCGTGCGTTCACCGGTCTCACGCCGACCCGGTATCTGGAAGTCCGGCGGCGGTTCCTGCGCGAACATCCCGGCCACGTGCTCGACAGCTGGCCACTGCCGGCCGATTGATTTCTTACAAGAGCGGTAGCTCGCGACTGGCTAGTTTGGGGACATCCCAGAGCAGAGGAGAGTCGGCGTGGGCAAGGTCGTCATGTACAGCTCGGTGTCGGTGGACGGCTTCGTCGCGGACGACAAGGACCAGCCCGGGCCGCTGTTCGACTGGTTGACCAGCGGAGACGTGCCGCTGGATGAGGGTGGCGCGCTGAAGGTGTCGCAGACGTCGTTTGACTACGTCCGGCCGTACTGGGACCAGATCGGTGTGACGGTCGCCGGCCGCCACGTCTTCGACCTGACGGACGGCTGGGACGGGAAGCCGCCAAGCGGCATCGACCACGTGGTCGTCGTGACGCACCGGCCGCCGCCCGAGGGCTGGGACTCCGGGGCGCCGTTTCACTTCCTCGATGGCGTCGAGGCGGCCATGGCCAAGGCGCAGGAGCTGGCGGGCGATCGTGTGGTCGAGGTCGCCGCGGGCGACGTCGGCGGCCAGGTGCTTGCCGCGGGCCTGATCGACGAGGTGCGCATGGACGTCGTACCCGTCGTGTTCGGGTCCGGAAAGCGCTATTTCGGCTCGGTCGACGCGCAGCACCTTTTGGAGGATCCTGACGTGGTGGTTCACGGAAACCGGGTGCTTCACCTGCGCTATCGGGTACGCCGTTGACCGGCGCCCGCGTGCGTGAGGTAGGTCGATGGTGACCATCCCCGTCGACAACCCGGTCGCGGCCGCGGCGACCGCGGCGATCCACGATGGACGCGTCATCGATCTGCGGCGAATGCTGGCGGAGCATCCGTGGCTGGCCGGCGCTCGCGTCGGCTCGGACGCGCCTGGAGCGATGTCCCGGACGCTTTTGCACGTGGCCACCGACTGGCCTGGCCACTATCCCCGGGTCGGAGCCACGATCGCCGCACTGGTCCAGGCGGGCGCCGACGTCAACGCGCGCTTCCGCGGCCAACACGAGGAGACGCCGCTGCACTGGGCCGCCAGCTCCGACGATCTTGAGGCGCTGGACGCGCTGTTGGACGCCGGCGCCGACATCGATGCCTCTGGCGCGGTCCTCGGCGGTGGGACTCCACTGGCGGACGCGTGCGGATTTCGGCAGTGGACGGTGGCCCGGCGGCTTGTGGAGCGAGGAGCCAGGACGACCCTCCGTGATGCCGCGACCCTCGGCCTCGACGACCGGGTCGTCGCTTTCCTCGCCGCGAGACCTGGTCCGTCGGCCGAGGAGATCGACGTCGCGTTCTGGAGCGCCTGTCACGGCGGCCGCCGAGACGCCGCGGAGCTCCTCCTCGAAGCAGGCGCCGACGTGAACGTCGTCCCGGCCTGGTCAGATCAGACGCCACGAGACGCGGCCGCCGACGGTGGAGCGTACGAACTGGTCGCGTGGCTGACCGACCGAGGCGGTCGATCAGCCACCAAGCCCGGCGAATAACCGGCTCGGGCCTACGCCGCCGTGTTCGGCGCGGGGGAGGCAGTCGTACGCGGCTCGACGGCCCAGCGCCCGAAACGCGCGACCGCCACCAGAGCGGCGAGGACGCCGAGAACGACGGTCACCACCGCGCTGGACGGCACGCCGACGACGAAGTTGGTGATCGTCGCGCCGACCATGGTCACGACCAGGCCGACCGCCGCCACCGGCGTCAGCACCGGCAGGATCCGCGTCGCCGCCGGCAATATCAGGCCGATCGCCCCCAACACCTCGGCGGCGCCGGCGAGTTTCAGCAGAGCGATCGGCACTCCCTGAGCCGACTGCTGGAGCTCGGCGGCGGGGGCGAGGAGTTTGCCTCCACCGACGGCGAGGAATGCTAAGGCCAGCAGAGCCGACACGACCCATACGACGATTTTCATGGTGTTCTCCCGTCAGTAGCCATCACGCACACAGGTTCCCGGACGTCGGTGACGACCGTCGTCATCACGACTGGTGATTTCCAGGCCCGGCGTTGTGCCTAGCGCCGGAGCTCGAGTGCGTACACCGAGAGTTCCACCGGAGTGCCGTCCTCGTTGTATTCACCCGACGGCGCGCAGACCCCGATCTGGTCGAACCCGCTGCGCATGGCGACTCGTGCCGATGCGATATTTCGCGCGTCCGCGAGGATAATCGCACGCCGACCGATGCGCTCGGCGGTGATGTAGGCGCAGATGGCCGCGACCGCGGCCGTCGCGACGCCACGACCGCGAGCCCACGGGTGCACGGCGTACGCGATGTTCACGTCGCCGGGCGCTGGAGTGTGTTCGGAATCCGGGTCGCAGTCCACGTAGCCGGCGAGCCTGCCTTCCCACCAAATGCCGAAGCCTCGTTTGCCGGCTCCCCGGGCGGCGTTCTGAGCGAGGTGGGCGAAATGGTGCCGCGTCGACTCGACCGTCGCGGGTTCGCCGGAGAGCCAGCGGACCACGGCCTCGTCTTCGCCGGCATTGTGGCTGTCGATATCGGCCTCGCCCAGCGGACGCAGTTCAACGTCGGGCACGCGGAAACTATAACGGCGGGGCTTTTGCGCATCACCTCCGTTTTTGTCGAGGAATCATCTGGAAAACCTCGGCAGCGCTGGAAAGCGGCTGCGGCGGGAAGTGGGGAATCCGGAGTCAGTCTTCGGGGCGGACGGCGATGACGTCGATTTCGACCAGGATGTCGCCGAGCTCGGAGCCGGCCGTTGTCCGTACGGGATATGGCTGGTCGAAGAACTCCGGGAAAACCTCGTCGAATCCGGCCCAGTCGCGGTCGGCGTTGGCGAGATGCGCGGTCACTTTGACGACGTCGCGCATATCGCAGTTCGCGGCGGCCAGGGCGGCCGCGACGTTGCGCAGGGTCTGCCGCGTCTGTTCGCCGATCTCGTCGCCGACGATCGCGCGCGTCCGCGGATCCACCGGCCCGAAGCCGGCCGTCACGACCAGGTTGCCGGCCGAGACCACCTGTGAGTAGTTGCCGCGAGGATCCGGTGCCTCCGTGGTGGTGTACGCGCGTCGGGTCATGTGTGGTTACTCCGCTCTTGTCGTCGCGACCGCGGGTCGCCTAGCCTGATCTTCCAAATAAGAATGCTATCTTCGATATACAGGAGAATAGCCTCATCGGGACGTGATGCCGCATGGAGATCCGTGGCGCTGACTGTCGTGCGCGTTTCGTCCCGGCGGACGGCGCGCGGCTGGCCGAGCTGTCGCTCGGCGGTCACCAGCTGATGGTGTCCGACTGGGGTGGTGGCGAGCTGTTCCACGGTGCCTTCGTGATGGCCCCGTGGACGAGTACGTTGCCGGACGCGACGTTCACCTTCGCCGGTGACCAGGTCCGGATGCCGGCGGACTATCCACCGAACGCCGAGCACGGCGTCGTACGCAAGAGCGGCTGGCGCCCGTCGGCCGGTGGCCTCGCGACCGACATCGCCGGTGGTTGGCCGTACGGCGGCACCGTGACGATGACGCCGACACCGCTGGCCGGCGGCCTCGACCTGAGCCTGACCGTCCGGGCCGGCACGCGGCCGATGCCGGCCGCGGTTGGCTGGCATCCGTGGTTTGTCCGGCACCTGCGCGGCCGTGAGGCGCAGGTGCGGATCCCGGCCGGCGCTCTGGAGCAGGAGCGCGACGACTCCGGACGTCCGACCGGCCGATGGCTCACCGCGTCGCCTCCACCGTGGAACGCCTGCCTGAGGACGGCCGGTCCGGTGGAGGTCGAGTGGCCCGGCGTCGGCACCTTGACCATCGCCTACAGCAGCGCGTACGTCACGTTGTTCACCTCGCACGAGCGTGGCGTCTGCGTCGAGCCGGTGACCTCGCCGGCCGAGACGATGGACCGGGTGCTGCTGCCCGGCGAGGATCTGCGGTTGGACATCTCGTTGCGGTGGACCGCGGCCTGACCGCTGGTCAGGCGTGGGCGCGGAGCAGCTCGCTCGACCGAGTCGGGTGGCACGTCGCCGTCCGTCTTTCCCCGCAGACCGAGGATCGGCAGCGTCAGGCGCGCGGCGGTGGTCGGTGCGTCCGGCAGGCCGCGACCGCCACCCCAGCGCGCGAGCGGACCCGACGGTGCCAGCAGCGCGTCGATGAATGCCGGCGCCGACAGCGGTGGCGAGCATGGCGGTCCATTCTTTGGCCCGCGTGCCACCGGCGGCCAGCCGGTCGCGCCGCAGGACGGCCGGAGTGATGACATCGCCTCGATCGAAATGCCGAAGGTAGGGAACGGCCACTCGGGTCACCTGGTCGAGAAGTCCGGCGCGCCACGGAACGTTGACCGCGCCCTGCAGGATGAGGCCGGCGAGCTCGGGATGCCGGGCCGCCACGTCCGCGGCGAGATTCGTGACCGGATGGTGCCGTCCTCGCCGGCGACGCTTTCGTCCAAATCGGTCGGACCGGTGCCGTGCACGAGTACGACCACCGAAGCGTGGCGATCCGGCGCTGCGGTATCACATCGCAGGTATCACGCGGCCTGGCGGCGCGGCGACTTCGGTGCCAGCTGGCGGCAGTCGGCGCAGCGGAAACGCGTCGGTACGTCGTGCCACTCCACCTGCGGTGTCGCGACCAGCGTCGGGTGGCCGCAGAGGCCGAGCGGCAGGCTGGCCACGACGAGATGTGCGGTGGCAAGGCCGGTGTGGTTGGTCGCGCCGCGGCCTGGCAGGCGAAGGCCGTCCCAGGCAACCTGGTAGCAGAGGTCCTCGTCATCCATTCCTTGACGATGAGGCAGCAGCGGCGACTCGACCAGCAACCGTTCGGCCGAATCTGGTAACCGTTCGTAGCAGATATAGAACTGACCCGATAGCGGACGCCCCCTGACCTACTTGGCTGTCAAGCTGTCGTCATGCCAACCGACACGTACACCACCGAACACGCCGAGATCCTCGCCGAGCTGGCCGCCACGCGAGCCGTGCTGATCAAGACCACTCGCGGGCTCACCGACGAGCAGGCCGCCGCAAGGCCGACGGCCAGCGCGTTGTGCCTCGGCGGCCTGATCAAGCACGTGGCGTCGACCGAGGACAGCTGGCTGCGCTTCGTGGTCGAAGGTCCGTCCGCGATGCGCAGCGACCTGCCGGACGATGTGACCTGGGCCGACATCGCCGCTGGTACGGCTCGCGAGTATCCGCGGTGGATGATCGACCACCAGAACGAGTTCCAGATGCGGACTGGCGAGACGCTGGCCGGCATTCTCGGCGACTACGAGCAGGTCGCCGCGCGTACGGCCGAGATCGTCGCCGGCGTCGCCGACCTGTCCGCGACGCACCCGCTGCCGGAGGCGCCGTGGTACGAGCCGGGTGCCAGCCGCAGCATCCGGCGCGTGCTGCTCCACGTCATCGCCGAGACCGCGCAGCACGCCGGCCACGCCGACATCCTGCGCGAGTCGATCGACGGTCAGACCTCGACCTGACCGATCAGCTCCTCGGTGACCCAGTGCGCGACTTTTTCCGGGTACGGGCTGGAAAGTCCGAGGACGATGTGCTGGATGCCGGTGTCGGTCGCGGCGCGGATGGCGGTCCGCGTCGCGGCTGGATCCTCGTACGACACCGGCAGGTGGATCGAGCGGACGATCGACGCCGGATCGCGGCCGATCTCGGCGCAATAGCGATCGAGCAGCGCGCCACGGCTCTTCACGTCCTCGATGTCACCACCGGGGATGTTCCAGATGTCTGCATGCTCGGCGACCACGCGCAGCGTCGCCGCCGCGCGGCCGCCGATCATGATCGGCGGATGTGGGCGCTGCACCGGTTTGGGGTTGCCGAAGGCGCCGCGCAGTCGCACGTACGTCCCGTCGAAGTCGAAGGGCTCGGTCTCGGTCCACAACCGCTTGATGGCGGTGCATGCCTCGGCGAGGCTGGCGACGGCGCGGTCGGTGTCGTGATACGGCAGGCCGTGCGCCTCGTACTCCCGCCGCGCGATCGGATGGCTCGGCCGCGAGCCGACGCCGATGCCGAAGTCGAGCCGGCCCCCGGAGACGATGTCGACGGTGGTGGCGATCTTGGCCAGCATCGCCGGCGGCCGGAAGCGGTTGCTGGTCACCAGCAGGCCGAGCCGCAGCCGCCGCGTCTGCGCGGCGAGCGCGGACAGCAGCGTCCAGCCTTCCAGGATTGGTCCGTCCAGGCTGCCGGCGATCGGCAGCAGGTGGTCGAACAGCCAGGCGTGCACGATCTCCGGGATCGCGTCGGCCTCGCGCCAAACCCGCAGGACGTCGGCATAGTCGACCTGCATCGGCGCGGTCATGATGCCGAAGCGCGTGGATGTCATCGTGGTCCTTTCCTTAATCGGAACCTCGTTCCATTAACGATACGGAACCTGGTTCCGATTAGCTAGCCGTACGCTGGCGGAGTGGTGCAGAAGCGTGCCGACGCGCGGCGCAACGAGAAGGCGCTGCTCGACGCGGCGGCAGCCGTCTTCGTGACGGCCGGCGTGGAGGCGCCGGTACGCGACATCGCGGCACGTGCCGGCGTCGGCCTCGGCACCGTCTATCGCCACTTTCCAACGCGCGCGGATCTGGTCGTCGCCGTCTATCGGCACCAGATCGAGGCGTGCGTCGAGGCCGGTCCGGCCTATCTCGCGAGCGAGCCGACGCCGTACGCTGCGCTGGCCCGGTGGATCGACAGGTTCGTCGACCTGCTGGTCACCAAGCACGGCCTGGCCGCCGCGCTGCGGCCGGAGAGCGCCCAGTTCGAGGCTCTGCACGCGTACTTCCTGGAGCAGCTCCTGCCGGTGGCGACGCGGCTGCTGGAGGCCGCCGCCGGCGAGATCCGCGCCGGCGTGGACGCGTACGAGCTGATGCGCGGTGTCGGCAACCTCTGCATCGGCGCCGACAGCGACCGGCGCTATGACGCGCGCAGGCTCGTCGGTTTTCTCATCGCCGGCATCAGGCGGGCCACACCAGCGTGACCAGGTCGTCGCCGGACGAGCCGAGATCGGGCGGCGCGGACGGGTCGACACCGGTGCGGCGAAGGACCGCGTCGATCTCCGGCAGCGCGCCGACCGGCAGGCACAGCCGGCGTCGCGTGACCTCCAGCAGGTCCTGATAGCTCGCGTGCTCGGCCGTCGGCGGCCGCTTCCACCGCCTTACGCGCGGAGCGATGCCAAGCTCGGCGAGCGCGGCGACGGCGTCGTCGGCGGTCGGTCCGGCCGGCCGCTCGATGCCGTGGAAATGCCGCCACAGCTCGTTCAACGCGGTCAGTGGATGCCGCTCGGCGGTCTCGACGATGACCACGCGGCGCGCGGCAGCCGTCAGCGCGGTGACGAAAGGCGCCAGGTCGGAGACGTTGTAGATCACGTTTCCGGCGATCACGACGTCCGCGGGCTCGGTCGATGTGTCCGGCCACGCGCCGCGTACGCAGGTGGCGCGCACGCCCAGGCGCGCCGCTCGGGCCGCGAACTCGTCCAGCAGCTCGGGGTCCGTGTCGACAGCGGTGATCTCGGTGACCGGCGCGCGTCCGGCCAGCGACAGGCTGCTGGCACCGGCGGCGGCGCCGATGTCCAGGACGTTCCCAGGCCCGGCCAGCGCGCTGACCGCCTCGGCGTGGGTGGCGCCGATCGGGTCGGCGATCTGCCGGTCGGCACGCCGTACGAACACCGGCCGCGGCAGCACCCACGGCGACTCGGTCGTCGTCGCCAGGATCGGCGGCGGGATCCGCCAGCCGGCCAACTGGTCGGCCCACCTCGTCAAGGCGCTCATCACCAGCAGCGTATTCCGTTACGCTGCGGCGACCTCGACGGAAGGACGCCATGAGAACCCTGCACTTCGGACTTCGCGTCAGCGACCTCGAGCGGTCGCTCGCCTTCTACACCGCGGTCGGCTATCGGGTGATCGGCACCGTGCCGGAGACCGCCTTCGGCAGCCTGACCATGATCCAGCTTCCCGGCGACGACTTCGTCACCATCGAGCTCGTACACGACCCGGCGAAAGGCGCGGTCGACCGCGGCGAGGTGCTCAACCACTTCGTCATCCAGGTCGACTCGCTGGTGCGTACGATCGCCGACCTGGCCGGCAAAGGAATCGAGGCCGAGCCGCCGACCTCGCCGAACGACTCCGACGACTTCCTCACCTCGTGGCTCACCGACCCCGACGGCAACCGCATCGAGCTGGTCCAATGGCCGGCCGGACATGCCGACGGCATCACCGCCGACGACTGGAAAAGCTGATCGCGCGTCACAGATCGATGAGCTCGACGGTGACGCTCACCGTGTCGCCGGCCTCCAGATCCTCCGCCTTGCGGATGGCTCGTTTCACCGGCAGCACGTACGCGCCGCGCTTGCTGTCCGGAAAGATCGACGTGCGCCACTGCGAGCCACCGATGGTGACGCGTACGCGCACCGACCCGAAGCCGCGCCGCGTGCCGCCGGCCATCTCCCGGATGTCGTCGGACGCGTCGGCCGGCAGGCTGACGAACGTCCAGCTGTCCGACCGCGCGTCCCACAGCCACAGCTCAGCGTCGAAGTCGATGATCACGTCCTGAGTATCGTCCCGGACTGTCCCGGACGGTGTTTTGCCTTGTCGGACAGCAGGCGGCCGGATTGTGTTGGCGGCGGAGGCAGTCCCGCCTCTCCTGGAAGGAGACGACATGATCCACCGCAAACTGGTCGGTCTGCTGCTCGCGGCCGGCGTGCTTGGCGCCATGGCCGCGGCGACCGCGGCACCCGCCCAGGCCGCCGCACCGACGGCGACCCGGGTGACCGCCGTCGCCGCCGCGGCGAAGGAGACGCCGGCGCAGAAGGCCAACCGGCTCGCCAAGCACTGCCTCAAGAAAGGCGTCAGCGGCGCCGAGATCGTCTGCATCGCCAAGAGCCAGGTCGGCATGAAGGAGTGGGGAAGCAACTGCAACCCCTACACCTCGCGGTGCGAGGAATGGTGCGGCGACTTCGCGGCCTGGGTGATGAAGAAGGCCGGCGGCAAGGCCCCCAGCGGCTATCCGGCCGCCGCGGCGTGGCGCAAGTGGAAGAAGGTCGGCACGCCGAAGCCGGGTGACGTGGCCGTACGCTCCGACGGCAACCACGTCGAGGTCGTCGTCGGCGTCTCCCGGTCAGGCGGCAAGCTGGTCGTGGCCAGCATCGGCGGCAACTCCGGCAACAAGGTGACCTACCACTCCAACAACAGCTACGCCCGTTGGACCTACCACAACAACCCGTCCTTCTGAGTCCTCACGACGAAACCCCCGGCAGCGGCGCCGGGGGTTTCGCTAGATGATCTATTCCAAGGGTTGCACCCGCCGGGTCGTCAGGAGGGCGTGCGTTGTTTCGCGTACGTCAAGTGCGTGACAGTCCCATGATCAACTCGGACAGGCCGTGGCATCCTGGCAGGTGGCGAGACGAACCAGTATGTGGGACCGATAAGGGTCTGTAACGCTAAATGCCCGTCTTGCGGTGTTCATGGTTGGCGCGAAGGCCGATTTACTAGCGCTGGACGCAAGAAAAACGGCCTTCACTCCCACCTGACCGCCGCTCGCTGTGACTGGTGCGACTGTTGAGGCGGGCAATGCTGTTGTGACTTATGTGGGTTGGTTTGTTCGTTGCCCCTGGCTCGAGCTTTCCTCGACCGCGACGATAGCCGAGCCGCTGTCACATCTGTCTCGGGCCGCCTGACGGCATGGTGAAACCACCCACGTAGGGCTGCCACACCGGGCGGTCCCGCCGCACCGCCAGACGACGTTTGGATCTCGACTCTCATCCACGTGGGACTTCGAAACAGACCCTAGCTGTGGTCGTCGTACGGCAGGAGCGTGAAGTGCTTCGCGCCCCAGAGCGGTCGCATGGCGCGGAAATGACGCTGGTCCAAGCTGGCCAGTGTCGTCGTCCGATAGTGGTCGGCGAGTACGACGTTGGCTGCGTCCGTGATGCCGGCATAGTCGTTGCCTTCGCCATAGGCACTGGCGATGTTCAAGGCCGAAGCGTGATCGTCGGCGGTCCATTCGGCCAGGTCGTACGCGCCGGTGACGATGTCGAAGGAGAAGCGGCGAGCAGCCTCGGAACCGAGCCTGGTATGCAGCATGTAGTCCGCCTCGGCCACGACGAACGACGAACGACCAGTGGTTTCGTGCTTTCTTCGAAGATGCGCGCGAGTGCCGCATGCTCGTCGTGGTCCTCATCGAGGAGCGCGAGAATCGCGCTCGTGTCGACAATGACTGCGCTCACGCGCCAAATCCGTTGGCGAGCTGTTCATCGATTTCTTCGGCACTCAGCGGTCGACCACTGCGAAATCCGCCGATACTTGGTCGCGGTCGTGGCGCACGATCGGCAATGAGCTTCTCAATCTCCTGAGCGAGCGTGACCCCGTCGGCGGCGGCGAGGCGGTGAAGCCGGTCGCGCGTCGCCTTGGGCACCTTGATGGTGGTCATGGTCATACCGACCAGTGAACCGACTTTCGCGAGCAGCCCTAGCCGAGGAGTTTTTCGGTGCCGACGAGGCGTACGCAGACGGCCAGGCCGGTGATGGCGGCCTCGATCTCCGGCAGCTCCGGGAAGGTCGGCGCGATCCGGATGACCCGGTCGTCGGGGTCGTCGCCGTATGGGAAGGTGGCGCCGGCCGGGGTCAGCGCGATGCCGGCCTCCTTGGCCTTGGCGACGACCGCGCGGGCGCAGCCCTCCGGCACCTGCAGGCTGATGAAATAGCCGCCGGTCGGGTTGGTCCAGCTGGCCAGGCCGGTGCCGCCGAGCTCGGCGGACAGGATCTTGTCGACCGCCTCGAACTTGGGCCGGATCAGCGCGGCGAGCTGGCGCATGTGCTCGCGCAGGCCACCGGCGTCGCGCAGGAACCGCGCGTGCCGCAGCTGGTTGATCTTGTCCGGTCCGATGCTGCGCTTGACGGTGTGGCTCAGCCACCACTCGACGTTGGCAGCCGACGAGCCGAAGAAGGCGACACCGGCGCCGGCGAAGGTGATCTTGGACGACGACCCGAAGACGAAGGCGCGGTCGGGGTTGCCGGCCTCGGCGCACAGCGCCAGCATGTCGGCGATCTCGGCCGGCTCGTCGGTGAGGTCGTGCACCGCGTACGCGTTGTCCCAGAAGATCCGGAAGTCCGGCGCCGCGGTCGGCATCGCGGCCAGCCGGCGCGCGGTCTCGTCCGAGTACGTGACGCCGTCCGGGTTGCTGTGTTTGGGCACGCACCAGATGCCCTTGACCCGCGGGTCGTCGGCCACCAGCCGCTCCACGGCGTCCATGTCCGGACCGGTCGGCGTCATCGCGACCGTCACCATCTTGATGCCATAGCGCTCGCAGATGCCGTAGTGCCGGTCATAGCCGGGCACCGGACAGATGAAGGTGACCTCGTCCTCGACCCAGCGGCGCTCGGCACCCGGCACCTTGCCGAGCAGCGCGAAGACGATCGCGTCGTGCATCAGCTCCAGGCTGGAGTTGCCGGCGGCCAGCAGCTGCTCGACCGGCACCTGCAGCGCCTCGCTGAAGATCGCGCGCAGTTCCGGCAGGCCGTGGAGACCGCCGTAGTTGCGCAGGTCGGTGCCTTTCGCGTCGACCGCGGCACCGTCGAAGTCGAGCATCGGGTTGGACAGGTCGAGCTGGCGGGCGGACGGCTTGCCACGGGTGAGATCCAGCTTCAGGCCGCGGGCCACCAGGTCCGCGTAGTCCTTGCGAGCCTTCTCGTGCTCGGCGGTCAGCTCTTGTGTGGTCCAGGTTGGAGCGGACACCGGATTCCCTTTCTCCGTGGAACTAGCCGCCTCCCAGCCTAATGGTCGGCAAACCAGGCGAGTGCCTGGCCGTGCGGCAGCGTCCACGCCAGCGGCCGGCCGTCCAGCGCGAGCACGCTGTGCAACGCACCGCTCGGCGGCTCCGGAAGGCCTTCGTACGGCAGCACGTGCGGATCCTCGTTGGCGATCCAGTGTCCCGGCAGCGCGCGTACGACCTCGGCGAACGCTCGCCGCCGTGGCTCCGGCACCTGATAGAGCACCGACGTGTGAAAGACGACCAGCGTCGCGTTCGGCGGAGTTTTCGCTGCCAGCGCTGGCAAATCGTCCACCAGGTCACCGCGTACGAGCCGCGGCGGATCGGCCGCCGCGATCGCCGCCGCGGCGTGCAACCGAGCGCGCCGGTGGTCGTTTTCCGGCCAGATCAACGCATCGAGCCAACCGAGGTCGGCCGGGTCGGTCACGTCGAGCGGATTGAGGTCGAGGCCGCCGCGCCACACGACGTCCGGCAGCCGCACCGGCGGCAGGCCGGACGCCGCGCATTCCAGGACCGGCGGACCGCCGCCGATGCGCTGGTCGCCGTATCGATAGCCATATCGGTCCGGATAAAGACACAGTCCGGCCGACGCGCCGACCTCCAACAACGCGAGCGGCTGCGGCAGCATGGAGAGCACCGGCAGCAGCACGGCACATCGTCCGCATTCGTTGGTCTGGGTCGCCCGTCTCCTGGCCTGCCGGTCGATCTCCGGCCAGTTTTCCGTGACGAAATCGCGAAAATCCGCCGGATCGTGGACCGGGCCGCGGAGAAACCGTACGACGCCGAAGAGCAGGTTGGGCTGCCGCTTGTCCACCGGCAGCGTCTCGATCAGCGCGAGCAGCTCGCGATCCCGCGACACCGCCTCGGACAACCGCTCGTACGTCGGTGACACACCACGCGCCTCACGGGCGGCGAATGCGGCGTACGTCTCCGCGACCGTCATGGCCTGATCTCACCGCAGCGATGCGCCTTTGTCAGTGTCGGTCACCACAGCGCGTCCAGTTCGGCGACCGCGTCGGCCGGCAGGTGCAGGTCGGCGGCGGCGATGTTCTCGCGCAGATGCGTACGCGACGACGTACCAGGAATCAGCGCGATCGCCGGCGACCGCTGCAGAAGCCAGGCCAGCGCGACCTGTTGCGGGGACGCGTCCAGGTGCTTGGCGACCGCGTCCAGCCCGTCGGCCTGGAGCGGGTTGAAGCCGCCGAGCGGGAAGAACGGGACGTACACGATGCCCTCGCGCGCACACCGCTCGATGAGCGCGTCGTCCTGCCGGTTGGCGATGTTGTAGAAGTTCTGCACGGTGACGACCGGCGCGATCGCCTGCGCCTCGGTCAGCTGCGCCGCCGACGCCCCGCTCAGGCCGAGGTGCCGGATCAGGCCCTGTTGCCGCAGCTCGGCCAGCGTGCCGAACTCCTCGCCGATCGGCAGCTCGTTGGCGGTCAGGTGGTCCTCGTTCGGTACGCGCAGGTTGACCACGTCGAGCGTGTCGAGGCCGAGGTGGTCGAGGTTGTCGTGCACCGCGTCGATCAGCTCCTGGCGGCCGAGGGCCGGCAGCCAGGACGCGTCCTCGCCGCGCCGGGCGCCGACCTTGGTGACGATCCGCAGTGACTCCGGATAGGGATGCAGGGCCTCGCGGACCAGCTCGTTGACCACGGTCGGTCCGTAGAAGTCGCTGGTGTCGATGTGCGTGATGCCGAGCTCGACGGCCGTACGCAGCACCGCGATGGCCTCGTCGCGGTCGCGCGGCGGACCGAAGACCCCCGGTCCGGCCAGTTGCATCGCGCCGTAGCCCATCCGGCTGATCGTCAGGTCGTCGGCGAGCGTGAGTGTCCCGCCGGAAATCGTCGTTGTCATGGCGTCAGTCTTCTGCGGTTCGTACGCGGCTGCGTAAGCCCTGCTCATCCTGGTAGTCGCGGGACCAGGAAAAGCGCCGGTGGCGGTCCTACGCTGGATGGGTGACCAACGCTCTGGGTGACTATCTCCGCGCGCGTCGCGATCTGGTCCAGCCGGAGGACGTCGGGATCGTCGCGGGCGCGCGGCGGCGCGTGCCGGGCCTGCGCCGGGAGGAGCTGGCCATGCTCGCCGGCATCAGCTCCGACTACTACCTGCGGCTGGAGCAGGGCCGCGACCAGCATCCGTCCGACCAGGTGCTCGACGCGCTCGCCGACGCGCTGCGGCTGGACGCGACCGCGACCGCTCATCTGCACTCACTGGCGCGGCCGCGTATGCGCCGGCGAGCCCGCAAGACCGAGCGCGTGCCGGCGGGCATCCTCGCGCTGCTCGAGCAGCTGCCGATGCCGGCGTACGTGACCGGTCGCGTGCTGGACGTACTCGCCGCCAACGGCACCGCGGTCGCGCTGTCGCCGATGTTGACGCCGGGTCGCAACGTGCTGCGCGAGCTGCTGCTCGATCCGGCCGCGCGCGCGATGCACGTGGACTGGGACACGGCGACCAGGAGCCTGGTCGGTCACCTGCCTGAGCGCGCCGACCCCGACGATCCGCAGCTGGCCGCGCTGGTCGGCGAGCTTTCGCTGCGCTCCGACCAATTCCGCAAGCTGTGGGCTCGCGCGGATGTCGGCCACCCCAGGTCGATCGTCCGCCACCTGCGTCATCCGCAGGTCGGCGATCTCCATCTGCGGATGGAGAAGCTCAACGTCGACCACACCGACGGACAGCAGCTGGTGATCCAGCACGCCGAGCCTGGCTCCGAGTCGGCGCAGGCGCTGGCGCTGCTCGGATCCGTGTCGGTCACGCCTTAGCGGCCGCGCGCTCGCGTTGCGCGATCGCGTGCTCGTCCGTACGCGCGTCGTACGACCAGAAGTCGCGCAACCAGACGGCCGTCGCGGCGACTCCGAGCACGCACAGCACGCCTCCGCTGACGATCGACGCGCGTACGCCGGCGCGGTCGGCGATGAAACCGGCGCGTGCCTCGCCACCGAGCGGACCGACCGAATACGACAGCACCTCGATGCCGGCGAGCCGGCCGCGTTTCTCGTCCGGGATGGTCTGGTGCCAGATGATCGCGCGGAACATGCCGCTGACCATGTCGGCGCCGCCGGCCACCACGAACGCGGCCAGCGCGATCCAGATGTTGCCGGTCAGGCCGGCGACCGCGGTCGCGCCACCCCAGGTCGCCGCCGCGATCACCACCGCGCGGCCGTGGTGGTGCACGTGGGCCGACCAGCCGCTCGTCGCCGTCGCGACCAGGCCGCCGACCGTACCGGCCGAGTAGAGCAACCCGAGCATCGCCGGCTGGTGCAGCACTTCCGTTGCGAAGGCTGGGAAAAGCACCACCGGCGAGGCCATCAGCATGGCGATTGTGTCCACCGCGTACGTGCCGAGCAGGTCCTTGCGGCCGGCCGCGTATTTGATGCCGTCCACAATGGACGCAAGCGATGGTGGCTGGCCGCCGTCGGTCACCGGATATGGCCGCAGCAAAGCGAAAAGTCCGGTCGCCACGACCAGTCCGGCGACATCGATCGCGTACGCCACCGGCACACCGGCCTGGGCGATCACGACACCGCCGAACGACGGTCCGACCAGCATCGACAGCTGGATGCCGATCGACCACAGCGCGACCGCCGCCGGAAGCTCGGCATGACCGACCACCCGCGGCAACAGCGCGTCGCGACTCGGCCGCTGCAGCGACGCCACCGCCGCGAGCAGCCCGCCGAGCGCGTAGATGACCCACACCTGCGGCTGCGGCAGCAGCGCGTTGACCAGCAGCGCGGCCGTGAGCACGATCTGGCCGGCGCCGGTCGCCACCAGCATGGTGCGCCGGTCGAGATGGTCGGCCAGCGCGCCGCCGTACAGTCCGCAGACGATCAGCGGCAGCAACTCGACCAGGCCGAGCGCGCCGACCGCGAAGTTGGAGCCGGTCAGGTGATAGAGCTGGTACGGCAGTGCCACGTACGACACCATGTAACCGAAATAGAAGACCGTGCCGGCGATCAGCAGCAGCCGATAGTCGCGGTGTCCGCGCATCGGCGTCAGGTCGACATGCAGCGCGGCCAGCCAGCCGGCCTTCTTGGGTTGATCGGGTTCGGTCACAAACCGCCATAATCACCGACCCGCCTCCCCACGCCAACTGATTTTCGGCTCGGGCCTCGTCGGGCGACCTCCCGTTGGGTTGCCGGGCGACCCCAATTTCTCGCTGCTTGACAGAAAGTGTCAAGTAGTGGATAGGGTGGCGACATGACTGATTTCATGGTGGACAGTGGCGAGATTCCCATCGCCGTACGGGACTACGGCGGCGACGGACCGGCGATGCTGTTGTTGCATGGCGGTGGCGGCACGATGGCCGGTTGGGATGTGGCGGGGCCGCTGCTGGCCGCCGACTTTCGGCCGGTGGCGGTGGATTTGCGCGGACATGGAAAATCCGGCGACGGACCGTGGTCGTGGGACGCGGTCGTCACCGATCTGGAAGCGGTCGTTTCCGAGCTGGGGCTGCGAAATCCGGCGGTCGTCGGCCACTCGCTCGGTGGCGGCATCGGTGCCTGGTGGGCCGTCAAGCATCCGGAGTGCCCGGCGCTGGTGAACCTCGACGGCCATCGCGCGCCGGTCACCGCGGAGGAGCATTACGACGCCGGAGCCGCCGGCATCAGCGATGCGGAGCTACGCGCCAAAATAGCGCAACTCAACGCGCAGTTCGACCAGATGGAAGCGGAGCTGGCCACGGCGCAGTCGCGGCCAGGTCCGGAGATCGCGAAGGCCATCAGGGCCGACATGAAAACCGACAGCCTGCCGATGTTCGCGCAGGTGACCGTGCCGTTTTTGCTGGTGTTGGCAACGCGAAGCCTGCCTCAGCTGGCGCCGGAGCTGGAGCCGCTGATGGTCGCGTTCCGCGCCGGCCTGCGCCGCGACCTGGCCGCGCTGCCGAACGTGGAGATACGTGAGGTCGACGCCAGCCACGGCGTGCTTTTCGAGAAACCAGCGGAAGTCGCCGCGATCGCCACCGAGTTCGTCCGGAAAGCAAGCTGATCGTGTAATCAGGCTTGCGAGCTTGAGGAACAACGACTGGTGCGGGCCGCGTTGCTCAGCAGCCTGCCGATCGCGGTGCTTTTCCTCGGTCTGGCGCGGTGGTCCGAGTGGCGCAGCGCCGGTGCCGTCCTCGGCCGCGTCGTCATCGTGCTGGTCGCGGCGGTGCCGGCGACGATGTTCGTGATCGGGGTCGGCACCATGGTCGGTCCGCCGCTGATGCAGGCCGCCGGTTACGCGTACGGTGCCGACGGCATCCCGGTCGTGACCGGCGGTGTCGGGGACCGAAACGGCATGAGCGGGAGGAAAACCATGCGGATCACCACGTCGGTCGCGGCCGTCCTCGCGGCGTTTCCGCGCGACCAGGAAGAAGGGCATTACGGCCTGGAACTGATGCGAGCCACCGGCCTGCCCAGCGGCACGCTCTATCCGATCCTGGTACGCCTGCAGGACGCCGGCTGGGTCGAAACGCACTGGGAGGACGTCGACCCGGCCACCGCCGGCCGTCCGGCGCGCCGCTACTACCGGCTCACCCCCGGACGGCACCGCGTCGGCTCGCCAGGAAATCGCGGCGCCGCAACGAAAGCTCGGCGCGCTCGGTCAGTTGGTCGAAGGCAGCGCGTAGACACAATACAAATACAGCCCTGTGCTGTATTGTAGAGGCCGTGGCGAGCGACGTATCGCGGCGACCGGGTCGTCCGCGCAGCCAGCAGGCCGACGCGGCGATCCTGGCCGCCGCGCTCGACCTGCTCGTCGAGTCGGGGGCCGGCCAGACCAGCATCGAGCAGGTGGCGCGGCGGGCCGGCGTCACCAGGGCCACCGTCTATCGGCGCTTCGCCGGCAAGACCGAGCTGCTCATCGAGGCGATCGAGGCCGGCAACGACCCCGACCGGCCGGCGCCGGACTGGCCGGATCTGCCGGCGATGA
The DNA here is from genome assembly GCF_010993745.1 of Fodinicola acaciae. Lineage (NCBI taxonomy): Bacteria > Bacillati > Actinomycetota > Actinomycetes > Mycobacteriales > Fodinicola > Fodinicola acaciae. Next base: position 185,672 of record NZ_WOTN01000002.1, read on the forward strand.
TCGCCGACTGGTCCGGCTATCTGAGCCAGCCGCGCAACCGCCGGATGCTGCGCCGGCTGTACGGCGCGGTGGACGACTTTCCCGAGCTGCTTGAGACCTATCGAAACCTGTTCGGCGGCGCCCGCTCCGAGGCGGTTTTCGCCGTGTTACGCAAGGAAATCGCGGCCGGCCGGCTGCCGGCCGACAGCGATGTCGGGGTCATCCTGGCGCTGCTCAACGGCGCGATCCTGCACCACCTCGGCGGCTATGGCGACGACTGCGATGCCAGGGACCTGGAGAAATATCTGTTGGCGGCCGTGCGTCAGCTCGGCCTCCGATCCTGAGAAGAGACACCAGTGGAACGCGAGAAAATCACCCTCACCGGCGCGCCGGAGACCATGCTGGCCACGCTTTACGCGCGCGCGTTGGACAGCGAGTCGGACCGGTCGATCCTGCACGACGACGCGGCACGGAGTGCCGTTTCGCGGATCGACTACGACTTCGGCAAAACCGGGATCAGGAGCACGAGTGCCGCCGGGGTGGCCGTACGCGCCAAATATCTCGACGACTGGACGACGGAGTTTCTGGCCGCTCATCCCGAGGCGACGGTGTTGCACCTGGCCTGCGGGCTCGACACGCGCGTACAACGGCTGAAACCGGCCGCGTCGGTGCGTTGGCTGGATGTCGACTATCCGGACATCATCTCGCTGCGCGAGCGGCTTTTGCCCGCTCCACAAGGCGACTATCGAATGGTCGCCGCGTCGGTGACCGACGACGGCTGGCTGGAGGAGGTGCCGGCCGACCGGCCGACCGTGGCCGTTTTCGAAGGCCTCACGATGTATCTCACCGAAGCCGACGGAAAGCGGCTGATCCAGCGGATCACCGACCGGTTTTCCAGCGGGCAGCTGCTTTTCGACTGCTATGGCACGGTCGGCATCAAGCTGCAGAAAATGGTGCCGGCGGTGCGCCGGTCGGGCGCCACACTGCATTGGGGGATCGACGATCCGTACGCGCTGGAGTCGTTGCATCCCGGCATGACATGCCTCGACGCCATTCCGAGCATGAAAGCTGGCATCGATCGGATGCCGGCGCTGGCGCGGATGCAGCTGGGCCTGCTCGGTGCCATTCCGGCGCTGCGCAAGACCGGCCAGATCATGCGTTTTCGTTACTGACCTGTGAATAGTAGGTGTGTTGGCCGGCCATCCAGGTCTCGAAGTCGGCGGCCGTCATGGATCCCCACGGCGGCTGGTCGAGGATCTGCGCCTGTCCGATCCGCTGGCCGAGCGCGACGATCGAGTTGTTGACCGGCAGCCTTTCCTTTTCGTACGCGGCAAGCGCCTCGTCCCACGAGGCCGCGGCCTGGCCGGCCTGTTGCAGCGCCATCGCGTCCTGCAGCGCCTTCACCGCACCGCCACCGGTGTGCGGACGTACGACCGTGCCGGCGTCGCCGACGAGCACATAGCGGTCGCGGCTGTAGGCCGACAGCGTCGCGTCGTAGATCGGCTGCAGGAAAAGCTCACGCCGCTCGGTCCGCCGGACGAGATCGGCCCAGTACGGCGGAAGTTCGCCGGCGAGGCCATCGAGAAAGCACATCGCCTCGTCGGTGACAGCCGTGTCGCCGATGCTCCACGGCACGGCGTGGTAGATGGCCCAGTTGACCAACTTGCCGCCGTCGAAGCCGGGGATGACATAGGCGATCAGGTGCCCGCCGGGAAAACTCACCGTGATGGCGCCGCTTTCCAGCATGTCGGGCAGTTCGTCGAGGCGGTCGACCGGATAGCAGCCGCGCAACAACGTGTATCCGGCATAGCTCAGGCTCGCCGCCGGGTCCACCAGCCGGCGGACCGCTGAGCGATAGCCGTCCGCGCCGACCACCAGGTCACACTCCGCCGACCAGCCGTCGTCGGTGCGTACGACACCGTCGTCGACGGACACGACGGCTGTTTCGCCGCGATAGGCCGAGTCCGGCACCTTCGCCCGCAACGTCCGCCAGAGTATTCCCCAGTTGTTGGTGACCGCGACGAACGACTGCCGCCACACCTCGCGTCCCAGCGGCTGGTCGCCGTCGGGGACCAGCCAGATGCGTGTGGTGCCACCGCACACCGGCATGTCCGCGGTGAGAAAACCGGCCTCGATCAGGTGTTGCCGCAGCGGCACCGGAATGCCAATGCCGAAGCCACGATTGCGCAGGTCAGCGCTGCGTTCGAAGACCGTGGTGCGACAACCGAGCCGGCGTAAGGCGATTTCCGTTGCGCAGCCGGCGATCCCGCCACCGATGATCGCGACCCGACTCCCCGTGATGGCCATAAACCCGAGTCTAGGTCGGATCAGCGGAGTACGACTTCCAAACGCTGACCTGCGGCCACCGTGATGGCCGATCCGAGTGTGATGTCGACCCTGGCGCCGCTGGTCGTGGTCTGGCCGACCGCGACCGGTTGGCCGGCGAGTGTGACCGTCACCGAGGTCGGTGGCGTCGTGGTCTCGAAGGAAAGCCGGGAAAGTCGCACTTGTCCATAGCGTACGTCGATCCGGCAGGTCTGCGACGAAGCGTCCCGAAGCTGCTGGTAGGAACCCCAACCCGTCGCCGCGGTGAACGCGCTCTGGAACGACTCCGGGCTGATCTTCGGCGCGAAGCCGAGCTTTCCGGCCGGTCCGTGGTAGGAATAGCCGGAGGCGGCGAGGAAAACCGCGTGGCTGGACATGGCCCGCGCGTAATGGTCGGAGCACTCGATCTCGTTGTACGGGTTGCGTTTCGCGGCGTCGTAACGGTTGTTGACCGCGTTCACGACGGCCAGCGACTGGTCGACCAGGCCTTCGGCCATCATGTGCGCGGCCGCCTGGTATTCCATCCCGGTCCAGACTTCGTTGAAGTAGTAGCCGATCCAGCCGCTGCCGGCGTCCGAGCTGACACCGAACGGCCACACCGACATCACCATGCCCGGCTCGTTGCGGTCCGCGTACGTCCGCGCGCCGGTGCCGGCCGGGCTGGTGCTGCGATAGCCGACCGGGTCGGCGACCAGGTTGTAGCGATAGAGGTTGGCCAGCGCGATCTTGGCTCTGTCGGCCGGAAAGACCCGCGGCAGGTCGAGCTGACCGGCGTACATCTGGCCGAACATCTGGTCGATGTAGCTGCCGGAGTTGCTGTTGTGTGAGGGATGGTTGGGGTCGGGTTTGTTGATGTAGTAGCCATACTGCGCGTTCCACATGTTGTTGTTCAGGTAGTTGGTGCCGGCGGTGGCCAGCGTCGCGCACTGGTTGGCGAAAGCGGTGTCACCCATCTCGCCGGCCATCGCCGACGCCGCGCGCAGAGCGGCGACGTACAGGCCGCTGATCCACGGCACGACACCCCACCATTCGTCGTCCAGCGTCGTCCATTGCCGGCCCTCGAAAATGCCGTTGTTGTTGCCGTCCTGGCCGATCAGGTAGTTGACCGCCGTCTTGATCTTCGGCCAGTTTCGTTGCAGGAAGCTGGAGTCCGGCGACATCTGGTGCTCGCGATAGATCCGCAGCACGGTCCCGCAGTCGCCGTCGGCCGCCGGGTTCATGTCGTATTCGGCGCGGAAACCCATCGCGCCGGTGTCGGAATGAAAACCGACGCCGAGGTCGACTCGCTCACGCGTGTCGCGCTCCAGCGCGGGGAAAAGCCGGGCGATGGACTGCGCGTACGTCCAGACGTGCTCGCAGGTGCCGTCACAGCAGTAAAGGCCTTCGAACCCGTAGAACCGGCCACTGCCAAACCAATAGCACGTGGTGGTCGCGGCGGTCGCCGCCGGCGCCATCACTCTTTGCAGGAACCAGTAAGGCAAAGTCGAGCTCTCGTAGACCGCGTCGACCCACGACCGCGTCGCGTTTTCCAGCCGGGACAGGTCCGTGCCGAGATAGCCGGCGACCGCCTGAGCCGACGCGAAGCGGCCGGCGTAGTGATGCGTGAGCGTGTCGGCGTCGGCAAACCTGGAGAATCTTTCTCGGCGCGGCACCGGAAACCGCCAGGAGACCGCGAAGCGTACGGTCGCGGACGCGCCGGGGTCCAGCGTCACCGGCACGCGTACGGCGCCGGCCAGCGTTTTCTGTACGCCACCGTCCACATCGGACGGAGCGTCCGGCGCGTCGAAGATGTCGTTGACCGTCGACCAGCGGCTGAGCGACGGATGCGCGTCGGCGTTGGCCGCCAGCGCGGCGATCGCGAAGGTTCCCTGGTCCGCCACGCGATCCAGCTGACGGGTCGGCGGCCGGTCGGTGAGCACGATGTTGTCGACGCTGATGTGCGACCAGGCGCCGGCCGCGTTGTCGACGATCTGGATCGTCGCGGTTTGGCCCTGATACGCGGAAAGGTTGAGCGCGCGCTGCTTCAGCGGCTCGGTGTCGTCACCGGTGAACGTGCCGATCACCGTGCCGTTGACCAGGACGTTGACACAGGCGGTCCCGGGTTTGTTGCCGCCGCCGACACGCAGCGACAGATAGCGGCGCGACACGGCGAACGTGCGGCTCATCGTGCCGGTGTAGGAGTCGGGGTCGCCGCCGAGCCGGAAGTTGTGTGAGGTCACGAAATTCGCGCCGTGCACGTAGAGATCGCCGAAGCGTTTCAGGTAGTCCGGCACGGACGAGACGGCGATCGGTCCGGAACCGAAAGCGTTTCCGGTGACCGTCCAGCCGGCATAGCTGGCCGCTTCGAAATCGTCGACGACGATGTCCGCTCGCGTGTCGGTGAAAACGATGTAGTCGACGTTGATGTGCGCCCATTCGCCCTGCCGGGAGTCGACGATCTGGATGGTCGCCGTCTGGCCTTTGTACGCGCTGACGTCGACGTACTGCTCGGTCAGCGGCTCGGTGCGGTCGCCGGTCAGGCTGCCGACGACCGTGCCGTTCACCACGACGTTGACACAGGTCTCGCCGGTCCAGTTGCCGCCGCCGACCCTGGCGCGGACGTAGTTTCGGCTCACCGTGAACGACTTCGTCATCGTGCCGGTGTAGGAGTCGGGGTCGCCGCCGAGCCGGAAGTTGTGCGAGGTCACGAAATTCGCGCCGGAGACGTGCAGATCGCCGAAGCGTTTCATGTAGTCCGGCACCGACGCCGCGGCGATCGGTCCGGAGCCGAACGCGTTTCCGGTGACCGTCCAGCCGTTGTATGTCGCTGCCTCGAAGTCGTCGAAGACGATGTCCGGAGCCGAGTCGGTGAACTCGATGTGGCCGACGTTGACGTGAGCCCACTCGCCCTGCCGGGCGTCGACGATCTGGATCATCGCCGATTTTCCCCTGTACGCACTGACATTGACGTATTTCTCGGTGAGCGGCTCGGTCCCGTTGCCGGTGACACCGCCGACGACCGAACCGTCGACGACGACGTTGACGCATTCCTCGCCCGGCCAGTTGCCGCCGCCGACGCGTACGCGCACGTAATCGCGTGAGATGGTGAACGGCCGGCTGGTGAGAGTGCCGGTGTAGGAGTCGGCGACGCCGATGTCGCCGTTGGCCGCACGGAAGTTGTGCGAGGTCACCAGATGCGGACCGCCGGTCTCCAGGTCACCGTAGCGCTGCATGTAGACCGGGATCGAGCTGGTCGGCACCGGTCCGGCGCCGAAGGCGTTTCCGGTCGCGGTCCAGCCGACCCAACCGTAGGTGTCGAAATCCTCGAAAAGAATGTCGTTGGTCGCGGCTGTGGCGCTGAATTCCACGCCGGCGCCGCCGGTGACGTTGAATGGCCGGCTGTGCAGTTGCAGCGGCTGTTCCAGCCGGCCGGTCAGCGCCACCGGCGCCTCGCTCCAGCCGGCGAGCGTGGCCGTCACCTGCTGGGTCGAGGTGTTTTTCACCGTGTACGCCAAAACCGTGGCCGGCAACGAGGAGTCGTCGGCGTTGGTGGGGATGAACGGGCTGAAAGCCTCCAACGACACCGAAACCGGCAGGCCGGCGGCCGGATAGTCGACGCGGCCGATCGGATAGCGGCCGGTGAAGGTGATGCCGGCCGGGTCGAATCCGGTGGAGTCCAACGCTTTCGTGATCGTCTGGCCGGCCGAGACGGTCCGGATCGCGAAACCCTGGCGGAAACGCGCCGCGTACGTGCTCGGCACGAGATAGGAAATCGGTGCCACGTAATGCGGTCCGCCGCCGTCGCCGACGCCCGGTGCCGGCATCGTGGCCTGGTTGTCGATGTCCCACCACCACAGCCGGCCGTCGCCGCCGAGGTAGAGCTGGCCGGTGGTGATGCCGCCGACCGGCATGCCGATGTGCGCGAGCGCGGCGCCGGACCAGTGCACCGGCTGACCGCGGTCGGCCAGCGCCGTGATCGTCGCCTGGTCGTACGGCGCGGCACCGCCGATCCGCCGCACCTGCGCCGGGTCGACGCCGAAGGCGGCCGCCACCTCGGCGCGGCTGGACAGCAGTGTCAGCGCCGAAAACGCGCCGGTGAGGAACACGCGCCGGGACACGGCACCGCCGGGAGGACAGCAGGTCGCCGGGTCGTCGCAGCAGGGCTCGTCCGGTTGCATGGCGTTCATCCCTTTCCGTACGGAACCGGGAAATCGTTTGCCGAGGCACCGTAGTCGCGCGGCTTCGTCGCGGTCAATGGGAAACTGGCGAAACGCCTAGTACAGACCCAGAAACCCCGGGTCCGGCTGGCCGAGCCGACGGCTCACGTCGGCGCCGAGGCTGATCAGCTCGTGCAGCGACACCGGCCGGCGGCTGGTCTCTGCGAGTCGCTCCTGTGCCTCGGCGGTCCAGATGAACGGGACGATCGACAGGCCCTGGTCGAGCCCGACCGCGGCCATTTCCGCCTCCCAGCCCGGCCAGCGCAGGTTGCGGTAGAAATTGGCCGTACGGCCGGAAAGGGCCCAGGACAGCCAGGATCCATAGCCGATGTCCAGGCTTTGCCAGCGCAGCGTGTGCGGTCCGAAATAGATGACGTCGCCGGGTGTTCCGGGCCGGCCGGCCGCGGTGCAGTCGAAGGTGTTGATCGCGAAGACGCCACCGAGAATGTCGTGACCGACCACCAGGCCGGGCGGATGCTGCCAGCGCTGGTCCGGCTCGGCCGGAAAACCGTTGACGGTCGCCAGGTTGGGCAGGCCGTCGGCGCCGCTGGAACCACCGTAGATCCGCAGCCAGCCGTGGTCGACCAGGATGCCGCCGGAATGAAACGTCATCGCGCCGAGCGCGGAGCGTACGGTCACCTGCAACTGCATCAGGCAGGCACCGCCGCGGCCGCGGTCGCCGAGCAACAGCCGAACCGAGCCGGGACTGGCCGCCGCGTCCTCCATGATTTCCGGCCAGGCCGACTGCAACACCTGGGTCAGCTCGGCGACGTCCCGCACTCGGTTATGTTTGCACGCGGCCGCGCCGATGGTGACCTCCTTGCCGGAATTTCCCCCGTCCGGCGGCCAAAAATGTCGTACGCGTGCCGGAAAGTCGGCTATCTCCGCCGGGAAATCTGTTGTACGGCCCATTTGTTGCCGTCCGGGTCCTGGAACGAGATGAACCCGACATTGTCCAGGTTTTCGTCGTCTTTACGGGGCCGCGGCCCTTCTGCGCCGAATACGAAGATTTCCCCGGCATCCACACCGCGGTCGAGCAGCTCCTGCCGTGCGGCCGGCAGATCGGCGACGACCAACTGGACGCCGCTCAGCGATCCCGGCGCCATTTCGGTCTGGTTGTTGAGGACTATCGAACACCCCGAGCCGGGCGGCGTGATCTGGACGAATCCGGTGTCCGGACCGGTCCGCACGTCGTGGTCGACCGGAAAAGCCAGCTTTTCCGCGTAGAAAGCTTTCGCGCGATCCAGGTCGGCGACCGGAACGACGATGACTTCCAGGGTCCAGTTCATGGAATTTCTCCTCTGATAGCGATGGCCGCGGCCAGCCGGTCATAGCTCTCGCCCAGCCCGCGTCGCATCGGCGACGCGAGGACGTGGTCGCGGATCCGCCGCGATTCATAACGGAAGGTCTGGGTCAGGACGGTCGCACCGGACAGCTGCGCGGTGACCAGACATTCACCGGCAAACCACTGGTCGTCGTAGGATTCGAGGTAAACCAACCGGTCCGGCGGGTCGATTTCCCGGTATGTCCCACCCATTCCCATGGTCGCGCCGCCGGGTCCCCGCGAGACGAACCGCCAGGCGCCGCCGGGACGAAGATCGACGGCACATTCGATCAGCTGCCAGCCGCGCGCGCCGTGCCATTGTTTCAGCAGCTCCGGCTGTGTCAGCGCGGCGAAGACGAGCTCGCGTGGCGCGTCGAACGCGCGGGTCGTGAGGATCTCGCGGTCGGAGGGCGTACGCACCGAAAGGCTCATGGCCGCTCCTCGCGTTTGCGCAGATCGGCGAGCAAACTGTCCAGCCGTTGGTAGCTTTCCTCCCAGTAGTCCCGATAGTTCTCCAGCCACTCGGTGGCATCGCGGAGCGGCCGGGCGACCAGCCGGCACGGCCGCCGCTGAGCGTCCCGGCCGCGCGCGACCAGTCCGGCGCGTTCCAACACCTTGAGGTGTTTGGACACCGCCGGCTGGCTCATCTGGAACGGCTCGGCCAGCTCGGTCACGGTCGCCTCGCCGGCCGCCAGCCGGGCCAGGATCGCGCGCCGGGTCGGGTCGGCGAGCGCCGCGAAGGTCGCGTCGAGTAGCTCGGTCGTCATCCATAACCTTTCGGTTTAATAACCGATTGGTTTTCTACCTGATCGTGGCCGCCACGTCAAGCGGCCCGAGAGTCGTGGACTCCCGGGCCGCCTGTTCGCGTGGCTGTTACGAGTCGGCGAGGTCGCCGGCCTGCGTGATGCGGTCGCTGATCGTCTCGCTGCGGTGGACAACCGCGTCGGCGACGCGGTCGGTCGTGTCCTGGGCCGTACGCGCCACCCGTGCCGCGGTGTCGCCGGCGGTGTCGGCCAGGCAGGCGATCCGGACGCCGAGCTCGCTGGTCACCGCGGCGGACCGGCCGGCGAGCCGGGCGACCCGCTCGACGGCCTCGGACTCCCAGTTGTCGAGCAGGCCCTTCGCGTTGTCGAACCACTGGTCAACGGTCGCGCGGAGGTACATGGCTTCGCGGTCCTCTCGTGCGTTATATGTGACAACACGTAGCATGCTACCGCAGCGCCCCGCCCCGTCGCCGCCTCCCGACGCGCGACGACGCAATCGGATTCGGATTGCGTCGGCCGACCGGTGCTGACCTGCGGCGATGCCGGGCTGGGTGCCAATCGGACAGTCGATCTGGCGCCCGGATGTGACCTTGTTGACCAGTTCGCGGCCGAGACTGGTCAACAAGGTTCCAATCGGACGCCGCCGCGCCGCGCTACTTCGGGATGATCGCGTTGATGTCGCGTACGGTCGCCGCCAGCGTCGGCCCGATCGGGCGCTGGCCGCTCAACATCTGGTCCCACGAGCCCTTGAGAACGTTGTTCGCATAGATCGCCCACGGCTCGACGAACCGGATGGCGGTCTTGTCCGGGCAGTCGACCTCGTACGCGACCGCGCGTGACACCGAGCCGTCGCCGATCTTCGCGATCGCGGCGAAGTAGCCGACCGAGGTCGGCGCGTACGCGGACGGCGCCACCGGTGCCGAGCTGAGCAGCTTGCGCAGGCCGGTGGTGACCAGGTAGGTCATCACCGCCCAGACCTGGTCGGGGTTTCTCAGCGTCTTCGGCGCGCAGATGCCGACCGCGTCGAGCGGCTGCACCGACCGGCCGTTTTCCGGCATCGGCGCGAAACCCCAGCCGAAGGCCGGTTTTCCCTGCGCGATCACCGGTGCCAGCCACTGCCCGCCAAACAGCATCGCGGTCCGGCCGCCGGCGAAGGCAGCGGTGGTGTCACCGCTGCCGGCGCCCGGCAAGGTCATCTGGCCGGCGGTGATGGCGGCGGTCAGTTTCGTTGTCATGCTGGTGAAACCGGTGTCGACCTGCACGGCCGTGGCGCCGACCGCACGGTTTTCGAACGGTTTACCACCGGCCGACATGGAGGCCTGCGCGACCCCGAACGGACCGTAGAACGGCGAACCCCAGCCGCCGTCCTTGGCGTCCACGACGAGACCAGGCCCGTTGGCCTTGGTCAACGCCGCCGCGGCGGCGAACAGTTGGTCGTACGTCCATCCCGGCCGCGGAGCCGGCACTCCGGCCGCAGCCAGCAGCTTTTCGTTGTAGTAGAAGCCGTACGCGTTGACCAGCGTCGGCAGGCCGTAGAGCCGGTGGTCCGGGCCGCGCCAGTAGTCGAGCGCGCCAGGCACGAACTTGGCCGGGTCCATGCCGTTAGTGCGCCGCGCCAGATAGTCGGTCCAGTCGTAGAGCAGGCCTTTCTGACCGAGGCTCTGCTCGGTGTCGTTGCCACACCAGAAAAAGTCCGGCGCCTTGCCGGAGAGGAACAGGGCGGCGACCTTCTGGTCGTAGTTGTATCCGGGAGAAGGCAGCCGGTTGAGCCGGACCGGCTGGCCGGCCATCGCCGCGTCGAGTGTTTTGTTGGTGTCCGGGGTTTCCCAGGTCAGGTACGTGACGACCGGACGCGAGTCGGCGGTGCCGGCACAGCCGGTCGCGACCAGGGCGAGTGCGAGGAGCAGTCCAAGAAGTCGAGTCATCGCCGGCCTACTTCGACGCGGTGGTGCCCAGAGCGCTGAGCCCGTCCATGAAATAGCGCTGCGCCAGGAAAAACAGCAGCAGTGGCGGCAACATGTAGAGCAGGTTGGTCGCCATGTAGTAGTTGTACTGAGTGGTCGCGACGCCGGCGAACTGGCCGGAGAAGGACGCCATGCCCAGCGACAGCACAAACCGGGACTCGGTGGTGAGGAAGATCAGCGGGTTGAGGTAGTCGTTCCAGGTGGCCTGAAAGGCCAGGATCGCCATCGTCATCCACAGCGGACGGGTCAGCGGCAGCATCACGGTGAAAAACGTGCGCAGATAGCCGGCGCCGTCGATTTTCGCCGCCTCGTCCAGCGAGTACGGGATGGCGCTGAAATACTGCCTGGCCAGGAAGATGAACACAGGGTTGGCCAGCCAGGCCGGCGCGATCAGCGGCACCCAGGTGTCGGCAACGCCAAGGGTCACGTAGAGCCGCAATAGCGGGATGATGCCGACGATCGGTGGCAGGAACATGCTCGCGGTGAACAGGTAGAACCAGACTTTGCGGCCGGGAAACGGAATCCGCGCGAGGCCATAGCCGACCAGCATCGAGCTGAGCACCGAGCCGACGGTCGCCAGCACGGTGACGATCAGCGTGTTTCCCAGCATCTGGTAGAAGTTGATCTGCGCCGGCCCCACCACGAAGTTTTCCAGGTGGATCTCCTTGGGCAGGAAGCTCGGCGGAAACTGCAGGATGTCGCCGTTTCCCTTGAGCGCGATGGTGATCATCCAGAACAGCGGCAACAGCATGAAGACGGACAGCACCGCGCAGAGCAGATACCAGGCCGTACGCGAGACGGCCAGCGGTACGCCGAGGTCGGTGCGGCGCGGAGAAGTCATCGTCGCTCCTAATCCCGTGTGTTGTCGGCATAAACCCACAACGACGACGTACGGACGGTCAGCGCGGTCACCACCAGGATCAGCATGAACAGGATCCACACCTCGGCGGTGGCATATCCCAGCTGTGGAAACTTGCTGAAGTTCTGGAAGCCGTCGGCATAGATCTTGTACATCAGCATGTTGGTGGTGTTGTCCGGGCCGCCGTTGGTGAGCAGCTGCACCTGGGTGAACGCCTGGAAGGCCTGGTTGATCTGCAACACCACCTGCAGCAACAGAATCGGTGTGAGCATCGGCATGGTGACGTGGCAGAACGACCGGATCGGCCCGGCGCCGTCGATCCGCGCCGCCTCGTGCAGCTCGGCCGGCACGGTTTGCAGGCCGGCCAGGAAAATCATCATGGTGGCGCCGCAGCCCCACAGGCCGATGATGACGATCGAGGGCAACGCCATCCGGGTGCTGCCGAGCCACAGGCTGGTCGGCAGGTGCAGCGCGGTGAGCAGCTGGTTGGCCAGGCCGTACTGCGGATCGTAGAGATATTTCCACAAAGTCAGCACGGCGACCGCTGGCAGCACGACCGGCAGGAAGAAAATCGTACGAAACCACCGTGCGCCCGCCAGTGCGCGGTTCAGCAGCACCGCGAGGCCCAGGCCGACGAGCAGGGTCGACGGCACCGCGAGCAGCGTGTAGATCGCGGTTGCCTTGATGGACGGCCAGAAAGTCGGGTCCTGGGTGAACAGATACTGGAAGTTGTGCCAGCCGCTCCACACCGCCGGCGTGAGGCCGTTCCAGTCGGTGAAGGCGTGATACGCGCTGAACACGATCGGATACGCGACCAGCACGGTGAAGCCGATGATGGCCGGCGCGATGAAGGCATAGCCGGCGCCGATGTCCCTGCGTCGCCGTCGCCACCATTTTCGGCGCGAGAGAGGGACAATCGCGTGCTGTTGCCGGACGGACGCGACGGTGGCCGATTCTGTTGCCATGCACATCACCACCCTGGATGTGTGACGTGGACCTCTGCAAACGTTCCCAGAACCTAGCGACGCGACCGGCCGGCGGTCAAGCCGGCATCCGTGCCATGTCCGGACATGGCAGGCCGGCGGCCGGATCGCATTGGCCGTACGCACGCGCCGGTCCGCCGCGGTCGGTTAAAATCACCGCTGTTTGTTTTTTGGATCGAAGAGAGAAGCCGCCGTGGCGCAACGGGAGGACGGCGAGCGGCTCAGGTTCGAGATTCTCGGGCCTGTGCGCGCTTTCGCCGGGCATCGCGAGCTGGATCTGGGACCGCACAAGCAACGCGCCATTCTGGCGGTTTTGCTGGTCAATGCCAACAAAACCGTGTCGATCAACGACCTCGTCGACGCGGTGTGGGTGGACAATCCGCCGCACAACGGCGCGAATGTCGTGCAGAAGTACGTCGCCGGCCTGCGCCGCGCGTTGGAGCCCGAGCGTGTCGCGCGTGCGCCGGGGCAGCGGCTGCAGCGCACCGACGGCGGCTATCGGCTGCGGGTCGAGGCCGGCTGCCTGGACGCCGAGCAGCTGGTCGAGCTGCAGGCCGAGGCCGGCGAGCTGGCCAGTTGCGGCGCGGCCGAGGCGACCGTCGCCACGCTGCGCGACGCACTGTCACTGTGGCACGGCGAGCCGCTGGCCGGGATGGCCGGTCCGGAGTTCGACCGGGCCCGCGACCGGCTGGCCGAGACCCGCGCCGGCATCTGCGAGACGCTGGCAGAGCTGGAGATCGCCGCCGGCCGGCACCGCCAGATGGTCGCCGAGCTGGTCCGGCTGGTCGCCGACTTCCCGCTCCGCGACGAGCCGCGCTATCTGCTCATGTTGGCGCTGCACCGCTCCGGCCGCCAGGTCGAGGCGCTGGAGGTCTATCAGGACGGCCGCGAGTTCCTCGCCGACGAGTTTGGCATCGAGCCCAGTGACCGGCTGCGTGACCTGCACGTACGCATCCTCCGCAGCGACCCGGCGCTCGATCCGCCGGCCGAGGCGGAGCCGGCTCCACCTCTCGCGCCGACTCCGGTCGCGCAGACCTGGCGTCCGGTCGCCGTGTCCGCGGTGGCGAGCGTGCCGGCCTGGCTGCTGTGGCTGGGGAAGGCCGCGATGGCGCTGGTGCCGCTGCTGTCGCTCGGCTTCGGCGGCGGCGTACTCGTCACCGTGGTGGCCATCGCGCGGCGGCGCGTCGTGTCGGCGATCGTCGGTGGTGCCTACGTCGTCGCGATCGTCACCGGTGTGGTGGTGGCCGCCGCCGGTCCGGAGGCGTCGGTGCTGACCGCGCTGGGCTTCCTGATCTGGTACGGCGTCATCGGCGCCTCGACGATCCACGGCGTGCTGCTGGTGCCAGGCCCGGAGCGGCCGCGGTACGGTCCGGCCAACGCGCTGCTGCGGTTTGCCGCGGCGCTCGTGCCGCTGCTGACCTTCGGTTTCGGAGTGTGGGTCCCTTTCGCGTACCACGCGATCCGCCGCCGCAGCCGCCTGCTCAGCGCCGTCGCGATCGGCTACGCGATCCTGCCGGCGTACGTTCTTTCGTTGCTGGCGCTGGAGATCGACCGGCCGGCGCCGAGCGACGGCTGGTTCGCGGCGATCGACCTGATGTGGCTGTCGGTGCTGGTCGCGGTGCCGCACGCGGCCTTCCTCAGCCCGGACAAATACCGCCGGCCGCGCCGCGCCTCAGCTCGAGTGGCGGATTTCGTCCCACTGACGGTGGAACACAATCCGGCGCTGGGCAGGTGAGCCGTGAGAGCCCGTTTACCAACAGGCTCTCACGGTCCGATGCCGACGAACGGGATCGAGCTGTGCTGCGGCGCCTTCACGGCCGGCGCGGTGGCCGGCAGCGCGGTGTAGTCGGACCGGTCCGAGATCCACAGCCGCAGGTCGTCGGTCAGCCCGAGGTTCGTGCCGTACTCCCGGCCGCCGATCACGCCGGGAGAGCGCGCCATCCGGCCGATGAGGACGGCGATCCACAGCTCCTTGTTCACCGGCTGCGCCGGGACCATCGAGGTCAGCGGCAGCCGCAGCGCGGCGGATGTCTGCAGTGAAGCCGAAACGTCGCCGGTCGCGGACAGCAGCCGGCGGCTCTGCGGGTCATACACGCCCAGATATGCCTGCGAAATCCCCACGCCCGGGTTGACGACCGCGATGAAGGCGTCGTTGCAGGCCTGCTGCTGGTCGACGTAGACGCGGTTGAGATAGATGACCCCGGCGCTGAACCCCGGCGTGCTCGGCATCACCGCCGGATCGCCGGTCGCCGCGACCAGGCCGAGCCGTGCCGGCGTCCACGCACTCCGGTGTACGCCGTCGCCGCTGGCCGGAGCCGGCGGCGGCGATTGCGTGCAGGAACTGAGAAAAACCACGCCGACGACCAGGATGGCGAACAGTCTCGAGGTCACCTGGCGAGCGTCCCACTCAGGAGACCGGGACGAGGCGGTTTCCGCGCAGTTCGCACTCCTCGACGATCTTCGGCTTGGCGTACGGTGCGCGGCGGGCAGCCGGACGAGGCCGGAATGTCCAGCGCGGTCTTGAAAACGTCGTGGTTGCCGAGGTTGAAGAGCGGACCGCCGGTGTGCGCGACCGCCGGACTGCTCGATGGCCGCATCGACGGCGACGCGCTGGGCGACACGGTCGGCGACACGGTCGGAGGCGGCTGGGTCTGTTCGACCGGCGTCGGCGTCGCCTTGACTTCGTGGCGTTCGGCGAGCGTACGTCCGACCTGCGTGCCGCCGGCGATCGTGCCGGCCAGCGCGACGGCCCCGACAGCGGTGGCGATCACCGCTCCACGGGTGATTTCATGGCTCCTCCGGGTTCTCAGCCATCACACGCGCGTGCGGGTCGGAAGGTTGCAGCACCGCGAGCTCGAGATTGGCGAGCCCGGCCGGGTCGGTGACGAGCCGATAGCCGCTGATCAGCTCGCCGCTGATCGTGACGGCGATCGCCAGCCGCGGGCGTCCGCCAGGTGCGACGACGATGCCCACGTGGCCATCGAGCAGGACCAGGTCGGCGAAGCGCGCGGCCCGGCCGAAGGTCGCGATCTCCTCGGTGACCCGGCGAGCGCCGCGCAGCTCGGCGGGACGGCCGGGCAGGTCCGCGCGGCGTACGACCTCCGGATCCAGCACGGCGAGGATCGCGTCGAGGTCGCCAGCGCGTACGGCCGCGAGGAAGGTCGCGACGATGTGCCGCTGGCGCGCCAGCTCCGCGCCGCTGACGACCGGCGTGCCACGCACCTTCTGGCGCGCTCGGCTGGCCAGCTTCTTGGCGGCGACGGTCGTACGGTCGACGATCGGCGCGATCTGGTCGAACGGCACGGCGAACATGTCGTGCAGGACAAACGCGATCCGCTCGGCCGCGGTCAGCCGGTCGAGCACGACGAGCACCGCGCGGCCGACCTCGTCGGCCCGCACGGCGTCCTCGGCCGGATCGGGTTGTGGCTGGTCAGGCAGGTCGTCGCCGGCCAGCTCCTCGCGCCGCGCCGCGCGCGACCGGAGCATGTCCAGGCAGATCCGCGACACCACGGTGGTCAGCCAGCCACCGAGGTTGGCGATGTCGTCCGTACGCGCGAGCCGCAGCCAGGTCTCCTGTACGGCGTCGTCGGCCTCGGCCGACGAGCCGAGCATCCGGAAGGCGATCGCGCGCAGCCGGTCGCGGTGCTCCTCGAAGCGCTCGGGGTCCACCGGTCACCTCCGTGTGTCGCCGGCCGTCACTCCAGTGTGGATGTCTATCAGGCAGTGCGGAGCAGACGAGCGGTGCGGCGGTTCAGCGGCGAGCCGGTCGACCGCGAGGTGCTGGAGCGCGTACTCGCGACCGCGGCACGCGCGCCGTCCGGTGCCAACCTGCAGCCGTGGAAACTGTACGTCGTCACCGGTGCTCCGTTGGCAGAGCTCAAAAGACGCGCGTCCGCGCGTGCCGCCGCCGGCGATCCCGGCGACGAGCGAGAATACGAGATGTATCCGCCGGTGCTGAAGTCGCCATATCGCGAACGGCGTTCCGCCGCGGCCGCGCAGCGATACAGCGCACTTGGAATCGCGCGGTCGGACATCGACGGCCGGCAGCGCGCCGTGGCGGCCAACTGGGACTGTTTCGGCGCGCCAGCCGCGCTTTTCTGTTACGTCGACCGCGACATGGGGCCGGCGCAGTGGGCCGACATCGGCATGTATCTGCAGACCGTGGCGTTGCTGTTACGCGCGGAAGGCCTGCACAGCTGCACGCAGATGGCATGGTCGGTCTATCGCCGTACGGTCGCCGATGTCGTGGCGCCGCCGGACAATCTCGTGCTGTTCTGCGGAATGTCGGTCGGTTTCGCGGACCGGGCCGCATCAGCCGTACGCACCGGCCGCGCGCCACTGACCGAGACCGTGACGTTTCTCGATGATTAGCGGGGAGTGCCGAAAACCTGCGTCCAGTACGTGCCATAGCTGCCGCCGGTCGCCAGACCGACACCGATCTCGAACAGCTCACCATCGAGGATGTTCTTGCGGTGGCCAGGCGAGTTCATCCAGCCTTCCACCACTTCGGCCGGTGATCGCTGGCCGGCGGCGATGTTCTCGGCGACTTTCCGATAGCCGTAGCCACATTTCACCGCGCGGTCCCACGCCTGCTCGCCGTCCGGGTTCTTGTGGTCGAAGAACTCCCGCGTCGCCATGTCCTGGCTGTGCATCTGAGCGGCTTGCGCCAGCTGTGCCTGCGCACGCAACGCGTGCAGCCCGTGCTTGCCGCGCTCGACGTTGGTCAGGCGTACGACCTCGTCGAGCGGCGCGCTGCCGAGCGTGGCCGGCGGTGGCTCCGGAGGCAGTGGCTGCGCGGTCCACCGTACGGTCTGCGGCACGACCGGCTCGTCGATGACGTCGACGCCGAAGTCGCGTGCCAGGCCGGCCAACCCGTCGGAGTAACCCTGGCCGATCGCGCGCAGCTTCCACTGGCCGTTTCGCTGGTAGATCTCGGCGAGCTGCGCGGCGGTCTCGGTGCGCAGGGCGGTCAGCACGATCCGCGCGAGTTGCCGGCCGCCGCGGTCGGCCGCGGTCACGCCGGGCGGCCGGAGCTGGCCGAAGCAGGTGCCGGCCTGCTCCGGACTCGCGACCAGTACGACCCGGTCGGCGCCGCGCCGCAGCCGTGGCGGGTCGACGGTCAGCGTGGCCGAGCGCAGCGTGACGCCGCTGGTCGCCGGCTGGTTGTAGAAGACGAAGTCGGCGTCGCCGGTGACCCGGCCGTCGCGGCCGAGGACCAGGCCGGACAGGTCGTACGGCCCGGTCACCGTGATCGACACCGGGCCCTGCGGGAGGACCAGGTTCGCGCCGGCGACCAGGTCCGTGACGGTCGTGCTCACGTCACGTACAACTGTCCGCTGCCGGTCAACCGTTCCTGGCCAACCTGTGAAACCGATAAGAACAGCGCCACGCCGTCGGGGGCCGGCGTGGCGCTGTCCGTTCGGTGGTCAGCCGCGAGCGGCGCCGGCGAACGGCATGATGTCGATGTTGCTGATCTTGACGCTCTCACCCGGCTGCGGCGCGTGGATCACCTGCTTGTTGCTGATGGCGATGCCGACGTGCTCGAAGTCGTAGAAGAAGACCAGGTCACCGGCCTGCACCTGGGACCGCGAGACGTGCTTGAGCGCGGCGTACTGCATGTGCGCCGAGTGGTCCAGGCTGATGCCTTCCTGCTGGTAGGCCATCATGGTCAGGCCGGAGCAGTCCCAGCTGTCCGGACCGGCCGCGCCGAACACGTACGGCTCACCCAGCTGCGCGAAGGCGAACCGCACCTCCGGCGACGAGCCGGGCGGCGCGACCGCGTGCGTGGTGCCCTCGTCGTAGTTGGGCGACAGCTTCGCCTGCAGCGCCATCAGCGGCTGGAGCTGCGCGTTGAAGCTCTGCTTGCTGGCCGCCAGGGTGGTGACCAGGTTGGTCGCCGAGGTGGACAGCGCCTGCAGCTTGGCGTTCTGCGCGTCCAGCGCCTTCTTCGCCGCCCGCAGCTGCAGCAGCGGTGCCGCGGCCTTGGCGGTCAGCGCGTCCAGCGTGGTCATCTGCTGCAGGAACTGGTCGGCGGAGCCGCTGGTCATCATCGAGGTCATCATGCTCATGTCGCCGCCCTTGTACGCGCTGACCGCGTACGAGCCGGCCTGCTGCTGCAGGATGGCGATCTGGGCCTGGGTGGCGGCCAGCTGCTTGCCGAGCGTGGCCTGCTGCGCCTTGACCTTGGTGAGCTGGACGTTGGCGGTGTTGTACTGCTCGTTGGCGGTGTTCAGCTTCTGGGTGAGCGCCTGGATCTGCGCGTTCACCTGGCCGATGTCCGGCTGGGTCGGTGCCGCCGACGCCGGGGTGGTGGACACCAGGCTGGCCAGCAGTGAAGCCGTGACGATGGGGATGAAAAGGGCATGCTTGCGCCTACTCAGCGCGCGAGCGCGAGTCACTCTCGCGTAACTCCTTCTTCCACGCTCACCGCCTACCGAGTTAGCTGACGGATTCGGGCGGGGAAGAAAGTTGTCGCCCTACCGCGGCAAGCCGCGGATTCACCCCAGAAAACACGGGTCCCCGGTTCGGTACGCATACCGATTCGGCGGCGTTTGCCGATGGTGTCGGGTGACACCTGCGAATCGACAAACCGATGCGACCCTACTCGGTGTCGCCTCACCTGTCGTATCGCGGGATCGGATCGACGTGTTACGCACCACGCATGGTTGACCTTTTTTGGCTGGTGGGAAGGGGAGTACGTCCGGAATGACCGGACCAGAGGTCAATTTCTCCTTAACGAAACCTTATCTGTGTGCCGGCATAATGTCGGAGAATTCACAGTGGCTGGTGCGTAAGGAAAAACCCGCGACCGAAGGCGGTCATGCGACCCACGTATCACCAATTCTCTGCTATTGAGTGACCGGCGTCTCCCAGTCCAATTGCAGCTCGCTCAGCCAGTCGCCGCCGGTCGGCCGGCTCGCCGGCCGGCCGCTCATGGTGGCCGCGACCTCGACGACCAACTCCACGCGCGGACGGCGTAGTCGCTCGTACGTGCTGAACGCGCGCTCGGCGTCGGGAATGTCACGCAGGCATTTCGCCAGTACGATCGCGTCCTCGGCGGCCATCGACGCGCCTTGCGCGGCGGACGGTGACGCGGCGTGCGCGGCGTCGCCGGCGATCGTCATCCGGCCGTTGTGCCACTTCGGCACCGACGGGATGTCGTAGTTGTTGCGGCCGGCGATCTCGTCGGTCGCCGCGACGATGTCGGCCGCCGGCGTACGGTCCGGCCGGAGCAGCTCGACGAGCTGGTCGCGCCAGTCGGCCGCGGTCCTCCCGGCGGCCTGCTCGCGGCTCATCGGCTCGCCGAAAACCCGCGCGAACCACCACAGAGTGTCGGCCGGACCGCCGACCACGCCGAACATCGCCCGCGAGCCGCGGATCATCCGGTACGTGTCCGTGGGCACCCGCGTCGGCGGCCGGTCGCAGAAGCCGTAGACGACGTGCTGGCCGGCGTAACGCGGCTCCGGCGCGGCCGGGTCGATCAGCCGGCGGGTGACCGAGTTGATGCCATCGGCGCCGATGAGTAGGTCGCCGGTGACTGCGCCGCAATCGGCGAACTCGGCGCGTACGCCGGTGCCGGTCGTCGCGCCGCCGGTCAGCCGGCGTCCGCGTACCACCTCGATGCCGCGGTTTTCCGCCGCTTCGGTGAGAACGCGGTGCAACGCCGCGCGTTTGAACGTCTGCGGCACGAATTCCGAGGTGTCCGCGCGGTTGAGCCCGCCGGCGCTGATCGTGCTGCCGTCGGCGTCGTACACCTCGACGCGGCGCGCCGGCTCACCGGCGGCATACACGGTCTCGACCAGGCCGACGGCGTTGAGCGCTTCCAGGCCGTTGACGCCGAGGGTCAGGAAGGCGCCGGCGTCCGGATCGGCGGTCGTGGACGCTTCGTACACGGTCGCCTCGATGCCGGCCTTCTGGAGCGCGATCGCGGTCACCGGACCGGCGATGCCACCGCCGATGATCAAGACCTTCGTCATGGGGACGAACTTACTGTGGTTACGCTGTGGAAATGTCGAATTGGGCCAGGCGGGTGGTCGCGTTGCTGGCCGTCGGCCTGGTGCTGATCGGCCTTGCCGGCGCGAATATCGCGCAGCCGGTCGTTTCGCTGCCGATTCCCGGCGTGCCGGTCGCCGCCGTACGCCCGGCCGGCGCCGCGGTGCCGTCACCGCGTTTGATGCCGGCGAACACCGTTTACGAATACACCGGCACCGCGGGCATCGCGCTCACTTTCGACGACGGCCCGAGTCCGATCTGGACCCCGAAAGTGTTGCAGGTCCTGGCGAAATACCACGTGCACGCGGTCTTCTGCATGGTCGGCTTCCGGGTCCGCGAGCATCCCGAGCTGGTACGCGCCGTCGCGCAGGCCGGTCACACGCTGTGCAACCACACGGTCAACCACGATCCGTCGATCTCCCGCTGGTCGCCCCGCGACATCCACCGTGACCTGGCCGAGAACAACCAGCTGATCACCGCCGCCAGCGGAGGCGTACGGCCGCGTTATTTCCGTTCTCCACAAGGACTTTTCACGCCGCGGGTCGTCGAGGAGGCGCGCAGGCTCGGTCTCGCGTCACTTGGCTGGCGGGTCACCGCATTCGACTGGCAAAGCCCGCCGCTGCCGCCCAAAGCGTTGGCCAGAAACGTCGACATCCGGGTGCGGCCGGGCTCGATCGTGCTGATGCACGACGCCGGATCGCCTGGCACGCACCGCCACACCTTGGCCGCGCTGTCGATTATCATCGCGTACATCCAAGAACACGGCTGGCAGACGACCGCGCTTTAGTACGAGTCCAGCCAGGTGATCAGCAGGTCGACGAGTGCGTCGGTGGAGCCGGCGGTGTCACGGAGCTGGCGATAGGTCTCGGCGCCGAGCGGGGCGAGGATCAGCTCGGCGCGTACGTCCGGCCGGTCCACCTCGAGCTCTCGCAGCAGCGCGACCAGGTGCAGCCGCCAGAACTGGTACGACCCGCCGCGAAACCGCGCGCCGACACTGTTGGACTCCGACATCAGCACCAGATCGCCGTGCTGGTCCAGAAACTCCGCGTACGCGCGGACGAACGCGGCGATGCGTACGGCCGCCGGCGCGCCGGGACCGAGCGGCGGCGGACCCTGCAGCAGGTCCTCCTGCAGCCGGCGCTCCTGCTCGTCCAGCAGCGCGATGGCCAGCCCGCCCTTGTCGCCGAAGCGCCGATAGAGCGTGCCTTTGCCGACGCCGGCCGCGGCCGCCACGTCGTCCATCGACACCGCCGCGACGCCGCGCTCGGCGAACAGCAGCTCGGCCGCGGCCAGCACCTTCAGCCTGTTGCGCCGCGCGTCGGCGCGTTCCGGAACGGCCGCGGACGTCAGCAGCGGCAGCTCCGTTGACGAAGCGGACTGTGGTCCGTTACTGTCTCGAGGCATGAAACGGACTCTAGTCCAATTCGATCGAAGGAGAGGTCAATGACCACCATCATCAGCCGTGTCGAGCTGCGCCAGCTGATCGACGACCACGCCGTCACCGTCGTCGACGCGCTGCCGGCGAGCTACTACGAGCAGGCGCACCTGCCGACCGCGATCAACCTGGTCGAGGACGAGGTCGCCACGCGCGCGGCCGAGCTGCTGCCAGACAAGGCCGCGGCCATCGTCACGTACTGCTCCAACACCGCCTGCCACAACAGCGGGAAAGTGGCTCTGTCGCTGGAAAAACTCGGCTACACCAACGTGCGCAAGTACGCTGGGGGCATCCAGGACTGGACCGAGGCCGGCCTGCCGGTCGAGGGGACGAACGCCGCCACGGTGTGATCTGCTTGACAATCCCTGACCTGGTCCGATAAGCAACCTGGGTCGCGAATCGGGGGTTGTCATGAGCTTTCGTCCGGAGGACCCGAGTTGACGGCCGAGGTCGTCACCGAGGCGCCCCCGACCCGCCCGCGCGGACCGCGCCGGACGACCCGTGAACCGCGCCGCGACCTGTGGCTGCTGGTGCTGCCGGCGCTGATTCCGGTGGTGGTGCTGAGCGTCGTGCCGCTGGTGCAGGGGATGGCGCTCGGCTTCACCGACTCGCGGCTCGGCCTCGGCGCGCCGACCAGCTTCACCGGCGTGGACAACTTCGTCCGGCTGGCCGGCAACGAGCTGTTCTGGAGCTCGTTTCGGATCGGCGTCGTCTGGGCCGTCTCGGTGACCCTGCTCCAGTTTCTGCTGGCCATGGGTTTGGCCTTGCTGCTCAACGAAAACCTCCGATTTCGCTGGCTGGCGCGTACGCTCGCGCTCACCCCGTGGGCGATGCCGCCGGTGATCATCGCCATCACCTGGAAGTTCCTGCTCGACCCGACCGTCGGTCCGGTCAGCTCGGCGCTGGCCGCCACCGGCGTGGTCGACGGATCGGTCAACCTGCTCGGCGACTTCCAGTACGCGCTGCCGGCGGTCATCGCGGTCGGCGTCTGGGTCGGCATGCCGCAGACCACGATCACGTTGCTGGCCGGCCTGCAGTCGATCCCGGCCAGCCTGCACGAGGCGGCCGCGGTCGACGGCGCCGGCGCGGTCCGCCGGTTTTTCCGTGTCACGTTCCCGCAACTGCGGCCGGTCGTGGTCGCGATCACCGCGCTGGACGTGATCTGGAACTTCAACTCCTTCGCCCTGGTGTACGTGCTGACCGCCGGTGGTCCCGGCGGACAGACGATGTTGCCGATGCTTTTCGCGTACAACGAGGCATTCCGCTATGGCCAGTTCGGCTATGCGGCGGCGATGGGTGACGTGATGGTCGTGCTCGTGGTGATCGTGATGATCGCGTACATCCGATCGGCGTTGCGGGAGACGAAATGAACCGTACGCCGGTGGCCGGCCGGATCGGTCAGTACGTGGCGTTGGCCGCGTACGTCGTGTTTCTGGTGTTTCCGTTGCTGTGGCTGCTGTCGGTGTCGCTGAAGAGTCCGGCGGATCTCGCGACACTGCCGGCGCAGCTGCTGCCGCGCGGCCTGTTTTTCGGCAACTACCAGGAAATCGCGAGCAAGCAAGGCCTGCTGGAATCCGCCTGGAACAGCACGCTGGTCGCCGTCGGCACCATGTTGCTGACCATCGCTGTCTCGCTGCCGGCCGCGTACGCACTGGGACGCTTCCGCACTTTTCTCGGCCCGGCAGCGACGATCTGGATCCTGGTGAGCCAGGTGTTTCCGGTGATCCTGATCGCCATTCCGCTGTTCATGATCGTACGCGGTCTCGGTCTGCTGAACACGTTGCCTGGCCTGATCCTGGTGTATTTGGTGTGGACACTGCCTTTCGCGCTGTGGATGCTGCGCGGCTACGTGAGCGCGCTGCCGGTGGATCTGGAGGAGGCCGCGGCCTGCGACGGCGCGTCACGGCCACGGATCCTGGTCAGTGTCGTGCTTCCGCTGCTGCGGCCGGGCATCATCGCCACCGCCATGTTCGCCTTCATTTCCAGCTGGAACGAGTTTTTCTTCGCGCTGGTGCTGCTGAAGGGCGACACCACGACGTTGCCGATCGCGCTCGCGCAGTTTGTCGGATCGGAAGGAAAAGTCGCCTTCGGGCCGCTCGCGGCGGCGTCCGTGTTGGCGACCCTGCCGAGCCTGGTGATTTTCGCGATCGTGCAACGGCGGCTCACGTCCGGCCTGCTCGCCGGTGCGGTCAAGGGATAGGGGATGGGTTGATGAGGCGACGTGGTTTCCTGGCCGCGGCGGTGTCCGCACCGCTGGTGGCGCTGGCCGGCTGTGGTGGCGGCGATCCGGAGGTGAAAAACGGTGTCGTGACGCTGCGGTTCCAGAGCCTGGCATACCAGAAGACGACCGTCGCGGCGGTCAAGAAGATCGTCGCCGACTGGAACAAAGCCAACCCGAAGATCCAGATCGCCTACCAGCAGGGAAACTGGGACGGCGTACACGACCAGCTGGTCACGCAGTTCTCCGGCGGCACCGCGCCGACCATCATCCACGACGAGGCGGCCGACATCGCCGGCTTCGCCGAGCAGGGTTTCCTCGCCGACCTCGGACCGCATCTTTCCGCGGACGTCACGGGAAACGTACCCAAAGGCATCATGGACACGGTGTCGTCCGGCGGTCACACGTACGCGGCGCCGACGCTGCTGCAGTCGTACGTCGTCTTCGCCAACGTCGACCTGCTGCGTAAGCAGGGCGTCGCGGTGCCGTCCGGCGCGTCGCTGACCTGGGACGCGCTCGCGGCGGCTGCCAAGCAGGCGACCAAAAACGGTGTCTTCGGCCTCGGCTGGGGGTTGAAGCAGCCGACCGCGACGGTGATGAGCCTGGCGCTCAACTTCGGCGGGAAGTTCTTCGGCGGCACCGGCCATGAGGCTACGATCTCGGTCGGCGACGCGGAAAAGCAGGTGCCGAGGCGGATCCACGACATGGCGTACCTGGACAAGTCGATCTCGCCGGTCACGCTCACCCAGTCCGGCACCGACATCCTGCCCGGTTTCTACGCCGGAAAGTACGCGATGATCGTGGCCGGCAGCTATGTGGCGCAGCAGATCACCGAGGAGGCGCCGAAAACCTTCAACTGGAAGGTGCTGCCGGCGCTGTCCGGCACCTCGACGGCGCAGGCCGCCAACCCGCAGACGCTGTCGGTTTCGGCCACCAGCAAGCACGTCACCGAGGCAACACAGTTCATCGACTTCTTCATGCAGGCGCACAATCTGGCCGCCGTCGGCCAGGGTGACTGGCTGATCCCGACCACCGCACCGGCTCGCGCGGCGATCCAGCAGGCCACCGGCGGAAAATCCGGCTGGACCGAGACGCTGGCCGGCGCCGGCGGCCTCACCAAGGCGCCGTTCCAGTCGGTGACCAACTATCCGCGCTGGAAGGACGAGGTCGCCACGCCGGCGTTCCAGAAATACCTCGCCGACAAGCTCAGCCTCGACCAGCTGGCCACCCAGCTGGCCGACGGCTGGAAAACCGCCAACCAGTAGCCGTCAGCCGAAGGCGGCTCGCAGCGCGGCGGCGGACTTGGCGATCGCGTCGCGAGCCGCGCCAAGCAGTCCGGGCATCTGGTAGAACGCGTGGATCATCCCGTCGTAGTTCACGTGTTCGACCGGCACGCCGGCGTCGGCGAGCTGTTTCGCGTACGCGACTCCCTGGTCGCGCAGCGGGTCGTACTCGGCGGTGATGACCAGAGCCGGCGGCAGGCCGGACAGGTCGGCCGTCAGGGCCGGCGACACCAGCGGATTGCGCGCGTCGTCGGGGTTTGTCACGTAGTGCGCGAAAAACCAGTCCATGAGTGCGCGAGTGAGGAAATAGCCGTCGGCGTTTTCGGTCATCGACGGACTGTCGTCTGTCGCGTTGACTGCGGGGTAGATGAGCAGCTGGAAGGCCAGTGCCGGACCGCCGCGATCACGTGCCAGCTGGCTGACGACCGCGGTCAGGTTGCCGCCGGCGCTGTCGCCGCCGACCGCGAGCCGCGTGCCGTCGCCGCCATGCGCGGACGCGTTTCGCGCGATCCAGGCGGTTGCCGCGTACGCGTCCTCCACCGCCGCCGGAAAGGGATTTTCCGGCGCCAGCCGGTAATCCACCGCGGCGACGACGCAGCCGGCGCGGTTGGCCAGCTGCCGGCAGACCGCGTCGTGAGTGTCCAGGTTACCGATCACCCAGCCGCCGCCGTGGAAGAACACCAGCACGGGCAGCGGCTTTTCGCCTGCTGGAGCGTAAATCCGCACCGGCACGCCGTCGGCGGAGATGTCGACGACGGTTTCCACCTCCTCGGCCGGACCAGCGAGCTCGCGCATGTCCATGATGGCCTCGCGGTTTTGCTCCACCGTCAGCTGTTCCGGCGGTGGCAGCTCCTGCGAGGCCATCTCGTCCAGCAGCGCGCGGACATGGGGGTCGAGCGGCATGTGTCAGCTCCTCACCAGACGCGGACCGTCGAACCATGTAACGCTTCCGTTCTTCGCGCGTCAACCGATCGGTTGATGCCTCCCACTGGCCGGTGGATGCCACCGGTCGTCGGCTCGGCGGGCTGATCCTCGCGGCTTGGCCGATTCGCGCCGGCCGTCGCTCGACCAGGCTGGAGATATCAGCCGACAATGCCGAGGAGCTTCGATGAAGTCCAAGTGGGAAGCCAAAACCTGGATCAGAGCGCTGCTGCCGACCGTCTTCGACCTGGCCATACCGTCGGTCATCTTCTACGGCCTGCGGGCGGTCGGTGTCGGCGCGTGGTGGGCCCTGGTCCTCGGCGGCCTGGCGGTCGCGGTGCGAGTGGTGTGGGGGATCGTCAAGGAACGCAGGGTCAATGGGATCGCCTTGTTCGCGTTGAGCATGCTGGTCCTCGGCAACGTCGTCTCGCTGCTCACCGGCGATCCGCGACTGTTGCTGGCCAGGGAAAGCTGGATCACCTCGATCGTCGGCCTGTGGATGCTGGGGTCGCTGTTCGCCAAGCGGCCGGTGCTGTTCACCGGCGCCAAGCTGATGATGCCGACGCAGGAAGCGCGTGAGGAGTGGGAAAACTCCTGGCAGCAGCACCCGGAGTTCCGGCACGTCATGCGGGTCAGCACGGTCATCTGGGCCGGTCTGCTGCTGGCCGACACGGTCGTCCGGATCGTGATGGCGTACACGCTGCCGATCGACGTGGTGCCGGCGTTGACCATCGCGCAGACGGTCGTGCTGATCCTGATCATGCATTACTCGACCCGCGCGTATGGCCGGATGTATGCGGCGCGGCGGAAATTCCGGATGGAAGGACGCAGGTTCGTCCGCGTCGAGGACGAGGTGTCGGCGTGAGCGCGCACATCGCGGTCCTCAATCTGCCGGCCGCCGGTCACATTCTGCCAACGCTCGGTGTGGTGTCGGAGCTGGTCGAGCGCGGTCACCGAGTGAGTTATGTGGCGGTCGAAGGCTATGCCGACGCCGTCAAGGCAGCTGGCGCCGAGCACGTTCCGTATGTCTCGGCGATGGAAGGAAAACGGCCGCCGATGGAGCTGACACCGGACATCGTGGCGCAGGCTCCGTTGGCTTTCCTCAACGAGAGCAAGTCGGTGGCCGGCGCGCTGGAAGAGCGTTTTCCGCGCGGTGGACCGGATCTGTTGATGTATGACGCGAGTGTCGCGGCCGCTGGTCGGCAGCTCGGCAGCGGATGGGGATGCCGGGGCGTACGTACGTTTCCGACGCTGACCTTCAACGAGCATTACCGCTTCGACGAGAAGCTGACCGCTGACCTGGCGATCGATCCGACCCATCCGGCACTGGTCGAGTTTGGTCGTGCGCTCGCGGACATGACCGGCGTTATCCCGGAGCACGATCTGGTCTTCGTACCACGCGAGTTTCAGCCGGCCGGTGAGACTTTTGGTGCGGAGACGACGTTTGTCGGACCGTGCATCGCGGACCGGGCGCACCAAGGCCGTTGGTCGGCGGACGCCACCGGCAAGCTTCTCTATGTTTCATTGGGGACCGCCTTCACGCTTCGGCCGGAGTTTTTCCGCGAGTGCGTACGAGCGGCAGCGCTGATGCCTGACTGGCGCGTCGTGATGGCGATCGGCGATCGAGTGACCCGCGACGAACTCGGCACGCTGCCGCCAAATGTCGAGGTGCGCGCTCATGTGCCACAGCTGGAGGTGCTCCGGCATGCGACGGTTTTCCTTTCTCATGCTGGGATGGGAAGCACGATGGAGGCGATGTATTTCGGCGTGCCGCTGGTGACGGTGCCGCAGATGGTCGAGCAGGAGATCAACGCCGGGCGCGTCGTCGAGCTGGCTCTTGGTCTCCGGCTTGACCGGCGTACGGTCGACGCCGCGCAGATCGTCGATGCTGTGCTCGCGGTGGCCGCCAGCGACGAGATCCGTGCCAACGTGACGAAAATGGCGAGGTACGCGCGTCGAGCCGGTGGTGCCGTCGCGGCCGCGGACGCGATCGAGAGGCATCTGGCCGGCGGGTGATCGGATATGGTCGGTCCGGAGGAGAGGTGGACCCGATGACGGCCGAGAATTCCCGGCGGATGGACGGGTGGGAACGCTGGATGGAGCTGATGACCACGGTCAGCCCCATCGGTCTGTTGGTCATCTCGACGGTGCTGGCGCTGGTGATCCAGCCGCCGCCGGCCTCGACCGTCGTCTCGATCCTGGTTTTCGCGGTGTTGTCGGCCATCTGGATCTATGGCGACCGCTGGTTGCGGCTGAGCCGTACGATGGTTGGAAAGGTGGTGTTCTTCGGCGGGCTGCTGGTGTTGTCGGCGTTGTTGGTGTGGCAGTCCACCTGGTTCACCATTTTCGTCATCATCATCTATGGTTTGGCGTTCGAGGTTTTCCCTCTGCGATGGGCCCTGTTTGCCAGCTTGGTCGTGGCGGCGGTTCAGACGCGCGGCTTTTTCCACGATCGGCTGACGACGCTGTCCGAGGCTCTGCAATATGTGTTGCTGACGCTGGTGATCGCGACGATGGCGTCTGCTTTCACGTTGCTCGGCGCGGCGAGTGCGCGGCTGGCTCGCGAGCGTAAGACGATGATCGCCGCGCTGGTCGAGGCCAACGAGAAAAACGCGGCCTTGCAGGCTGAGCTGGTGGCGCAGGCAGAGCGAGCCGGGGTGACCGCCGAGCGGCAGCGGATGGCGCGGGAGATCCACGACACGCTGGCGCAGGGGCTGACCGGGATCATCACGCAGTTGGAGGCCGCCGAAAGCGGTGACTGGCGCCGGCACGTGTCCACCGCGACCTGGCTGGCCCGGCAGAGCCTCGCCGAAGCACGCCGGTCGGTGCATGCCGTACGGCCAGAGGCGTTGGAAAAGGCGCGGCTGCCGGAGGCGTTGCGTAATGTGGCGCGGCAGTGGTCGGAGGTCAACGGTGTCGCCGCGGAGGTGCACATCACCGGCGAGGCAACGAAACTCTCTGCCGACGTGGAGGTCGCGCTGTTGCGGATCGCGCAGGAAGGCCTTGCGAACGCCGCAAAACACGCGCGCGCCTCGCGAGTCGGCCTGACACTGTCGTACATGAGCGATGTGGTCACTTTGGACGTACGCGACGATGGCGAAGGATTCGATCTGGCCGCCGATCGCGGTGACGGTTTCGGGCTGACCGGCATGCGGCAGCGCGCCGAGAACGCCGGCGGTAGTCTGGTCGTCGAAACTGAGCCTGGGGGTGGCACGGCCATTTCCGCGAGCGTTCCGATCGAGGCGGAGGATTTCGTTGGAGAATAGGCGGATCCGGCTGTTGATCGCCGACGACCATCCGGTCGTACGGGACGGCTTGCGGGGCATTTTCAGTGCGGAAGCCGACTTCGAGGTGGCCGGCGAGGCCGCCAACGGCGACGAGGCGGTGACGCTGGCCGAAGCGCTCGACCCGGACGTCGTACTGATGGATCTGCGGATGCCGACCGTCGACGGTGTCACCGCGATTCGCCGGATGGCGGAGAAAAAGCTGCGCGCTCGCGTGCTGGTCTTGACGACGTACGACACCGACAGCGATGTGCTGCCGGCGATCGAGGCCGGTGCGACCGGTTATCTGCTCAAGGACGCGGCGCGAGAGGAGCTTTTCCGGGCCGTACGCGCGGCGGCGCGCGGTGAGGCGGCGTTAGCGCCTTCGGTGGCCTCGAAGCTC
Organism: Fodinicola acaciae; assembly: GCF_010993745.1. Classification (NCBI taxonomy): domain Bacteria; kingdom Bacillati; phylum Actinomycetota; class Actinomycetes; order Mycobacteriales; genus Fodinicola; species Fodinicola acaciae. The sequence continues at coordinate 215,581 of NZ_WOTN01000002.1, forward strand.
ATGCACCAGATGCGCGTGCCGGCGCCGGCACCGCTCAGCCAGCGGGAGCTGGAGGTGCTGACGCTCATCGCGCGCGGCGGCACCAACCGCGACGTGGCCAAACAGCTGTTCGTCAGCGAGGCGACGGTGAAGACGCATTTGATCCATATTTACGGAAAACTCGGCGTGAGCGACCGCGCGGCCGCCGTCGCGACCGCCTTCGACCGTGGTCTGCTCACCCCCGGCGGCCGCTGACGACGTCACGTGGCCCCGGCATCGTTGACCGGTGTGAGACGAAGCCCGCCCTTCAGACGCCGAGCCTCGGTCAGCTGGCCTTCTTGGTTTCTGGGGCGACGACGTACGTGCGCCCGAGCGGTGAGGTCCAGATGTAGACGTCTGGCATCACCTGTGCGACGTCCCAGCCGTGATGAGTTTTGCATTCGTGGTGGTATTTGCAAAGGGGCTTCAGATTGTCGGCTGACGTCGGACCGTCCGGAAATGGCACGGTGTGGTCCAGCTCGCAGCTCATCGCTGGCCGGTTGCAGCTTGGAAAAATACACGTCGGCGTGTTGGCGCGGACGTAGTCGGCGAGCGTTGTGTTTGGCTTGTATTTGAGCCGGCCGTAATCCAGGACCGTATCGGTGGGGCCGTCGGTCCAGAGCCGGAACCACTCGCTGCCTGGCTGCATGCCCAGCTCCCGCGCGTGCTCGGCGGTGATCGGCCCGTGGCCAACAATCTGACCGGGCGCGTTGTCGAGCCCCATCATAGTTGTCGCGTTCACTTTGACGTCGATCCGAATCCTGACATTGCTGGGGTCGCCGAGGATCCGGTCAGCCAGCACGTCGGCGCGGATCTCATCCATCGAACGCTGGTCGTCGCGAGTTTTCTGGTTGTGCGCGATCTTGTCGATGAGCTGGTAGATCGCCTCGGTCTTCTCAGCCGGCAGCAACGCACTCAGCCATGCCATGCCGTCGTCGGCGTCTTCTTTCTCCACCCGCCGCTGCTTCTTCTTCTCCTGGCGGCGCTGCTCGCAACCTTCCGGATCGAGTGTGCCGATCGTACGCTTGACCGCATCGCGAAACCATCGATAGTTACGGTTCTCCGCCTGCGAAATGACGGCGTCCTCGACCTGACCGGCGATGTCGGGGTCGATGATCTCGGTCTGCTCAATCATCGTCCGCGCCTTGGCGATATCAATAACACCGGCGCACAACGCCGCCAACGTGCGCGGCAACGTCGTGGTCAGATGCTCACCCCACTCCAACCGGCTGGCCGCCGCCCTGGTCGTCCACTTCAACGCCGACGCAACCTCAGCCGCCGCATACCGACGCGCCAGTGGATCATACTGAGTGATGAACCGGCCCATCGCCGCAAGCTGCAACCCATGCATTGCCGCGATCAACCGATTGGTCACCTCCATCACCGCAAGGCACTCATACCGATCCGCGGCGCCAAGATCGAGCTCCTGCAGAATCCGAACCGTGTTCGCGTCCGGTGTGCGTCCACGAAATTCAAGGCAAACAGCGGATCGCCGATCTGGCCAATGTCAACGCATTCCCCCATGTTTTCCATGCGCCAATTCTACACCCGTCCACCGACAACCACGAGCACCATCTTCCCTGCCAACGTTGAAAAATTGTATTCTCGGCGGCCGTACGGAAATCTGGAGAGCCAGACCTGTTGATTGATCGGGTCGCATTGTTCGACTAGGGCGTGTCTCCAAAAGATTGGCGCCTGGTCCGATGATCATTGAGTGGTGACGCGGATGGTGCGATTTCGGACGAGTTCTGGGGGATCGTGGCTGGCGTGATCTCTTCGGGAGGGGTTACGGGGTCGGCCGTGTAAGGATTCTCGGTTGATGCTGGAGGGGATCGCCTGGCGGTATCGGGTGGGCTGTCCGTGGCGGGATTTTGATGGGACCTATGATGCGATGTTCGCCGCGGTGATAGCCGCGACCGGCCTGGATCCGGCGACGATCGAGGAGATGGAAACTGCTGTCGGTGGACTCGACGTCCGTGCGAGCTCATCAGCATGCGGCCGGTGCCCGCTCGGACACCACTGTCAACCCGCAGCTGAACCCGCTGCTGGACGATCACACCGCCACCCGGCCGCGCCGTCGGGCTTCCCAGCGGCGATTTCCGTTTGCTCGCAGACAAGGCGTACTCACATCCCACTCACATCCCAGCACCAGAACCGCACTACGCGCCCGGCGGATCAAACACACCATTCCCGAGCGCAGCGACCAAATCAAGCATCGCAAGGCCAAAGGCTCAGCCGGCGGCAGACCGCCGGCCTTCGACCCCGAACGCTACGCTCAGCGCAACACCGTTGAACGCCGCTTCAACCGACTCAAGCAATGGCGTGCCATCACCAACCGCTTCGACAAATACGCCATGACCAACCTCGGCGGCGTACTCCTGGCATGCGCGGTCATCCACGTCCGCCGCAAAGTCACGAGAATTTAGAGACACGCCCTAGCAGATTGTCGCCGAGGTGCGCCGGATGAGCTCAAGCGGCGGATTCCTGGCGGCCACGTTCGGCTACGGTTCGCTGGCCGATCATCGGGACGGCGGCCATCGTCGGAGTCGCTTTCCGTTGGAACCGGCGTCGTCGGTTACGTCCACCGCGCGTCGCAAGTAATGCCGTCGGCCGGGACGGGCCGTTCTCGCCGCTGAACCAAATCAATGGACCTTTCCAGGCGCGGGTGCGATTGTCGTACGCGTGACCATCCAGATCGTCCACCTGCGCGGACCCGACTTCGCCGCACTCGCCGCCGGTCGGCTGCCGACAGACCCGCCGGTGCCACTCACCCCGCATTTCCTCACACCTGACTGGTCCAGCACCTGGCGCCGGCGAGCCAGACAGGTCGCCGCACACCCCGCTGACGCCGCCTGGGTCACCGGCATTATCTGGGACGACGATCGCGAAATCGCCACCGGTCGCGCCGGATTCCACGCGTCGCCGGACGAGCGCGGCATGGTCGAGATAGGGTACGCCGTCGACCCTGCCTATCGCCGCCAGGGCTACGCGCGCGCCGCGCTGGAAATCCTGTTGGCGCGCGCCAAAAGTGAGCCGACCGTGCGGGTCGTCCGCGTGACCGTACGACCAGACAACACCGCTTCACTCAACCTGATCAAGCAATATCCGTTCGTCGAGGTCGGCGAACAGTGGGACGACGAGGACGGCCTGGAGATCGTCCTCGACATGCCGGCTAAGGCCTGATCCCCGGCGGCGTGTCGACGCGCACGCGAATGCGGATCTTGATGAGCGGCCCTCCGTCGACGTCCACGCAGATGAACACAAAACCCTTACGGCAGGTCGGCTTCGGCGGCGGCGGACTGCTGGGCGGCGGAGACGAAGGAGGAGGTGCGGGCGTCGGCGACGGTGGTTTCGGCTTGGGCGAAGGCAAAGGGCGAGGTGTGGCCGGCGGCTGAGCTTTCGGCGGCTTGGCCGGCGGCGGAGCAGGTTGCGCGGGCGCCGGTCGTGCGGGCGCTGGTTGCGCGGGTGCCGGTTGCGCGGGTGCCGGTTGCGCAGGCGCTGGCGGAGCGGCAACGGGCCTAGGCGGCGGCGGCTTCTGATCGCCGCTGGTCGCCACGAAAGCGGCGGCCGCGACGGCCATCATGACGATGATGAAGCCAGCAGCGGTCGCCCGGCCGGCCGGCGTACGGGAGAAGTCCCTGACCCGCTGCGCACCGACCGGCACCCAGTGGAACAGGCCGGTCAGGCCGGCTCCGGCGCCGGTCATGATGGCCGCCGGCTTGATGAAATAGCCGGCCACGGCGGCGCCGAGGATGAGCGGCGCGAGGACGCCGCGCAGGCTGGAGTTGAGCTCGCCGAGCTCGGCGAAGAGTACGGTGCACTGCGCGCAGTCGGCCAGGTGCGCGTCGACCTTCGAGGCCTCGCGTTTGCTGAGACCACCGCGCACCTTCGCGCCGAGGCGCTCGACCGTCCAACCACAGGTCGTGCCGGCGACGACCGTGCTCGTCGGCACATCCGACACGTGTACGGACAGATACGCCTGCTTGAGCCGTTCGCGCGCGCGATAGGCGAGCGCGGCGACACCGTTGGCGGTCAGCCCCAGCAGCGGCGCCACCTCGGCCGGCGAGTCACCCTCCACCTCGGTGTGCCACAGCACCATCTGCCAGCGCTCCGGCAGAGTGGCGAAAGCGCGCGCGGCGAGCGACCGCTCCTCGCCTTCCACCACGGTGTCGGTGAAGGCGACGCCCTGGTCGTGCCGCTCCATGTCGTCAGTGACGTCGACACGGCCCTCTTTGCGCGTACGGTCATAGAAGGTGTTCCGTACGACGGACAGCAGATAGGACCGGAACGCGATGTCCGGACCGCCGCCGGCCTTCAGCGTGGACAGCACCTTGGCGAACGCCTCGGACACCAGGTCGTCCCGGTCGGCCGGGTTCTTGGCCAGGCTGGCCGCATAGCGCAGCGCCGCCTCGGAGTGCCGTCGATAGAGCTGCTCGTACGCGTCGGCGTCGCCGGCGCGCGCGGCGGTGATCAGCTCGCCGTCATGAGGCCCGGCCGGGGGCTCCTCCGTGACCGTGCCGGCGGCCTGCTCGTCACCTGCCATCTGCTCGGACCGACCTCCAAACGACCTTCGTCCGTCGCACAGCGTAGGGCCTCGCGACCACCTCATGGGGAAGGTTTGCCAAAGATCGACCACGATGCGCGTCTTGGCAAATGCCGTACGTGACCAGGATAAGTGAACGCGGAGCGTGGCCGAGCCGGGGTTGTCCAGCGCTAAGTGAATGTGCGATAGTCTGGCGCATCCACACTGGCGGCGGAGGCGGCCATGCAGATCACCCAGTCGTTGCACCGGGCCTGTCAGCAGGACCCGGACCGTCCGGCGAGCATCCACGCCGGCCGCGTGCGGACCATGGTGGAGGTGCTGGACCGCGTCTCGCGGTTCGCCGGAGCGCTGCGTGAGCTGGGCGTACGCACCGACGACCGGGTCGGGATGCTCAGCCTCAACTCGGATCGCTATCACGAGTTCCTGCTCGCCACGCCGTGGGCCGACGCGGTGTTCACACCCGTGAACGTACGCTGGACAGCGGCCGAGATCGGCTATGCGCTGCGCGAATCAGACACGCGCGTGCTGCTCGTCGACCAGACCTTCGCGCCGATGGTGACGGCGCTCAGGGCCGAGTTTCCCGGCCTGGAAAAGGTTGTCTACACCGGCGACGATGACGTGCCGGACGGCATGCTCGGTTACGAGGAGTTGGTGGCCGGCGCCGATCCGGTCGAGGACGCCGGCCGCGGCGGCGAGCAGATGGCCGGCCTGTTCTACACCGGTGGCACGACCGGCGCGCCGAAAGGCGTGATGCTGAGCCACGACAACATGGTCGTGTCGGCGCTGGGATCGTTGGCCACCAACGACTTTTTCACCACTCGCGGGCGGTTGCTGCACGCGGCGCCGATGTTCCACATGGCCGACGTGGCCGCCTGGGTCGCCGGCATGCTGGTCGGTTCCACCCACGTGATCGTGCCGAGCTTCACGCCGGCCGGTGTGCTGTCGGCGATCTCCGGCGACCGGGTCACCGACACGCTGCTGGTGCCGACGATGATCCAGCTGCTGGTCGACCATCCGGACGTGGCCGACCACGATTTGTCCAGCATGCAACACATCGTGTACGGCGCTTCGGTGATTTCCGATGCGGTGCTGGAAAGAGCACGCAAGGTCTTCTCCACCGCGAGGTTCACGCAGGCGTACGGCATGACCGAGCTGTCGCCGGTCACGACGCTGCTTCTGCCGGACGAGCACGACGATCCGGTGTTACGCCGCGGTGCCGGCCGGGCGGTGCCACACGCCGAGGTGCGGATCGTCGACCCCGACGACAACGAGGTGCCGCGCGGCACGGTCGGCGAGATCGTCGCGCGCGGCGACCACGTCATGCTCGGTTACTGGCAGCGTCCGCAGGAGACCGCCGAGGCGTTGCGCGGTGGCTGGATGCACACCGGCGATGGCGGATACATGGACGAGAAAGGTTACGTGTTCGTCGTCGACCGGATCAAGGACATGATCATCACCGGTGGTGAAAACGTCTATTCCGCCGAGGTGGAAAACGCGCTGGCCAGGCATCCGGCGGTGGCGACCTGTGCGGTGATCGGCGTGCCGGACGAGCAGTGGGGTGAGCGCGTACACGCGGTTGTCGTGCTGCAGCAAGGAAACACCGCGACGGCGCGGGAGCTGACCGACTTCTGCCGGCAGTCCATCGCCAATTACAAGATCCCGCGTACGGTGGCGTTCGTGGACGCGCTGCCGATGTCCGGCGCCGGCAAGATCCTCAAGCGCGAGCTGCGCAAGCTGCACTGGTCCGCGGACGGCCGCCAGGTCCAGTGACGACTGTCGCTCCAGCGAAAGGAAAACGGCCGCGCAACCGGCGAGCGTTGATCCTCGCCGCGGCCGCCGACCTGTTCTATCGAGACGGGTACGCGCGCGTCACGATGGCCGACGTGGCGGCCGCGGTCAGCGTCGGCCCGTCGGCGCTCTACCGCCATTTCCGGGGAAAAGCCGAGCTGCTGGTCGACGTGGTGGTCGCCGGGGTGGAGCCCTTCGAGCAGGTCGAAGCCGGCGAGGACATGCTGGCGAAGCTGGCCGTCGTCGCGGTCCAGCAACGACAGCTTGGCGTGCTCTGGCAACGAGAAACGCGTCACCTGCCGGCCGCGGATCGCCGGATGTTGCGGCACCGCCTCAGAAACGGCATGGCGGCGTACGCGCGACATCTGCGCGCCAACCGCGACCTCTCGCCCACCCAGGCGACGTTCCTCGCGCTGGCCACGTTTGGCATGCTGACCAGCATTTCCTACCACCGCCTCGAGCTGCCGCACGACGAGTACGCGCGGCTGCTGACCGAGCTCGGCGACGCGATCGCGCGTACGGACCTGCCGGACATCGGCTCCGCACCGCGAGAGTCGACCCGGCTGGCGGCGCGGTCGCGGCGCGAGGCGTTGCTGGCCACCGCGGCGGTGCTGTTCGCCGACAACGGCTATGCCACCGCGAGCCTGCGGGACATCGGCGCCGGCGTCGACATCGCCGGCCCGAGCATCTACCACCATTTCGACTCCAAGCTGGAGTTGCTGGTCGCGGTGATGAACCGGGGCGCCGAATGGCTGCGGATGGACCTGGCCCGCGCGCTCGCCGCGGCTTCCGGCGCCGCCGACGCGCTGAGCCAGCTGATCCGGTCGTACGCCGGATTCGCCCTGGAACACCGCGAGCTGGTCGACGTGCTCGTCACCGAGGTCGCACACCTGCCCGAGCCCGAGCGGCACCGCGCACGGCAGACGCAGCACGACTACGTCAGCGAGTGGGTTCACCTGGTACGGTCCCAAAATCCGGCCCTGGACGACACCTGCGCGAGGATTCGGGTGCAGGCGGTGCTGGCGATCGTCAACGACATCGCGCGTACGCCTCGGCTTCGCCACGCCGACGGCATAGCCGACGCGTTGCACGCGGTCGGCACCGCCGTGCTCCGGTGACCGAGAGACTGTTGGGGAACTGAGGCACGCGATAGCCGAGCCCAAACGCCGCCTGCCCGCACCGGACGAAACCCCACCATAGCGCTGCTATTTGGGCTTCCGTCCGGCACCGGCAGGACGAGGTTTGGATCTCGACTCTCGCGCACCTCAGTTCCCTAACAGTCTCTGAGACGGATTTCATATCTGATCCCGAGCCGTTTCATTAGCATGGCCAACGTGACGACAGTCGACGTGGCGGCGGCCCGCGCCGGAGGAATGTGCAATTTGCGAGACATCGGCCAGATGTCCGCGTCGATCCGGCCCGGTGTGGTCTATCGCGGCGACGCGCCGCAGGACAACGATCCGCCGCCGCGGCTGACGCCGTGGCCGCCGCGTACGGTCGTCGACCTGCGGTCGGTCGACGAGCGGCAGCCGGTGCATCCGTTGACGGACGCCAAAATCCACCACGTCCAGCTGCTCGCCGCGGCCAATCCGCTGCTGGTCGCGCGGCACGTCGAGGAGGAAGGGCCGCAGACCCTCGCCAACCTGTACGTGTCGATGGCGCTGCACCGCGCCGAGCAGCTCGTACGCATCGCGGAAATCGTCGCGAACGAGCCTAAACCGGTGCTCATCCACTGCTCGGCCGGCAAGGACCGCACCGGCGTGGCGGTCGCGTTGCTGCTCTCCGCGGTCGGTGTGCCGCGCGCCGAGATCGTCGACGATTTCCTGCTGACAAACGACAACATCGACCAGATCACCGCGCGGATCGCGCTCTATCTCGGCGCCGACCCCAACGAGACCGCCTTCGAGGCCAACCGGCCGGCGCATGCCGTCGGAGCGGACGCGATCGGGGCCGTTCTCGACGTCTTCGAAGGACATCCCGGTGGTACGCCGAAATGGCTCACCGACAACGGTTTTTCCGATCTCGACGCGCTTCGCTCCGCATTGCTGCGTCAGCCAAGCGCATGACGGTGGGCCAATGCGGCCGCCTCCGTACGCGTGCTGACGCTGAGCTTGGTGAGGATCCGCTGCACGTGGCTCGCGACGGTGTTGGTGGAGATGAACAACTCCACCGCGATTTCGGCGTTTGACCGGCCGTTGGCGAGTACGCGCAGGACCTGCGCCTCGCGACGGGTCAGGCCGAAGCCGGGATCGGCCGGCTCGTCCTGTTCGTCCAGTCGCGCGCGTACGGCCAGGCAGTCGATCCGCGACAGCAGTGGCGCCGCCCGCAGGTCGGCGGCGATCGACCGCGCCTCGCGCAGCCGGCGCCGCGCGCCGGATCTGTTGCTCTGCGCCAAAGCCGCCTCGGCGCCGGCGGTCAGCGCGTGCGCCAGGTCGCGGACGTGACCGAGCTCGCGCCAGGCGTCGGCCACCGCGTCCCACTCACGCAGTGTCCCTTTTCCGGCCAACGCCTCGAAAGTCGCCCGCAAAGCGACCAAAACCCGATTGTCCAAAGGAATCCGCGCGGCGAGCGCGCGCAGGGCCGCCAGCCGTTCGTCGGCCTCCCGTGCCACGTGACGGCCGCCAGCGGCGGACCGAGCGCGTTGCGTGCGAGCGCCGGCGACGACGATCAGCATCGTCTCGTACGCCGGCAGGCCGCGGTGCGGCGGATCCGCCAGCACCTCGCCGAGCAGCCGGTCGGCGAGGTCCAGGTCGCCGAGCTCGACCGCGCCGGCGATCCGGACGCACGCCGTCAGCAGCGTGATCTCCAGCCGCGGCCGGCTGTTGTCGGCGAAGGCGGCCAGCCGGTCGTCGATCTCGGCGTACGCGTCACGGTCGCCGCGCCACGCCGTCACCAGCGCCTGCGAGCAGTGCAGCGCGGTCGCGTAGAGCCACGGCGGATCGTCGGCCAGCGCGTCCTCGATGACCTCCAGCGCCTCGTCCCAGCCGCCGAGGTCGATCAGCGCCGAGGCCCGGCAGTTGGCCAGCATGCTGCCGCGTGACCGGCCCTGGCCGAGGCGTTCGGCGGCCAGCTGTCCGGCCCTGGACAGCCCCGCCGCCTCGGCGCTGCGGCCGGCCCGGATCAGCGCGCTCGCCTCCCACTGCATGCTGGTGAGATACGTGTGGTGGTCGCCCTGCTTCTCGGCGATGCGCCGGCTTTCGCCGTAGTGGCGCAGCGCGGCGTCGACGTCCCCGTCCGAGCCCGCCACGAAGCCGAGCGCCAGCAACGCACGCGCGCGTACGTGCTCAAACGCCACCGCCTCCTCGGCGGCCTGCCTGGTCGCGGCGACATCGCCGGCGGTCACCGCGAGGAACGCGAGGCCGGCCAGCATCTCGGCGCGTACTTCGTCGGCGACACCCGGAGGCACCAGCGCGATCGCCCGCTCCAGATCGTCGCGGCCGCCGCCGTCGATGCGGTTGCGCATCCGGCCGCGCAGCTCCAGCAGCCGCGCGACGCGGACCGGCTCGGCCGCCGCGTCGAGCGCGTCGAGCGCCACGGTCGTGTGCTTGACGCCTTTGTCGGAACTGCCGGATGCGTAGCAGGCGACGGCGGCCCGCTCGAGGACGGACACCTGAGCGGTCGGGTGTGTGGTGACTCGTGGCCACAGGTCCAACGCGCGCTCGAGCAGGTTGAGCTGCTCGTCGTAGGCGTACTGCTGGCGCGCCAGCTCGGCCGCCCGCAGCGCCGCCGGCAGGGCCAGCTCCGGTTTGCCGGCGGCGGTCCAGTGCTCGGCGAGCGCCGCCGGCTCGGTCACCACGCGCGCGTATCGCTCGTGCAGCCGCCGCCGGTCGTGCGGCAGAAGTGCCTGGTAGACGGCCTCGCGGATGAGGTCGTGCCGGATCGCGTAGCCGTCCGCCCGTACGGCCAGTTGCTCCTGGTCGACCAGCGCGCGCAGCGCGCGGTGCAGGTCGTCCTCGGACAGATCGCTCACCGTCAGCAGCAGCTCGTCACCGACCGTCGTGCCGGCGACCGCGATGACCGGCAGCAGTGCCCGTGCCTGCTCCGGAAGAGCGCTGACGCGGTCGAGCAGCAGGGTACGGAGATCGCGAAGGCGACGGGTTCGTGAGCATCGATCGGAGTCAGCGTGCGCAGCAGCTGGCTCCGGCTGAGGCGCGGAGCGGTTCCGGAGTCGAGCCATGTCGTAGCCTTGGAAGTCCTCAGTGGCGTTGAGGGCCTCAATGAACAGCGGATTGCCGCCGCTGCGCCGGTGGATGCGGCTGCTGCGCACCGGGTCGGGCGTACGGCCGCCGATCGCCGCCAGCAGCTCGGCGACGTGCGGCCGGCCGAGTGGTCCGAGCTCGACGCGTACGACGTCGCCGCGGCGGCCGAGCTCGGCGAGCAGCTGACGGCCGGGATGCTCGCCGGTGCGTACGGTGGCGAGCAGTAGCACCGACCGGTCGACCAGGTTGCGGGACAGATAGACGAAGACCTCGCGGCTGGACGCGTCGGCCCAGTGCAGGTCCTCCACCGCCAGCACCACCGGCCGGCTGTCGGCGACCCGGCCGACCAGCGTCAACAGCTCCTCAAGCAGGCGCGTACGGTCGGCCGCCGGCGCCGCCAGGCCAGGCAGCCACGCGGCCAGCGCGGAGCCGGCCAGCGGCAGCAGCGCGTCGACACGGTCGCGGCCGAGCTGGCGGAGGAGGTCACGCAGGATCGCCACGAACGGGACATACGGCGCGGCGTCCGCGCCAACCTCCAGGCAGCCGCCGGTCAGCACCAGCGGCTCGCCGGGCAGCTCGGCGGTGGCCGCCGCCAGCAGCCGTGACTTGCCGATGCCAGCCTCGCCGGAGACCAGCACGGTGACCGCCTGTCCCTGCCGCGCGCGTTCGTACGCCGCGCGGATGGCGGCACGTTCGGTCGTACGGCCGACCAGCACCGGGCTGACCGCGGTCGGCGGCATGCGTCGGTCTCCCTTTCACCAGATCTGATGACGACGGTGGTCGCCGCCGTGCTGCAAGCTGGGTCCAGCGTATTCGCCAACCGATTGGATCGTTGCAATGGAGCGCCAGAAAGTCCTCGACGAGCTCGCCAAGCCGATTTCCCGGGAGCTGCTGGATTCCCACATTCCGGCGCGATTCGCGTTTACCGGCACAGACGGCTTTCCCCGGGTGGTGCCGGTGGCGTTTCTGTGGACCGGATCGGAGATCGTCACCTGCACGACGACCAACGCGAAGAAAAACCCGGCGCTGCGGCAGCATCCGAAGGTCGCGCTCACCATCGACACCGAGGGCTATCCGCCGCGCGTACTGCTCATCCGCGGCACGGCCCGCACCGAGGTGGTCGACGGTGTGCCGGAGGAATACGTCGAGGCGTCCCGGAAAATCGTGCCGGTGGCGGAAATGGAGCAGTGGGAAGGTGGCGTACGGATGCTCTATCCGCAGATGGTGAAGATCACCATCACGCCGGAATGGGCTCGGCTGCAGGATTTCCAGACCACGCTGCCGCAGAACGTCGAGGAAATCCTCCGGAGTCTGCCGGCCCCGGCGAAGTAGCCGTTCGCATCCGTGAAGGCCCGGCGTTCTCATCCATGACGGAAATGGCCGTAACTCTTTCGTTCTGAATGCATTCTCCATGGCCGCTTACGGCCATTTTGTTGATCACACATCGGAGGTCTGGAGCCGCCGGATTTCGGCAGCTCCAGGCCTTCTTTTCTGTCTCATCGCCGCGCTGGCAGCCAAAAGAAGGGCGCCGTCAAACTCCGCCGGCCGCGTTGACAGCGCAACCGGCGCTGTTACATTCCGGGCACAGATCCTATCTCTCCCTTTCCACTCTCGGTTTCTGCCGTCGCTGACTGAGGAGGAACATGAACCGGATCTACTCCTGGATCGCCGCGGTGTTGCTGACCGCGTCGGCGTTGCTGAGCGTGCCGGCTTCGCTTTCCGCGCGCGAAAAACCAGCTCCGGCGGACTGGTCGGTGGCGATGGTCGAGTCGACCATGGCGCGCTACACGCCGAGCACGATCGGCGGCTGGTCGTATCCGGTCGGCCTCTATCTCTACGGCCAGTATCTGGTCTACCAGCGTACGCACGACCCGCGTTACCTGAGCTTCGTCAAACGTTGGGTCGACCGGTTCGTCGACTCCTCGGGAAACATCGGGCAGAGCTTCAACAACCTGGACAGCATGCTCGCCGGCCGGCTGCTGGTCATCATGTACGACGAGACGCACCAGGCGAAATACCGCACGGCGGCAACGAAAATCCGGAACCGGCTCAAGACCTATCCGCGTACGTCCGACGGCGGCTTCTGGCACGCGACCTCGACCAGCCGGCAGCACCAGCTGTGGGCCGACGGCGCGTTCATGGTGAATCCGTTCCTCGCCGAATACGGCCGGGAGTTCGGTGACACGGCCTACGCCTACGACGAGGTCACCAAGCAGCTGGCCGTCTACGGTGGTCATCTGCAGGTGGCTAACGGGCTGCTGAGACACGCGTACGACGAGTCCAAGACGCAGAGCTGGGCCGATCCGAAGACCGGACTCGCTCCGGAGCACTGGTGTCGCGCCATCGGCTGGTATGCGATGGCGACGGTCAACATCCTCGACATCGTTCCGGCCAACCAGCCGCGGCGTGCGGAGTTGTTGAGCATTCTGGCCAAACTCGCGGCCGGCCTGGAGCATTACCAGGATCCGGCGACCGGACGATGGTTCCAGGTCGTCGACAAAGGCAACCGCTCCGACAACTGGACCGAGACCTCGTGTTCCAGCATGTTCGCCTTCGCATTGTCGCGAGCGGTCCAGCAGCACTACATCGACCCGCATTATGACGCCGTCGCCAAGCGCGCTTATCAAGGCGTACTCGCCAAAATCTCGCTCGGCAGCGACGGCCGTACGAACCTGACCGACATCAGCGTCGGCACCAATGTCGGTGATTACGCCTACTACCTCGCGCGTGACCGGGCCACCAACGACTTCCACGGCCTCGGGGCCTTCCTGATCATGTCCGAGCAACTCAGGGGACGGTGACGATGGTATTCTCTCGGCGGACGGTTCTCGGCGGCATCGTCGGCGCCGCCGCGACAGCCGCGATTCCAACTGCCGCGCCGACGTGGACGCTGCGGTGGTCGCCGGAGGCCAGCAGGGACGGGCTGAAGGCCTTCGAGACGGTCGAGGACGACCGGGCCAACTCGCATCCGGCCGGCCATCCGCACATTTTCGTGGAAGGCAACAACTTCCGCTTCAACATGCACACCGTCGACCGGGACACCAGCACCGACCGGCAGCGCCAGGAGGTCACCGGCAACCGGACCGGCGGCTCGTACCTGCAGTGGAAACCCGGCCAGACCTGGCGTGTCACGTACTCGATGTTCATCCCCACCTCGCTGAAGGCGACGACCACCTTCACGCACATCATGCAGATGAAACAGCCGGGCACCGGCTCGGCGCCGATCATCGTCCAGTCATTGCGCCGAAACGGCAGCACGCCGACGATCGAGCTGAAGCTTTCGAGAAGAACATCCTGGTCGGCCACACCGATCTGGCCCCGCTGCAAAACAAGTGGATCGACGTCGACTTCCAGCTGAAGATCGGCAACGGCACCGCCGGGTCCGTACGGTGGATCGTCAAGGACGGCGGCAAAACCGTGGTCGACGCGAGCAAGACCGGTGTGGACACGTTCCTGGAGGACCGGGTCCGGCCGAAATGGGGGATCTACCGGTCGCTCGGCGACACTTCCGGTTCCCTGCAGAACTGCTATCTGCTTCTCACCAACATGCGCGGCTACCAACTCACCGGAGCCTGACGTGAAAAGAGTGTGTGTCCTCGTCCTGTTCGCGCTGTCGCTGGTTGTCGGCCTGGCGATGCCGACCGTCTCGTACGCGGCGGTGAACCTCAACGTCCGCGACTACGGTGCCACCGGCAACGGATCCACCAATGACACGACCGCGATCAACAACGCGATCACCGCGGCCAACGCGGCGACCGGCGGCGGGATCGTACGTTTTCCGGCCGGCACCTACAAATCGGCCAACTCGATCCACATGAAGAGCAACGTGACGCTGCAGCTCGACTCCGGCGCCACCATCGTCGGATCCAGCGCCGACAACTACGACGCGGCCGAATCCAACCCCAACGACAACTACCAGGACTACGGCCACAGCCATTTCCATGACGCGATGATCTGGGGCAACAACCTCACCAACATCGGTTTCGTCGGCTCCGGCACCATCGACGGCGGCGGCAACCTGATCACCGGCAACCCGAAGTCCGGCGAGGCCGACAAGATCATCTCGCTGACCCGCTGCGACGGCCTGACCGTCAGCGGCATCAAGCTGCGCCGCGGCGGCCATTTCGCGATGCTCATCAACGACTGCAAAAACGTCACGTCGGACCACCTGACGATCGACACGGCCAGCGACCGCGACGGCTGGAACGTGATCAGCACGACCAATGTCACGATCACCAACGCCAACATCGCCGCCAACGACGACGCGTTGGTGTTCAAGAGCGACTACGCGCTCGGTGCCAAGCTGCCAAACGGAAACGTCACGGTGACCGACTCGCACCTGTCGGCGAAGTGCTGCAACGCCCTGATGTTCGGCTCGGAGACCTGCGGTGATTTCACCGGCTATCACTTCCAGCACATCGACATCACCGGAGCGCAGAAGTCCGGTCTCGGCATGGTTTCCATGGATGGCGCCAACATCTCCGACGTGCATTACCGCGACATCACGATGACCGGCGTACGGTCGCCGATCATGCAGAAGATCGGCACCCGAAAACGATGTGGCAACAACCCCGGCGTCGGCCACATCAGCAACATCACGTACGACAACATCACCGCGACCGGGGTGAGCCCGTCGTTCAGCCCGACACTGTGGGGTGAGTCCGGCGGCAACCGGATCAGCGGCGTGACCTTCACCAACGTCAACATCACCGTGCCCGGCGGCAACGGCACGATGGGGACCGGTGTGCCGAGCAACGACCCCAAGGACTACAACCCCAAGAGCATCGGCACCCGGCCGGCTTTCGGTTGGTACGTGCACAACGCCAACAACATCAGATTTGTCAACAGTTCCGTACGTTTCGCGTCCAACGACGGTCGTCCGGCGGTCATCGCCAACGGCGCGAGCGCGCTGACTTTCGACCATTTCGTCGCGCAGCGCGGAAGCAACAGCCCCAACGACCTCAACTTCCAGTCGGTGACCGGATATTGCGTACGCGCCAGCACCAACACCGGTGGCGGTGCGCTGAGGATCAGTGCGACCGGTTCGTCGCAGTCGTGCGTCGACAACGTGGATGGTCGGCAATGATAAGGAAAACTCTCGTCGTTCTCGTCGCACTGGTCCTGGTCCTGGTGCCTGGACCGGCAAAGGCCGACCTGCAGAACCCACGGCAGGCCTTCCTGCGCGGCTCGGTGTCCGGACTTTTCCTGCACTGGGGTGAGCGTACGGCGCCGGCGCACACCAACTGCGCGGCGTGGGAGAAGGACGTCAACAGCGGTGGCTGGACGCCGGACTACTGGGTCAAGGAGGCACAGAAGCTGCACGCGCAGTATCTGGTGCTGGCCACCTTCCACAGCCGGCTCGGTTACGCGCGGCCGTGGCCGTCGAAGATTCCCGGCAGCTGCAGCACAAAACGCGACTTTCTCGGCGAGCTCATCGCCGCGGCGAAAAGCCGAGGACTGCGGGTCATCCTCTACATGACCGACGATCCGCAGTGGCACAACGAAGGCGGCCACGAGTGGCTCAACTCCGCCGCGTACTCGTCGTACAAAGGCCACAACGTCGACCTGACCACCCGCGACGGGTTCGGCGAGTTTTCCTACGACAACTTCTTCGAGGTCATGGACCGCTATCCGGACCTCGGTG
This sequence comes from Fodinicola acaciae, assembly GCF_010993745.1. Lineage (NCBI taxonomy): Bacteria > Bacillati > Actinomycetota > Actinomycetes > Mycobacteriales > Fodinicola > Fodinicola acaciae. Next base: position 231,773 of record NZ_WOTN01000002.1, read on the forward strand.
GCTTCTGGATCGACAACGACAACGCGTACTGGGAAAGCCACAACCTCTACGCGCAGATCTACCAGAAACGGCCGAACTACACGCTCAGCAACAACAACGAAGACACCCCGATCATGGACATGATCAGCAACGAGCAGAAAACCGGCATGACGCCGTCGTACGACTATCCGCAGGCCATCTACACGGCCGCGCCGCGGCTGATCGAGGCGGACTTCAAGCTGCCATCGACCGGTGCCTGGTGGTATGACGGCTCGAACCCGTCGGTCGACCGCACGCTCACGCTCGGCCGGCTGGTCACCAACGCCGGCTCGTCGGTGAAGGCGCTGATGGCCGAAACCGCCCAGGTCAACGGAAAGTTCCCGAGCAACCAGGAAGCGTTCAACAACTTCGTGAACGGCTGGATCGCGCCGATCTGGGATTCGTTGCACGGCACCGAAGGCGGCGGCTACCTGTACGGCGGCCTGCAGCCCGGCGCCTGGAACGACGGCGCGTACGGCGTCACCACGATCAGCAAGACCGATCCGGACCTGCACTACATCCACGTCATCACCAAGCCGTCGGGCAGCACGTTGCGGGTGCGGGACAACGGATATCGCGTGACCGGTGTGACGAATCCGCGTACCGGCGCGGCGATCGCGTACAGCCAGGCCGGTGGTTCGTTGACACTGACAGGTTTGAGTGGCTGGGACCCCTACGACACGGTCTTCAAGGTCACCACCAACGGCCGCGTCGGCATCTATCCGCCGTCCACGTACACGATGAGCGCGAGTGCGTCGGCCGGCGGTCATCCGGCCTCGGCCGCCGCCGACGGCGACTATCTGTCCTACTGGGACAGCAACAAAACCACGCCGGTGTCGCTGCGCTTCGACCTCGGCTCGGCGAAGCGGATCCAGTATCTCGGCATCAACCAGCGCGAGGATTCGGTGAGCTACAGCCGATCCAGCACCGAGCAGTCCGCGCGCATCAAGGACTATCGGGTATATGTGAGCGCCGACGGCACGAACTGGGGAAATCCGGTGAGGTCCGGGACGCTGCCGAGTCGTCGTGGCGTACAGTTCATCGACCTGCCGGCGACGACCGCGCGACACATACGGCTTGAGGTCGTCGACACGTACGCGGCCTCCAGCGACACGACGCGTTACAAGAGACTGCGCGTCGACGAGGCGTGGATCGGCTCGGACTATGCCACCAGCGGGGGAGGCGGAGGTCCGCAGCCGGTCCGCCAGGAGGTGAGCGCGCCGTGAACCGCCTGATCACCGCGGTCGTTCTGCTGGCCGCATTGCTTGTCGCGCCGGCAAAAGTGGCCGCCTCCGACAACGGACAGTCGATCCGGCCGGCGATGGGCTGGAGCAGCTGGAGCTTCGTCCGTCGCTGGCCGACCGAGACGAAAATCAAACAGCAGGCGCTCGCGCTGAAAAACAGCGGGCTGCCCGCGCACGGTTTCGTCTACGTCAACCTGGACGACTTCTACCAGAAATGCGACGCCAACGGTTTCCAGGTCGACGGCAACGGCCGCTGGCTGGTCGATCCGGCGAAGTTTCCCAACGGCATCAAGGCGTTGGCCGACTACGTCCATGGACTCGGCCTGAAGTTCGGTTTCTACGTGACGCCGGGGATCGCCGAGAACGCGGTCACCAGGAACACGCCGGTCGCCGGCACGCCGTATCACGCCAAGGACATCGCGGACACCAGCCGTACGCAGAAAAACTACAACTGCAAGCACATGTATCGGCTCAACTACAGCAGTCCCGGCGCGCAGGCGTTCGTCGACTCGTGGGCCGCGCAGTATGCGTCGTGGGGGGTCGACTACCTGAAGATCGACGGGGTCGACGCCACGACGATCGACGACGTCAAAGCATGGGACAAGGCGCTGCGCAGGACCGGCCGGCCGATCAATTTCGCGTTGTCCAACAACCTGCCGATCGCCAACGCCTCGACCTGGCGGCAATACGCGAACAGCTGGCGTACGCAGGGAGATGTCGAGTGCTATTGCGGTCCTGGCCCGAATGGCAGCGGCTATCCGCTGACCGACTGGAAGCACGTCTCCGGCCGGTTCAACTCCGCGGCGAGCTGGCAGCAGTGGGCCGGCCCCGGCGGCTGGAACGACCTGGACTCGTTGCAGCTCGGCAACGGCGACAAAGTCGGCCTGACCGCCGACCAACGCCGTACGCATTTCACATTGTGGGCCATGGCCGCCTCGCCCCTGTTGCTCGGCACCGACCTGACCGCGTTGAACAACACCGACATGGCGATGCTGACCAACGACCGGATCATCGCCGTCGACCAGGACGGCGTGGCCGCGGCGCGGATCGTCAACAGTGGCGTCAAACAGGTCTGGCGCAAGAAAGAAGCCAACGGCGACTACGTCGTGGCGCTGTTCAACACCGGCACGTCCGGAAACTCGACGGTCAGCGTCGACTGGTCGCAGGTCGGTTTCAGCGGCAGCGCGGACGTGACCGACCTGTGGTCGGGAAAGCACGTCGGCACCGTGACCAACTCCTACAGCGCGACCCTGCGACCCGGTGAGACGCGGCTGATCCGGGCCAGGCCCGGCAGCGCAACGAATCTGGCCCTTTCCTGACCCTGAAGGGATTCACCTCATGCGCAGCTTTCTGCGGACCGTCATGGCCGGCGCACTCGCGGCCCTGGTCCTGGCGCCAACGCCGTCGTACGCGGCACCGGCCGGCATCCAGGCCGCACCGTACGAGTATTTCGGCTGGGGCAATCCGCAAAGTCCGGCCTCGGTGATGTCGGCGACCGGCGTGAAGTGGTTCACGCTGGCCTTCATCCTGTCCAAGGGCACCTGCAGTCCGGCCTGGGACGGCAGCCGCCCGCTGACTGGCGGCTCGGATCAGTCGAATATCAACGCGATCCGCGCCAAAGGCGGCGATGTCGTCGTTTCCTTCGGTGGCTGGAGTGGCAACAAGCTCGGCCAGTCGTGCTCGAGCGCCGGCGCTTTGGCCGGTGCGTACCAAAAAGTGATCAACGCCTACGGGCTGAAAGCGATCGACATCGACATCGAGGCCGGCGAGTTCACCAGCTCGACCGTCCGGCAACGGGTCGTGGACGCGCTGAAAACCGTACGCGCCAACAATCCCGGCCTGATCACCTACCTGACCTTCGGGACGACGCCGAGCGGTCCGGACGGCAATGGCGCGGATCTGATCAAGCGTGGCGCCAAGTCCGGCCTGGCCAACGACGGCTGGATCATCATGCCGTTCGACTTCGGCGGCCACAGCGGCTCGATGGGGGCGGCGACCGTCAGTGCCCTGGAAGGCCTGAAGAAGACGGTGAAAAGTGCTTACGGCTACAGTGACGGCGACGCGTACCGGCACATCGGCCTGTCGTCGATGAACGGCAAGACCGACGAGTCGGACGAGACGGTCAGCACCGGCGACTTCAACACCATGCTCGCGTACGCGCAACAGCACCACATCGCGCGTTTCGCGTTCTGGTCGATCAACCGTGACCGGCAGTGCGGCTCCGGCAGCGACGGCGACTCGTGCAGCGGGATTTCGCAGTCGGCCTACGCGTTCACCAAGATCGTCGTGAAATACCAGGGATAGCGCCATGAAAATCATCGGAGCACTCGCGCTCAGCCTGGTCCTGCTGCCGGCCGGCGCGACGCACGCGGCCCCGGCCGAGGTCACGGTGCCGTTTGGCAGTCACCAACGGCCATACGTCTCCGGGACGCTCAAGCCGACCGGCGACCAGGCGGCCATCGACCAGACCGTGATCACTCGCTACAACCAGTGGAAGTCCGCGTTTCTCAAGCACAACTGTGGAAACGGCTGGGTCGAGACGTACTCGCCGGACGCCGACCATCCATACGTCGCCGAGGGCCAGGGTTACGGCATGGTGATCACCGCGCTGATGGCCGGCGCGGATCCGGACGCCAAAGCCAACTTCGACGGCATGGTCAAGTTCGTGCTGGCGCATCCGTCGGTGAACAACCACAATCTGCTGGCCGCCGAACAGAACAGCTCGTGCCGCAGTGTCGACGGCTCCGACTCGGCGACCGACGGCGACCTCGACGTGGCCTATGGCCTGCTGCTGGCCGATGTGCAGTGGGGAAGCGGAGGGACTTACAACTACAAGGATCTGGCCGTCAAACACATCAACGCGATCAAGGCGAGCGAGGTCAACTCGTCCACGCATCTCATGTTGCTCGGCGACTGGTCCGACTCCGGCGAGTCGCATCACAACATCACGCGATCGTCGGATTTCCTGATCGACCACTTCCGCGCCTTCCGGAAGGCGACCGGCGACAGCGCCTGGGACACGATCCGCGCGGCACACCAGAAACTGATCACCTCGCAGCAGGCGAAGTACGCGCCGAACACCGGACTGCTGGCCGATTTCATCGTCAACACCAACACAACTCCGAAGCCGGCCTCCGGCCAGGTGCTGGAGGGACCGCACGACGGCGACTACTCGTGGAACGCCTGCCGTGATCCGTGGCGGATCGGCTCCGACGCGGTCACCAGTGGTGACAGCGCTTCCGCCGCGTCCGCGCGAAAACTCAACAGCTGGATCAAAAGCAAGACCAGTGGCAACGCCAACTCGATCCAGACCGGCTACAAGCTCAGCGGCTCGGTTTCCGAGAGTGGCTCGGACATGGCCTACACCGCACCGTTCGCGGTGGCCGCGCTGACCGACGCCGGCTCGCAGGCCTGGCTGGACGCGCTGTGGCACAAGCTGGCGACCACGTCGATCGACTCTTCGCTCTATTACGGCGGAAGCGTGCAGCTCCAGTCGATGATCGTCGTCTCAGGCAACTACTGGGTCCCCTGACCGTGAGGACAAAGATGAGAAGACTCGCCAGAATCGCGGCCGTGTCGGTCGCCGCGCTGACCGCCGCGGGGTTGTCGGCGCCGGCGACGGCGGCGCCGACCCGGTATGAGGCGGAGGCCGGCAGTTTCGCTCAGGCGGTGGTGGAATCCAACCACCAGGGCTTCTCCGGCGCCGGTTTTGTCAACACCGACAACGTCGCCGGCGCGTACGTCCAGTTCGCGGTCAACGCCGCCTCCGCCGGCACGGCGACCGTCACCATCGGATATTCCAACGGCACCACGGTCAACCGGCCCGGTGACGTCGCGGTCAACGGCGTCGTCGTCTCGGCCAACCGGGCGTTCGCCGGCACCGGGAGCTGGGACACCTGGGCCACCTCCACGCTCTCGGTGCCGGTGAAGGCCGGCGCCAACACCGTACGACTGACCTCGACCACCGCCGAAGGCCTGCCAAACCTGGACTATCTCGATGTCGAGGCGGCCGCGCAGAGCGCCGACTACCAGGCCGAAGACGCGACGATCTCGCAGGGCACGGTGGCCAACAACCACGCCGGCTTCACCGGATCCGGCTTCGTCGACTACACCAACATCGCCGGATCGTACGTACAGTTCACTGTGAACGCGGCGGCGGCCGGCAGCTCGTCGCTGACTTTCCGTTACGCCAACGGCACGACGGTCGACCGACCGATGGACATCAGCGTCAACGGCACCGTCGTCTCGTCCGGCCTTTCCTTCCCTGGCACGACAAACTGGGACACCTGGGCCACCAAGGCGGTCAACGCGCGGCTGAACGCCGGCAACAACACGATCAGGGCGACCGCGACGACCGCCAACGGGGGCCCCAACCTCGACAGGCTGACCGTCAGCGGCGCCGCCGACAGCCAGCCGCCGACCACGCCCGGCACGACTTCCTGTTCGGACATCGGCGAAAACCAGCTGACGCTGCACTGGGGTGCCGCCACCGACAACGTCGGTGTGGTCGCGTACGACATCTACGAGCACGGCAACAAACTGGCCGAGGCGGCCGGAAACGCGACCTCGCAGGTGCTCAACGGCCTGACACCGAACACGACTTACACGCTCGCGGTGACCGCACGCGACGCGGCCGGCAACGCCTCGCCGGCCACCACTCCGTTGCAGTGCAAGACACTTCCGAGCAGCGACACCACACCGCCGAGCGCGCCGGAAAACCTGGCGCATTCCAACGTCACCGCCAACAGTGTCAAGCTGACCTGGTCGGCGTCGACGGACAACCGCGGTGTCACGTCTTACGACGTACGCAGCGGGACCACGGTTTACCAGACGGTGACCGGAAATCCGCCGGCGACCTCCACCACGCTGACCGGTTTGGCGTGCAACAGTCCATATTCGCTCAACGTCGTCGCGCACGACGCGGCCGGCAACGTGTCGGCGCAGAGCAACGCGGACTCGTTCACCACACAGTCGTGCAGCACCGACGGCGGCGTGCCGTCGTCGATCACCACGATCTCCACCGGCTGGTCGATCCCGTGGGGGACCTACTGGATGCCGGACGGCCAGACCGCGCTGGTCACCGAGCGGGACAGCTTCAAGGTGTTCAAAGTGACGCCGTCCGGCGCGAAAACGCAGGTGGGATCGGTCCCCAACGCGGTCACCACCAACGGGGAAGGCGGCCTGCTCGGGGTCGCGGTCGACCCGGCCTGGTCGACCAACCATTACGTCTATTTCATGCACACCGCGTCCGAAGGCAACCGGATCGTACGCATGACCTACGACGGTGCGTCGTTGTCGGGCTACAAGATTTTGTTGCAGGGGATCAAGAAGAACCAGTATCACAATGGCGGCCGGCTGCTTTTCGGGCCGGACGGCTATCTTTACGCCAGCACCGGCGAGGCCCAGACGCCGGATCTGGCGCAGGACAAGAACTCGCTGAACGGCAAGATCCTGCGGCTGACCACTGACGGCAAGCCGGCTCCCGGCAACCCGTTCGGCAATTACGTCTACAGCTATGGTCACCGCAATCCGCAGGGTCTGGCCTTCGACCGCAACGGCCGGCTGTGGGAGGCCGAGTTCGGCAACTCGAAATACGACGAGCTCAACCTGATCAAGCCGGGCGCCAACTACGGATGGCCGACCTGCGAAGGAAACTGCGGCACCACCGGCATGACGAACCCGAAGGCGACCTGGCCGGTGTCGCAGGCCTCGCCGAGCGGAATCGCGATCGTCCGCAACGTCGTCTACATGGCGGCTCTGCGCGGCGAGCGGATGTGGCGGATCCCGATCAACGGTGACTCGGAAAGTGTCGGCACGCCAACGGCGTACTACGTCGGCACGTACGGGCGGCTGCGTACGGTCACCAAGGTCCCCGGTGCCGACCAGTTGTGGCTGTCGACGACGAACGCCGACAACAATGGCAACCAACCCGACGGCTCCGACAAGATTTTCCGGGTGACCATCGCATAAAGGTCACGGCGAGGGTGGCGTTCCTGGTGGGTCGGGACGTCACCCTCTACGGCCAGAGCATGCGGTTGGAGGTGGCGATGACCGTGCCGTCCGAGGTTTCGACCGTGACCCAGACGTCATTGCCGGTGCCGTAATACTCGAACGCGTCGAAGTCCACGTAACCGCTGGAGTCGGTGGTCTGCCCGGAGCCTTCGTTGCTGTAGTCGGCATCCGTGGAATGTGGTTTGATCTCGTAGTGGGTGTCCGGCGCGAACCCGCGCATCACGACGTGCATCCGATAACAATGTTCCTGCGGATACTGGGAATCGCAGTTGTGTGGACCGCGGCTCACCGAGACCGTCTGCGCCGGAATGCTGACACTGCGGCTCGCCGCCGCGCCGGTGAGCGCGCGACCGTCCGGCGACCGGGTGATCGCGCGCACCGTGAAGGTCACCCGGCTTCCTTTGGGAAGTCCGGAAAAACTCGCGCCGCGGCCGGTGGTCGACTGTGTCGGCCGTCCGGTCGCGGCGACCTGGTAGCGCACCAGCGTGCCGCCGCGCAGGTCCGGGGCCGACCAACTGAGTTGCACGCTGTTGCCGGAAAGTGTGGCGGTGAGCCCGCCAGGCGCGGCGGCCGCGGTCATCGGAGTGACCGGGTCGGCGGAGGCCGCCGGCCCGGTGCCGACGCGATTGCGCGCCGCCACGCTGAAGGTGTAGGTCACACCGTTGCCGAGGCCCGAGACCGTCGTTTTTCGCGTGTCGCCAGAGACAACGCGTGATCCGGTCGCGCCTGATGACGCATGCCAGGTGACAACGTATCCGTCGATGGCGGCACGGTTTTCACGCGCGGCATTCCACCGTACGGTGGCGCTGCCGGATCCGGCGGTCGCTGTGACACCGGCCGGTGCGCCTGGCGCGCTGGCCGGCGCGGCCGGCGGTTCCCGCATCGGCGATGGCGAGGAAGACGGCGACGGGGATGGAGATGGAGATGGAGATGGGGTCTGGGAAGGCGTCGGTTCCGGACCGGAGGTGACCGGCGCGTCCATGACACCACCGTCCTCGCCGACGACCAGCAGATGCGTGCCGGCGCCGTTTTGCACGTAGATCCTGCCATCCGCGCCGCGGCTGATCGCTGGCGTGCCGTCGCTCGGCGGGATTTTCCTGGCGTCCTTGCGATTTCCGTGGCTGTCGTAGGTGACGACCGTGCCGGTCGTCTTGTTGACCAGCGCCACCAACGGACCGCTGGACAGCGGACCGTCATAGTCGCCGGGCTCCAACGCGACCCGTACCGGCTGCCGGGACGACCGGGTTTCCACCAGATAAAGGGAATGGTGCGCGGCGTCCAGGATCGGCAGCCGGCCGTCGGCGTCGGCCGGCGCCAGCTCCACGGTCGGTGAGACCGGTACGCCGACCGGTTTTCCGGTGCCCAGCCCGCTGTTTCCGACCGGTCGCAGCAGTCCGTCGGCGGTGTCCAGGACGTACGGTTGTGCCGCGACGGTCGTCAGCGCACCGGTGTGACCGGACGGCAGCCGTGCCGGGCAGGCCGACGGCCGCGCGGCCGTACGCGCCAGCGCGCACAACAGCCCGGTGTCCTTGCGCAGCAACCACATCGTGCCGTCGGCCAGCACCACCGGCGTGGCAATCGGTCCTCCCGCGGCGACAACCTGGCTGGCCGCACCGAGACGTACGATTTTTCCGGACTGTCGATAGACAAGATACGGTCCACCGGTCGCCTCGATCGGCAGCGGCGTCTCGTCGGAAGGCGGCGTGACCGAGCCTTCGACCTTGAGATTCGACTTGCCAAACCTGGTGATCCGGTCGCGGCCGGCGACATAGCCGTGCGTGTCGTCCTGCACGACCTGCGTGCCGCGCTCGCTGGCGATCGGCATGCTCGCGTCGACGTTGCCAGTCGCGCCGTCGACGTGGAAGGCGACCTGCTGGGCGGCGTTGTAGACCCAATGTCCGGTCGGCTTGAAACGCATCTGCGACACCGACTGCGACGTGCCGCTCACCGCCGCCGCGACCATGCCGAGGCTCGCCACCGCGGCGACCAGCGGCGCCGCGAGCCGTCGCCAACCGCGCGCCGGCGACCGCTCGCTGGTCGCGACGAGCTTGCGTGCTGGAGTCTCCACGCCGCGCACCCTAAGACAGGCCGGCCGGGAGGGGTCCTGGATCTTAGCCTCGATCCGTGGATCGAGGCTTAGCATCGACTGGTGGACGAGACGACGCAGCTCGCCGCCGCGCTGGTCGGCCTGTCGCACCAGGTGCTGCGGCTGTTCGCCGAGGTCGGCCGGCGCAACCGGCTGAGCCAGCAGCAGGTCGAGATGATCTGTGCCGTCATCGTCCGGGAAAAGGTCGGCATGTCCGAGCTGGCCAAGATCCTGCACCTGGAGAAGTCCGGCCTCAGCAACCTGGTCGACCGGGCCGAGCAGCGCGGTCTGGTCATACGGACGAGGGATCCGGACGACCGGCGGGTCACCTGGGTCGAGCTGACCGACGAGGGCCGCGCGCTGGCGGCCGACACGCACGCCGAGGTCACCGCGCGGATGGCCGAGCTGGTGGCGAAAGTCGCGCCGCGGGACCAGAAACGGCTGACCGCCGTCATCCAGGAGATGCTCAGGCCGGCAGCCAGTGGCCGAGCCGGCGCAGCGCCTCGGTGATGTCGGCCTGCGCGCCGGCGAAGGAAATGCGGACGTACGCACTGCCGCGGGCCACGTCGAAGTCGATGCCGGGAGCCACCGCGACACCGGTCTCGGCAAGGAGTTTTTGGCTCCACAGCATCGAATCGTCGGTCAGGTGGCTGACATCGGCGTACGCGTAGAACGCGCCGTCGGCCGGTGCGAGCCGGTCGATGCCGAGCTTTGCCAGGCCATCCAACAAAATCCCGCGGTTGCGCGCGTACGACCGGACAAAGCCGTCGGCCTCCGCGTAACTGTCCGGCTCGAAGGCGGCAACGGCCGCCAGCTGTGGCAGTGTTGGCGGGCAGATCGCGAAGTTTCCGGCCAGCCGGTCGACCGGCCGGCGCAGCCGCTCCGGCATCAGCAGCCAGCCGAGCCGCCAGCCGGTCATCGAGAAATACTTGGAAAACGAGTTGACCACGACCGCCTCGCGCGAGCTCTGCCAGGCGCAGCTGGTGTCCGGGCCGGCGTAGCTGAGACCGTGGTAGATCTCGTCGCTGATCAGCTGTACGCCGTTTTCCGCGCACCAGAAGGAAAGCGCGGCCAGCTCGGCCGGGTCCAGCACGGTGCCGGTCGGATTGGCCGGCGACGCCACGATCAGGCCGGCGAGGTCCAGGCCGGCCAGCATCTCGACGGTCGGCGCAAACCTGGTCTCCGGACCGCACGGCAGGTCGACGACCTCGCAGCCGAGCGCGGTCAGGATGTTGCGATAGCAGGGATATCCGGGGCTGGCCAGCGCGACCCGGTCTCCGACATCGAAACATGCCAGGAATGCCAGCAGAAATCCGCCAGACGAGCCGGTCGTGACGACCACGTCGGCGGGGTCGACGGCGATGCCGTACGTGCGGTCGTAATGGCCTGCGATCGCCTCGCGTAGCTGCGGGATGCCGAGCGTCACGGTGTAGCCGAGGACGTGGTCGTCCAGTGCTCGGTGTGCCGCGGCGCGTACCGGCGCGACCGCCGGCGTCGACGGCTGGCCGGCGGAGAGGTTGACCAGGTCGCCGTGCGTACGCTGCCGGTCGGCGGCGGCCAGCCACACGTCCATCACGTAGAACGGCGGAATCCCGGCCCGCCGCGCCGCCTCTCGATGCATCCCCCCACCGTACGAGCTCCCCCCGCCATCGACGACGCGATCGGAATCCGATTGCGTCGTCGGATGATCGGGGTCAGGCGGGGATGGAGACTCCGATGCCGCCGCGCGTCTGGGCGCCGTAGCGTTCGATCTCGGCGTCCAGGTCGAGTGGCAGCGTGGCGCTCGCCTCGGTCAGCTCCGGCGTCAGCAGCGCCGCCGGCACCAGCCACGACACCTCGAACTCGATGCCGTTGGGGTCCTTGGCATAGAGCGCCTTGGTGGTCAGGTGGTCGCTCTGCCCGACCAGCGCACCGGCCTCGACCAGTCGCTCGCGGATCCGGCGCAGCTCGGCGAGCGTGTCGACCTCCCAGGCGAGGTGATAGAGGCCGACCGAGCCGGGAGCCGGCGACGGAGCGTCCGCGCCGACCGCGAACAGGCCGAGGTCGTGGTCGTTGGTCGAACCGGCGGCCTGCAGGAAGGCGGCCCGGCCGGGCATCGTGTGCACCGCGCGGAATCCGAGTACGTCCTGGTAGAAGGCGACGCTGCCGGCGAAGTCGCGGACGTAGAGGACGGCGTGGTTGAGTCGCTGGATCGGCATGGCGGGCATCTCCTGATAGTTGAATCTTCAACTAAGAGGATACGTCGTGACGACCCTCGACGACACCCACCGATGAGTTCGGCCGACCTGATACGTAGGAGAGGCATGGCCAACCACGTGGAGCTGCCAGGCGTACGCGCCTGGTACGACGACTTCGGCACCGGCGACCCGCTGGTCATGTTGCACGGCGGCATGACCGACAGCGGGTGCTTCGCGCACTGCACCAAACGACTCGCCGAGCACTTCCACCTCTACACACCGGACCGCCGCGCACACGGGCGTACGCCGGACGTCGACGGTCCGCTGACCGCGGACGTACTGGTCCAGGACACCGTCGACTTCATCGAGCGGCTCACCGGCCCGACCGACCTGCTCGGCTATTCGGCCGGCGGCCTGATCGCGCTGATGACCGCGCTCGCCCGGCCTGACCTGGTGCGCAGGCTGGTGCTGGTCAGCGGCTTCTACAACAGCGAGGCGATGCCGGCCGGGATGGGGCCGGACGAAAACGCCGAGCCGCCGGAGATGATCGCGCGGCTGTACGCGGAGGTGTCGCCGGATGGCGCTGACCACTTTCCGGTGGTGTGGCGCAAGGTGCAGCGGGCGATGCGCTCCGGGCCGGAGGCGACGATCGACGACCTGAAGACGATCGCCAGCCGTACGCTCCTTGTCGCCGCCGACGACGACATCGTGCGACTCGACCACACGCGCGAGATGTACGCGAACATTCCACGGGCCGAGCTGGCGATCGTCCCCGGCACCTCACACGTGCTGCTGGAGGAAAAGCCGGATCTGTGCACGACGCTGATCCTCGACTTTCTGCTGCACGATCCGGTTCAGACGTACATGCCGATCCAACGCGCTCGCTAGATTGGCCAGGTGGTCAATGACGACGACTCGGGGAAGTGGCGTGCGTACGCCGAGACGGGGCTGATCCTGGTCGGGCTGGTCGGGCTCGGCTTCCTGATGCCGCACAACGTGCTCGGCGACGCGCTCGCGCGCTACAAGGCACTCGACCAGTTCATCCACACCGGCGTGCTGAATGACGACCCGCATCCGATCATCGGTCACCTGTTCTCACTGCCTGCGTATCTGCTCAACAACCCCAAACCGGTGGTGGAGCAATACAACCTGGTGCTCTTCGCGGTCGCGCTCGGCTGGACGTACTGGCTGCTGCGCGACCGCGTCGACCCGGCGCTGACCAGGCGGTTCTTCCTGGTGTTGATCGTCGGCTCGATGTTTCCGGCACACCTGAGCCAGTACAACAGCGAGCCGCTGACCGCGCTTGCCGTCGGCGTCGGCCTGATGGCCGTCGCGATGCGAGCGCACGGCGGCTGGACGGCGATCGCGATCGGCGTCGCCAACACGCCCGCGGCGCTCGGCGGCTTGGCGCTGGTCGTGCTGCGCAAGATCTGGCAGGACCGGCGGCTGCGGTACGTGCTCGTCGGCGTCGCGGCGGTCGCGCTGATCGCGTTGGAAAACTGGGTCCGGCGCGGCAGTCCGCTCGACTCCGGCTACAACGGCCTGGCCGGCTTCAAAACCGTGATGCCGTACTCCGGCCTGCCCGGCTTCAGCTATCCGTTCCTGTTCGGACTGCTGTCGATCATGCTGTCCTTCGGCAAGGGACTGGTGTTCTTCGCGCCGGGGATCCTGCTGCCGGTGCGGTCGCTGCTGCGCAGGGCCGGCCTGTGGGACGCGTACGCGCTGTGGCTGCTGTTCCTCGCCGGCCTGGTGATCGCGTACGCGAAATGGTGGTCGTGGAACGGCGGCTTCACCTGGGGCCCGCGGTTCTTCCTGTTCGCCGCGATCCCGGCCTCCCTCGCCGTCGCCGCGCTGCTGTGGCGGCCGTCGGAGCGGCTGTGGCTCAACCTGTTCGCGCTGGTGGTGTGGGGCCTGTCGACGTGGGTCGGCATCTGCGCCGCCGTCTACTTCGACGCGCGCGACCTGACCGTGTGCAAGTCCCACAACTTCCAGCTCGAGGTGCTGTGCAACTACACGCCGGACTTCAGCGTGCTGTGGTATCCGCTGGTCCGGCACCTGCCGGCGCACTGGTACGGGGCGCTCTGGATCCTGTTCTCGGCGATCGTCTTCGCCTACCTGGCGATGCCCCTGATCGCGCGTACGTTGTCGCAGCTCAACGCCGCGCTCGCTCGCCTCATCCACTCCGCCCGCTCCACCCGCTGGCGCTTCTAGGACAGGCCCGAGGTTCGCATGGCCACCATGCGCGCGTCTGATGCACGCATGGTGGCCATGCGGCCATGTCAGCGGTGCGCGACGACGAAGACGCGGCGAAACGGCAGCAGCGTACGACCGTCGACCACCGGATACGCCTCGGCCAGCCGCGGCTCCAGCGCGGCCACGAAGGCGGCGTAGTCCGACGGCGACAGCGCTTGCCGCGCCGGACGCAGAGCCGTGCCGCTCATCCACCTCAACACCGGATGCTCGCCCTCGACGGCCGGCAGTACGTGCAGATACGTCGTCTCCCAGGCGTCGACCACGCACCCCAGGTCCATCAGCCGCGTGGCGTACGCGGAAGGAGTGTCGACGGCGCCACTGCCGCGCAGCCCGGTCAGCTGTCCAGACCATGGACCGGAAGCGGCCACCTCGTGCATGAGTACGTGCGACGGCGAGTCGAAGTTGCCCGGCACCTGGAAGGCCAGCCACGCGTCGGCGTTGAGCAGCGGGATCCACTCCGACAGCAGCTCGCGATGTGTAGGGACCCACTGCAAAGTGGCGTTGGAGATGACGACGTCGACGTCAGAAGAAGGCTTCCACTCCTCGACCGCGCCCACCGAGAACGACACGTCGCCCGGCGACTCGAGCGCGCGCGAGATCATCTCCGGTGACGAGTCGATGCCGACGATCCGCGCCGACGGCCAGCGAGCGGCAAGGGTGACGGTCTGGTCGCCGGGTCCGCACCCGAGGTCGACGACCGTACGCGGCGCGGCGGCTCCGATCCGTGCGACCAGGTCATGGAACGGTCGCGACCGCTCGTCGGCGAACTTCAGATACGTGCCTGGATCCCACATCCCGCTCTCCCAAGACGTACGTACGGTTTGCAACAACCATAGCAAGTGAGACCAGACACCAAAAGGACCACCTTTGACCGGCGACTTTGTTCCTACGTTCACAAGCGGTTACCGTTGACACGTCCACCGGCGGATCACCTGCTCCGGTGGGGTTACCGCACGTGAGAAACGGTGGAGAAGACGTTGTCCGACCTGCAGCCGACGGTACGACCCGACGGTCGGCTACCCGACGCCACGGTCGCCAGGCTCCCGGTCTACCTCCGCGCGCTGCACACGCTCGCCGAGAGCGGCTCGGAGACGGTCAGCTCCGAGGAGCTGGCCCAGCTGACCGGCGTCGGCTCGGCGAAGCTGCGCAAGGACCTCTCGCATCTGGGCTCGTTCGGCACCCGCGGCGTCGGCTACGAGGTCCGGATGCTTATCGAGCTCATCTCGACGACCCTCGGACTCAACCGTTCCTGGCCGGTGGCACTGGTCGGCATCGGTAACCTTGGCCACGCACTCGCCGGGTACGCGGGATTCGCGTCACGGGGCTTCCGGATCGCAGCGCTGCTGGACGCCGATCCGGCGACCGTCGGCGAGGTGGTGGAGGGCTTGACCGTGCGGCACGTGGACGAGCTGCCAGAGGTGGTCACCGAGCACCAGGTGTCGATCGGCGTGATCACCGTGCCGCCGACCGCCGCCCAGCAGGTCGCCGACCGGCTGGTGGCGGCCGGTGTACGCAGCATCCTCAACTTCGCACCGTGCGTGCTGCAGGTGCCCGACGGGGTCGAGGTGCGCAAGGTGGATCTGGCCATCGAGCTGCAGATCCTGTCCTTCCACGAGCACCGGCGGCTGGAAGCGGCCAAGCAGCCGGCGGACAATCAGAGCAAGAACGGCGTGTTGCCGTCGAGCCTGAAGCCGAGCAATCTCAAGCGGCGCGCCCTGCGCCGGTTTCCCGGCAAGGGCGTCAACGAAGAGGTGATCGGCGGATGAGCATCCTGGTGGTCGGCCTGTCCCACCACACCGCGAGCGTCGCTCTGCTGGAGAAAGCGGTGGCCGGCACGGCCGACCGTCCGGCGTTGACCAGGGACCTGCTGGCCGGCCCGAACGTCGGCGAGGTCGTCGTCCTTTCCACCTGCAACCGCGTCGAGCTCTACGCCACGGTCGCGACCTTCCACGGCGGCCTGCACGACGTCAGTACGGTGCTGGCCGGCCGACTCGGCGTCGACATCGGCGACCTGGCGCAGTCGTTGTACGTGCACTACGCCGACGACGCCGTGCAGCACCTGTTCGAGGTCGCCGGCGGCCTGGACTCGATGGTGGTCGGCGAGAGCCAGATCCTCGGCCAGCTGCGCGGCGCGTACAACGCGGCCGCCGAGCTCGGCGCGCCGGGCCGGCTGCTGCACGAGCTGATGCAACAGGCACTGCGGGTCGGCAAGCGCGTACACACCGAGACCGGCATCGACCGCGCCGGCCAGTCGGTGGTCAGCCTCGCGCTGCAGGTCGGCTCGGCCGCGACCAGGCCGGTCGCCGGTGCGTCCGCGCTGGTCATCGGCGCTGGCTCGATGGGCGCGCTGGTCGCCGCCACGCTGCTGCGCTCCGGGGTCGAGTCGCTGACGCTGGCCAACCGGTCCGGCATCCGGGCCGCGCGGCTCGCGCGCACGCTGGAAACCCCGGTCGACGTCGTACGGTTCGACGACCTGCCGCGGGCACTGCGTAGGGCCGACATCGTGGTCACCGCGACCGCGTCGACCGCGACCGTGCTCACCGTCGAGACGCTCGGCGACGCGCGTCCGCAGCTGGTCATCGACCTGGCGGTGCCGCGTGACGTCGACCCCGCGGTCGGCGAGCTCGACGGCGTACACCTGGTCGACATCGCCTCGCTCGGCGATCAGGCGCACAGCGACGCGGTCGCCGTGCAGGCGGAGGTGACGGCGGCAAACGCGATCGTCGCCGAGGAGGTCGCGGCTTTCCTGGCCTGGCAACGGTCGGTCGACGTGACACCGACGGTCGCCGCGCTGCGGGCGCGTGCCGACGAGGTCGTGGCCTCCGAGCTCGGCCGGCTGTCGTCGCGGCTGCCGGACCTCGATGACCACAGTCGGTCAGAGGTCGAGCGGACGGTACGCCGCGTGGTCGCCACGCTGCTGCACGTGCCGACCGTACGGGTGAAGGAACTGGCCAGCTCGCCGAACGGCCAGGCGTACGCCTCCGCACTGCGCGAGCTCTTCGGCCTGGACACGGCGGCGGCCGCGGCTCCGGCGGTGTTCTCCGCCAACGAGGCGGTCGCGCCGGTGGTCACGACAACGGATGGTGAGGCATGACCCCTGGAGACACGTCTCTAGGTCAGCAGACGATGATCGGCACGGTGAGACTGGGGACGCGCGCCAGCAAACTGGCGCTGGCGCAGTCCGGCACCGTCGCCGACGCACTCGACCGGTGTCCAGGCTGCACGGTCGAGATCGTGCACGTCACGACGCACGGCGACACCTCACACGCACCGATCGCCGAGCTCGGCAGCACCGGTGTCTTCACGTCCGCTCTGCGCGAAGCGTTGCTGTCCGGCGACATCGACATCGCCGTGCACTCGTACAAGGACCTGCCGACCGCGCCGGCGCCGGGGATTTCCCTTGCCGCGGTGCCAAAACGCGAGAACCCGGCGGACGTGCTGGTGGCCCGCGACGGCCTCACGCTGGCGACGCTGCCGCCCGGTGCGCGGGTCGGCACCGGCGCGCCGCGGCGCGTGTCGCAACTGCGAGCCTTCCGCGCGGATTTGGAAATCGTGCCAATTCGCGGAAACATTGACACCCGGATGGGAAAGGTCACGGGTGGAGAGCTGGATGCGGTGGTCATCGCGTACGCGGGGGTGTCCCGGCTGGGACGGCTCGCCGACGTCACGGAGGTCATCGCCGACGACATCGTGCTGCCGGCCCCGGCGCAGGGTGCGCTCGCGGTGGAATGCCGCACCGAGGGTCCGCTCGCGGACATGCTCACGATCCTCGACGATCCGAACTCCCGCGCGGCGGTGGCCGCCGAGCGCGCGGTGCTGGCCGAGGTCGACCTCGCGACCTCGGTCTGGTGCGACTCGACCGTGGCCGCGCACGCGGTCCCGGCGGTTGGCGAAGACGGCGAGGTGACGCTGGCGCTCACCGCCAGCGTGACCGCGACCGACGGGTCGGACGCCATCCGGATGTCCGCCACTGGAAACGTACGTGACGCCGACGGCCTCGGCCGGCGCCTTGCCGCCGCGCTGCTGGACGCCGGTGCTGCCGAACTGATGGAGAAGAGAACCTAAAGATGTCCCGGAAAACCACCGGCCAGATCACCTTCGTCGGGGCTGGGCCCGGCGACCCCGGCCTGCTCACGCAGCGCGCGTACGCGGCGCTGGAAAAGGCCGAGCACCTGGTGCACGACAACGGCATACCGAAGGTGATCCTGCAGCTGCTGACCGCGAAGGCTCCCGAGGGCCTGGAGATCAGCGTCGCCGAGGGTGCCTCCGGTGACGTGGCCAAGGTGCTGCTCTCCGGTGCGCGGTCCGGCCGCTCGGTCGTACGCCTCGTCTCCGGCGACCCGTTCTCCTCCGACTCGGTCGTGAAGGAGGCGCAGGCGGTCGCGCGCACCAACGTGCCTTTCGAGGTCGTGCCGGGCATCAGCCACGCCGGCGGGGTGTCCACGTACGCCGGCACGCCGGTCGGCGGCCTGCACGCCGAGGTCGACGCGCGCGACATCCTGAGCGTGGACTTCGGCCAGGTCGCCGGGCTTCCCGGCACCGTGGTGATCACCGCCAACGCCGCCGACCTGCCGGCGCTGCGCGACGGCCTGCTGGCCGCCGGCGTCGCGCCGGACGCGCCGCTTTGCGTGACCGGTGACGGCACCGGCGACACCCAGTCGTCCTCGGTGTCCACATTGGACGGTCTGGTGGACGCGGCGGTCGGTCTCTACGACACCGTCGTGGTCACCATCGGCGCGAACGTACCGCTGCGCGAAAAGCTGTCGTGGTGGGAGTCGCGGCCGTTGTACGGCTGGAAAGTCCTCGTGCCGCGGACCAAGGAGCAGGCCGGCGCGATGAGCGCGCGGCTGCACGCGTACGGCGCGATCACCACCGAGGTGCCGACCATCGCGGTCGAGCCGCCGCGTACGCCGGCGCAGATGGAACGCGCCATCAAGGGCCTGGTGACCGGCCGCTACGAGTGGGTCGTCTTCACCTCCACCAACGCGGTCAAGGCGATCCGGGAGAAGTTCACCGAGTTTGGCCTGGACGCGCGTGCCTTCGCCGGTGTGAAGATCGCCTGCGTCGGGGACGCGACGGCCGACGCCGTGCGTGCCTTCGGCATCGAGCCGGAGATGACGCCGAGCGGCGAGCAGTCGTCGGAGGGCCTGCTGGCCGACTTTCCGCCGTACGACTCGGTTCTCGACCCGATCGACCGGATTTTGCTGCCACGCGCCGACATCGCGACCGAGACGCTGGCCGCCGGGCTGATCGAGCGCGGCTGGGAGGTCGACGACGTGACCGCCTACCGGACCGTGCGGGCGGCGCCGCCGCCGGCCGAGATCCGCGACGCGATCAAGTCCGGCGGGTTCGACGCGGTGCTGTTCACCTCGTCCTCCACCGTGCGGAACCTGGTCGGTATCGCCGGCAAACCGCATGCGCGTACTGTCGTGTCGTGCATCGGTCCGAAGACGGCCGAGACCGCTGGCGAGCTGGGGCTGCGCGTGGACGTGCAGCCGGAGGTCGCCAACGTGCCGGAGCTGGTCGCGGCGCTGGCCACGTATGCCGTGGAACTGCGGGAAAAGATGGCCAACAACCCGGTCAAGCCGCGGCGCGGAGCGAAGGTCCAGGGGCCCAGCGCGGGCCGGGCGGCCCGTTAGCTGTCTCAAAGGAGAGCGGTGGAAATGGCACGACGACATGCATCGAGTGGTTTCGACGTAGCTGATCTGCCGCTCCCGCTGGGTGGTTTTCCAGCGGTGCGGCCGCGCAGGCTGCGCACGTCCGCGCCGCTGCGGCGGATCGTCGCGGAGACGCACGTACGGCCGGAAAACCTGATCCTGCCGATGTTCGTGAAGGACGGCGTGCCGGAGCCGGTGCCGATCGCCTCGATGCCCGGCGTCGTCCAGCACACGCTGGAGTCGCTGCGCAAAGCCGCCACCGAAGCGGTCGAGGCCGGCGTCGGCGCCATCATGCTTTATGGCATTCCCACGCCGGAGTCGAAGGACGCG
This sequence comes from Fodinicola acaciae, assembly GCF_010993745.1. Lineage (NCBI taxonomy): Bacteria > Bacillati > Actinomycetota > Actinomycetes > Mycobacteriales > Fodinicola > Fodinicola acaciae. The sequence goes on from NZ_WOTN01000002.1 coordinate 251,550, forward strand.
ACCGGCTCGGTCGGCATCGATCCGGACGGCATTCTCAACGCCGCTCTGCTGGAGCTGCGCGCCGAGGTCGGCGACTCGACCGTACTGATGAGCGACCTGTGCCTGGACGAGTTCACCGACCACGGTCACTGCGGTGTGCTGGCCGAGGACGGCACGGTCGACAACGACGCGACGCTGGCCCGTTACGCCGAGATGGCGGTCGCGCAGGCTGAGGCCGGTGCGCAGTTCGTCGGCCCGAGCGGGATGATGGACGGCCAGGTCGGCGCCGTACGCGTGGCGTTGGACCGGGCCGGTCACCAGGACGTCGGGATTCTGGCTTACTCGGCCAAATACGCGTCCGCGTTCTTCGGGCCGTTCCGTGAGGCCATCGAGTCGTCCTTGGAAGGCGACCGGAAGACCTACCAGCAGGATCCGGCCAACGCGATCGAGGCGCTGCGCGAGGTGGAGCTCGACATCGCCGAGGGCGCCGACATCGTGATGATCAAGCCCGGCCTGCCGTATCTGGACATCATCCGGCGGGTCGCCGACCACGTGAACGTGCCGGTGGCGGCCTATCACGTCTCCGGTGAGTACGCGATGGCCGAGGCGGCGATCGCCAACGGCTGGCTCGACCGCGACCGGGTGATCACCGAGACGCTCACGTCGATCCGCCGCGCCGGCGCCGGCATCATCCTCACCTACTGGGCCACCGAAGCCGCGCGCCTTTTCGCCTAGGGCCTGTCTCCATATTCCGCGGGGCGATAGCTTGGCCGCATGGCCACCATGCTTGCGTCCGACGCAAGCATGGTGGCCATGCGGCCAAAGCTGTGAGTGGCCTGTGCTGGCCAGCCGCGACCGGCGAGTTTCCTGTTGCCGGCAAGTAAAATCCTGCGCACCGACATCGCCCGACAAGGGGATACGTATGCGCAGGTTGGCGACCATATCAGCGCTCGTCCTGGTCTTCGCGCTGACGCCGGCCACGGCGTACGCCGACGAGCCGGTGCAGCTGGCGAAGACTCCGCCGATGGGGTGGAACAGCTGGAACAAGTTTGGCTGCGAGGTCAGCGACAAGCTGGTCAGCGAGACCGCGGACGCGATGGTGGCCAGCGGCATGGCCAAGGCCGGCTATCGGTATGTCAACATCGACGACTGCTGGATGACCCACGAGCGCAACGCGGCCGGTGAGCTCGTACCGGATCCGGTGAAGTTTCCGCGCGGCATCAAGGGTCTGGCCGACTACGTGCACAGCAAGGGCCTCAAGCTCGGCATCTACTCGTCCGCCGGCACGCTGACCTGCGCCGGCTATCCGGCGAGCCTCGACCACGAGCAGACCGACGCGAACAGCTGGGCCGCGTGGGGTGTCGACTATCTGAAATACGACAACTGCAACAACCAAGGCCGTCCGGCGATCGAGCGCTACACGGCGATGGCGAAGGCGCTGCGCAACACCGGCCGGCCGATCGTGTTGAGCCTGTGCGAGTGGGGACAGAACAAGCCGTGGCTGTGGGGCGAGAGCGCCGGCGGCCAGCTGTGGCGTACGACCGGCGACATCACCGACTCGTTTTCCAGCGTGCTCGGCATTCTCGACCAGCAGGTCGGTCTGGAGGCGTACTCGCATCCGAACGCCTGGAACGACCCCGACATGCTGGAGGTCGGCAACGGCGGCATGACCGAAGCGGAATATCGCGCGCATTTCAGCCTGTGGGCCCTGCTCAACGCTCCGCTGCTGGCCGGCAACGATCTTCGTACGATGTCGGAGGCGACCAGGAAGATCCTGCTCAACCGGGACGTGATCGCGGTCGACCAGGACTGGGGTGGCCGGCAGGGCGCGCTGGTCAGCGGCAACGGCCAGACGCAGATCTGGGCCAAGCCGATGTCCGACGGCTCGGCCGCGGTCGTGCTGCTCAATCGGAGTCCGATTGCGGCGATGGCCGCCACCACGACCGCCGCGATCGGCCTGCCGGACGCCGGCTCCTATCGCGTACGCGATCTGTGGACCGGCAGGGAATATCAGGCCGACGCGATGATCCGGGCGTCGTTGCCGGTGCACGGCGCCGCGATGTTCCGGATCTGGCCGGGCTCCGGCCGTACGCTGTCGCCGCTGTCCACACTGTCGGTCGGCCTGGACGAGGTGGTGGAGAAGGACCGGCCGTTCCAGGCGCTGGCGACCCTCTACAACGACGGCTCCACGCCGCTGCTCGTGCCGTCGATGACCGCCACCGCGCCGGCCGGCTGGAAGGTCGACGGTGCGGCGACGGTGCGTACGCGCAAGGTCGAGCCGCACCAGTCGTGGACCGCGACCTGGAAGCTGGCGCCGACCGGCGGTGGTGGCGACAAGGTCGAGGTCGGGGTTTCCGCGCGTTATGTGACGATCCGCGGCCAGCAGCAGGCCTCGCAGACGGTCTCCGCGGTGGTAGCGCAGCCGCCGCCGGCCGGTCAGGTGCAGGCCTCCAGCCTGCCGTTCATCTCCACCGGTAACGGCTGGGGACCGGTCGAGCGCAACACCAGCAACGGTGAGAACCAGCCCGGCGACGGCAATCCGATGAGCATCGACGGCGTCAAGTTCGCCACCGGCATCGGCGCACACGCGCCGTCGACCGTACGCATCTATCTCGGCGGCCACTGCACGTCCTTCAGCGCGACGGTCGGCGTGGACGACGAGACGCACGGCAACGGCTCGGTCGGCTTCTCCGTCGTCGGTGACGACAGGACGCTGGCCCAGAGCCCGGTGTTCCGCGGCAACCAGGCCGGCGGTCAGCTGACCGCCGACGTGACCGGCGTACGCATCGTCGACCTGCGGGTCAACGACGGCGGCGACGGCAACACCTGGGACCACGCCGACTGGGGCGCCGCCACCCTCACCTGCAACTGACCGCCACACGTCTTCGCGGCGGGCGCTGGTCCACGTCGAAACTGTCGGTCGCCGCCGGAAGAATTGATTCGGGGGGTTCCACGGGCCCCCGGGGGGACGAAGGTCCCCTGAAATCAGTCTTCCAGGGGGCACCGACAGTTTTGGCGTGTCAGCTGGCCAGGCTCTGTCGCGCGTACGTGTCGGCGTACTTGTAGACGTTGGCGACGTAGGTGTTGACCCGGTTGTACGCGTAAACGGCCGCACCCCAGTCGGTGCCGTTGCGCAGGTTGCGGCCGTTGGCGCAGAGCAGCTTGGCGGAGGCCAGCGCCGCGTCGTTGATGTTGAACGGGTCGGCCTTCCCGTCGCCGTTGGCGTCGCTGGCGTAAATCTTCCACGTGCTCGGGATGAACTGCATCGGCCCGACCGCGCGGTCATACTGCGTGTCGCCGTCCAGTTGGCCGTTGTCGGTGTCGCGGATCGAGGTGAGCCGGATGCCGAGGATCGGCGGTGTGCTGGTGCCGTCGGCGTTGAGCACCGAGCCTTTCTCCTGGCCGTGGTCGGACTCGGCCCGGCCGATGCCGGCCAGCAGCGTCCAGGAGATGTTGCAGTTGGGGGTCGCGGCGTTCTGCGCGACCTGTGCGTACGCGTAGGCCTGCAGCGCGACGACCGGGATGTTCAGCTTTGGCGACAGTCTCTGGGCCCACACGGCATACATGGCGGGGCCGGCCTGGACGTTCGGCTGCACCGGCGCACCGGACGCGGTCGCGGACGGCGCCGGGGTCGGACTGACGAACGGATCCGGTGCCGACGGTGCCGCCGGCGTGCTCTGGCTCGGCGCCGGCACGACCTGCAGCGCCGCGTTGCGCGCGCGCACCTGCGGCACGAGCAGGAAGGAGACACCGGCGATGATCAGCGCGATGCCGAGATAGCCGAGTGCGCGGAACGCCAGCGCGCGGTGCGCGCGCCGCTTGCCGTCGCGTACCTCCGACAGCCGCGGCTTGCGCGGCAGCGCCGGCATCACCCACGACTCCTCCGGCACCACCGGCACCGACTTCCTGCTCTTCGGTGCGGTCACCTTCGGCCGCTTCCTGGTGACGACGGCCGGCTCGACCTTGGTCGGCGCATCCGAATCCGGCCGCTTGACCAGGTCGACCGTGGGAGTGTCGTCCCCCTGCGTCGGCGCAGGCGTCTTGCGGCGTGAGCTGAACAGCTGGAGCGGCGGCGTCATTACGTCCCAGTATGCCTGCCGGAGCGGTCTGTGCGACCCCCGGTCACAGGATCAGAGTCCTTATGGTCAGGATGTCGTGGTCCCAACGGCTACTCAGCGGACTATCGGTTTCACACTAGGTGGTGTGTACGCGGCAAACCTCGCCAAAAGCGCGTCGAGGTCGTTTTCGATGAAAAGCATGTCGCGGTGCCGCTGCCGGAGAAACCGCTCGGTCACCATGTTGTCCAGGAACACGCGCAGCGGCTGGTAGTAGCCGGCGACGTCGAGCAGCGCGACCGGCTTGCCGTGCAGGCCGATCTGCGCCCAGGTCCACACCTCGAAGGTCTCCTCGAGCGTGCCGGCGCCGCCGGGCAGCGCGATGAAACCGTCGGCCAGCTCGGCCATCCTGGCCTTGCGCTGATGCATGTCGGCCACCACGATCTGCCGCGTCAGGCCCTGGTGGGGCACCTCCTGGCTGAAGATCGCCTCCGGGATGACGCCGATGACCGTGCCACCGGCGGCCAGCGCCGCGTCGGCCAGCTGACCCATCGTGCCGACCGCGGCGCCGCCGTACACCAGCTCGATGCCGCGCTCGGCGAGGCCTCGTCCCAGCTCACGCGCGGCCGACGCGTACACGTCGTCGCGGCCGAGCTGCGACCCGCAGAACACACACAACCGCATGCTTCCCCTAACTCAGCTCGAGGCCCGGAGCCGCGATGAACTGGCCGTCGTCGGTGACGATGATCGCGGCGTCGCCGGCAGCCTTCGGATAGTCGGCGGCGAACTCGTCCAGCAGTTCGTCGAGGTCCTCGGCGAGCGCGTCGAGAGCCGCGGCCGGCAGCTTGGCGGCCGTCCACGCCGTCCACGCGCGCATCGCCTCCGGCACGGCGGCCCGATAGCGCTCGGGCAGCGCGTAGACGCGAGGCAGGTGGTCGAGCAGGTACGCGGCGAACTTGGCTGGGCTCGGCCGGGTCGGCCGCTGCGCGTCGCTCATCCATCCGTACTCGGCCAACAGCTGGACGATGAGCCGCGCCGCCGCCGGATCGGTCAGCTCCGGCTCGGACTCCATGAAGGTGTCGACGATGTCGCCGATCGTCACCTCGTTGAGTGGCTCCGGCTCGACCGGCCGTGCGTCGGCCATGCCGATGGCGCGGCAGCGCGCGTACAGCAGCGGTGCGTACGCCGCCGCGGGTCGTTCGTCGTCCTCTTCTTCTTCGTCCTGCTCGATCATCGCCATCGGCATCGCGCTTCGTACGATCTCCAGTCCGCTGGCCAGCGGCACCTCGGCCATCGCGCTGAGCGGGTCGGCGTCGACCTCGTGCTGGAACTCGGTGGCCAGCTCGTCCACATAGTCGACGATGCCGATGCCCTCCAGCGCGCCGTTGAGGAGCGTGGTGTCGACCAGCGCGTGGATGGCGTGGCGCTGCCCGTCGCGCGCGAACTCGGCGATGACCGTCACGGTGTCGCCGTACGCGTCGCTGATCGTCCAGCACCGGCCGCCCTCGACCCGGTCGATCCGGTCGAGCCAGGCCGGCTCCGGCACGCCGGCCGCCGCCACCTTCTCGGCCGCCTCCATCGCCGCCTGCCGCACGTCCGGCGTCATGCCGATGGTCTGCAACGCACGCAGCATCGTCAGCGCCCCGCGACTCGTACGTCGGCCGGCGAAGTCGACCACTTTCAGGAACGCGGTGTCGTCCGGCCGCATCTCCTCGTCCACCTGCGCGCCAGCGCTCAGGTGGTCGGACGCGAGCATCTCCGCCAACAACGGATCATCGGCCGCCACCCCCTCGAACTCACGAATGACCGCCGAATACGCCTGAGCCGCACTCGGCCGCTTGTCGCGGCGCTTGGACTTCTTCTTACGGCCCTTGCTCATTGGCATACCCCGATCGTCCCAGCGCCCCCCGACAGTCCAACGCCGGCCCTACGCACCCCAACTACCCGCTACACCCCGAAACTGTCGTACCCCCTTGCCAATCTGGGCCCCCACCCAGATCGGGTGGGGGGTGGGTTCGCGTTGGAAACTTAGATGAGTTGGAAGTTGATCTTGCTCGCCCACCTCATGCGCCTCCTCGGTCGCTATGGTCCCTCTGGTCATCTCGGTCACACGAGGCCATGCACGCAAGGGGTCCCTGCGTGCGCTGGACGCACGCAAGGGGTCCATGCGGGCATCAGCGAACCCGACGAAAGCCGCATTTAGCGCTCCACAGCGCCAGACCAAGATCAACTTCTATGTTTGCAACCTCTCAACCCACCCCCCACCCGGAATGGGTGGGGGAAACATAACGGCACAGGTACGACAGTTTCGCGGTGTAGCGGGTAGGTCAGAGGTCGAACAGCGGCGTGTCGTCGGGGATCGCCGGTTCGGCTGTACGGGCCTGCGACCCCGGTGCGTGACCCGAACGGGAGCCGCGTGAGTTCTTGTAGCGTGCCGGAAACTGCTCCAGCGTCTCCTCGAGACCGGTCGCGAGTACGCCGCGGGCCGCGGCTGAGAGCCGCATCTGGCCGGCGACCCAGGCGCACCAAGCACGCATGGCGTCCGGCAGCGCGGCGACCGCCTCGGGTGTCAGCTTGACCTCGTTCGGCACGTACTCCAGCAGAAACCGCTCGAACAGCGACGGGCTCACGCGGCACATCCGCTGCGCGTCGTAGGTCCAGCCAAAGGACACCAGCTCGCCGGCCAGGGCCCTCGCGACCGGCTGTTTGCCCGGCAGCGTGCCGAGAAACTCCGCGACGATCCGGTCGGCCTCCTCCGGCAGCGCCGGCTCGTCGTCGCTGACCTGGGTGAAGGCCAGGCCGAGCGAGCGGCATCTGGCATAGACCAGCGCGAAATACGTCGCCGCTGGGTCGTCGTCATCGCCAGGGCCGCCGCCATAGAGATCGACGGCGTTGGGGATGCCGTCGCGCAGCAGCCGCATCGCGGTCGACATCGAGATCGTCTCGAAGCGGTAGAGCTCGTCCTCCTCCGCCTCGGCCTTCATCGTGGCCAGCGCGGCCTCAAGGTCGTCGGTCACGCCGACCTGTTGGCTGATGCCGTACGGAAAACCCGGCTCGACGAACCCGGAGACGGCATGCGTCTCATCGCCGCGGCTGAACTGCGCGAGCACCAGCATGCCGTCGCCGAACACGTCGGACAGCTGCCAGCACCGGCCCGGCTCCGGGTCGGTGGCGACCCAGGCCGGCTCGCGTACGCCGTCGGCGGCGATCGTCTCGGCGACCTTGCCGGCGGTCGTACGCACCTGGTCGCTGATCGCCACGGCGGCGATGGCGCGCAGGAAGCACAGCCCCCACCGGTCGGCCTTGCTCGCCGCGTACTCGATCATCGGCAGCAGTCCGGAGTCGTCGACGCCGTACGGCTCGACCGGTGTCAGCTCGGTGCTGATCAGGCTGGACGCCATGGTCTCGGCGGCCAGCGCGTCCGGGTTGTCGATGAGTTCGCCGAAGGTCTCCAGGATGCTGGCGAAATAGTCGGTCTTCTTCTTGCGACCGCGGCTGGCTGCGCTCATGCTCAACGATGGTGCCAGCGCGCCTGGGACGGCCGGAGCCGGGCCCTAGCCGGGCCTTCAGCCGAGCGAAACGCCGTCAACCATCGAAATCCCCGCTTTCTGGATGAGCCAGACTCGCCGATTCTGCCAACGATCGCTCCAGATTCTCTAAAACCGCAGCTCACTGCTGAGCAATTTGCTTGGGTCCGGACCGAATGAGCCCGGATTTGTCTAGGATGGAGTCGCTGCGAGGGGGCGGGGCGGTGCTGGACGCGACGACGACTGGGCAGGATGCGGAGCGGCGGACAGGCAAGGCGGTCCGGCTCTGTGTGCTCGGTCCGGTGCGCGCGTGGCACCTCGCCGACGGCATCGAGGTCGAGGTCGCGCTCGGCGGTCCCAAGCAGCGCGCCGTGCTGGCGGTGCTGGCGCTGGCCGGCGGCCGGTCGGTGTCCCGCGACGCGATCATCGACTTCGTCTGGGGCGACGCGCCGCCGCCGCGGGTGTCCGCGACCGTGCAGACCTACGTCGCCAACCTCCGCCAGGCACTGGAGCCGGGCCGTACGACCAGCAAGAAGACCCGCACGCAGAGCCGCCTGCTGCTGTCCAGGGGCGGCGGCTATCAGCTGAGCGCCGACCAGGTCGCGATCGACCTGCTGCGGTTTCGCGAGCTGGTGACCGCCGCGTACGGTGCGCGGCAGGCCGGCGACCTGCGCCAGGCCGCCGCGATGCTGACCGAGGCGATCGGCCTGCGGACCGGGCCGTTCCTGGACGACCTCGGCGGCGCCCTCCGGCTGCATCCGAGCGTGGCCGCGATCGAGCAGGAATATCTCGGCACCGCGGTCGACTGCGCCGACGTGCAGCTGCAGGCCGGCGCCGCCGACGACGTGCTCGGCTGGCTGCCGGCGCTGGCCGCCGCCGAGCCGCTGAGCGAGTCGCTGCAGATGCGGCTGATGACCACGTACGCGGTGACCGGTCAGCCGGGTCGCGCGATGGAGATCTTCGAGCGGACCCGCCGGCAGCTGGCCGAGGAGTTCGGCATCGGCCCCAGCCGCGAGCTGCGGGAGGCGCACCTGGCGCTGCTGCAGGCCGACGAGGAGCTGGCCAACCAGCGCGAGACCGTCGACCTCACCGAGCTGATGCCGATCCGCCGCTGGCTCGGCCGGCCGCCCGACCAGCGCGCGCTGGTCGGCCGCGACGGCGCGCTTCCCGAGCTCGTCCAGCTCGTGCGAAACAACCGGGTCGTCACGCTGGTCGGTCCAGGCGGCGCCGGAAAAACCGCGCTGGGTCTGGCCACCGCGCAACAGATGCTCGACAGCGACCTCGGCGTGGTGGCCGACGGCGTCGTCGTGGTCGAGTGCGGCCGGCTGCCGGCCGAGCCGGACCGCGCCGACGAGGGTTCCGGACTGGTCGCCGAGGCGCTGCGATCGACCATCCAGGCACGGCCAAATGGCCGCGAGTCGGCCATCGGCGCCGTCGTACGTACGCTGCAGGGCCAGCGCCGGCTCATCGTGCTCGACAACGCCGAGCACGTACGCGCCAGTTGCAACCGGCTGGCCGATCAGCTCGTACGCGCGTGTCCGTCACTGCGGATCGTGGTCACCTCGCGGCGCCAGCTGGGCTGGCCGCTGGAGACGGTTTACGAGGTGCCGCCGCTGGAGTTGCCGCCGGAGGGGGAGACGCGCGGCGCGGTTTTGCTTGCCAGCCCTGCCGTACAGCTGTTCGTCGACCTCGCTCACCGGGTACGCCGTGGCATCGACACCGACAGCCAACTGCCGGTCATCGCGCGGATTTGCCGGCACGTCGAAGGCCTGCCGCTGGCGATCGAGCTGGCCACCGCCCGGCTGCGGGCGATGTCGATCGCGGATTTGGCTGAGCGGCTGGAAAACAGTGCGTCGGTGATCGCCGCGGCCTCGGATCATCGGCTGCCGCACCAACGCGCGTTGAAGGCGACCTACGAATGGAGCGCACAGCTTCTGCCGCCGGCCGAACGCCGGCTTTTGGCGCGGCTGGCGGTTTTCCCGACCGCTTTCGACCTGCCGGCGGCCGAGCAGGTGTGCGGTCACGACGGCATCGATCCGCTGGATATCCCTACGCTGCTGGCGAATCTCGTCGACAACTCGATGATCCAGGCCGTCGACGAGGGCGGACATGTACGCTATCGCCTGCTCATCCCGATCCGCGAGTTCGCCGCCGACGGCACCGACGAGTCCGATCTCGACGCCACACGCCGCCGTCACCTCGACTGGTGTTTCGGTCAGATGACCAATATCGGCGAGGTGAACGACCCGCATCGCGCGGCGCAGATCGCCGTTGTACGTGCGCACATCGACGATCTTTATTCGGCCCTGGAATGGGCACTGGAGTCGACCGACGAACACATGACGACCAACGCCGCCGAGCTGTTGGCCGCCGCACGGCCGGTTTTCGATTTCGACTTCGGTAATCTGCAGACGGCGCGTGACTTCACCCAGCGGACACTGCAGCGATGGGACGTGCTGTCGGCGGCCAGCCACGGGCGGCTGCGGCACTGGGCCGGCCGGCTGGCTTATCTGCAGGGACGGCCGCTGGAGGCACGGTCCCACCTGGAAACCGCTCTCCGACTGTTGACAGGAAAATCCGAGGACGACTTCCGGCGACGCTCGGACATCTGTGTCGGCATAGCGTCCTGCCGTTTCCTGACCGCCGACCGGCAGTGTCTCGGGATCATCGAGGAAAGTCTGAAACACGCCGAGGCGACCGGCGACAAGGTGCTTTTCGCGCGTCGGCTGACCAACGCCGGCAGCATGTTCACCCATTGGGGCCGGCTCGACCGCGCACTCGCGCTGTTGGAACGAGCTGCCGCGATGGCGGACTCGCATCCCAACGTCGGCTATCTGAACAGCTACCGGTTGGCCAATTTCCACCTGATGAACGGCGATCCACGGCGATCGCTGCTGGAGTCCGCACCACTGGTCTCGGATCCGGGCGCGTTGCCACCGAGCGTCGTCATCGAGGCGTACGCCTATCGCGGCTGGGCTCAGGCTCGGCTCGGCGACTACGACTCGGCGCGCGCGGATCTGCGCCGGAGCCTGGAACTCGGACACGACCGGCCGATCGACCGCACATACATCCACCTCGCGACGGCCGATCTGGAGCGGTTGGCCGGCAATGTCCCGCACGCGGTCAAACACCTGCGCAAAAGCATGCTGACCTCGCTGGCGTTCGGTGACCTGCGGACGGCGATCCTCGCGGTGTTCGTCGGCGCCGAGCTCAGTCTCACCATCGATCCGCGACGTGCCGACACGCTCGCCGGATTCGCGTTGGCCTGCCGAGAGGTGACCGGCCTGCCGGCGTGGCCGCTCACCGAGGAACACTTCGCCGTTTTCGAGAAGTCGGCCGGCGCCACGGCGGCTTCGGCGCCAGCGGCCGGTGAACGGGCTGAGATCGTGAGTCAGATCGCCGAGTCGTGCCAGGCCGTGTTAGCCGAGTGGAGTCGATGGTGGCCCACCTCAGGGAGCCACTGACCGATCCTCAGTCTCGCGGAGCCGGCGGCCGGATGTCCCACTGGTTGCTCTGTGGTTCGACCTTGCCGGGCCGGGCCTTCTCCTCGGCCGGCTCCTCGTCCTCGCGAGGTTTGTCGTCAGGGCTCGCCGGCGCCGGGGTGAAGTCGTCGAACTGGTCGGCAGACCCTTCCCTGGCCATCCGGGTGAGCGCGTAGACGGCGAAACCGATCCCCGCCACCAGTCCGACAACTGCCAACCCACGGACGATCCGCCGCATTTTCGGTTCTCCTGTCATCGACGCGTACGCAGCCATTATCAACTACCGATAGTTACGCCAGGAGGCAACACCCCGGTCCCCCCGAAAGCCCGGTCGGGGTGTTGCCTCGATGGTGGATATACGCTGGCCCACCTGAGAGGTCGGCGAAAACCTCAGTTCGTGGATGGCGGCGCAGCGCCGGAGTTCACGTCCGGACCCACGATCCCCCGATTGTCGTGGGCCCGGCCGTCCCACCCCGTCTGCCGTGTGGCGCCTTGGAGAAGCGCCGGCGAACGCCGACCTTCTCTTCCCCCGAGCATTGCGAGGCTGCTCGCCCCCGTCCCCCGGACAGACCCGAACCCCACACACCGGACAGGAAACCACCGCAGAGTTGAGGTTTTCTAAAAACGCTGGACGGAAGCCGATCGGCCGCCGATTACGCACAGTGAGTGTGCGCGGGACCACCTTCCGTGCCGGGAAAACCCGTCAGATGACCATTCTCGAGAAGGCTCGCGCGGCTCTTACACAATTCTTAAACGGCCGACCAGCGAAGGAATCGCGTCCACGAACCAGCCGAGAACACCAGTGTGCCACCGTCGCGATCCTTCGTGTCGCGTACGCCAACCGCGTATGCCACACCGGCAACTTCCACGCAGTTGCCCGAACTGCCACTGCGGCTGCTGATGCGCCACGGTGTTCTAGCGAAGTCTGTGCTGGTCATGTCTTCCCTCCGCAGATCGAACCAGGTCAGCCGCGGCTCTGGCGATAAGCTCCACCGACCGCTTCGCAGGAAGCGCTCTTGCCGCGATGCGCTCCCATGCCAGCCTATAGCTTTCGATATGCGGGACCTCCTCCAGGAACGTGCTTTGTACGCGGTTTTCCAGGTAGATGAGGGGTGGATCGGCCGGAAATTTCATGATCATGAATGGGCCTTCCAGGCCAGGATGCGGACCTGCCGCCAGTGGAACGATCTGCAGGGTCACGCGTGGGCGCAACGTCATCTCCACGAGGTGGCGCAGCTGCGCGGCGAGTATCCGTGGACTGCCAACGGGTACGCGTAAGGCCGGCTCGTAGAGCAGGACGTGCACCTCCGGCGGCAGTGGTCGCGACAGCAGGCTTTGCCGGCCGAGCCGCGCCGCCACTCGTACGTCCAGTTCGGTTTCCGACAATGAGACCTCGGAAACGCCGGCGATAACGGCGCGCGCGTAGTCGGCTGTCTGCAACATTCCCGGAATCCACAGTGGTTCGTAGCTCCACAGCGCGCAGCTGTTCGTCTCCAGCTCGATCAGGGTGGCCCACTGATCCGGCAGGCGTTGTCCGTGCAGCCAAACCCAGCCTGGGCGGTCGGCTTCGCGGACCATGTTGAGAATTTCGACTCTTCTTAACGCGTGTACTTTGTAAAGACCAAGCAGCGCGGCGACTTCGTCGACCTTCAGGCCGCGTTTTCCGGTCTCCATCCGGCTGATCTTGCTCTGCGACATCCCCAACAAGGCGCCGACCTCGGTGGCGGTCAGGCGGGCCGCTCGTCGTAATCGGCGCAGTTCTGCCGACACCTGTCGCGATCTGACCGTGCCGCCGTCAGCCACCTGTTCTGTCATGTCCGCCTCCGACCCGGAATTTTCGGGGGTGGCATATAGGTGCTCCCCGTCGCTGCCAATGTCAAGGTAGCGGTCGGACGAGAAAACGCAAAACGACCGCATGGCAACGAAAACCGCCCGCACGTCGGGCCGTTTCAGCGTGTTCGGAGAACGGAAACCAGTGGTCTCAGACCAGCAGGCGGCAGCGTGCGTACGCGAGTGCGCGCAGGCTCGCGTATTGTTTGTCGACCTCCGGATCGGCCAGCGAATCGGTGTGCCGCAAGGCGGCCTCGATGGCCGCGCCGGCGACCGGTGGCTCCAGCGGCAGGAGTTCGTGACCGCCGCCGGCCATCGCCTTCTTTCGCAGCTCTCGCAGCAAAATGCCGGCATGGCCGGTGACCGACAGCTCGACGGCCTGTTCGCCGGACAGAAACACCACCAGGGCCTGTGGCTTGTCCTGCTGGCAAAACTCGACCAACAGCACCTCCGCGCCGCCGGCGTCGCGATATTTCCAGCCGCGTTCGGCGGTAATGTCGCCAACCGAGTCGAGCCAGGCCGGTTCGAGCATGCCGGAGCCGGACAGCTCGTCGGCCGCGTCGGCGGCCGATCCGCGCAGGTTTTCGTTGACAGCCAGCATTTCCAGCGATCGCAGCGCGGCGAGTGCCGACCGGCTGGGACGTTGTCGCGCGTATGTGACCAGGTGTCCGCCGATCAGCTCGTCGGCGTCCGCGGTCGGCAGCGGATTGTCCCACCACATGCCGAGCAACCCGGAGGTGGCCAGCTCGACCAACAGGACGTTGTGCTCGTCGGCGAGCTGCTCGTACGTCCTGACCATTTCCGCGTAGACGCCGGCCGTCTTCCGGCGACCCCGGCTGACTGAACTCATCGGTCCCGATGATGCCATCCGCGTGACGGTACGTGTTCGCCGGCCGCGAAAAGTCGTCAATCTAGGTTGACGCGTACGACTCGTCAACCTAGATTGACAAGCATGACGGCAGCATCTGACCTGGCTACAGCGGCCGGCGACCGCGATCCGCGCTCCGGCCTGCGTGCGGTCTCGGCGCTGCGCCGGCTGCTTGAGCACCTGGAGGCGATGCAGGTCGCCAACGCGCGTGCTCAGGGCTGGTCGTGGCAGGAGATCGCCAACGAGCTTCACGTGAGCCGGCAGGCCGTCCACAAGAAACACGCGAAGAGGTGACCGTGATGTTCGAACGTTTCGACAAGGCCGCCAGGCAGGCGGTGCAGACAGCGGTGCGCAAAGCCGACGCGCAGCTGGTGGACACGCGGCACCTCCTGCAGGCGCTGGCGGTCGATCCTGGCTCGCGCGCTGGAAAAGCCCTCGCCGACCTGGGCGTGGACGAGGCCGCTTTGCGCGACGTGCTCGCCGCCATGGACCGCGCCGACCGCCGTGCGGGGTTGAGTCCCGCCGACGTCGACGCGCTCGCCAGCATCGGCATCGACGTGGACGAGGTCGTCGGCGCGATCGAGCGCAACTGGGGTGGCCGGCTGCCGGCCTCCCGGCGCGGTCAGGCAGGCCTGATCCGCGGTCGTTTTGGCGCGGAGGCGAAGAAAGTGTTGGAGCTCGCGCTGCGCGAGGCGGTCGAGCGTGGCGACCGGCGGATCGACGACGGCCACGTGCTGCTGGGGCTGCTCAAGTTTCACGACCCGGTGGCCCAGGAGCTCGCCGACCGTGGCGTGACGTATCTGCGCGTACGCACCGCGCTGGCGCGCCAATAAACCTGGACTCAGTCCAATTATATTGTAGTCCGTACGCCCCAACATGTAGTATCTCTGCTATCGATGATCAGAGGAGTTGGATAGATGGCAGTCATAGAGGAGGCCGCGACGCCGGTCGCGCGCACCGGGCCATCGGATGGTGACCTGGTGCTGGACGTACGCGACCTGCGGATGCGTTATGGCAGCAACGACGTGCTCACCGGGGTCGACTTCACCGCGCGGCGCGGCGAGGTCATCGCGCTGCTCGGCCCCAACGGCGCCGGCAAGACGACGACGATCGAGATCCTGGAAGGCTTCCGGATGCGGTCGGCGGGCGACGTGCGGGTGCTCGGCACCGACCCGGCCAAAGGCGGCGAGGCCTGGCGCGCCCGGCTGGGGATCGTCCTGCAGTCGTGGCGTGACCACGGAAAGTGGCGGGTACGCGAGCTGCTGGCGCACCTCGGTGGCTATTACGCGCCGTACTCGACCGACCAGATCCGGCGTCCGTGGGACGTGGACGAGCTGGTCGCCACGGTCGGCCTCGCCGAGCACGCCAAGAAGCGCGTCATGCAGCTGTCCGGCGGCCAGCGGCGCCGGCTCGACGTCGCGATCGGCATCGTCGGCCGGCCGGAGCTGTTGTTCCTGGACGAGCCGACGGTCGGTTTCGACCCGGAGGCGCGGCGCGAGTTCCACGACCTCGTGCACAAGCTCGCCGACGACAACGACACGACGATTTTGTTGACGACACACGATTTGGACGAGGCGGAGAAGCTCGCCGACCGCATCCTCATCCTGGCCGGCGGCCAGGTCATCGCCAACGGCTCCGCCGACGAACTGTCCCGGCGGATGTCCACCGAGGCGGAGATCAGGTGGACCCGCGACGGTCAGCGGTTCGTCCACTCCACCACCGAGGCGACCAAATACGTGCGCGAGCTCTTCCAGCAGTACGGCGACGCCATCGACGAGCTGGAGGTGCGGCGCGGCAGCCTGGAGGACACGTACGTGGCGATGGTGCAGCAGTTCGAGGCCGGCCAGCGCGGCACGGCGGTGGCGAACTTCCAGGAGGTGGCGCGATGAACGCGACCGTACTCAGTGCGCGGTCCGGACTTTCGCGCGGCGTCATCGAAGTGCGTAACTCGCTGTCCAACTGGCAGGACATTTTCGGCGCGGTGTTCCCCAACGTGATTTTGTTGGTCGTCATGCTTTTCATGCGCGGCGCCAACGTGCCAGGCCTGAAGTTCTCGCTCGGTGCGACGGTTTTGCCGAGCGTGATCGGCATGGGGATCGCTTTCGGTGGCATTCTCACGCTCGCCTCACAGCTGATGGTCGACCGTGAGGACGGCACGCTGCTGCGTGCCAAGGCGACGCCGAACGGCATGATGGGTTATCTGGTCGGCAAAATCGTCTACGCGGCGTGCTTCACGCTGGTCGGCGTACTGCTGCAGCTCGTTCCCGGCCTGCTGCTTTTCGACGGCGTCGGGTTCAACGGGGTCGGCGGCGTCCTCACGCTGATCGTCGTCATCGCGCTCGGCCTGGTCGCCACGCTGCCGCTGGGTGCGATCCTCGGATCGCTGTTCTCCAACCCGCGCAACATGGGGATGGTGATGTTTCCGATCATGGGTCTGGTCGGCATCTCCGGCATTTTCTATCCGCTGACGCAGCTCCCGGTGTGGCTGCAGTGGATCGGCCAGATGTTCCCGATCTACTGGCTCGGCCTCGGTACGCGGTCGGCGATGCTGCCGGAGCAGCTGATGGCGGTCGAGGTCGGGCACTCCTGGCGCGGCTGGGAAACTATCGTCGTACTGCTGGTGTGGGCCGTCGCCAGCCTGGTGGTGGCGCCGGCCGTCCTGCGGCGGATGGCGCGCCGCGAGTCGGGGTCGAGCGTGGCCGAGCGCCGCGAGAAGGCGATGCAACGGGTTGGGTAAGTCCGGATGAGCGAGACGATCTACAACCGGATCGCCATGCTGCGCGCCGAGCGCGGGATGTCGCGGCGGCAGCTGGCCGACGCGCTCGGCGTGCACTATCAGACGATCGGCTATCTGGAGCGCGGCGAATACAGCCCCAGCCTCTATCTGGCGCTGAAGATCGCCGAGCACTTCGACGTGGCCGTCGAGGTCGTCTTCTCCACCGCACCGTTCCCACGTATCGGCGGCGCCTCCCGCCCCGCCTAGCTTCTCGAGGGATCGAATGTGCTGAATGGGCCCACTTTTCGCGGCAAGGTGGGGCCCAGTCAGCACATTCGACTGCGTGGAGGCTCAGCGCTCGAAGAACGTACGCGCGAGGCCGTCCAGCACGAAGCCGAGGTGGCGGCGGAAGGCCGCGTCGGGGTCGGCCGGCGGGCCGGCGCTGAGCAGTGCCTTGGTGGCCAGCGGATAGCGGCCCGAGGCGAGCATCGTCCGCAGGAATGACGGCTCGGCGTCGCTGGCCGGCGGCCGGCGTACCTCGGCGGCGACGTAGCCGGAGACGAAGGCCATGACGGTACGCCATGCCTCCTGCATCTCGTCGATGTCCAGGCCATGGCCGTCCAGCAGCGTCAGCACGGCCTCGGTCATCGCCAGCGCGTTGGGACCCAAGGCGTCGGCGCCGAGCGTGAGCCGGGTCAGCCACGGGTGGCGCAGGTTCATCCGGCGGACGGCCTGCGCGGCGCCGGTGAGATCGACACGCCAGTCACCCGTACGCGCCGGCACGGCGGCCTCCGCGCTGGCGCGGTCGACCATCAGCGCGATCAGGTCGTCGCGGCTGTCCACGTAGCGATAGAGCGACATCGCGCCGGCGCCCAGCTGCTCGGCGATCCTGCGCATCGTCACCGCGTCAAGGCCCTGCGTGTCCGCGACCTCGACGCCGGCCGCGGCGACCGCGTCGTACGACAGCGCTGCTCGTGCCGTCCTGGCCGGCTCGCCGACCTTTTCCCAGTTGACCATTGCTTACACCGTACTCGATGCGTACGATGTACTCTTGCGTACTTAGTACGCACGGCGCTCACCTGGGGAAAGAGGCGTTTTGACGGAAGCACCAAAGAACATCCGCTGGATTCTGCTCGGCGTGCTCCTGGCCGCCGTGCTGTCCGTGCTCGACAACGCGATCGTCGGCACGTCGATGCCGACGATCGTCCGCGAGCTCGGTGGTCTGGACCTGATCTCGTGGGTCGTGACCGTCTATCTGCTCGCCACCGCGGTCTCCACGCCGCTGTGGGGGAAGGCGGGTGACCTGTACGGCCGCAAGCAGGTCTTCCTGACCGCCGTCGCGGTCTTCCTGGTCGGCTCGATGCTGACCGGCCTGTCGCAGTCGATGCCGCAGCTGATCGGCTTCCGGATCCTGCAGGGGATCGGTGCCGGCGGCATGGCGGCCAGTGCGTACGCCCTGATCGGCGCGCTCGTGCCGCCGCGCGAGCGCGGCCGCTATCAGGGGATGGTGGCGATCTTCATGGTCGTCGGCAACGTCGGCGGACCGCTGGTCGGCGGCCTGGTGACGCAGTATCTCGGCTGGCGGTGGGCCTTCTATCTGAACCTGCCGGTCGGCCTGGTGGCGCTGGTCTGGTGCCAGGTCATGCTGCGGCTGCCGCACACGCGGTCGAAGGCGCGCGTCGACTGGATCGGCACCGCGCTGCTCAGCGTGACCATCACCGCGGTCGTGCTGGCCGCCACCTGGGCCGGCTCGACGTACGCGTGGATGTCGTGGCAGATCCTGTCGCTGGCCGCCGTCGGTGTGCTGGGGCTGGCGCTGTTCCTGTTTTCTCAGACCAAAGCCGAGGAGCCGGTGATCCCGCTGCGGGTCTTCACCGGTTCGCGCAACTTTCCGCTCGCCATGGTGATGATCGTGACCGGTGGTGCCGGCATGTTCGGCGTGTCGTTGTACGTGCCGCTGTTCCAGCAGGCCGTGCAGGGCGCCAACGCGGCGTACTCGGGGCTGCTGCTCGTGCCGCTGGTCATTCCGGTCGCGGTGGTCGCGCAGGTCACCGGCAAGATCATGAGCAGGACCGGTCGCTACAAGATCTTTCCGGTGGTGGGTGCGGTCAGCATGGCCGTCGGCCTCGGCCTGCTGTCGACGATGACGCCGGCGACCTCCACCTGGACGACCGCCGGGTTTCTCGTACTGGTCGGCATCGGCTCCGGCGCGCTCGGCACGATGACCATGGTGATCGCGCAGAACAGCGTGGATCTGCGCGACATCGGCGTCGCGTCATCGACCATGGCGCTGGTGCAGATCGTCGGTGGCGCGCTCGGCGTGGCCGTCTTCGGCTCGATTTTCACGCGTGCCGTGCAAGGCCAGGTGGCATACCAGCAGGCCGTGAGCGATGGTGTCACGCGGATCGCCCTGGTCGCCGCGCTCTCCTGCGTGGTCGCCTTCGTGGCGTCCCTTTTCGTTCGCGAGGTCGCCCTGCGCGGCGCACCTGCCGCGCCGGCTCCTGAGAAGCCCGTCCCCGCCGCTCGCTGACTTCTGGTCGCATGGCCACCATGCGTGCGTTGGGTGCACGCATGGTGGCCATGCGACCTAGGGTCGAAACGGGCCTCAGCGGAAGCGGCGCAGGCGCAGGCTGTTGGTCACCACGAACAGGCTGGACAGCGCCATCGCGGCGCCGGCGACCAGCGGGTTGAGCAGGCCGAACGCGGCGACCGGCAGGGCGGCCACGTTGTAGGCGAAGGCCCAGAACAGGTTGCCCTTGATGATGCCGAGCGTACGGCGGGAGAGCCGGATCGCGTCGGCGGCGACCAGCAGGTCACCGCGTACGAGCGTGAGATCCGCCGACTCGATGGCGGCGTCCGTGCCCGTCCCCATCGCCAACCCGAGGTCGGCCGTCGCGAGCGCCGCCGCGTCGTTGACGCCGTCGCCGACCATCGCGACGACCCGGCCCGCCTCCTGCAGTTTCCGGATGGCGTCGACCTTTCCGGCCGGCAGCACGCCGGCGATCACCTCGTCGATGCCGACCTCGGCCGCCACCGCCTTCGCGACCAGCTCGTTGTCACCGGTCAACAGGATCGGCCGCAGACCGAGTTTTCGCAGCCGTGCAACGGCTTGCGCCGACGACGGTTTGACCGTGTCGGCGACCGAGATGGTGCCGGCCGGCTCGCCGTCGACGGTCACCGCGACGACTGTGCACGCGACATCCGATGCGGCTCGGCCGATGGTGACCTCGTGACCTTCGACCGTGCCGCGTACGCCGATGCCTGGCAGCGCAACGAAATCCGTCACTTCCGGCAATGGTCCGGCTTCGCGTGCCTTGGCCGCGATCGCCGCCGCGATCGGATGCTCGGAGGCCGCCTCGACCGCACCGGCCAGCCGCAGCACATCGCCGGAGACCTCGACGACCGACATCCTGCCGGTGGTCACGGTGCCGGTCTTGTCGAGCACGATAGTGTCGACTTTACGGGTGGATTCCAGCACTTCCGGGCCTTTGATCAGGATGCCGAGCTGCGCACCCCGACCCGTACCGACCAGCAGCGCCGTCGGCGTCGCCAGACCCAGCGCACACGGACACGCGATGATCAGCACCGCGACCGCGGCGGTGATGCCGGGCACCACACCGTTTCCGGTGACCCACCACTCCAACATTGTGAATGCCGCGAGGCCGATCACGATCGGCACGAATATCCCGGAAATCCGGTCGGCGAGCCGCTGGATCGCGGCTTTTCCGTTCTGTGCCTCGGTGACCAGCTTCGCCATCTGCGCCAGCTGTGTGTCGGCACCGATCCGGGTCGCGCGTACGACCAAACGTCCGCCGGCATTGACCGTCGCGCCGACGACGTTGTCGCCGACCTCGACCTCGACCGGCACGCTCTCGCCGGTCAGCATGCTCGCGTCGACCGCCGAACGGCCGTCGACCACGACACCGTCGGTGGCGACCTTTTCCCCTGGCCGCACGACAAACTCGTCGCCGACGGTCAGCGACGCGATCGGCACGCGCACCTCGTCGCCATCACGGCGTACGGTCACCTCTTTCGCGCCGAGATCGAGCAATGCGCGCAATGCCGAGCCGGCGCGCCGCTTGGCGCGTGCCTCGAAGAAGCGGCCGGCCAGGATGAACGTCGTCACTCCCGCGGCGACTTCGAGATAGATTTCCTCGCCGCCGGCGCGGAAAAGCGAAAACTCCATCCGCATGCCGGGCTCGCCGGCCGCGGTGAAGCACAGCGCATAGAGCGACCAGGCGTACGCGACGATGACCCCCATCGAGATGAGCGTGTCCATCGTCGCGGCGCCATGGCGCAGATTCACCGCGGCGGCACGGTGAAACGGCCAGGCACCCCACAGCACGACCGGCGTCGCGAGCGCGAGGACGAGCCATTGCCAATAGGCGAACTGGACTGCCGGCACCATCGACAACGCGACGACCGGCACCGAGAATGCCAGCGATGTCAACAAACGCCGGCGCAGCGGAGCCGTCTCGTCCTCGGACAGCTCCGGCGGCCGTGCGTCGTATCCGGCCGCCTGCACCTGGCCGACGAGGTCGCCGACGGTGACGGTCGGCGGAAACTCGACGTGCGCGGTTTCGGTCGCGTAGTTGACGGTCGCGGTCACGCCGTCGAGCTTGTTGAGCTTGCGTTCGACCCGGTTGGCGCAGGACGCGCAGGTCATCCCGACGATGGCCAGGTCGACCGCGTCCGGCTGCGTGGTGGTCATGGCTCCACCAGCTGATAACCGGCCTCGTCGACGGCGGCGCGGACCGCGGCGGCCTCCAGCGGCTGCTCCGAGTCGACCGTGACGGCACCGGAGGGCAGGTCGACGCGTACGTCCCGCACGCCGTCGAGCTCGCTGATCTCCTCGGTCACCGACCGTACGCAGTGTTCGCAGGTCATGCCGGACACGGTGAAGGTGCTGGTGGTCATCTATGTTTCTCCAGTCAGGACTTGACGAGACGGGCGATGGCGTCGGTGGCTTCCTTGACCTTGGCGGCCGCGTCCTCGCCACCGGAGGCGATCGCGTCGTGCACGCAGTGGCCGAGGTGGTCGTCGAGCAGCTCCAGCGCGACGGCCTGCAGCGCGCGGGTCGTCGCGGACACCTGGGTCAGCACGTCGATGCAGTAGGTGTCCTCGTCGACCATCCGCTGCAGGCCGCGGACCTGTCCCTCGATGCGCTTGAGGCGCGCCAGGATCTTCGCCTTGTCGTCTGTGTAACCCGGTGTCATGTCCCTGACTGTACCCCTAGGGGGTAACGGAATGTCAAACGCGGATGAAGTCCGTCACGGTCCTGCTGACATCCTTCTTGTCGCTGTGCGTGATCGCGACCCAGTTGTCGCCGGCGCCGGCCAGCCAGCCGTCGCGACGGAGCAGCTCGCGGCCGGTCTTCGCGTCGTAGACGACGACCGCCGCGGCCTTGTAGCCGCTCTTCTGCTGGCTCGCGCTCACCGCGACCAGGCCGCCGGTCACCCGCGTCTGCCAGCTGGCCGACGTGCCCTCCAGGCCGGGATCCGGCGCGGTCCACCGCTGCCGTCCGGTCGCCGTGTCGAGCAGCGCGAGGTTGCCGGTGTCAAACTGTGCGCGTACGAGCATCGAATGCGCGTCCATGTCGATAGGCACACCTGGCCGCGCACCGGACCACACGGTTTTTCCAGTCGCAAGGTCGAAAAGCTGTGGCCTGCCGGAGTCGGTCAGCGCGGCGATACGGGTCCCGTCGCTGATGATCAGCCAACCGCTGTGGTATCCACCGTTGAGCGCTTTCTCGCAGGTGTCATCCGCTTTGGTGCCGCTGAAGACGTTGCCGGACCATTTCGTCGCGCCGGTGGTGCCGTCCAATGCCTTGAGCGCGACGGTGCAACGGCGGTCGGACGACTCCGGGTCGTTGTCGGTGTAAACCACGGTGTTTGCGACCGGGATCTGATACCAGGCCGCCTCGTTTGGCGGAAGGCTCCTGGCCAACCGCCGGCCGGTCCGGCCGTCGACCAGGAAGTATTCCGTACCGCTGACCATCAGCAGATACGGTCCAACCGTCGGCGCGTACGGCTCGCGGGTGCCGATCCGGTCCTCCTGGATCTTCGCGCCCTGGATCGTCCACAGTGGACGGCCGTCGTTGACGTCCCTGGCGGTCGTCGTGCAGGTGTCGCCACATTTGTACTCGTAAACCGCCGTCTGCGACACGGCGACCCAGTCGGCCGTGGGCGCGTCGATCCGCCAGCGCGTACGGCCGGTGGCCGCTTCGATCACCTCGACGACGTCGGATTTGGATCGTTGCGTCACGACCAGAGCGCCGACGATCCAGATGCGACCGTCGGTCGTCTTCGGCCGGCTCCACAACGTGCGGCCGGATGGGGAAATGCCGCTCAGCTGATCACCTGAATGCACGAAAGTCGTGCCCGCGGCGTACAGATCGCCAGCTGTCGGCAGCGTCCACGACGCCGCCGGGCCTTCCTGAGTTGGCTCTCCCAGGCCAAAACTGGTGCATCCGGCAGCGGTCAGGCCGACCGCGATCGCGGCAGCGGCGAGTCTCGTACGCATTGGCGCAACCTTCCGTCGTCGGCGGCCAGCGTATGGCGCGCCGGCGACGGTGACATCGCGGATTCGTGCCAGCTATTGCAGGCCGGCGTAGGAGTGCAGGCCGGAGATGACCAGGTTGACGCCGAACAGGTTCATCATCATCGTGCCCCAGCCGATGACCGCGATCCACGCGGACTTCGGGCCTTTCCAGCCGGTGGTCGACCGGGCGTGCAGGTATGCGGCGTAGACGACCCACGAGATGAAGGCCCAGGTCTCCTTCGGGTCCCAGCCCCAGTAGCGCGACCAGGCCGCCTCGGCCCAGATCGCGCCGCAGATGATGGCGAAGGTCCAGATCGGGAAGGCAAACGCGATGACGCGGAAGGTCGTCCGCTCCAGGGCCTCAGCGGATGGCAGGCGTGGCCCCAAAGTCAGCGGAAACGAGAGCGACTTTCCAGCAAGCGTACGCTTTTCAAAGTAGTAGCGGATCAGATAGAGAGCGCTGGCGGCGAAACCGGTCATGAAGATGCCGCTGGCGATGGTCGCCGCGCTGACGTGGATCCACAGCCAGTAGGAGTTGAGCGCCGGCACCAGCGGCACGACCGGTGTGTAGAGCACCGTGCCGGCCAGGCCGAGGAGCAAAACCACCGGCAGCATCACGAAAACGCCGAGATGGCGCACCGACCGCTGCCGGGTCAGCACCACCAGCCACGCGACGACCGCGACGAAGCACACGGTCAGCGCGTACTCGTACATGTTTCCCCACGGCACCCGGTCGGCCGCGATCGCGCGGGTCACCAGCGTCGCCACGTGCAGCGCGCCGCCGAGAATCGTGACAACGACAGCGATCCTGCCGGCGTTGGACGGGATCGGCGACGACGGCTGTGCCGTAACGTCGGCGCCGACCGGCGGTGAGACCGGCGCTTCCTCGACCGAGCCGCCGCCGACACCGGCGAGCACTTTTGCCGGCGCAGCCTTGCGACTGGCGCGTGCGCCGAACGCGTATTCGACGCCGTACGCGAGCATCGCCGCCACGTACGTCAGGATCGTCGCGACCAGCAGGTTGTCCGACAGGCTGGCCACGGCGGTCTCAGCTGGCATCGGCTTTGTCCTTCCCGCGCTGGGATATCTGCTCGACCAGACGGTCGAACTCGGTGGCGAACTCGGCCGCGTCGGTGCGCGAGAGTCCGCCGGCTTGTAGGTCGGTGCGTCCGCCGCCGGCCGGCGAGAGCCGCAGCCACACCCGGCGCCGCCGGATCGCCAGCGAGCAGAGCAGGCCGGCGACGATGAGAATGGCCGCGACCAGTACGAGTGTCTGGCCGGGGTTGCTGTCGACCCGGATGCCGGCCCATTTCTTGACCGTCTTGAACGTGAGCGTGCTGCCGTCGCCGAGGTCCCAGCGTTGGCCTGGCCGCAGGAACTTCGAGCCGACCAGCGTGAGTTTGCCGCGGTCGATCTGGCTTTGGTCGAGTGTGTAGACCGATTTCGGGATGCCGGAAGACAGTCCGGTGTCGCCGCGATAGGCGGCCAGCGTGATGCCCGGCGACTTCAGCGCCGGCCCCTGCGAGGCGACCTTGGGTCCCTGCGCCGGCGTGGTCGGCGTGAAGATGCCCTGGAAGGCGACCTCGACGTTGGGCGTACGCGCGCTGCCTGGTTTTTGGTTGGCGTCGGCGAAAACCGCCACACCAGAGGAGGAGAAGTTGGGGTCCTGCGGGATGAACGCGGTCGAGGAGGTGAAGGTCTGGCCGTACTTGTCCTTGTATTCCAGCACCGGCGTGTAGCCGTGGTCGATCAGGTAGACGCGCGCGCCGTCGAACCGCAGTGGCTCGTTGACCTCGATCCTCGCGTGTTTGCCGGGACCGCCGGCGCCGTTGTCATACGTGATGTCGGCGGCGAAGCTGATCGCCTGGCCGTTGGGCAGGTATGCGTCGCTGTATTTGTCCAGCTTCACGCAGAAAGGCGGCAGGTCGGTGTCGGTGATGTCGCGACCGAGGTTGTAGGAGTCGTACTGCTGCAGCGTGTCGCAGAATCCGTCGCCCTCGTTGACCAGCACATTGCCGTTCCAGCCCCAAAGCGCGCCGGAGGCGACGCCGATCAGCATGAGCAGCAACGAGATGTGGAAGACCAGGTTGCCGGTTTCGCGCAGGTAACCCTTTTCCGCGGAGATCTCGACCTTGTCGCCGTTTTCGCGTACGACGGTGCGCCAGCGGTTGCGCCGCAGCTGCCGGGCCAGCTCGTCGGATGTCACGTCCAGATCGGCGATCTCCGCGTGATGACGCATCCGGTCGAGATATTTCGGCGCCGGCGGCGGAGCCTGCCGCAGCGCTTTGAGGTGCAGCCGGATGCGCGGGATCAGGCAGCCGACCAGCGACACGAAAAGCAGCAGGTAGATCGCCGCGAACCAGGGCGAGCCGAAGACGTCGTACGCGCCGATCTTGTCCAGCACCGGACCGAGCTGCGGATGGTCGGTGAGATATTGCCGGACCTTGTCGGGGTTGAGATTGTATTGCGGCAGCAGCGATCCCGGCACAGCGGCGAGCGCCAGCAGGAAAAGCAAAACGAGCGCCGTACGCATGCTGGTGAGCTGGCGCCACCACCGCAGCAGCAACGTCTTTCCGCGCGGGTTTTTCGGCGCTGGCTCGACCGGAGCCGGCGCGGTGGAGAGAGTGTCAAGACTCATAACGGAATCTCCCCAGGCGGCAGCCAGCTGCGCAGCCAGATCACCACCGGATCCCAGCCACCGAGCAGAAGAAGCAGGCCGACCACGACCAGCATCGCGCCGCCGATCCTGGTGACCCACACGCTGTGCCGGCGGACGAACGCGAGCGCGCCGATCAGCCGGCGGAAACCCAGGCCGAACAAGACGAAAGGAATGCCGAGGCCGAGACCGTACGCGGCGGCCAGCATCGCGCCGCGGCCGACCGATCCGCTGGTCGTGGCCAGTCCGAGCACCGCGGCCAGCGTCGGTCCGGTGCATGGCAGCCAGCCGAGCGCGAAAACCGCTCCGAGCACCGGCGCGCCGACCAGTCCTGAGGCCGGCAGCCAGCGCAACCGCACGGTCTTGTCCAGGCCGGGGATCAGGCCGAGGAACGCCAGCCCCATCACGACGATCAGCGCACCGACCACGCGCTGCAGAATCGGTGCGTAGTCAAGCAAAACGATGCCGATGGTGCTGGCCGCGGCCGACAGGACCGTGAAAACCGCGGTGAAACCGACGACGAACAACGCGCTGCCGAGCAGCACGCGGCCGCGTACTTTTGTCGCGTTTCCGGTGCGCGTCACCGTGTTGCCGCTGGGGTCGACACCGGTCGCCGCGTCGAGGTCGGCGCCGGCCAGGCCGGTCACGTACGACACGTATCCCGGCACCAGCGGCAGGACGCACGGCGAGAGAAAGGACAGCAGGCCGGCGGTCGCGGCGAGCGCGAGCGCGACGATCAGCGGTCCACTGGCGACGGTGGCGGCCGCGTTCACGGCTTTTCACCGGCGACCGCGAGCACGACCGGCCGCAGCTCCGACTCCAGCACGGCGTCGCGGAACAGCGCCGCGACGCGGCCGGCGCGGTCGATGACGATGGTCGCCGGGATCGTCGTCGGCGGCGTCTGCCGAAACCGCACCGCCACTCGGCCGTACGGGTCGTAGAGGCTCGGATAGGTGACGCCGTTCGTACGCTGGAAGGCGGCCGCCTTGTCTTTGGTGTCACGGATGTTGACCCCGACGAACTGTACGCCTTTGGCCGCGGTCGCCTGGTAGACCCGCTCCAGGTCGCCGGCCTCGGCGCGACACGGCGCGCACCACTGACCCCAGAAGTTGAGTACGACGACCTTGCCGCGCATCGACGACAGGTCGAGCGAGCCACCGGTCAGGGTCTCACCGCTGATCGCCGGGGCCCCGACCCGCTTGCCGATCGGCCACTGTTGCCGCGACGACTGGCCGGGCACGAAACCTTTCTCGCCGCCAGCGCTCTGGTTGACCGCGTCGGTGCCGGTCGCGCAGCCGCCCAGCAGTCCGGCCGCTGCGATCGCGAATAGCATCCTTCGGCGCATCAGGCCCCCTTGTTGGCGGGGTCGGACCTGGTCGACAGCGACTTGGCCGGCTCGCGATAGTCGATGCCGGCCAGCGTGGCGCCGTCGAACCGGAAGGAAGTGAGGCTGGCGAGCGTACATTCGCGGCGGCGCGGGTCGTGCCAGAGCTTGCGGCCCTCGGCGAAGCGGCGCGCCATCCAGATCGGCAGCTGGTGGCTGACCAGCACGGCCTCGTGGCCTTCGGCGACGCGACGGGCCTCCTGCATCGCCGCCAGCATCCGCGCGGCGACATCGCGATAGGGCTCACCCCAGGACGGCGTGAACGGGTTGCGCAGGCGATACCAGTAACGCGGGTTGGCCAGCGCGCCATCGCCCGGCGACACCGACCGGCCCTCGAAGTAGTTGAGCGACTCGATCAGCCGGTCGTCCGTGTGCACCTCGAGGCCGAGAAGCGCGGCCAGCGGCATCGCGGTCTGCTGCGCGCGCTCCAGCGGGCTGGCCGCGATGTAGGTGATGTCGTGGTCGGCCAGCGTACGCGCGACCACCTCGGCCATCTGCTCGCCGAGGCCGGACAGCCGATAGCCAGGCAGCCGGCCATAGAGGATCTTGGCCGGGTTGTAGACCTCACCGTGGCGCAACAGGTGGACGACCGTCTTGGTCACACGGCGGCTCCGGCGGCCTCGGCCGCTGCCGGCAACGCCTTCTCGATGATCTCCAGCTCGGTCGCGCCGAGCGCGGTGGAGACGAACCAGCACTCGTACGCGCTGGGCGGCAGATAGACGCCGGACGCCAGCATCGAGTGGAAGAAGGCCCTGTATGCGGCGGTGTCGGTGAGCTTGGCCGACTCGTAGTCGCGTACGTCGGCGGTCGTGAAGAAGACGCCGAACATGTTGCCGGCGTTGGAAACCCGGTGCGGCACGCCGGCCGCGGTCAGCGCTTTGGTGACCAGGCCGCGCAACGTCTCGGACGTGCGGTCGAGATAGGCGTACGTCTGGTCCGTGCACTCGCGCAGGGTCGCGATGCCAGCGGCGGTCGCCAGCGGGTTTCCGGACAGCGTGCCGGCCTGGTAGACCGGGCCGGCCGGCGCGAGCTTGGCCATGATGTCGGCGCGGCCACCGAACGCCGCCGCTGGCAGGCCGCCACCCATCACCTTCGCGTAGGTGACCAGGTCGGGAGTGACCGGGTCGAGGCCGTACCAACCGGACCTGGAGACCCGGAAGCCGGTCATCACCTCGTCCATCACCAGCAGCGCGCCGTGCTTGGTGGTGATCTCGCGGAGCTTGCCGTTGAAGCCGTCGCGCGGCGCGATCACCCCCATGTTGCCGGCCGCCGCCTCGGTGATGACCGCGGCGATCTGGTCGCCCGCCTCGGCGAACGTCTGCTCCACCGCGGCGATGTCGTTGTATGGCAGCACGATCGTCTCGCTGGCCTGCGCGCCGGTGACGCCTGGCGTGTCCGGCAGCGCGAGGGTCGCCACGCCGGAGCCGGCGGCGGCCAGCAGCGCGTCGACGTGGCCGTGATAGCAGCCAGCGAACTTGACGATCAGCCGCCGTCCGGTCGCGCCGCGGGCGAGCCGCAGCGCGCTCATGGTCGCCTCGGTGCCGGAGTTGACCAGGCGGACCTGTTCGGCCGGCGTACGCGCGACGATTTCCTCGGCCAGCTCGACCTCGGCCTCGGTCGGCGCGCCGAAGGACGTGCCTTTCGCCGCCGCCTTGGTGACCGCCTCCACGACCGCCGGATGCGCGTGGCCGAGCACCATCGGGCCCCACGAGCAGACCAGGTCGACGTATCGCCGGCCGTCGGCGTCGGTGAGATAGGCACCGTTGGCCTCGGCGATGAAACGCGGCGTGCCGCCGACCGCGCGGAACGCTCTGACCGGCGAGTTCACCCCGCCGGGGATGACCGCCTCGGCACGCTCGAACAGCCGGCGCGAGGCCGGCGCCTCGTAGTCGTACGGAGTCGTCTGCTGGGCCGATACGTCTGCCACGGCCTCCATTGTCGCAAGCCCTCCGACAGCCTGCGGCCGGGGGTTCGACAGCTTGTCGAACTTCACTCGGAGTGATCGCCGCTACTTACCTAGGAAGGCCTCTCGGACCCACCCCCCACCCGTTCTTGGGTGGGGCCAGATTGACAGGCGGGTACGACAGTTTCGCGCCGTAGCAGGTATCTCACAGGTGACACACAGGCGTGTTGTGCCGATTTAAGCCTGTTTGGTCGCTTAGCGTGGAGCGGCCGATGTCGACCGAGGGGAGTACGGATGGGGTGCGGCAGGCACGAATGGTCCGGTGAGGCGTCCTGGTTCTGCTGCGGCGCGGCCTGGGGGCCGTGCAAAGCCGTGGGCACCGGTGCGTGCCAGACGTGCCGGTCCGGTGCGCTGCAGTGCGCGTGGCCGAACGCGTCGAAGAAGTGTTTCGCGATCACCAGGCCGGACCTGTGCAAGGAGACCATCCAGCCGCACGAGTGCGGTGACGTGCTGCGGGTCGCGCACTGGTGCAGCGGGGTCTGCGTCCCGGTCGCGATCTCCGACTGCGGTCCGCGTACGAAGGCGTTCTGCGGCGGCAAGGCCTGCTGCGACGGTCGGTGCCGCACCAACCGGGTCATCGATCTGACGGTCGCCGCGTACAGCCGGCTGGCCAACCTCAACAGCGGCCTCATCCCCGTCTCGATCGGCGTCTGACGTGCCGGACCGACGCGCCATCCTGACCGGTGCCGTGCTCGGCAGCGCCGCGATGGTCGGGGCGACCGCGTTCGGCGGCACCGACGCGCAGGCCGCCTTTCACCGCGCCGACCCCAATCTGGTCGGCGGCCAGCTCGACCCGGGTTTCGCCGAGGGGCTGGTCACCTCCATCTCCGGCGGCGTGCTCGGCGTACGCGGCTCGGACCGGGTCCTGCACCGCATCCAGGTCACCAGCGCCACGAGCCTGTGGAAGATGGATCCGATCTCGCTGCGCGAGGTGGCGGTCGGCGATGGTCTGTACGCGCGTGGCGCGCGGCTGCCGGACGGCACGCTCGCGGCCGACGCGGTGTGGGTCAACCTGGTCAACCTGGACGCCGACATCGCCGCGATCAGCGCCAGCCGGGTCGACCTCGACCATCACGACCAACGGATCGTCGCGCACGTGGTCAAGGGAAAGTCGGCGGTCACCTACAAGAGCGACGAGGCGACCGGCGACCTGTCGCGGCTGAAGGTCGGCCACCACGTACGCGTGCTCGGCGTGTGGCTGCCCAACACCAGCGAGATGACCATTTCCACGATCCACAGCATGGCGACCGAATGATCGCCGCTGTCCAGTCGGTGGTCCTGGTCGTCGTGCTGGCGTGGAGCGGTGCGCACAAATTCGTCAACAGCGATGTGCGGCGCACCGCTTTGCCGAAGCTTTTCGGTGCGTACGCGCTGATCGCGTATCGCCTCACCGGCGTCGCGGAAATCGCGATCGGTGCGGTGATTGTCGTCGGTGGGCCGGCTTTCCCGGCGGCGCTGCTCGGCGTCGGCTTTCTCGGTTACCTTGCGTACGCCCGGATCGCCGCTCCCGGCAGCTCGTGCGGTTGCACCGGCGCGGGCGTGGCGCCGGTCGACTGGCGTGCGTTCGTACGCGCCGGCCTCGTGGTTGTCGCTGGCGCGGTCGGCGCGCCTTGGGTTGCCGTTAACGAAAACCTGGCGTTGGCCTTGCCGATCATCGCGGTGGAGATCCTGACTTTCGTCATCCTGGCGCCGGATTTCGGCCTGCGCGTACGCGCGCTGCGGCTGAGGTTGGGGCCACATCCATTGCGTGGCCTCAATGACGCGCTGCCGGTGGCGGCGATCGCGTACAACCTGGAGCGCAGCGAGCTTTTCGGATCGGTGGCGCACCTGATCCGTTCCGGCGTCCGGGAAACCTGGGAGAGCGACGGCTGGCGGATTCTCACCTATGCCGCAGACGGCGGCCTGACCATGGTGTTCGCCGTACGCGACCGGCAGGTGCGGCTCAGCGTGGTCGACGAGAGCGCTTCGGAAATAGCCGAAACACGCTGACGTTTCCTCCCTCACTGCCGGATTGGTCCAGGTTATTTTGTCGCCCCTTAGCGGCTTTCGCGGGTTATT
Organism: Fodinicola acaciae; assembly: GCF_010993745.1. NCBI lineage: Bacteria > Bacillati > Actinomycetota > Actinomycetes > Mycobacteriales > Fodinicola > Fodinicola acaciae. The sequence continues at coordinate 282,608 of NZ_WOTN01000002.1, forward strand.
TGTTGACAGAATCGATGCCGGCGTTGACGATGACCGCGTCGAATCACAAGTAGGTGATGCCACATCAGCACACTCGGCCTGACGCGCGGTTGACCCGCTTCTTTCGCTGTGCCGGACGAGGTTTTCCGTCCGGGTCACCATCCATTGTGGACATTCACGTACGCCGCGGCGTGCGGTCGTGTCGCAATTTTCCGGCGTCTTGAGGGAGACGTACGAGGGAAGGGAGACCGGTAATGGGATGTGGGGCCAATCAATGGTCCGGAGAGGCGTCATGGTTCTGCTGTGGCGCCGGCTGGGGGCCCTGTGGCGGGGCCGGCGGCGGTGCCTGCGGCAACTGCAACTCCGGCTGGCTGCAGTGTGCCTGGCCGAACGCGTCGCAGGCCTGCTTCAACATCACCAGGCCTGACCTGTGCGGCGAGAGCCTGCCGCGCAAGGTCTGTGGCGACACGATCTTCGTGACGCACTGGTGCTCCGGCGCGTGCACCACGGTGACCGTGGCCGACTGCGGTCCGAACACCAAACAGTTCTGCGGCGAAGCCGTGTGCTGCAACGGAAGTTGCCGGACGAACCGGGACGTCGACCTGACCCCGGCGGCGTACAGCCAGATCGCCAGCCTGAGCTCCGGCCTCACGCCGGTCATGTTCGGATACTGAGGAGGCAGCCATGACCACAGTGGACAGACGGCGTTTCCTCACCGGCACGGTGCTCGGCGGCGCGGCCGCGGTCGTCGGCGCGACCGCCTTCGGCGGCACTGACGCGGCGGCCGCTTTCGAGCGCACCGGCCAGGCCGCGGTGCCCGGCGGACCCGACCCGAACTTCGTCGAGGGACGGATCACGTCCGTGGAGGGGAAAACTCTCGGCGTACGCGGCTCCGACAACGTGCTGCACCGGATCATGGTCACCAGCGGCACCAGCCTCTGGAAGATGGAGAACGTCGGCATCGACCAGGTGAAGGTCGGCGACGGCATGTACGCGCGTGGCGCCCGGCTGCCTGACGGCACGCTCGCCGCCGACGCGATCTGGGTCAACATCGTCAACCTGGACGGCCACATCAGCTCGATCAGCGCGTCGCGGATGGAGCTCAACCACAACGGAAAACGGATCGTCGCGCACGTCGTGAAAGGCAAGACGGCGGCGGCGTACCGCGGCGAGGCGGCCACCGGCGACCTGTCCCGGCTGCGGGTCGGCCACGCGGTGAAGGTGATCGGCGTCTGGATCCCGGACACCAACGAGATCAACATCTCCACCGTGCACAGCAACGCCGCGGCCTGACGCGCGGGAAGGGGTCGACAGGTGAGCGTTATCGCATCCGTACAGCCGTTGGTCATCGCCGCGATGCTCGGCTGGGCCGGCGCGTACAAGCTGGCCGGCCGGACCGTCGGCGTGGCCGCGAGCCGTTCCGCACTGCCGAAACTGCTCGGCACCGACCAGCGCGCGCTGGTGGCGTACCGGGTCACCGGCGGTGTGGAGCTGCTGGTGGCCGTCGCGCTGCTGGTGGCCGGCGACACGCCGGTGCCAGCGGCGGCCGCGTCCGTTGTCGGCGCCGGTTTCCTGGCATATCTGGGATATGCGCGGCTGGCGGCGCCGAAGAGCTCGTGCGGTTGCACGAGTGCGCGGTCCGAACCGATCGGCTGGCGCAGCTTTGCCCGCGCCGGCATCGTGGCGGCCGGCAGCCTGCTGGCGCTGTTCGCCGCGACCACACCGTGGTGGGCGGCCGGTCCGTCGGCGGTCGTTGTCGTCGTCCTTGAGGCGGCGCTGGTGCTGGCACTGTCGCCGGACTTCGACCGTACGTGGTTGATGCCGGTGCGGGCGTGGTGGTCGCGGCATCGGCCGCATCCGCTCGGCGACATTCCGGACACTGTGCCGGTGACCGCGACGGCGCTCAACCTGGAGCGCAGCGAGGAGTTCGGCAGGCTGTCGCACGTCGTACGGTCCGGGCTGATCGAGAGCTGGGACACCGAGGGGTGGCGGATCATGACGTACGGCGGCCGGATCGGCGCTCGCGCGGTGACGGTGGTCTTCGCGGTCGGGCTCGACTCGACGACGGTTGGCGTCCGGTCCAGCATCGTCGACGAGCGGACCGGTGAGACGGTCGCAGCGCCGCCACCGCCGAACCCGACGCCGGTCACGCTGCCGCTGGTGGCCCCGGCCTGATGTGTCCGATTGGCACCTCGCCGGGAAAGCCGCAGCTCAGCGCCCCGGCGAGGTTCCAATCGGAATCCGATTGCGTCGTCGGCCTGGCGGGTTGGTGGGGTGATCCGGGTCATATTGGCCGATACGATCGGGGCTCCTGCCGCCGTATGAGGAGCCATGCATGAGTCAGGAAGTACGCGGAGTCGTCGCACCGGGCAAGGGCCAGCCGGTCCGGGTGGAGACCGTCGTCGTCCCCGATCCCGGACCCGGCGAGGCCGTGGTCAGGATCCAGACCTGCGGCGTCTGCCACACCGACCTGCATTATCGCGAAGGCGGCATCAACGACGAGTTTCCGTTCCTGCTCGGCCACGAGGCCGCCGGCATCGTCGAGGCGGTCGGCGACGGTGTGACCGATCTGGCGGCCGGTGACTTCGTGGTGCTCAACTGGCGCGCGGTCTGCGGCACCTGCCGCGCCTGCCTGCGCGGCCGGCCCTGGTATTGCTTCAGCACCTTCAACGCCACGCGGAAAATGACCCTCAAAGACGGCACCGAGCTGTCGCCGGCGCTCGGGATCGGCGCCTTCATCGAGAAAACGCTCGTCCACTCCGGGCAGTGCACCAAGGTCGACCCGACCGCCGACCCGAAAGCCGTTGGCCTGCTGGGATGTGGCGTGATGGCCGGTCTCGGCGCCGCGATCAACACCGGTGGCGTCACCCGCGGCGACACGGTCGCGGTCTTCGGCTGTGGCGGTGTCGGCGACGCTGCGATCGCCGGTGCGCGGCTGGCCGGCGCGCGTACCATCATCGGGATCGACGTGGACGATCGGAAACTCGAATGGGCCAGCAGGCTCGGCGCCACGCACACGGTCAATGCCAAGAAAACCGACCCGGTCGAGGCCGTACGCGAGGCGACCGGCGGTTTCGGCGCTGACGTGGTGATCGAGGCGATCGGCCGGCCGGAGACGTACGAGCAGGCCTTCTACGCGCGCGATCTGGCCGGCACGTTGGTGCTGGTCGGCGTACCGACGCCGGACATGCGCCTGGACCTGCCGCTGCTCGACTTTTTCGGTCGTGGCGGCGCTTTGAAGTCGTCGTGGTATGGCGACTGCCTGCCCTCGCGCGACTTTCCGATGCTGGTCGACCTCTACCAGCAGGGCCGGCTCGACCTCGACGCCTTCGTGTCCGAGACGATCTCGCTGGATGACATCGAGGCGGCCTTCGAGAAAATGCACGCCGGCGAGGTGCTGAGGTCTGTGGTGGTCCTGTGATCGAGCGGGTCGTCACGTCCGGCACTTTCCAGCTGGACGGCGGAAGTTGGGACGTCGACAACAACGTCTGGCTGGTCGGCGACGAAAACGAGGTGCTGGTGATCGACCCGGCGCACGACGCGGAGCCGATCCTTGCCGCGGTCGGCAACCGGAAGCTCACCGCGATCGTGTGTACGCACGGCCACAACGACCACATCGGCGCGGCGGAGGCGGTGAAAAACGCGACCGGCGCGCCGGTCTGGATTCATCCGGACGACCGGATGCTGTGGGACGTGGTCTATCCGGAGCTCGCGCCGGACGCCGACCTGGCGCACGGCCAGGAGTTGCGGGTCGCCGGCCGTACGCTGTCGGTGCTGCACGTGCCAGGCCACTCACCTGGCTCGGTTTCGTTGTACGCCCCCGAACTCGGCGTCGTCTTCACCGGCGACACGCTGTTCAACGGCGGTCCCGGCGCGACCGGCCGGTCGTACTCGGACTTCGGCACGATCATCGACTCGATCTCGACACGACTGCTGACCCTGCCGGCCGGCACGACCGTCCACACTGGACACGGCGACGACACCAGCATCGAGGTCGAGGCGCCGCACGTCAGCGAATGGCTGGCGCGCGGCCACTGATCAGAACGGCGGATTCGTGGGGTTTTCCGGGATGTCGGCGACCGCGTCCCAGTGCTCCACGATCCGGCCGTCGCGTACGCGGAAGATGTCCATCGCCACCGCACCGCGGTCGGCATGGCGCAGCTTGATCAGCGAATGCGTGACGACGAAGTCACCGTCGACCAGCACGCGCTTGAGGTCGATCGACAGCTCCGGAAAGCCATTGACGAACGACTCCAGGTATCGCGCCGAGGCGGCACCGCCGGCCGGCGCGTGCGTGTTGTGCTGCACGTACGGTTCGCCGCAGTAGAGCTCGAAAGCCTTGATCGCCTGTTTCTGGTGGAAAGCGGTGTCGAGGAATCCGCGCACCGGCTCGCTGTTGTCCATGTCTCCATTGCAGCGCCGGTGGCGGCGAAAGCGTAGGACCGATCCGATCTGGCGTCATACCCTGGAGGTATGGATCTCGAGGTGCGTGAGCTGCGGTATTTCCAGGCGGTCGCCGAGGAGCTCAACTTTTCCCGTGCCGCGGACAGACTCGGCATGGCGCAGCCACCGCTGTCGCGCGCGATCCGGCAGCTGGAACGGCGGATCGGCGCGCAGCTGTTCCAGCGGGACACGCGGAGCGTCACGCTGACAGCCGCCGGCGCGGTGCTGCACGACGAGGCCGGGCGCGTCTTCGACGCGCTCTCGGCGGCGACCATGCGTACGCGCCGAGCCGTCGGCACACGGAGTGTCGTCGTCACGGCGAAACCGTTGGTGGCCACCGATTTGCTCCGCCGGTTGGCCGAGCGGTTCGGCAACCTGCGAGTGCGGATCAGCGGTTTCGGTGAGCAGGGCCGGTGGGTACGCGACGGCCGCGCCGACCTGGCGATCGTGGGGCTTCCGGGCGATCGGCGCGGACTGGACATCGAGGAGTTGGTGACGGTGCCCAGGGTGGCCGCTCTCCCGGCCACACATCCGTTGGCAGCCAGCGAAAAACTCAGCCGCGCCGAGTTGGACGGGCTGCCGGCGCCGCGCTGTCTCGACGTCGATCCGGAGGAACGCGCGTACTGGGAGATCAGCGACCAGGGGCCGATCGTCAGCGATGGCACGCAAGTCCTGGAAGCGGTCGCGCTCGGACAGGCGGTCGCGCTGCTGCCGGCATCGGTCGCCGATCGCAACCAGCGCGCCGACATCGCCTACCGGCCGGTCGTCGACGCGTGCCCGTACACGGTCGCCATCGGTTGGCCGGCCGGCAGCCGCGATGCCGACCTCGCGCGGATCGTACGCGCAGCGGTCGAGCTAGCCGACGAAATGGGCGTCGGGGTGTGACGGTGAGTCGTGCCAGAACAGGCCGCGATCGCGGCATTTCAGCCACAGGTCGAAAAAACCGGCGAGGTAGTCGTGCTGCGCGGCCAGCGACCGGGCCGGGTCGATCTGACCGATGAACGCGGTTTTACGTGCTGGCGCTATCAATGAGCCGAGCTGCGGGATGATGACCTGGAAATCCATGAAGCTGTAATGCGCGGCCCTGTCCAGGTGCAGGTCGCGCTTCCAGGCTCGCTGGTGCGACCAGAACCGCGACCACGACGGGTCGAAGGCCGGATTCCGATGACTGTGCTCGACCCGGCCGCCAGTGTCGTAGGAATCGGCGCCGAACAACAGAAAAGGCCTGTCGAGACCGTGTTTCGCGGCGTTTTCCGGCAAACCGGCGGACGGTGGGAAGCCGCGGGTCATCGCACCGTCGAGGTTGGCGCCGGCGTCGATCCGGCGGTCGACGGCCATCGCCTCACCGGCGGCGTACCCACCGAACGAGTGGCCGGCCACGCCGATCCTGCCCAGGTCCACCGGCAGGCCGAGTTTGGGCAGCTGGTCCAACACGAACCTGGTGTCGGCGATCCGCGCGTCGATCGCCTTTTTCGTCGCCTCCGCACCGCCGTCGTTGGGCGCCGCGTATTCCAGCCGCCCGTCCGGAAACTCCACCACCGCCGACTCGTGCGTGTGAGACAGGGAAACCACGACGTAGCCGTGGCTGGCGAGGTCGTCGGTCAACGTGGCGTTGAGCTCGCGAATCGAGGCACTGCCCGGCGAGAAGAGCACGACCGGCCATTTTTTGTTGATCGGCAGCGCGTTCGTACGCGCCTGCCGCCTGGTGGCGGACCAGTTCACCGAGCCGTTCGGGATGCCGAGATAGTCCGCGCCGGAGGTGACCGTGTCGATCACACCGGCCACACCGGGCATCATCCATGGCGCCCGCTCGCCGCCGTTACGCGCCGGATAGGTGACGGTGACCATCAGCTCGCGCTGCTGTCGCGGGTTCCACGGGTCCTGACGGCTCGGATCGACGAGCTGGATGTCTTTGGTGCCAACCGGATAACGGCCGCTCAAGGCTGGAAGGCTGATCGTCGTCGCGGCGACCGCCGGCGTGGCCAGCGTCCCACCGAACGCCGCCGCCACCGCGCCGACCACCAGAACACGCCTGAGCACGTCGCCGGATTCCTTTCTTCGCCGGAGGAATCCAGCTCACCAAACCGCCACACCACACACATCCACCGCAGGTCTGCCGCCGCTCATCCCCCAGCCGTACCCGTCCTGCCTCATCAGGCAGCCACCGACAGCGGGACAGAGGTGAGGCCATGGATGACGAACTCGTCGCGGTGGACGGGTGGTGCGGCGAGGGTCAGCGGCAGTGTGAGCAGGGCGGCGAAAGCTTCCTGCAGCTCGACGCGTGCCAATGGCGCGCCGAGGCAGAAATGCGTGCCGGCGCCGAAACCGAGGTGCGGGTTGTCGGCACGTCGTACGTCCAAGGTGTCCGCCGCGTCGAACACCGACGGGTCGCGGTTGGCCGAGCCGAGCAGCGCGGCGACTTTCTGGCCTTTTTCCACGACACCGGTCGGCAGCCGCACGCGATCGGTGGCCGTACGCTCGAAAAGCTGCAGCGGCGAGTCATAGCGGATCAGCTCCTCGACCGCGACCGGCACCAGGGCCGGGTCGGCGGCGAGTGCCTTCCATTGCTCAGGATGGCGCAACAGAGCCAAAGTGCCGTTGCCGATGACGTTGACGCTCGCCTCGTGGCCGGCGTTGAGCAGCAGGATGCAGGTGGTGACCAGCTCGTCCTCGGTCAACCGGTCGCCGTCGCTGTCGCGTACGCGCACCAGCGCGCTGACCAGGTCGTCACCGGGAGACGTACGCCGGTGCGCGACGATTTCGCGAAGATAGCTGACAAACTCGGCCGCGGCGCGCTCCGCTCCCTGCTGCTGCTCGATGGACGCGGCCGGCTCGTACATTTTCACGATCGCGTTGGACCACGGCCGCAGCAGCGCGCGGTCCGCGAGTGGAATGCCGAGCAACTCGGCGATCACCCGCACCGGCAGCTCCTGGGCGAAATCCGGCATCAGGTCGGCGCTGCCGGCGGCCCGCATGTCCGCCACCAGCGCGCCGGCCAGCTCGGCGATGCGCGGCCGCAGCTGCTCCGTACGCCGTCGCGTGAACGCGACCGAGACCAGCCGGCGTAACCGCGTGTGGTCCGGCGGCTCCATCTCCAGCAACGCGTTGCGGTGAATGAGGTTGAACTGGCCGAAGTCCACCGCCGGCTCACGGTCTCGCCAGATCCGGCCGAGATCGCGGTCGCGCAGCACGAGGTTGCTGGTCCGGTGGTCGAATGCCAGCCACATCCCCAAATCCTCGTCCCAGGCGAGCGAACGGCGGGCGCGCAACTCGGCGAACACCGGATAGGGATCGCGGCGAAACTCCGGGTCGTCCAGCGGCAGCAGAGACATGCCTCCAACGTACGCCTGTAAAGCGCACTTGACAGGCCTGGCTGTAAAGCCTACTTTACAGGTGTGCGGAACGACGTACGTGCGTTGCGAGAGCAACGCCAGCTGTCGCAGGGCCATCTGGCCGACGCGATCGGGGTGTCACGGCAGACGGTCAACGCGATCGAGACCGGCCGCTACAGCCCGTCGCTGACGGTGGCCGTCCGGATCGCGCGGTTCTTCCAGACGACCGTCGAGGAGGTTTTTCATGTCGACGACTAGAAAACGACCGATAAACGTGTTCGTGCCGGTCATCCTGGTGATCGCCGGCATCGCGTACGCGGCGCTGATGATCTCCAAAGGCCATCTCTGGCTCGGCCTCGGCACGCTCGCGGTCTTCGTGCTGCTGGCCGCCGGCGCGGTGTTTTTCGGCCGCCGAAGCGAAATCGTCGCGATGCTGGTCGACGACGTGCACGAGGAACGCAACGTCCACCTGCACGCCCGAGCCTCGCTCTACACCGTCAACATCCTCGCCGCGGTGCTGGTCATCGGCGGCATTGTCGACTTCCTGCGCGGCGGAGACGGCTGGCCGTGGGCTCCGCTGGCCGCCCTCATGGCCGTTGTCTACCTGGCCTCTCTGTTCATCCTCAACAGACGCTCCTGACCTCAAAATCTGGAGAGACAAATGAAAAAGTCATTGCTGGTGAGAGTTTTCTCAATCGCGGCAGGGATCGCGCTGCTCGCCGGACCGGCCGTGCCGGCACACGCGAGCAAGCCGGTCGCAACCGACATCCTCCAACCGGTCCTGGCCGCCGGCGCGCCAGGAGCGCTGCTGGAACGCCGCGACGGTCCGCGCGTACGCACCGCCGCCGCCGGCGTCGCCGACCTCGCGACCGGCCGGCCGGCGCGTCCCGCCGACCGATATCGCATTGGCAGCAACACGAAAACGATGACCGCGGTGGTCGTCCTGCAGCTCGCGGCGCAGCGGAAGCTGGCGCTGGACGCGCCGGTCGACCGCTGGCTGCCCGGCCTGCTGCCGGATCACCGGATCACCGTCCGCCACCTGTTGCAACACACGAGCGGTCTGCACCAGGACCAACGTCTCTGGAAAACCGTGGACGACGTCGTCGACGGCCGGTTTCGCCAGTACGCACCGGAAGAGCTCGTACGCGCGGCGCTGACCAACCCGGCACCGATGCCGCCGCCCGGCACGACCTTCGAGTATTCCAACACCAACTACGTCGTGCTCGGCATGCTGGTCGAGAAGATCACCGGAAACAGCATCGGCGCCGAGCTGCGCGACCGGATCTTCCGCCCGCTCGGCCTCGCCGACACCTACTTCGCCGACGGCACCGCGTATCTCGCCGGCCGGCATCTGAACGGCTACGTGCCGCTGGAGCCGGGCAAGCCGCTGGTCGACTTCACCGTCTACAACCCCAGCTGGGCCTGGTCGGCCGGCGCCGTCGTGTCCACCGTGGACGATCAGGCCAGGTTCCTGCGCGGCCTGATCACCGGCCGGCTGCTGCCGCGCCGCTGGGTGGCGCAGATGATGGACGTACGCGGTCATGGCTATGGACTCGGCCTGATGCCGGTCTCGGTGCCATGTGTGCCTGGTGGCCTTGTCTGGGGGCACAACGGCATGGTCCTCGGCTATGGCAGCGTCGTGTTCAGCACGCCGGACGGCCGGACGCAGGTGGCTGGCGCGGAAACCCTCAGCCACGACCCCAACCTCCACGCGGTCGGCGTGCTCACCGACGTGGCGAAGTCAGCTTTCTGCGGGTGAGCCCCGGCCGCCGAACAACGCCAGCAGGATGAGGACCCAGGCGGCCGCCGGCAACAGGTTGACCGCGCAGTTGCCGCCGCTGGAGGCCAGACTGGTGACCAGCTCGCTGGCACCGGCCCCGGTCTGCAGCCAGACCGTCGCGAACAGCAGGACGAGGCTGGCGACGACGCCGGCGAGCGCCAGCGCGAACGCGATCAGCCCGTAACCGGCCTTCCTGCGGTCCTTGCCGAGGTTGACCAGCGCGACCACGACGCCGGCGATCAGCGCCAGGACCTCCGGGATCTGCGTGCTGAGATACGGCAGGAAGTTGACGGCGGTGTTCACTGGCTGTCTCCGTAGGCAGGTGCTGGCGGCGCCGGCTTGCGCACCATGAACAGCGCGAGGATCGCCATCACCCAGCCGACGGCGGCGAGCAGGCTGCCGATGACGTTGACCACCGCGATGAAGATGCTGTAGCTGGCGGTCGACAGGTCCAGGTTTCTGATGATCGTCGGGATGAACGGCGCCACCATGATGATCGAGGTGCTGATCAGCAGGGACACCAGCGCGGCGATCAGTCCGACCAGGACGAGCGTGGCGGCCCGCGGATTGCGGCGCCGCCGCATCGTCGTGACGACCAGGCCGCCGATCAGCACGATCCAGAGCGGAAGCTGACCGGCCAGGCCGGCCAGAGAGCTGACGAAACCCAATGCGGCTCCTTCGGTTTGGATCTTGCGTAGGCAACCTTAGAGGGGCGTGTCACGTGGAAAGGCCCGGCACCAGAACCGGTGCCGGGCCTTTCACGCGTACGCGGGTCGATCAGCCGGCCGGACGTGCCGCGCCGACGAAGCCCATCGAGTCGATGCTGGAGATCTTGACGTTTTCGCCTTCGGTCGGCGCGTGGATCACCTGGCTGTTGCTGATGGCCAGGCCGACGTGCCCGAACCCGTTGAAGAACACCAGGTCGCCGGCCTCCACCGCGCCGCGGGAGATGTGCGGGTTGCCCTGGTATTGCTCGTGTGCGGAGTGCGGCAGGCTGATGCCGACCTGCCGGTAGGCGGCCATCGTGAGGCCTGAGCAGTCGTACGAGTCGGGGCCGTCGGCGGCGAACACGTACGGCTTGCCGAGCTGCGCGTACGCGAACTTGACCGTGGTCGGTGCGCCGACCGGCGCCTCCGGCGCGTCCGCGTCCGAGCCGAACTCGCTCGGGTCCAGCTTGGCGCGCAGCTTCTTCAGCGGCTTGAGCTGTGCGTCGTAGGTCTTCTTGCTGGTGGTGAGCGTGTTGACCAGGGTCTGCGCGTCGGAGGTCAGCTTGTTGACCTTCGCCTGCTGCGCGGCCTGCGCGGCCTTGGCGTCCTTGAGCTGCTTGAGCGCGCCAGCGGTCTTGCCGGTGAGCGCGTCCAGCGTGGTCAGCTGGTCCAGGAAGGTGTCCGCCGAGCCGCTGGTGATCATCGAGCTCATCATGCTCACGTCGCCGCCCTTGTACGCGCTGATGGCGTACGAGGCGGTCTGGTCGGACAACGCGCTCAGCTTGGCCTGTGTGGCGGCGAGCTGCTTGTTGACCGTCGCCTGCTGCGCCTTGACGCGCGTCAGGTTGACGTTGGCGGTGTTGTATTGGTCGTTGAGCGTGTCCAGCTTGTTCTCGATCGTCCTGATCTGCTGCTGGACCTGGCTGAGGCTGGGGTCAGCGGCGGCCGGGCTGGCGAAAGCCATCGAGCCGGCGACGAGGCCAGTGGTGAGGAGAGTAGGCACGACAAGGACACGAAGGCGCTGCCATAGCGTCACTTCTCGAAGACTCCTTCTTCCGCGATGACCGCCTACCGAGTTAGCTGACGGATTCGGGCGGGGAAGAAAAAATCGCCCTACCGCGACGGATCGCGGATTCACCCCAGGAACTCGGGTCCCCGGCTCGCGTCCGACCCCTGCCGGACGTCGATTCGGCGGCGTCAGCCGACGGCACCCGGTTGAGCGCCTGACTCTCGACCGACAGAGGCGAAGCTTACGACATCGCCTCTGCCCTTCCATCGTTACGGGGTCGAGGCGCGTTACGGCGCGCCGGGAATATTTCGTTGAGTCCGCGCCAACCAGGTGTTATGCGCGCGACGCTTGGCCGCAAATGCGTACCCTGCCGGACAAAGTGTCACCTGACGACGCGGGAGAAGATCGCGCTCAGCACCGAAATCAGCTCCTTGGCCGGCTTGGGCACCGCGCCGTCCTCGAAACGCACTTTTCGGCCATTGACCGTGATGTCGTACGTGAAGCCGTCGGCGATCTGGTATGGCGGCCGCGGTGGCCGGTCGGTGACGGAGAAGTTGCGCAGCTTCGCGAGCAGCTCGGCGCGTTCGGCGGCGGTCAGCGTGTCGTGCCGTACGTCCCGCTGCCGGCTGCTCGCGGTGAGCTGGCCGGCGGCGGTGATCCGCAGGTCGTCCTGGACGCCGGCGATGCCGCCGGTGCGGTGAAACGCCAGCGCCGGAAGCTCGTTGCCCGGCGCGCTGGTCGCCGGCGGATCGTGCGGCGTACCCGTCGTCGGGGTCGCGCATCCGGTCACCGCCAACAACGCCACGATGGCCAGGGCTCTACCGCGCATCATGCGACCTCCGCCGGAAGAATGTCCGTCGGTGGCTTGGACGCCGGCCGGTGCGATCCGGTTCCCGCTCAGCCGCGATGCCGAGGGAGTGAACACGGGGCCGTCAGCGTCGAAGCCGCCATCGGCACCGGCCGGATGCCGTCAGTCGTCCGTCGCCTCGTCGTCGTCGACGAGTCCACCTTCGCCGGCCAACAAGGCACGGACCTCCGCCTCGCGGAAGCGGCGGTGCCCGCCGGGCGTACGAATGCTGCTGATGCGGCCCGCGGCTGCCCATCTGGTCACCGTTTTCGGGTCCACCCGGAACATGGCGGCCACCTCACCGGGGGTGAGCAGTTTCCCCTCAACCTCCACCGACCCAGCACCTCCCTCGTTGATGCCGTACCTGCCGCTCTGATGCGGAAAAATCTCGCTCCGGCGGTCATTAGAGCATCGTTGAGGCGGTTTCACTGGCGGTTTGACAAGGTCCTTGACCGTGACGACGAGTGCCACGGCGCTAATTATGGGAGAAGTCAGGGCCAATAAGGCAAATAGCCGCTACCTTATCGATCGAGGGAGACGCACCCCGTACTGCCGCATTTGGGGTTGCTACCAGCCAATACGCTGCGGCGAAAGGCCCGAACAGGCAGATTCGAGGGGCGCATAAGTGGATGACACCGATCGCCGGATCCTGGCCGTGCTGCGCGTCCGTGGCCGTGAGACGTACGCGGAGATCGGTCGCCAGGTCGGTTTGTCCGCGCCCGCCGTACACGACCGGGTGGCCAAACTCGAGGGATCAGGTGTGATCGCCGGCTATCGCGCCGCCGTCGCGCCGGACGCGCTCGGTCTCGGTGTCACCGCGCTGATCGGCGTCCTGCAGTCGGACGGCAGCGAACAGGACGAGATCGCCGAGGCGCTGCAACACCTGCCGGAGATCGAGGCCTGCTGGTTTCTGGCCGGCGAGGAGTCGTTCATGCTCAAGGTGCGGGTGCCGGACGTGGCCGCGCTGGAATACACGATCGGCCGGGTCAACCGGATCCGCGGCGTCGCGCGGACCCGGACGACCGTCGTCCTGTCGACCAAGTGGGAGGACCGCTTCGACCCGCGTTCTTAGCGCAGGCCGAGCAGTCCACCAACGGTTTTTACGGTGTTACGAAGAACTTTTGGGGCTCGCAGAAGGGCTTTCCGTCGAGTCACTCGGAGTGGCCGGCGGGCCGGACGTCGGCGGAGCGGTCGGCGACGGGCTGGTGCTGCCCGGCGGCGGGAAGCTCACCGAGGGCGCCGACGGGTTGGGCGAGGTCGACGGGCTGGACGGCGGCTTTGTCGGTGGCTTTGTGGGAGGTTTGGCCGGCGGCTTGCTGCCGCCGCCACTGCCACCGCCGGTGTTGCCACCGCCGCCTCCGCCACCGGTGTTGCCACCGCCGCCACCGGGGAAGGACGGCACCGAGCCGGACTGGCCAGGAGGCACCGCGCCGACGACCCGCGTCGCACCGAAGAACTCCGACCACCAGATCGTGTCGACGCGCACCGGTACGCCGTCGTGCGGCGCGTTGATCATCTTGCCGTTGCCGATGTACATGCCGACGTGGTGGATCGTGTCCCAGTTGTTCTTGTCGGTGGCGAAAAAGATCAGGTCGCCGGGCAGCAGCGCGTTGATCTGCACCGGCCGGGTCGCGCGCCACTGCGGCCGCGCGGTCCGGGGCAGGTGGATGCCGGCGTAGTCGTACGCCGCCATCACCAGGCCGGAGCAGTCGAACCGGTCCGGACCCTCGGCACCCCACTCGTACATCTTGTGCAGCCGGGCCTGCTCGAAGGCGTACGACAGCGCCTTCAGCGCGATCGGCGACGCGGCGCCGCCGGGGCCGAGGCCGTACTGGCTGGCCAGCTGGCTGTTGAACGCGTCGATGGTGGTGCCGGCGGCGGCCAGCTGCTGCGCGTACTGCGACTGCAGCTGCTTGAGCGCCGCGCTCTGCGTGTCGAACTGCGCCTGCATCGCGGCCTGCTGCGCCTGCATGGTGCTGGCCTGCTGGAAGGCCTGCGCGTACGCCTGCGCGGTCTGCACGACGGCGGCGGCCGCGGCGCTCAGGCTGCTCGCGGTGTCGCTCTGCGGCTTGTTGTCGCCGCTGGCCGGCGTACCCATGACGCTCAGGTAGGAGCTCTGCGGCTGGTTCTGATTGCCCTGCAGGATCTGCCGGTAGGCGTTGGAGGCGGCGCTCCAGGCCTGGTCGGCGGTGGTGACCTTGGACATCTGGTCGGCCAGGTCCTGCTTGAGCTGGGTGAGCCGCTCGGACAGGCCCTCGACCGCGGCCTGCTGGGTCTGCACGGTGTTGACCACCGGGCTGACCGGCGGCGACGGCGGCGGCGCGGGGAGGCCGGTCGGCGGGGTGAGCGCCGTACCGTTGGGCAGGATCGGCGTCGGCGGCACCGCCGTGCCGGGGTCCGGTATGCCTGGCTGCGGCTTGGCCGGCACGCCGCTGTAGGCGGCGAGCGTCGCGCTGCTCAGCGCGCTGGCCGGCAGCTGCGTGGCCGACGCGCCGGACGCGGTGACCAGCACGGCGCAGCCGGCCAGCAGACCGATCGACATGCCTTCGGTGATGCGCCTGGTCCAACCCCGGTCGACCGGCGACGTTCGCTCGCTTGCCACTTGGTAACTCGTCCCATCCCCGAGAGTGCCCGTGACCACTCGTCCAACTGCCGAGTAGCACGGTAGTACGTTGGTGATGATCCGCATACCACAACGCGTGATGTCGAAATTTGCCTCTTAGGGATGCGGGCGGGGCATGAAGGGGCCGACCAAGGGGAGGAGTGGCGGGGTGCTCGCGGTCCTGCGCTACACCTTCTGGCGGCTGCTGGTCTTCGCTGGCTGCCTCGGTGTGCTCTACGTCGCCGGCCTGCGGCGATGGGCGTTGGTGCTGGTCGCGCTCTTGATCTCGATGCCGGTCGCGTACGTGCTGCTGCGCCGCCAGACCAGTGATTTTGCCACCAGCCTCGGTGGCGTGCTGGCTCGCCGGCGTGCCGAGCGGGACCGGCTGCGCGCGGCACTGAAAGGCGAGGACGAGCCGGCTGCACCGATCGAGAAGCGCTCGGAAAACACAGGAACTTCTTAGCCGGCCGGTCCGGAACCGGACAAAGAGTTAATCTCGGCTTCATCTCGACCGGCCGGTATTGCTCACCCGGCTTAGTGTGCTCTCGTGCTGCATGCAGGTGTACGGGCCGTGATCGTGCTGGCCCTGACGGTCGCCGGTGTCGTCGCCGGCGCGCTCGCTCTGGTCCTGTCCCCGTGGTGGTCGTTGCTGGCCGTACCGCTGCTCGCGGTCGGTCTGCTGGGGTGTTATGACCTGCTACAAACGGATAAATCGGTGTTGCGGAACTATCCGGTGCTCGGTCACATCCGTTATCTGATGGAGGAGATCCGGCCGGAGATCCAGCAGTACTTCATCGAGCGCAACTACGATGGCCGGCCGTACGACCGGGATGTCCGCAGCATCGTCTACCAGCGGTCGAAGGACATCGAGGGTGAGTCGCCGTTTGGCACCGAGCGCGACGTCTACCAGGACGGCTACGAGTACTTCGCGCATTCGATGTCGCCGCACCGGCCGGCCAGCGAGCGCGGCCACAGCCAGGCCGGCGAAGGCACCGGTGACGCGCCGCCGCGGATCCATGTCGGTGGACCGGACTGCACGCGGCCGTACGACATGTCGTTGCTGAACGTGTCGGCGATGAGCTTCGGCTCGCTGTCGGCCAACGCCATCCGCGCGCTGAGCATGGGGGCAGCGCGAGGCGGTTTCGCGCACGACACCGGCGAAGGCGGCATTTCCGACTATCACCTGGAAGGCGGCGCCGACCTGGTCTGGGAGATCGGCACCGGCTATTTCGGCTGCCGTACGCACGATGGGGACTTCGACCCCAGGCTGTTCGCCGACAGGGCCGCGCATCCCCACGTCAAGCTGGTGTCGCTGAAGCTCTCGCAGGGCGCCAAGCCGGGACTCGGCGGTGTGCTGCCTGGCGAGAAGGTGAATGCGGAGATCGCGCGCGTACGCGATGTGCCGCTCGGCAAGACGGTCGTGTCGCCGCCCTACCACCGGGTTTTCCGTACGCCCCGGGAGCTGGTGTTGTTCATCGCTCGGATGCGTGAGCTCGCGGGAGGAAAGCCGGCTGGATTCAAGCTGTGTGTGGGCACGCGGCGCGATGTTTTGGCGGTGTGCAAGGCGATGGTGGACGAGCAGATCACGCCGGACTTCATTGTCGTGGACGGCGCGGAAGGCGGCACCGGCGCCGCGCCGCTGGAGTTCACCGACCATGTCGGCATGCCGCTTTCGGAGGGTTTGTATGAGGTGCACAACGCGCTGGTCGGCTGCGGCCTGCGGCACCGGGTGAAGCTCGGCGCGAGCGGCAAGATCGCCACCGGCTCGGACATGGTGCGCCGGATGATCCAGGGCGCCGACTACACCAACGCCGCGCGCGCGATGATGTTCGCGGTCGGCTGCATCCAGGCGCAGAAATGCCACACGAACCGCTGCCCGGTCGGTGTCGCCACCCAGGACCCCCGCCGCTCGCGCGCGCTGCACGTACCGGACAAGGCCGACCGGGTTTTCCACTATCAGAAGGCAACCGTGCACAGCGCCATGCAGATCATGTATTCGCTCGGCGTCGACCATCCGGACGGTCTGCGCGGCCACATGCTCTATCGCCGGGTCAGCCCGCAGGCCGTCCGCTCCTACGCCGACCTGTGCCCACCGCTGAAACCCGGCCAGCTCCTCGACGAACCCCCGGCAGCCTGGGCCGAGGACTGGAAACTCGCGACACCGGACTCCTTCGCCGTCTGATCCCGTTCGCAACACTCACCATCTCAGGCCCCGGCCCGAAACTGTCGTACCCACATGGCAGTTTTGGCCCCCACCCAGATCGGGTGGGGGGTGGGTTCGCGTTGGAAACTTAGATAAGTTAGAAGTTGATCTTGGAGTCCGCCCCATGCGGCCCCTTGGTCACTGTGGCCTCTCTAGTCACACCGACCCCAGGGTGCGATGCACGCATGGGGGCCTTGCGTGCGCTGGACGCACGCATGGGGGCCTTGCTACCAGACGCCAAGCGCGCAAAACGGGCATGTAGCGCTCCATCGACGCGCTGGTCGGCGCCCGTGCCGCCGATCTACCTGCTACGGCGCGAAACTGTCGTACCCAGGTGGCAGTTTTGGCCCCCACCCAGATCGGGTGGGGGGTGGGTGAGAGGCCTTTCGCCTTGACGAAAATTTGCGTCATGGTGAGCCTCTCGACCCACCCCCCACCCGACCACTGGGTGGGGGCAACTTTGGTCGAGGGGTACGACAGTTTCGCGCCGGTCTCGGCGTGTCGGCGTCGAGTGTGGGAAATTCCCGCATCGAAGCGCCGGTCTTACCGGGATTTCCCCACACTCGATGCGATCGCTAGCAGCGCGCATGTCGGAGGTGTCATGCCGCCGCGAGCATGGTCTCAAGCAGGTCGGCTGGCGCGTCGCGCATGATGTTGTGCTTGCTGTCCAGCGCGTGCACCGTCCATGACGGGTCGGCACGCAGTCGTTCGTACGTTGGCGCGAAAGGTGACGTCGTCGGCCAGTCCTTCGCATAGACGTACGTCCGGCGAAAAGGGCCCTCGCCGCGCAGCCGGATCGGCTGCATCAGAGTGGCCAGTGGATGGGCGGTCGCGCGCGAGTCGTAGAACGGCAGCGGTGGCACACCGAAGCCGGTCTCGTCCACGCTGGCATACCAGGCACGCTGCTCGTCGTTGGTCAGCCGCCAGCACGAATCACCGTCCGTGGGCACGAAAGCGTCCACGTAGACCAGCGAGCGTACGCGCTCAGGCAGGCGGTCGGCCGCGCCGCTGATCACCATGCCGCCATAGCTGTGCCCGACCAGCACGGCGTCCTCGATCCGCTCGGCGACCAGCATCGCCGCCACGTCCTCGATGTGTGTCTGGAGGTTGACGGCCGAGGTCAGCAGGTGGCGGCGCTCGCTGAGACCGGTCAGCGTCAGTGTGTACGCGCGATGTCCGCGCTCGCGCAGCTGGTCGTCCAGCGGCCGGAAGCACCAACCGCCGTGGCACGCGCCGGGGATCAGAACAAAAGTCGCCATCAGCCGTCCGCTCCAGTGTCCCGCCGGTATTTGCTGGTGATTTTCTCGAGTCTGGCCGCCGAATACTCGTTGCCGCTGCGCTGCATCTCCCGGTTGGCCGCGACCACGGCCGCGGTCGCCGCGCGACGCGTCTTTTCGTACGCCGCAAGGCCATCCGGAAGCGAGTCGGCCAGCGCGCGTGCGTCGAGGATCGCCTGCGAGCCGCCGTTGGCGCCGACCGGATACATCGGATGCGCGGCGTCGCCGAGCAACGTGACCCGGCCACAACCCCAGTGCGGCAGCGGATCCCGGTCGACCATCGGATATTCCAGGATCTGCTCGCTGTTTTCCACCAGCCACGGCACATCCAGCCAGCCGAGCCGCCAGTCTCCCACGTGTTTCAGCACATCCTCCAACCGGCCGGTCCGGTTCCAGCTGGCGTCACCGGGCAGCGGACCCGGATCGCCGGTCCGCGCGAGGACGACCCAGTTGACCGTCGACGGCCCGATCGGATACGCGACCAGCTCGGCGGCTTCCCGGTCGCGTACGATCACCATCGTCCGGCCGTCCAGGAACGGCGGAGTTTCCGTTGTGCCGCGCCACATCTGGACACCGGACCACAGGAACGGCCCCTCCTCCGGATGAAGTTTCGCGCGTACGACCGAATGGATGCCGTCCGCGCCGACCAGCACATCGCCGTCGATCGCCTCGCCAGGCAGCTGCACGCGTACTTTCCCGCGATCCTGCTCGAAACCGACCACTGGCGAGCCGGTGCGTACGGCGTTCGCGCCGAGCCGGTCGCGTGCGGCGTCCAGCAACATCAGCTGCAACCGGCCACGGTGCACCGAATAGCCCGGCCACCGATAGCCGCCGGCCAGGCCGCGCGGCTCGGTGAACAGCCGCCGGCCGGTCTCGTCGCAGTAAGCCAGCTCGGCGGTGGCGATGCCGATGGCGGCCAGCTCGTCACCGAGGCCGAGCTCGATCAGCTCGGCCACCGCGCGCGGCTGCAGATTGATGCCGACGCCGAGCGGACGTAACTCGCGAGCACTTTCCAGTACGGTCGCGCCGATGCCTCTGGCGTGCAGCGTGAGTGCTGCGGTCAGGCCACCGATCCCGGCGCCGGCGATCACGACGTTCATCGCGCACTCCGGATCTCCGGCCGGTCGATGATCCGCCGCCAGCTGCCGTCCGGCTGCCGGCGGACGACCTGCACCCGACCGCCGGTGTTGTCCGACGGCACGGTCGAGGTGATCGCCAGGTCGCCGTTGCGTACGGTCGGCAGCGTCGGCTCCTGCTTGAACTCCGGCAGGTTTTTCACCATCTCGGCGAAAAGGTCGCGCAGAGCGGCGTGGCCGACCGTCTCCGAACCCGGCGGGAAGGCCAGCACCGCGTCCGGCTCGTACAGCTCGACCATGCCGTCCACGTCGCCGGCGTTCGCGCGCTCGACGAACAGCCGGGTCAGGTCCTCGGGGCGCATGGCTTTGTCACTCATTTTGGCTCCTTCTCTCGGCTACGACTCCAGCCTGCCGCCGGACGAGTCAGAAGTCCAAGAGCTGGTTATGCTCGGCGCTATAATCGATGCTTATGGAGTTGCATCAGCTCGAATACTTCGTCGCGGTCGCCGAGGAAGCCAACTTCACCCGCGCCGCCGAGCGTCTGCACGTGGCGCAGCCAGGGGTCAGCGCGCAGGTCCGCCGGTTGGAGCGGGAGCTCGGCCAGGAGTTGCTGGACCGCTCTGGACGCAAGGTGACGCTGACGGCGGTCGGCGCGGCGGTGCTGCCGTACGCGCGTGCCGCTCTCGGTGCGGTGTCCGGCGCGCGGCACGCGGTGGACGAGCTCACCGGGCTGGTACGCGGCCGGATCGCTGTCGGCACCGTGACCTCGCACAACGTCCCGTTCCCCGAGCTGCTGGCGGACTTCCACGACGAGCACCCGGCGGTCGACATCACGCTCGGCGAGGACAGCAGCGACCGGCTGATCGAGGCCGTCCGCACCGGCCGGCTCGACGCGGCGATCGTGGCCATCGGGCCGACGACGCCATCCGGCCTGGACATCCACGTGCTCACCGACCAGGCCGTCTGTGCGGCCGTCTGCCTGAGCCACCAGCTGGCCAGGCGCGCGTCGATGCCACTCGCGGCGCTTCGCGACCGGCCGCTGATCGCGTTGCCGCGGGGCACCGGCATCCGGACCGTGCTCGACGATGCCTGCGCCGGCCTCGGTTTCACGCCGTACGTGGCCTTCGAAGCCGGTACGCCGATGGTGCTCGCGCAGCTCGCGGCACGCGGTCTCGGCGTGGCGATCCTGCCCGAGTCGGTCGCGTACAACCGCGAGGACCTGCATCCGATCGACCTCACCCGGCCGGCGATCCGCGGCCGGCTCGCCTTCGCGTGGCGCGCCGGCGGCCCCACCAGTCCGGCCGCGCGCGCTTTCATCGCCCGCGCGCGCCGCACGCTCTCGTGACTGTTGGTCGCATGGCCACCATGCGTGCATCTGACGCAAGCATGGTGGCCATGCGACCAATCAGCCGAGCGGGTCGGGCAGCGGCGCGGCGTGCAGCACGGTGAGGCGCGAGACGGCGCGGGTGAGTACGACGTACAAGCGGTGCAGACCGCGCGCCTCGGCGGCCACGATGTCGGCCGGCTCGCCGACGATGACGTGGTCAAACTCCAGGCCTTTGGCCAGCGCCGCCGGCACCACGACCAGCTGCTGCTCCTCGTCGTCGGACCCGCTCACGCTGTACGCGACGCCAGCGGCGGTGAACGCGTCGGCGACCGCGGCGACCGAGTCGTTGGCCACGATCACACCGACCGAGCCGGGCTGCTCCAGAGCCGCGGTGCCGGCCTCGACGAGCGCCGGCAGGACAGCCGGCACCGACCGTACGACCAACGACCCGGGCGCGTGCCGCACCGACTCGGCCGGCAGCACGCCGGAGTGCAGGGCCGGCAGCAGCTTGTTGGCCAGCTCGATGACCTCGGCCGGTACGCGATAACCGGTGGTCAGCGGCAGGATGCGCGCGGCCGGCTTGCCGAGCGCGTCCAGTAGTTCCGGCCAGTCGGTCGGCGCGTTCACCGTCGTGCCTTGAGCGAGATCACCGAGCACGGTCACCGAGCCGTGCCGCGCGCGCCGGCCGACCGCGCGCGCCTGCATCGCGGTCAGGTCCTGTGCCTCGTCGATCACCACGTGACCCGCTGAGCCGGTGCGTTCGAGCAGGTCGGCGGCCTCGTCGATGAGGACGGTGTCGGCGCTGGTCCAGCGGATCTGGCGCTTGGTCCTGGGCACCTTGTCCCAGCTGATCGCCGCCTGCTCGGCCGCGGTCAGGATGCCGTCGGCGGCGCTGGCCAGCAGCGTACGGTCGGACAGCAGCTCGGCGATCAGGCCCGGCGCGTCGACGGCCGGCCAGAGCTTGTCGGTCAGCTCCTTCACCGGCTTGGAGCGACCGATCTTCGCGACCCAGCTCTCCGTCGGAGAGTCGCCGCGTGCCTCGGCCTGCGCGCGGGCGAGATAGGCCAGCCGCGTACGCAGCCGCTCGCGCGCCGCCGCATAGCGCAGATCGTCGGCGCGCAGCTCGTCGATGATGCCGCCGATCCGCGCCGGTCCGATCCGGAACCGCAGCGACCCGTCCGGGATGACCAGCGGCTCGGTCGGCTTGCGGACCCGTCCATACAACGCTCGCCGGATCACCTCGGCCATCCGCGCGTCGGTCTTCACCCGCGCGGCTTCCGGCGAGTCGGTCGCGCGGATGTCGACCGGCGCCAGCAGCTCGGTCACCGTCTTCTGCTCGACGCCGCCTTCGCCGAGGGCCGGCAGCACCTGCGCGATGTAGGACAGGAAGGCGCGGTTGGGGCCGACCACCAGCACGCCCGAGCGACGGAGCCGGTCGGGATAGCTGAACAGCAGGTACGCGGCGCGGTGCAGGCCGACCGCGGTCTTGCCGGTGCCGGGCGCGCCCTGGATGCACAGCGAGTCGTCCAGGTCGGCGCGTACCAGCGCGTCCTGGTCCGGCTGGATGGTCGCCACGATGTCGCGCATGGGGCCGACGCGCGGCCGCTCGATCTCCTGGGTCAGCAGCTCGGAGGCGAGGCCGAGGGTCTCGCCCTGGTCCAGCCGCTCCTGCTCGTACGAGGTGAGCTCGCCGTCGTGGAAGCCGAAGCGGCGGCGGCGTACCACTCCGCGCGGGTCGCTCGCGGTCGCGCGGTAGAACGCCTCCGAAACCGGTGCTCGCCAGTCGACGACCAGCGGCTCGTTGCTCTCGTCGGCGATGTGCCGGCGGCCGATGTGGTAGGTCTCGCCGGCGTACGGCCCGTCGTCGCCGTGGTCGATGCGGCCGAAGAAGAGCGGGGTCTTGCCATCGTCGTAGAGCACCTTGACGCGCCGCTGCAGCTCGCCGGCCAGCGCCTCGTCGGAGACGAAGGTGGTGGCATGCGCCGACTGCGCGCGGATGGCGCCGATCCTGGTGGCGAAGTCGTCGCTGTGGGTGTCGAGGCTTTCGGCCTGCTCACGCATCCTTCGCAGCGCCTCGCGCGCGGTGGTCAGGTGGTCGCGTTCGGCCTGGATGATCTCGTCGGTCTCGGTCTCGAGCATGCAAACTCCGGCAGCGTCGCGGTGGTCCCACTGCCTTGGACCCTCCGCGGCGATGCGGCGTCCGGCTTTCGACGGGTGGCGCCTGGACTAGGCGCACGGCCGCAAGACTGTACCTGGCCGTTCTTCCACCGGCCACCTGTTTTTCGCGGCCGTACGATCAAGATCAACTTTCTTACTTATGTGAGTTGCCACGCGAACCCACCCCCCACCCGATCTGGGTGGGGGCTCAGATTGGCAGGGGGGTGTGACAGTTTCGCGCCGTAGCGGGTAGTCAGGCGGTGGCGGAGAGGGCCAGGCCGGCGGCGAGGCCGATGGCATAGCAGAGCTCGGCCAGGCCGGTGTCGCGCAGCGTGGGGATGAGCGCGAGGCCGGTCTTGCGAGCCAGCAGCGGGCCGGCGGCGCGCACGGCCATCGGGATGCCGAGCAGTGACAGCCAGGCCCAGCCGTGCCAGATGGCGACCACGATGCCCAGCACCTGAGCCAGGATCACCAGCGCGGCCCACAGGATGCGGCTGGCCCGGTCGCCCATCAGGACCGCGAGCGTACGTTTGCCGGTCTGCGAGTCGGTGGGGATGTCGCGCACGTTGTTGGCGACCAGGATCGCGCAGGCGTACGCGCCAATGCCGGCGGCCGCCGCGAGCGCCGGCCAGGAGATCGTCAGGGCCTGCACGTACGTCGTGCCGAGCACCGCGACCGGACCGAAGAAGACGAAGACGAAGACCTCACCGAGCGCGTTGTAGCCGTACGGCCGCTTGCCGCCGGTGTAGTACCAGGCGGCCAGGATGCAGGCGACGCCGACGACCAGCAGCCACCACGCCTGGGTGGCGACCACCAGTGCCAGGCCGGCCAGCGCGGCCACCGCGAAGGCGGCGAACGCGGCGTACTTCACCGATGTCGCGGACGTGGACCCCGACCCGACCAGCCGGAACGGCCCGACCCGGTTCTCGTCGGTGCCGCGGATGCCGTCGGAGTAGTCGTTGGCGTAGTTCACGCCGATCTGCAGCGCCAGCGCCACGATCAGCGCGAGCAACGCACGCCACAGCGAGAAGCCGCCAAGTGCCGCCGCCGCGCCGGTGCCGGCGATGACCCCGGAGGTGGAGGCCGGCAGCGTACGCGGCCGCGCACCTTCCAACCACTGCGCCGTCGTCGCCACCGGTCCTCCTCAATGCCTCGATTGACTCCATTCTGTCCGGTCAAGCGGGCGAAGCGCTGGCGGGTTGGGCTGTGATTCGTGCCGGCGCGTCCAGTCGCTGCGGAACTCAGGCTCTGGCCGGAGCAAAACCGAGGAGGCGTACCAAAAGGCCAGCGTCGCCAGCGGGATCTCCAGCAACACGGCCATAACGACGGCCTGCACGTAGTCGCCACCGATGGATGTCGTGACGTCGAACCAGGCGTCGGCGAGCAGCAGCGCGCCCCCGACGGTCGAGGTCAGCGCCGACCGCGGATCGCGCCGCAGGATCAGCAGCGCGGTCAGCCCGGCGGCCAGCGCCTCGCCGCAGTCCAGGCCGACCCAGGCCAGCGACCAGTTCGGCACGGTGGCCGTCGCCGGCAGCGTGTGCGCCAGTACGACACACCATGGCGCCAACACCGACATCACCGCGACGGCAACGAAGAACGCGCGCCGGTTCATTTGCCGGCCAGCCGGGTCAGGTATGCGCAGATGACCGCGGCCGATCCCCACACCATCGCGACGGCGACCGGATTTTCCTGGATCAGCAAGGAAATCCCGACGACCGCGAGCAGCAGGACGCAGATCACCGGCAGCAGTGGGTGCAGCACCGGCTTGGCGCGCTCGGCTCGGTCGGCGAGGACCTCGTCGACGATCTCGCCGATCCGGTCGTCCAACGCGTCTGTGAGAAGGTCGTTGGCCATGCCATCAACCCTGGTCCGTACGGCGAGAAAAATCGGTCGAGCCGGCCCACGGACCGTACGGGGGTTTTCCCTACCGCCGGGCGGTGGGGCCGCCGGATGCCGCTCCGGCTTGACCGCTCCATAGGCTTGACTCCATGCAGGTAGCGGAGGTGTCGGGCCCGGACCGCATCTCCGCATTCGGCCCGCGAGCGTTCTTCTCCGCGCGGCTCTGGCGGGGCTGCGCGCACCTGGCCACCGACGCGGTCATGGGACTGCTCGGCATCGGCGTGTTGCTGGTGGTGTTGGCGGCCGTCGTGCTGGTGCCGTTCGGCGTCGGCCTGTTCCTGCTCGCGCCGGCCGCCCGGCTGCTGTTCCGGGTCGCCGACGCGGAGCGTACGCGCTATGCCGCGACCTGCGGCCTGTTCCTGCCCTCCCCACGGCTGCCACGGCTCGACCAGGGCACGCCGCGCGCGGTCACCACGTTGGTCGGCAGCGGCGCCTTCTGGCGCCAGGCGGCGTACTTCCTGCTGCTCATCCCGGTCGCCACCGCCACCTCGGTGGTGGTCGTCATCGCGTGGTCGGTGCCGCTGACCGTCGCGGCGCTGCCGCTGTATTACAAGACCCTGCCGAGCGGGCGCGCCAACGTGCTCGGTGTGACGGTCGCCAGCAAGGGACACGCGATCTTGGTCTGTGTGGTCGCGGTGATCGTCCTGCTCGTCGTGTCGCCGTGGCTCGTACGACTGCTGCGCGGCCTGGACATCGCGCTGGCCCGGACACTGCTCGGTCCGCCGCGCCGGCAGCCGATGTCCGAGCGGGTCGAGGAGCTGACCGAGAGCCGCGCGCGTGTCGTCGACGCGGCCGAGGCGGAGCGCCGGCGGATCGAGCGCGACCTGCACGACGGCGCACAACAGCGGCTGGTGGCGATGTCGATGACGCTCGGCCGGCTGAGTGCACGGCTGCGCGCCAGCGGCGACGCCGACAATCTGGCGCTGGTCGAGGAGGCGCGGCAGGACGCGCGGCAGGCGATCAGCGAGATCCGTGACCTGACCCGTGGCCTGCATCCGCCGGTGCTGACCGACCGCGGCCTGGACGCGGCGCTGTCCGCGATCGCCGCGCGGCTGCCGATCCCGGTGTCGGTGGACGTACGCGCCGAGCCGCGGCCGCCGATCACCGTCGAGGCGATCGCCTATTTCGTGGTCACCGAGGCGCTCACCAACGTCACTAAACACGCGCAGGCCACCCGCGCCGAGGTGGTCATCCGCCGGCAGGGCGACCGGTTGTGCGTACGCGTGACCGACGACGGCCGTGGCGGCGCCGACCCGGCCGGCGGCAGCGGACTGACCGGCCTCGCCGACCGGGTGTCCGGCGTCGATGGTGTCCTGCGACTGTCCAGCCCGCCGGGCGGGCCAACCGTGATCGAAGTGGAGCTGGCATGCGGGTCGTGATCGCCGAGGATTCCGCGTTGTTGCGCGAAGGCCTGCGCCGGCTGCTGGTCGAGCAGGACATCGAGGTCGCCGACGCGGTCGGCGACGGCGAAGGGCTGCTGCGTGCGGTCGCCGAGCACCGGCCGGACGTGTGCGTCGTGGACGTACGCATGCCGCCGACCTTCGTCGACGAGGGCCTGCGCGCCGCGCTGGTGATCCGCAACCGGTGGCCGCAGACTGGTGTGCTGGTGTTGTCGCAGTACGTCGAGGAGCGCTATGCCACCGATCTGATCGGCGACAACCCGGACGGCGTCGGCTATCTGCTGAAAGACCGGGTGGCCGAGGTCGAGGACTTCGTCGACGCGGTGCGCCGGGTCGCCGACGGTGACACCGCGCTGGACCCCGAGGTGGTCAAGCAGCTGCTCGTACGCAGCCGCCGGAAGGACCCGCTGGCCACGCTGACACCACGTGAGCGGGACGTGCTCGCCGCGATGGCCGAAGGCAAGTCCAACGCCGGCATCGGTGCGGCGCTGGTGATCGGGCCGGCGGCCGTGGAGAAGCACATCAGCAGCATCTTCCTCAAGCTCGGCCTACGCGCCGAGGACGGCGAGCACCGGCGCGTCCTCGCCGTGCTGCGCTATCTGGGGGCCTGAGGTGACCCCGACCGAGGCACCGCCGAAAGCGCCGTACCGCGGACCGATCGTCGCCGGCGGCCTGATCCTGTTGCTGGTGGCGTCCTCGATCATGTCGTGCTCGCTGATCTCCAGAGCGCTGCCGGGCACGATCGCCTTCCGGATGTTCAAGCAGGTGAACGCGGCGCGTACGTTGCAGGTCGACACGCAGGACGCCGACATCACCATCCAACCCGGCGTCGACGGACAGATCAGCGTCGGCGCGGACGGCTACTACACCACTCGCGAGCCGACCTTCGCGGCCACCGCCGGCGATGGCACGACCCACGTGAGCGGCGGCTGCCTGCGCGGCGAGCGGCGGTGCTCGCTGGAGCTGACCATCAGCGTGCCGCGGTCGACCGAGTTGCGGCTCAACACCCAGACCGGCTCGCTGCGGGTGGACGACATCGCCGGAGCCATCGACGCGCACTCCACCGACGGCCGGGTGGAGGTGAACGCGCCGGTCGGGGCGGTACGCGTACGGACGGAAAACGGCGAGATCAGGGTCGGTGGCGCGCAGTCGCAGCGGCTGGACGCGTCGTCGGTCAACGGTCAGCTCCGGCTGGACTTCGTCGTCGCGCCGGCCGCCGTCACCGCGACGAGCGTGAACGGCGCGATCGGCATCCAGGTGCCGCCAGGGGTGGCCTACCGGGTCGACGCGGAGAGCCTGAACACACCGGCGAAGGTGAAGGTCGACCAGAATCCGAGCTCGCCGTACGTCATCTCCGCGACCAGCAACAACGGCTCTGTGGAAGTCTTTAGCTAGGTGACATTTCGCTTACTGGTTTCCTATTGGCAACTCAGTGCATTCCTACGGCGTTCTCAGGCAGTTCTGAGGTAGCCGCAGGACGGTTGACGTTATGAGCGAGCACACCGATCCCCAGCAGCCGTGGCAGCCGGCGGGCGAGCCGGAAGCCGGTGGTGACGCGCCGACGCGCCCCGACGAGTCCGCGGCCGTGGACGACACGTACGCCTTCGCGACACCGGCCTATGCGCCGGCCGTTGGCGCCGCCTCCATCGGCGGCCCTCCACCCGTACCCCCGGCCGGCGCCTTCGGTCCGACGCCGCCGCCTCCGGACGGCAGCCGCCGCCACCGGTTTCCGCTGATCGCGGTCGCCGTCGTGGCCGCGCTGGTCACCGGGGGCGTGGCCGGCGCCGGTGGAGCCGCCGCGGTGTTGTACGCGACGGGGTCCACCGGCTCGCCGGTGGTGTCGGCCGCGGCGCCGGTCAGCGGCTCGACCACTCCGCAGCAGCTGATCTCCAAGATCGCCGCCGCGGTCAGCCCCAGCGTGGTCTCGATCAAGGTCACCACCAGCCAGGGCGGCGACGAGGGCTCGGGCATGGTCGTGACGGCCGACGGCAACATCGTCACCAACAACCACGTGGTCGCCGACGCGGCCAACGGCGGCGGCACGATCACCGTCACGTTCGCCAACGGCAAGTCCGCGAAGGCCACGATCGTCGGCCGCGACCCGACAACCGACATCGCCGTGATCAAGGTCAGCGGCGTCTCCGGGCTGCAGCCGGTCACCTTCGTCAGCAGCTCGTCGCTGCACGTCGGCGACACGGTGGTCGCGATCGGCAACCCGCTCGGCCTGGAGGGCTCGGTCACCTCCGGCATCGTCAGCGCGCTGCACCGCAGCGTCACGCTCGGCAGCGCCCAGCAAGGTGGCGGCGGCCGCTACCAGCAGCAACAGCCGAGCGAGACGGCCTCGGTAGCCAACGCCATCCAGACCGACGCGGCGATCAACCCCGGCAACTCCGGCGGCCCGCTGGTCGACGCCAACGGCCGCGTCGTCGGCATCACCACGGCCATCGCGTCGGTCGGCGGCAACAGCGGGTCGCAGGGCGGCAACATCGGCGTCGGCTTCGCCATCCCGGCCGAGACCGTACAGTCGGTGGCCAACCAGCTGATGGCCGGCAAGCAGCCGTCGCACGCCAACCTCGGCGTCTCGGTCACGGACACGTCGAGTGGCGGCGCCCAGGTGACCCAGATAACGTCGGGGAGCCCGGCGGCCAACGCCGGGCTGAAGGCCGGGGATGTGATCACCAAGGTGGGAGACACGGCGATCAGCGGCGCCGACGACCTCGGCGCGGCCGTGCGCTCGCACAACCCCGGTGACAAGGTCACGCTCACCGTCGTACGCGGCGGCCAGACCATCTCGGTCCCGGTCACCCTCGGCAGCGCGACCGGCTGAGCGCACCAAAGCACGCACAGAATCGCCGCCGCCGACAAAGAGGTCGGTGGCGGCGACGTGCGCATCAGAAGACGCAATCGGATTCCGATTGCGTCTTCTGATGCCGCCTGACCTGCTGCGACTCCCCGCCAGGTGACAATCGGACCGCCGGTTCGGCGTCCGAATGCGACCTTCCTGACCGCCTGGATCGCTTCAGTAGGTCAACAAAGTCGCATTCGGTCAATGCCCGGTCAGTCCGTGGCGGGGACCGGGTCGACGGCTTCGACCAGGGGTCGCGCGGCGGTCTCGATGCCGGTGCGCCAGATGGCGAATGCCGCCAGCGCGACCGGCACCAGGCCGGCCAGCGCCAGCGTCGTCAGGCTCGGCGAGGCCGCGACGATGAGCGGACCGGCCAGGCCACCGGCCTTGCTGGCGGCGGCGACCAAGCCGCTGCCGGTGCCGCGCAGCGCGGTCGGATAGATTTCCGCCGCATACGGCGAAAGCATCGCGATCATGCCACCGGCGCCGATCAGCAGGACGGTCAGCATGGCGGTCAGCGGGCCGGCGGTCGGCCACTGTTCTGGCCGCAACACGACGAAAAGCGCGAGCACGACGACAGTCGCCATCGCGTAGACGATGATCGACCACCGGCTGCTCCACCGCGCGTAGAGGAAAGCCGCGAGTCCGGTCGCCGGCACGGTGAGCAGTGACGCGGTGAAGATCATCGACGGCGCCGACGCGGCCATGCCGGATCCAGCGAGGAAAGTCGGCAGGAACGTCACGAATCCCCAGTTGACCAAGCCCCAGCCGAGGCCATAGAGCAGGACGGCGACGGTACGCCACCGATATCGCGGCACGAGCAGCCCGCCGATTTTCCCGGCGAAACTGCGCCGCACCAGCGGAGTGACCGGAGCCGGCGCCGTTTTCATGCCTGGGACACCGGAAACCAGCTGGATGCCGTACGTGCGCATCACCCGCTCGGCCTCCGCGTTGCGCCCGATCGACAGGAGGAACCGCGGCGACTCGGGGATCCAGACGCACAGCACCAGCAGCAAAAGTCCGGTCGGGAAGTTGAGGACCCAGAGGAATCGCCAGCTGAGCAACGGAACCAGCGCGGCGGCCGCGCCACTGGCGACCAGATAGCCAAGTGTGGCACCGAGACCGCTCTGCAGCACCAGCAGCCAACCGCGATAACGCGACGGGACTGACTCGGACATCAGCGCGTAGACGGTGGGCAGCATGCCGCCGGCCGAGGCGCCCATGATGAAGCACATCACCAGATTCCACTCGAAGGCCGGCATGAAACCGCAGATCGAGGTGCCGACATAGAGCAGCGAGGAAAACACGATCGTCGAGCGTCGGCCGATCACATCCGCGACATATCCCCAAATCAGCGAGCCGACGACCGTGCCGAACAACGCGGTCAACGGAAAGGTCGCGACGATCGCGGTGCTCAGGCCGTATTCCTCGCGCATGCCGGGCAGCACGAAACCGAGTGAGGCCGGCTTCATGGTGTCGACCACCAGGCCGACGGTCAGCAGCACCGCCAGGACGACGTGCGCACGCGAGAGCTTCGCGCCGTCGATCGCGGCGAAGCGGTCGGCAGCACTCACCGCGCCCTCGATTTTTTGCGCCCGGCCGTACGAGATCAGGCTCCAGCCGGCCACCGCGAGGCCGCCGATGATGAGCGACATGCCGATGCTCATCGGTGTCCCCATCGCCATGCCGGCCATCATGAAATGGTCGGGCGCGGCCATCACGTAGTCCGGCACGTGCAGGCCGACGCCGGCGATGATCGCGGCGGCACCGAGCCAGACCCCGTAGTTCTTCACTCGTGTCCTCCGACGGATTGAGCCGTCTCGTGGTCGGCGAAATACCGTCCGGTGAGGCGCTGGCGCCGCGCGTCCCACACCATGTACGTGCCGAGGAAGAGCTGGCTGACGCTGCGCGTGACGTCCTCCGCGCGGTCGCGCAGCTGCTGAGCCGCCAGCCGCGCGACCGGCTTTGCCCTGTCTTCCACCGGCACCAGTACGCACGGGCCGCGGTTGGGGATCGACCGGACGTGCGTCGCCGACGAGTGGAACCGCACGGCCGCCAGCATTTCGCGTACGACCACCCGCATCGTCAGCGGCGCGATGCCTTTCGCCGGACAGGGCCGGTTCTGCGTGACGCCAAACGGGATGTGGTTGGCCGTACGCGCGGACAGGTGATTCCACCGGTCCGGATCGAACGTGTGCGGGTTTTCGAAGCCGCTGGCGTGAAAATCGGCGTAGCTGAAACACAGCACCGTGCCGGCCGGCAGCGTCAGCTCCGGCGTCACAGCGATGTCGTCGGTGGTGATCCGGTGTGCGATGCCAAACAGCGGATAGCTGCGAAACGTCTCGTCCATGACGTGGTCGAGATAGCGGTCGTCGTCCGGATTGTCGCGGAGCCGCTCCTGGATCTCCGGATTTCGTGCCAGCACCAGGAAAAGATGCGTCATCGCCTCGGACATCTGCACGATCGCGGTGTTGAAGAACGTGCCCTGCAGAAACCAGGCCTGTTCCTCCGGCGTCAGCGCGGCCGGCAGCGGATGCGGAATGTCGTCGTTGTCGATGGCCTCGCGCAGAAACCGCGTCAGGCGGTCGCGTACGTCCATGTGCCGCAGTCCGGTGCATTTCAACGCGGTGATGACATCGTTGGCGTTGTCGACGATCAACTTTCGCGTGTGTGCGGTCGCCGGCTTCTCGAAGACCAGTTGGTGGTAGAAATCGGCCCAGATCGGCATCATCAGCTCGCGCAGCCGGACCGTACGAGCTCCGGTGACGGCCAGTTCGCCGAGATAGTCGCGTACGACCCTGGCCAGGACGCGCTCCACCTCGCCTTTCGGCCGCGCCAGGATTTTCCTTGTCGTACGCGCGACATCGTCGTATCGCGCGCCGGGCTCGAGGTGTTCCTGGTGCACCTGCGGACCAGGTGCCAGCCAATACCAGAACAGGTCGGACAGCGCGGCGCCGCGGCTGCGGCCGTTGGCGGCCGGATGCGCGTACAGCTGGCGGAAATGCTCGATCCCGATCTCCGGACCCGGCACGAGCACGCCGTCGGGTCCGTTGATCCGCGCGAAAATCCGTACGCGCAGGCTGATCACGATCTTCGGCAGCCACCACGGCAGGCTCACTACCAGGAGCAGCACCGCGATGGCGACGAGCAACGCCGGCATCATCACTATTCTCCGGACGGCAGGCGCAGGAGGTCGGCGCCGAGGTCGGTCAGTGCGTCATAGCCACACAAAACCATCGCGTGCTCCAGCTCAGCACACAGGATGTCCAGCACCTCGGCGACGCCTTTTTCGCCGTCCACGGTCAGTCCCCAGATCACCGGCCGGCCGATCGCCACCGCGGATGCGCCGAGCGCGAGCGCCTTCAACGCGTCGGTGCCGCGCCGGATGCCGCCGTCCAGCAACACCGGAATGCGGCCGTCGACGGCACGTACGACCGCGGGCAGCGCCTGGATGGTGGCCGGTGCCGTGTCCAGCTGCCGGCCGCCGTGGTTGGATACGACGACCGCGGCCGCGCCGGCCTCGACCGCCAGCCGGCCGTCGTCCGGATGCAAGACGCCCTTGAGCACGACCGGAAGATCGGTGATCGACCTCAGCCATTCCAGGTGCCGCCAGGAAAACTCCGGCGACATCCGGATCGGCCGTACCACCCCGTCGGCGTCGCGCAGGTTTTCGCAGGCCAGACCGTCGGGAAGTTGATGGAAGTCGTTGCGGTCGTCGCGTTCGTGCCGGCCGAACACCGCGGAGTCGACGGTCAACACCAGCGCGTTGCAGCCGGCCGCCTCGGCGCGTCGTACGACCGACTCGGTGAAGCCGAGATCCGGCTGCAGATAGAGCTGGAACCACAGCCGCGGTGTGCCGGTTTCGGCGGCACGCAAGGCGACTTCCTCGATGGCGATGGTGGACGCCATCGACGCGATCATGATCGCGCCGGCCGCGGTCGCGGCACGCGCGGTCGCGATCTCGCCGTCAGGATGGGCGATCCGGTGGAACGCGGTCGGCGCGATCATGATCGGCGTGGCAGCCCGGCAGCCGAGCAACTCGACCGCCAGGTCCGGCTGCGCCGCGCCGCGCAGGATTCTTGGCAGCAAAGCGATCCGCCGGAAGGCCGCCTCGTTTTCGGCCAGCGTGATCTCGTCGCATGCGCCGCCGGCGAAATAGTCGTAATGCGCCGGCGCCAGCGCTTCTCTTGCTGGTGCCTCGAAATCTCGTACGGTCAGCAGCCGGCGGCTGCTCATCGCCGGTCGCCGGCCGTGGCCGGCTCTCCGAGCTGTGCGTCCAGGAAGGCGGCGAGTGGTCGCCGGTGCGTGACCTCGCGAGCCCAGTCGTTCTCCAGGTTCTCGTCCATCCGGTGCATCGCCACGAGCTCACCACCGCGCCAGTGCCGGATCACCGGATGCAGATAGCGCTGGTCGTGGCCGGCGTCGCCTTCGCGTGCCTTGCCGGCGTCGATGTCGAACGGGTCGATCTCGTCGTGACCTTCGCCGTATTCCAGCGTGACAACGAAATACTCGCGTGCGTCCTGGACCAGCGGCGAGTCCGGCACCAGGTCGACCGGCAGCTCCTCGTAATAGGACGCGGCGCCGTCGTTGCCAATGGTCAGCAGGTCACCGATGAAGGCGAACTGCTGCCACATCGCCGAGCTGCGGTTGACGCGCGCGATGATGGCGTCGGCCAGCGAGAGACCGGAGACAGGCTCGACCGTACGAGCCGGCCACGCGGTGTTTTCGTAGCGCTCGTCCAGAATCCGGCTCAGCGAGCGCGCGCCGTAGCGGAAGCCGTGGATGAACGCGCTGGTCGACTTCTTGAAGTCGCGCATCTGCGTGATGGTGCCGACGAAGTAGAGATCCGGCACGTTGACCGACTCCCAGGCCGGTGTCTGGTCCGGAAACCGGCCCGAGATGGCCAGCGCCGGCCGGCAGTCGTCGGCGAAAATCGAGGCGTCGAAACGAAAACCGGTGCAGAAAATGACCCGGTCGTAGGCGCCCTGCATGTGCACGTCACGTCGTGCGTAATGGATGTGGACGCGGAGTCCGTCGCCGTCGCGCTCGATTTTCTCGACCGCACCGTCCAGCACGGCGTTTTGCAGCTTGAGCTGGTAGGTGTCCAGGAAGTTGGCGTTGATCGCCCGCAGGTGACCGACGAAATGCGTACGCCACGCGAGCTTCTGCGAGTGCGGTCCGGCGACGTGGATGACCGCGGCCTTCTCGATAAGGTTTTCCGCCGTCTCGTACGCCGAGTTGCCCTTGCCGACGATCAACACGCGCTGGTCGGTGAAATCGTCCGGGTCGACCGAGACGTCCTCGTACTGCTCGGCCAGCTCCACCCCCGGGATGTCCGGCGTGTTCGGCTTGCTGACACCGGTCGCCATGACCAGCCGGCGCGACCGGATGCGGTCACCGTTGGCCGTGCTGACAACGAAATCTCCGTCGCGCTCGATCCGGACGACCTCGCTGTCGTAGCGGACCCGCAGCCCGAACTCGGCGACGAAGTCGGCGAGATAGCGGACGAAATCGTCCGGATGCGGCCAGAACTTCTCCGAGTAGTTCCTGAACAGCATCTTCTCGGTGTCGCTGAGCAGCGAGTTCCAGTCCATCCGCATGTTCAGCTCGGGGTCGGTCCAGCCGGTGTGCACCTTGTTGACGGAAATCATCTTGCGGTGGCGCGGAAAAGTCGTGAAGAACGTGCCGGGACCGGCGCCGGCTTCCAGGACCAGGTAGTCGCGGCCGGCGCGTTCCAGGTAGTAGGCGAGCTGCAGGCCGGCCGGGCCGGCACCGATCACCAGGTAGTCCACGGACTGTTCTGACACTCTCGGCTCCTCCTCGCACACACGGCATCTGGCCGGGAATCTAGGGCGGAATTCTCAGAACTCTCTGAGGATGTGCGGAGTCGGTACGAAAGTGGATACGGCATGACATAGTCGCTGCGTGGTCGAGATGTCCCGGCAACCGGACGCCACCGGCTGTCCTGACCAGCCAGGTCGGGTGCTGGTGGTCGACGACGATGCCGATTTGCGGGTGATGCTGGCCGAGTTGTTGGCCGGAGCGGGTTATCGGGTCGACCAGGCCGCGGACGGCCAGAGCGGCCTGCATTTGGCGCTGACGCGCGCATACCAGGTGATGGTGCTCGACCGTGGACTGCCGGCGCTGGACGGACTCGACCTGCTCGCGAGGCTGCGCAGGCAGGGTTTCGACGTGCCCGTGCTGATCCTGACCGCCCGCGGCTCGGTGGCCGACCGGGTCGCCGGCCTGGACGCCGGTGCCGAGGACTATCTGGTCAAGCCGTTCGACATCGACGAGTTTTTGGCTCGCGTACGCGCGTTGTGGCGCCGGCATCTGCGCGGCGCGACCGAGTTGCCGATCGGCCGTGGCCTGCTCGATGTCGCGCAGCGGGTGGTGCGTACGCGCACCGGCGACGTGGCGCTGTCCGGTCGCGAGTTCGACCTGCTGCACCTGTTGGCGCGCCATCCCAATGTCGTCTATCAGCGCGCCGATCTGCGCGAGCAGGTTTTCGCCGACACGGCGTCGGAGTCGATCGTGGACACCTACGTCTACTACCTGCGGCGAAAACTCGGCCGGAAGGTGGTGCGTACGGTCCGCGGCACCGGTTATCGCCTCGGTGAGCTTTGAACGCGGAATTCCGTTGCGCCGTGTTTGTTGTCGTAGGCCGATGGTGGAGGGACAGATGAACCGCGGTGACCAACGCGTGCTGCGCCGCGCGAGATGGGTGTTGACGGCTCAGCTGGCCGGTGCGGTCACGATCGTGGTGCTGTTGATGGGGGCGCTGTCCTTCGGCATGATGCTGGCCGGCCAGCATTCCGACGCGGAGCGCGACCTGCGCGCGTACGTGGTGCGCGGTGACATCGAACATCCGCCGCCGTGCGTGTGGCTGTTTTCCGAGCAGGGCGTTGTGGCGCGGCGTACGCCGAGCGCGCCGGTCGCGCTGCCGGTGCGCTC
Source organism: Fodinicola acaciae (assembly GCF_010993745.1). Lineage (NCBI taxonomy): Bacteria > Bacillati > Actinomycetota > Actinomycetes > Mycobacteriales > Fodinicola > Fodinicola acaciae. The sequence continues at coordinate 318,445 of NZ_WOTN01000002.1, forward strand.
GGCGATGGACGAGGTCGCGCGTACCGGTGTGCTGCAGGTCCGTGAGACCACGGTCGGCGGGATCGACTATCTGATCCGCACCGAGCGGCGCGGCACCACGGTCGTGCAGGCCGTTCTCGACCTGCGTTATCAGGTGCAGGAGCGGCAGCGGCTGACGACCGCTCTCGGCATCGCCGAGCTGGTCGGCCTGTTCGGCGCGGCCCTGGCCGGCCTGGTGCTGGCGCGGCGCGCGATGGCGCCGCTGGAGGAGGCGCTGGACCGGCAGAGCCGGTTCGTCGCCGACGCGAGCCACGAGCTGCGTACGCCGCTGACGCGGTTGCGCGTACGCGCGCAGTTGCTGGCGCGAAAGCTCTCGAGCGATGCCGAGGCGCGAAAACTCGTCGCCGACACCGACGACATGGCCTCGGTGATCGACGACCTGTTGCTGTCGACGCAGGTCGGCGGCTCTGCCGGCGGATTTCCGGTCGACCTGGAGCTGGTCGCGTCGTCGGTGTTGTCCGCCGAGGCCGAGCGCGCGCAGTGTTCCGGTGTCTCGCTGGAACTGGTCGCCGATCCGTCGGCTCGCTATGTCGTACGCGGCATCCAGCCGGCGCTGCTGCGTGTCGTGTCCGCGCTGGTGGACAACGCTTTGGGCCACACGACCGCCGGCGGCCGGATCGTCGTGGCGCTGGAGCGGACGGACCGGCACGTGCGACTGTCCGTACGCGACACCGGCATCGGCCTCGATCCGCGCGACGCGAGCCGCATCTTCCGCCGATTCGCGCGCGGGCCGCACCGCGCCCGCAACTTCGGCCTCGGCTTGGCGCTGGTGCGTGAGGTCGTACAAGGCCACGGCGGCTCCGTCACCGCCACCGGCGAGCCCGGCCACGGTGCGGTCTTCACGGTGTCGCTGCCCGCGCCGTCGCGGACCGACGGCCCGGCGCCGCTGCCATCACCACGCCGCGGCCTGCGCGCCGTACGTCCCTGAGCGCTTGCCCGGTTCTGCTGAGCCTGCGATGCGGGATTTCCCGCACTCGACGCACAAGAAGCCCGCGCACACCAAGATCAACTTTGAACTTAGCTGAGTTTCCACGCGGACCCGCCCCCCACCCGATCTGGGTGGGGGCTCAGATTGACAGGGGGGTACGACAGTTTCGCGCTGTAGCGGGTAACGCGGGTCAGGAGTCGACGGTTTGGCCGAGCTCGGTGGCGATCGAGGTGATGGCCTGGCGGTCGATCTTGCCGAGTGGCAGGCGTGGCAGTTCTGGTACGACGGCGATGGCGCGTGGTGCGGCGTGCGGGCCGAGCAGGCTGCTGACGTGTGCGCGTACGACGGCGAGGGTCGGGGCCGGTTCGTCGGCGTGCGGGGTGATGACGGCGATCACGACCTGGCCCCACTCGGGGTGGCCGACACCGGTGACCGCTGACTCCGACACGCCCGGACACGAGGCGAGCGCGGCTTCGACGGCGGCCGGTGCGACGTTGACGCCGCCGGTGATGATCACGTCGTCGGCGCGACCGATGACCTCCAGGCCGCCGGTCGCCGACCACTGTCCGACGTCGGAGGTGCGGAACCGGCCGCCGGCCAGCACCTCGGCGGTCAGGTCGGGCCGCAGCCGATAGCCGCTGAACAGCACCGGACCGCCGATGCTGATCCGGCCGGAGGGCGCCAGGTCGATGTCCACGTCGGCGAGTGGCTGTCCGTCGTAGACGCAGCCGCCGCAGGTCTCGGTCATGCCGTACGTGGTGACGATCGGGATCCCCGCGTCGGTGGCCTGCTCGCGCAGCGCGATCGGAGCCGGAGCGCCGCCGAGCAGCACCGCGTCGACGCTGGCCAGCGTGGTGACGGCGAGGCCGCCGGCGTCGAGTACGCGGCGCAGCTGTGTCGGGACCAGGGACACGTATCGCCGGCCGCCGTTCATCGCGTCCAGCGCGGCGGCCAGGTCCAGTGGCCGGAAGCCGGCGCGCAGGTCCATCAGCGCCGGATCGGTGCCGGCGAGCGTGGCGCGTACGAGCACCTGCAGGCCGGCGATGTGCGTCGCCGGCAGTGCCAGCAGCCATTTCCCCGGACCGCCGAGAAAGGCGTGTGTCGCGTTGGCGGACGCGCGCAGCGCGCGAGCCGACAACAGGGCCGCCTTGGGCTCGCCGGTCGATCCGGAGGTCGGTACGACCAGCGCGATCTCCTCGTCGGAGTGTTCCAGCCGTTGGTCCGGCCGGATCGCCGACAGCGCGCGGTCCTGCTCGACCCGGTCGGACGGCAGTGCCGCGAGCGCCGGGCCGCCGGCCAGCGCGGCGGCCAACGCTGGCAGCAGCGAACGCCGTATCTCGTCCGGACCCGCCGCCGTCAACGTGATCAGCCGCCTCTGCACCCCCTCAGGCTAACCGCAAGCAGCCTTCCCGCGGATGCGGTGAGTCAGGTCCACCCGGCCGGGCCACCCCTTCTCTTGCAGATGTCACTTCAATGTGACACCATCAGGTCATGGCGAGGGATCATGGAGATGACACGCAGCCACGTGTCGACATCGTCTATCCAGCGTTTTCGATCGGCATCCGAGATCTCCGGCACGACACCGCCGGCCTGCTGAAACGGGTCGAGGAAGGTGAGGAAATCGTGATCACCAACCGTGGCAGAGCGGTCGCCGTGCTGCGGCCGCTGACCGCCGAGGAACGTCGCCAGGAGGAGCTCGTGGAGAAAGGCATCGTGACCATGCCGGAGAGCGGCGGCAGCGGCACGGGAGCGGAAATCCTGGCCGTGATGGAGAAATATCCGCCGGTCGGCCGAGAGCGCGGGCAGCACGAGATCGACGACGCTCTCGACTACGTGCGCGCTGACCGGGATCCGGCCGGATGATCTATTTCGACACGTCCGCGATCGTGCGGCTGGTGATTCCGCACGACTGGACGCGGTCCCTGCGGTCCTACCTCGGCCGGCTGGCGAACCTGCGATGGGTGACGAGCGTGATCGCGGTGGTCGAGACCAATCGCGCGCTGATGCGTGAAGGTGCGACCGAGCGCGAGTTGGCGATCGGTGGTCGCTATCTGGCCGAGTTCCGCAAGGTCGGCGTCACCGACGAGGTCGTCCAGTCAGCGATCGCGATTCCGAGCCGCACGCTGAAATCGCTCGACGCGATCCACGTGGCGAGCGCGCTCGAGGTCGGCGCGGAGGTCCTCGTCACGTACGACAAAACCATGATCAAGGCGGCCCGCGACGCCGGCCTGCGCACCGCCTCGCCCGGCCTCGACGAGAGCCGATCCTAGAAATACCAGGGAAATTTCGACCAGTCGGGCGTGCGCTTCTCCAGGAAGGCGTCCCGGCCCTCGACGGCTTCCTCGGTCATGTACGCCAACCGGGTCGCCTCGCCGGCGAACACCTGCTGACCCATCAGGCCGTCGTCGACCAGATTGAAGGCGTATTTCGCCATTCGCTGCGCGGTCGGCGACTTGCTGTTGATCTCCGCCGACCATTCCAGCGCGACCTTCTCCAGGTCGGCATGCGGCACGACCGCGTTGGCTGTCCCCATCCGATACGCGTCCTGCGCGGAATATTCGCGCCCCAGAAAGAAAATCTCCCGGGCGACCTTCTGACCGACCTGCCGCGCCAGATAGGCCGAGCCGTAACCGCCGTCGAAAGAACCGACCGCGGTGTCGGTCTGCTTGAAACGCGCGTGCTCGGCGCTGGCGATGGTCAGGTCGCAGACCACGTGCAGGCTGTGTCCACCGCCGGCGGCCCAGCCGTTCACCAGGGCGATCACCACCTTCGGCATCATCCGGATCAGCCGCTGGCATTCCAGGATGTGCAACCGGCCGGCGCGCGCCGGGTCGACCGTCTCGCCGCTGACATAGCGATAGCCGTCGCGGCCTCGAATCCGCTGGTCACCGCCGGAGCAGAAGGCCCAGCCGCCGTCCTTGCGCGACGGCCCGTTGCCGGTCAGCAGCACGCAGCCGACGTCGGAGGTCATCCGCGCGTGGTCCAGCGCACGATAAAGCTCGTCGACCGTCTCTGGCCGGAAGGCGTTGCGCACCTCTGGCCGGTCAAACGCGATGCGTACGGTCGGACCGTCCTGACCGTCGATCACCTGGCGGTGGTAGGTGATGTCGGAAAAGTCGAATCCCCGCACCTCGCGCCACGCGTTTGTATCGAAGATCTCAGACACTGATGAGGCAGCCACCCCAGCGAGCCTAAAGGTGGGTACGTACGCTGAGGTTGTGGGGTTCGGACGGACAACGTACGCGATCGGAATGCGTCAGCGGTTCCGGCGTATCACCGTCCGCGAGGGAATGTTGTTCCAAGGCCCGGCCGGTTGGGCCGAATTTTCCCCGTTTCTGGACTATGACGCGGCCGAATGCGTGCCGTGGCTCGCGGCCGCCAGGGAGGCCGCCGAGACCGGTTGGCCGGAGCCGGTGCGCGCGCGCGTCCCGGTCAACGTGACCGTGCCGGCGGTCGGACCGGAGGCGGCCGCGGCGATCGTCCGCGGCTCCGGGGGCTGCCGCACCGCCAAGGTCAAGGTCGCCGAGCCCGGCCAGCGGCTGGCCGACGACATCGCGCGGGTCGAGGCCGTACGGGACGCCATCGGGTCCGACGGCCGGATCCGGGTGGACGCCAACGGCGGCTGGTCGGTCGACCGCGCGTACCAGGCGCTCGCCGAGCTCAAGCGATTCGACCTGGAATACGCCGAGCAGCCGTGCCCGAGCGTCGAGGACCTCGCCGCGCTGAGACGGCGTACGGACGTGCCGGTCGCCGCCGACGAGTCGATCCGCCGCGCCGACGACCCCTACCGCGTGGTCGCGCTGGACGCCGCCGACATCGCGGTGCTCAAGGTGCAGCCGCTCGGCGGCGTGGCCGCCTGCCTGCGGATCGCCGAGCGGATCGGCCTGCCGGTCGTCGTGTCCTCGGCGTTGGAGACCTCGGTCGGCATCGCCGCCGGCGTCGCGTTGGCCGCCGCGCTGCCGGAGCTGCCGTACGCGTGCGGCCTCGCGACCGTGCACCTGCTGACCGCCGACGTGGTCACCGACCCGCTGCTTCCGGTCGACGGCCAGATCGACGTACGCCAGCCGGTGCCGGATCCGGCGCTGCTGGCCGCCGCGGCCGCGGACCCATCCACCAGCCGACGTTGGAGCGAACGCCTGGCGACCGTAGAAAACGTTGGTGCCCGATGAACCCCTCGACCGCGATGGCGACCGTGCTGGTCGACGAGCTGGTGCTCGCCGGCGTGACCGACGCGGTGCTCTCGCCCGGCTCGCGCAACGCTCCGCTGTCCTTCGCGTTCGCCCGCGCGGCGGCGGCCGGCCGATTGCGGCTGCACGTACGCATCGACGAGCGATCGGCCGGCTTCCTGGCCCTCGGCCTGGCCAAGCGGTCCGGCCGGCCGGTGCCGGTGTCCTGCACGTCCGGCACGGCGGCGGCCAACCTGCATCCGGCCGTGCTGGAGGCCAACCACGCCGGCGTACCGCTGATGGTGCTGACCGCCGACCGGCCGCCGGAGCTGCGCGACACCGGCGCGTCGCAGACCATCGACCAGATCCACCTGTACGGCACGGCCGTCCGCTATTTCCACGAGTTCGGCGTCGCCGAGCGGCGCGCCAACCAGAACGGCTATTGGCGCGAGCAGATCTGCCGCGCGATCCACATGGCGACCGCGGCGACCACCTCGCCCGGCCCCGTACACCTCAACCTGCCGCTGCGCGACCCGCTGGTGCCGGACGCGGACGGCAACGACGACTGGCCGGAGCCGCTGGCCGGCCGCGCCGACGGCCAGCCGTGGGCCCGGCCGCCGCGGCTGTCGCACCGCGAGGTCGGCGACCCGGTCGTGCTGCCTGGCCGCACACTCGTGGTCGCCGGCGAGGCACCGGACCGGTACGGCCAGGCCGCCGCGCGGTTCGCCGCCGGCTATGGCCTGCCGCTGATCAGCGAGCCGAGCGGCGGCGCGTGGGGTTCGTCGCTGGCCGCCGGCGCCTGGCTGCTCGGCGACCGCGGCTTCCTTGACCGGGTCGCGCCGGAGCACGTGCTGGTCATCGGCCGGCCGACGCTCGGCCGGTCGCTGTCCCGGCTGGTGCAGCGCGAGGAGGTCGGCGTCACCGCGGTCGAGCCGGACCCGCGCTGGCCGGACCCGTTCCACACCGCGTCGCGGATCGTCCTGGACCTGGTCGAGGTCGAGGTGGACGACCCCGACCCGGAATGGCTGCCGGCCTGGACGCTGGCCGACAAGGCGGCCGCCGACGTGGTCGCCGAGCGGCTGCGCGGCAGCTGGCCGTCCGGAGGACTCGCGGCGGCGGCATTGGTGTCGGCGATGCCGAGTGACTCACTGTTGTGCTGTGGCTCGTCCAACCCGGTGCGCGACGTCGACTACTTCGCCGCACGGCGTACGGACATCGACGTCCTCACCAACCGCGGCGTGGCCGGCATCGACGGCAACGTGTCGACCGCGATCGGCGCCGCGCTCGCCTCCGACCGGCCGAGCTTCGCGCTGGTCGGCGACCTGACCTTCCTGCACGACCACAACGGCCTGGTGATCGGCCCCGGTGAGCCGCGTCCGGACCTGACGATCGTGGTGTTCAACGACAACGGCGGCGCGATCTTCTCGCTGCTGGAGCAGGGCGAGCCGGCGTACGCGGACGTGTTCGAGCGGGTCTTCGGCACGCCGCACGACACCGACCTGAGCCGCCTGTGCGCGGCCAACGACATCCCGCACCAACTGGCCGGCTCGGCGCAGGAGCTGGCCGACGCCGTACGCGCGCCGGCCACCGGGATCCGGGTGCTTGAGGTGGCGGCCGACCGCGTTGGTTTGCGCGAACTTCACAATGACATCCGCACCGCCGTCGCCGATGCCCTTTCCGGCCATCCGGCCGGCTAGCGTTTTCGGCCGCTTTGCGGCATTACGTCCCTCGCCTTTTCGGGCAGGAAACGGAAAAGTCAGCCGCGCGTTGCAACCTTAGAGATAGCTTAAGGGCTCCTATGTGCAGTGGGCCGGAACACCGGCTCGCCTCACCTGGACCTCAATGACGAGTCTCTGACAGAACACGGGGGAGTGCGGTGCGCGCACCTACTTCGTTTCTCCGGCCGTTGGCCGCAGCCGGCCTGGTCGCCGGCCTGACGTTGATGCCGCTGACGCCGGTCGCGGCGGCCGACACGCTGCCGGCGCCGGCCGACCCGTCGGCAACGCCGTCACCGCCCGCCTCCAAGGCCCCGCCGAAGACGCTGCCGAAGGCCGCCGCCACGCCGGCCGACCTGAGCGTCGCGGTGACCGGCCTGAAGGTCGCGCAGGGCAGCAACGGCAAGCCGTTCATCGTGACGGTGAAGAACAACAGCAACAAGCCGTCCGTCGCCAAGTCGGTTGTCGTCGACGTACAGGCGACCGCGCTGGACAACCCTTCGCAGTTGAACGGCCCCGACCCGGCCAGCAAGACGTGCGTCGCCGACGAGGTCAAGACCGGTCACTTCACCTGCACGATCGGCGATCTCGGCCCGCAGCAGAAGCGCAACCTGCAGTTCATCTACGCGCCGAAAGGCGGCGCGCTGCCACACACCGCCGGCACGATCACCGCGTCGGCGAAGTCCGGCACGCCTGACCCGAACCAGAAGAACAACGAGGCGACCGGCCAGGTCGACATCGTCCCGGGCGGCATCGACCTCGGCACGGTCATCCCGGACACCAACGTGACCGACGTCGGCGGCACCGCGACGACCGTCGCGGAGATCCGAAACACTGGCACGGCGGACGCGAAGAACGTGACTTTCTCCGTACGCGCACCGGCCAAGAGCACGATCAAGGCGGTCAACCTGAAGGGGACCGACGGCCAGTTCAGCGTGCCGTGCAAGAAGACCAGCAGCATCGGCGCGACCTGCACGGTCGGCGACCTGCAGGCCAACTTCCTGGCAACCGCGCAGGTCCAGCTGACCGTGTCCGGCAGCGTCAACCCCGGCGACGTGCTGACCGGCGGCCAGGGTGGCGTCAAGGGTGAGCTGAAAGCCGCGGAGGCGCAGACGTTCGCCAAGAAGCAGGATGACACGCCGGCCAAGAGCCGCGTCCTGACGAAGCGGATCAGCTCGAGCGCGGCGGCCGCGACCAGCGACGACCCGTCCGACAACGGCGACACGTACTCGATCCCGATCAGCGCCAAGGCCAAGGCCGACCTGGAGGTCAAGCTGACCAAGGTGACCGGCGCGCCGAAGTCCGACGTGGTGGTCAAGGGTACGGTCTCCAATCACGGTCCGAGCGCGGCCAGCGGCCTGTACGTCGACGTGACGATCCCGAGCGACACCGGCTACGCGGCGATCCCGTCGTCCTGCAAGCACCGCGGCGACAACCCGCGCACGCTGCGCTGCGCCTTCAACGGCGGCACGCTCGCCGCGTACAAGAGCTTCGGCTTCCAGGTGAAGGTGCAGCTGCACGACACCAAGCCCGGCCAGGACGGCAGCGCGGTCGTGAACGCCAATGTCGCCGACCCGGTGGACAAGAACAACAGCGTCGCCATGGTCATCGGCCAGACGACCGCCAGCAACGCGAGCAACACCAACAACGGCGGCACGCTGCCGAAGACGGGTGAGCGTACCGGCCTGATCGCCTTCGGCGGTGCGGCGCTGCTGCTGCTCGGCGGCGCGCTCACGCTGACCGCGCGGCGCCGCCGTACGGCCTGATCCGAGGCGTCCTGACTGCCGCTCCGCCACCTCGGCGGAGCGGCGGTTTGGTTTTACGGCCGCCGGACTGTCACAGGCGCGTGCGAGGCTGACGAGATGGCGACCGTACGGGCCGGACCGATGCGCAACAGGGTCACACCGATGGGTGACATCGTGGCGATCGAGCTGCGCGGCAGCTGGCTGGGCAACCGCGGCATCCTGCATGAGGACACCGACATCGTCCGGTTTCACCGCAGCAACCTGTGGATCACTTGCGCGTTGAGCTTCCGCGACTGGCGGTTGCCCCAGTGGCAGCCGGGCCGCTTCACCGTGCTCTTCTTCCACGATGAGGCGGTCGCCTTCGCCGCCGGCCACCGGCCGTGTGCGCTCTGCCGCCGCGAGGCGTACAACGCCTATCGGGCCACCTGGCGAGGTCGCCCGCTGGCCAAGGAGATGGACCGCCAGCTGCACGGCGAGCGGCTCTATCGCGGCACGCATCGGCGCCGGCTGCATCCGGCGCGCTGGCCTGACCTGCCGACCGGGGCGTTCGTCCGGCTCGATGGCAGGCCGGTGCTGGTACGCGACGACGCCGTGGTGCCGTGGGGCTTCGACGGCTATGGCGATCCGCTGCCGCGGCCGCCAAGCGGGACGGTCGAGCTGATCACACCGCCGTCGACGGTCAACGCGATCCGTGCCGGCTATCGGCCGCAGATCGACGATCAGGCGTTTTCCAGCGCGTCGCGCAGCGCGGCGAGCTTGGCGTAGGTCTCCTCCAGCTCGTTCTCCGGCACCGAGTCGGCGACGATGCCGCCACCGGCATAAAGCCGTGCCGTCGAGCCGGTGACGCGCGCGCAGCGCAGTGCGATCCCCAGCTCGCCGTTGCCGGCGGCGTCCATCCAGCCGATCGGGCCGGCATAGCGGTCGCGGTCGAGGCCTCCGCGCGCACGGATGTAGTCGCCGGCCGCCTCAGTCGGCGTGCCGCACACCGCGGCGGTCGGATGCAGAGCGCCGGCGAGCTCGACCACCGACACCGGTCGCGACAGCCGGCCGGTGATGTCGGTGGCCAGGTGGACGACGTTGGCCAGCCGGAGCGCGGACGGCCGCTCCGGCACGTCGAGGTCGGCACAGTACGGCTCCAAAGCGCGCGCCGCGGAGGCCGCCGCGTACTCGTGCTCCTCGGTGTTTTTCTCGGAACCACGAAGAAAATCGGCCACCGCGTCGTCCGGATTCTCGGTGCCGGCGCGCTCGGCGCCACCGCGCCAGCCGGTGCCGGCGAGGACCCGCGAGAAGATCTGGTCGTCCTGCCGGCGGACCAGCATCTCCGGGGTCGCGCCGATCATGCCGTCGACCGCGTACGTCCAGCACTGCGGATAGCGGTCGGCGAGCCGTGCCAGCAGCGGACGCACGTCCAGCGGCGCCTCCGCGGTCGCGACCACGTCGCGGGCGAGCACGACCTTCTGGAACGCGCCACCGCGGATCGCCGCCACCGCGTCGGCGACCGCCGCCTTGTAGCCGTCGCCGCTGACCTGGCCGTCCGACCAGCCCAGTGGCCCCGGCGACCGCATCGGAGCCTGGCTCGGCCGCGGCGCCGGACCTCCGATCGTCGTGACGAAGCCGCGGCCATCGCGTACGCCGAACACCACACGCGGCACCACGACCACAGAAGTTTCGGCGTCTTCGAAGGAAAAACTCGCGAAGGCGACCGGGCCGCCGCCAGGCACGCCGAGCTGGTCGTCGACCTCGAACGACGCGGCCACCCGCTCCCACCACTGTGCGGCGCGGACGAAGCGGTCCCGGCCGGTCACCTCGAACCGCGTCACCTCACCCCAGCCGATCAGGCCGTCGCCGCCGCGTATCCAGCAGAGGATGTCCTCGGCACGCGCGTCCGGCAGATTGGCCAGCGCGAGCGTGCCGGTGGCGGGTTCGGTGCGGGCGGTGGTCGGCAGCGAGACCGAGGTCATGACCCTGAGATTACGGGCCGATACGCGCGCGTACCCTGTGACGATGACCGCACAGGGTGGGTTTTGACGGAGGATCGCATGATTCGTTGGCGTATTCCGGTTTTGCTGGCCTCTCTGTGCGTCCTGGCCGCGGCGGCGCCGGTGCAGGCGATGGTGCGCCAGCCGGTCGACGAGCGGCTGTCGGCAGACCTGTCGGTCGTGGTGCACGGCACGAGCGTGCCGGTCGGCAGCAAAGGCAAGCCGTTCATCGTCGTCGCCACCAACCAGTCGCGGTCGGCCACCGCGCACACGGTGACCGTCACCGTGTCGGCCAGCGCCAGCAGGCCGGGAGAGCTGCTCGGTCCGACGCCGTACGACAAGGCCTGCCGGTCCGTCTCGGCCGGCCGGTTCGCCTGCGCGGCCGGTGACCTGCTGCCCGGCACCAGCGCGAGGTTCAGCTTCTCGTACGCGGCGGCCAGCGGTGTGCGGCCGCATGCCGGCGCCGGCACGGTGACCGCGTCGGTCGCCGCGCTCACGCCTGACCCGAGTGAGTCCAACAACACCGACCAGGCACGGATCGACATCGTGTCGGCCGGCTCCGACCTGTCCGTGCGGATCCCGGACGTGCCGCCGGCCGCGCCGGGAAAGTCCGGCCGGACATACGCGACGATCGGAAACTACGGCTCGACCGACGCCGGCGGCGTACGCTTCACCGTCAGCGCGCCAAACGGCTCGGCCCTGGCCGGCGTGGCGCTGCGCGCGAACAACGGCGGCTACAGCATCAGCTGTCCGGTCAACGCGGCCGGCACGACCGCGACCTGCACGGTCGGCACGCTCCGCGCCGGCAACTACGCGACCGCGCAGGTCACCGTCGCCGTGCCGGCCGGAGCCGAGCACTCGACCACTTTGACCGGCGGCTCCGGGACGGTCGACCAGGCCACCACCACGCCGTACGCGTCGCGCTCGGCCACCGTCTGGCAGCGTCCGCTGGCCACCGTCGCGACCGACGACCCCAGCGACGACACCGACACGTACGCCTGTCCCGTCTCCTGACGACCGGCCGCATGGCCACCATGCTTGCGTCCAGCGCACGCATGGGGGCCATGCGAACTTCGGCGTGGACGTACGCATAGGCTCGTCCGCATGACACGCGCGACCTTGGACAAGCAGCCGCACGAGGTGGCGGCGATGTTCGACGGTGTGGCGCAGCATTACGACCGCACCAACACTGTCCTCGCCTTCGCCATGGACAGGGCCTGGCGCCGCGCCACTCGCCGCGCGCTCGCCCTGACCAGCGCCGACCGCTGCCTGGACGTGGCCGCCGGCACCGCGGTGTCGACCGAGGAGCTGGCGCTGTCCGGCGCGGACGTGGTGGCCTGCGACTTCTCGCTCGGCATGCTGCGCGCCGGCCGGAGCCGCGGCCTGCCGATGATCGCCGGCGACGCGCTGCACCTGCCCTTCGTCGACGGCGCCTTCGACGCGGTGACCATCTCCTTCGGACTGCGCAACGTGGTCGACGTGCCGGCGGCGCTGCGCGAGTTCGCCCGGGTGACCAGGCCGGGCGGCCGGCTGGTGGTCTGTGAGTTCAGCCACCCGACCTGGGCGCCGTTCCGGACCGTCTACAGCGAATACCTGATGCGGGCGATCCCGCCGGTCGCGCGCGCGGTCAGCAGCAACCCGGACGCGTACGTCTATCTGGCCGAGTCGATCCCCGCCTGGCCCAACCAGGAGGCGCTGGCCGGCCGGATCGCCGCGGCCGGCTGGTCGCAGGTGGCCTGGCGGTCGCTGACCGGTGGCATCGTCGCGTTGCACCGCGCGGTGAAGCCCGCCGAGTAGCGATGGCCGGTCAGGTCCGGTAGGCAGGAGGGGAGACACCCGAAGCCTGCCGGAGGGAGTCCTGCCCGATGACCGCGCCACCCGTGGAGCCGACGCCTGTGTCACCGGCGCCGATGCCGTCGGAGCCGCTGCCGCTGCCGGACGAGCCGCTGCCACCAGCGCCGGTCTCACCCGCCGTACCGGTCACTCCGGAGCCGCTGCGGCCGATCCCCGATCAGCCTGGGGAGCCGGAGCACGACCCGGACGGTCCGCTCAACCCCGACCCACCGAAGCCGCCGACCCGCTGACGCTCATGAGATCGCGCAGATGTCGGTGATCCGCGCGCGCAACTCGTCGAAGGAGCGCGGCGTGACCGCGGAGCGTACGACTTCTCCGAGCAGAAACGAGAAAAGCTCGTCGGCACGCCGCGCCGGATCGTCCACGCCGATGTCGGTCAACAGCTCGGCGAAGATGCCGGCGACCGAGTCGTGCATCGTCTCGATCGCGGTGAGCCGGTTTTTGGTGGTGGCCGAGATCCAGTACGCGAACCACAGCCGCAAAACGCCTGGCTGCTGGCGAAAAGTCTCGACGTAGTCGCGTACGGCGGCCCAGAACCGGTCCGCCGCAGCGTCCTGCCGCGCAGCCGCCGCGCGCAGGTTGGCGACGAACGCGTCGATGTGTCCGGCCATCGCCTGGTCGATCAGGTCGTCCATGTCGGCGAAGTAGTAGTGGATCGCGCTCTTGGTCAGTGGACTGGCATCGGCGACCGCGCGCGCGGTGCAGCCGGCCAGGCCGTCGCGCGCCAGCACCAGCCGCGCGGCGTCGACGATTTGCTGCCGCTTGGCGAGCTGGTTAGGCGTGAGGTCCGGCACGGCATCCAAGGGTAGGACAGTTGACTGCGACAGGGACGCAAGCTGAGGTGAGGATCAGTCACCGGCCGCGTCCTGCACCGCGGTCAGAAGATCGCCGGCGAGGAAGAGGTGGGTGAGGTGGAAGCTTTGGGTGAGGTAGCCGAGGCTCACGACGGTCTCGACCGGCTCCAGGCGTACGTCGATCTCGACGGCATCTAGCGGATCGCGTCGTCCACCCTCTTCCGTAGTGCCGGCGTAGATGTAGTGCACGCGATTGGTGTGGTTTCCCCAGGTGGCCCAAGCGCTCCCGAGCTCGATGACGTCTTGGGCTCGATAGCCGGTCTCTTCCTCGAGTTCACGCACCGCCGCATCGGCCGGGCTCTCTCCGTTTTCGACAGCACCTCCGGGCAGGCCGGGAGCAACAACACCCGCGCCATGGTGATACTCGTCGACGACGATCACCTGGCCTTTATGAAGCGCCAGGATTGATACCCACGGCGCGGCTTCGACGATGTAGTACGGCGCGGCGGCACTTCCGTCCGTGCGTACGCAATCGTCGGCCCGCAGGTGGAGCCACCTGTCGTGGACCACGTGCCGGCTGCGTTCGACTTTCCAGGCTTGCGGTCGCATTCCCTGCCCTCTCACCGCGCTTACGACGTGCATGACTACACGGTGGTGGACCGGCTGTTTTCGTCAGTGGTTGGTGCGATGGGGTGGATCGGTTTAGCAGCGCATCGAATAGCGTGCGTGGCGTATAGGTGTGCGGGTTGGGTCTGACGTAGACGGGTGGCAGGAAGTAGGGGATGCCGCCGAGCATGTCGATCGACCATTGGCTATGGTACAGGATTTGGTGGTGGGCAAGGCACAGCAGCGTCATGTTGTGCAGTGTGGTTTGCCCGCCGAACTCCCACGGTGTGACGTGGTGCGCGTCGCACCAGGCAAGTGCCACTTTAGTTACAAGTACGTTTCCGCAGGTAGATGCTCTGGCTCTGTGCCTCGATTGTGTCAACGGCACGCGAAATTTGACCCACTTTCGGCACTTGGGTTCTAGGTCTCGTCGCAACACTTCATGATCAAATAGGGAGTGTTGATGGGCAGGCGCGGACGCAAGCGCAGACTGGTGATCGAGGCGGAGTACTGGCGGCTGCTGGCCTCCGGTATGGGCACGGCTGAGGCGTGCGGGCAGCTGGGGATCGGCCGCAAGACCGGGTACCGATGGCGGGCGGAGAATGGCGGCCTGGCCCCGCTGACGCTGCCGGAGCGTGCGCACTCGGGCAGGTACTTGTCGTTGCTGGAGCGGCGGAGAATTGCCACCCTGCGCCGGGACGGACTCACCGTCCGGGCCATCGCGACCGCGCTTGGACGTTCACCGTCGACCATCAGCCGCGAGCTGAAACGCAACACCACAGCTGACGACCGGTCCTACGACGGCGACCTGGCACACGCCCGGGCACGCGAGCGAGCCCGTCGACCACGCCGCGGCCGCCTCCTTGCCGACACCGAGCTTCGGGCGCACGTGCAGTCCAAGCTCGAACTCGAGTGGAGCCCGGAGCAAATCGCGGCATGGCTGCGCACCGAATTTCCCGACAAACGCACCTGGAACCTGTGCCACGAAACCATCTACAGGGCCCTCTATCTGGGCGGGCCCGGCGGGCTCGATCGACAACTGACCAAGCGGCTACGCACCAGCCGACCGTTGCGCAAACGCCGCCGACGCCCCGACCAGCGCCGCCCACGATTCACCGTCCCGGGCACCCCGATCAACCAACGCCCGCCATCGTCACCGAACGAACCCGGATCGGCGACTGGGAAGGCGACCTCATCGTCGGCCGAAGCAGCCGCTCGGCGATCGCCACCGCGGTCTGCCGCACCAGCCGCTATGTGAAACTCATTCACCTCCCGCACGGCCACTGCGCCGCCGCGGTCGACCACGCCTTAACCGCGTCATTCGCCCCGTTGCCAACCACTGTTCGCCTGACGCTGACCTGGGATCAAGGTTCGGAGATGGCCCACCACGACCGAATCGCGCAGCACTTCAGCGAGGGTGTGTACTTCGCCTTTCCCGGCTCGCCCTGGCTACGCGGCACAAACGAGAACACCAACGGACTGTTGCGCCAGTACTTCCCCAAGGGCACCGATCTATCCATCCACAGCGCGGAAGAACTGCAACGCATCGAGCAACGGCTCAACGACCGCCCCCGCAAAACCCTCGGCTGGCGCACCCCAGCCGACATCTTCACCGCCGCTTTGACACCATGACCTAACAGCAACGTTGCGACGATCACTGGAATTCACCTGGCAGGCCCTTGGCGCCCGGCATCGCGGCCGACCGGTACGCGCATCTGGAGCACGAGATCATTCCGGCAATGGATGCCGGCCAGTGGGTGCTCTCGGACCGCTATGTGCAGTCCTCGCTGGTTCTGCAATGCCTTGACGGCCTGTCAGCGGCCGAGATCTGGAGTTACAACCGGTACGTCCGGCGGCCAGACCTTTCCGTGTATCTCAGCGAGACCGCAGATCGCATCGCCTCCCGGTTGGCCGAGCGGCAGCAGCTGTCGCGGCTGGAACTGGCCGGTTCGCCCGAGCGTGAGCTGCGGCTTTATCGGGAGGCGTACGAGTTTCTGCAAGCCCGCGGCTGGACCCAGGTCGTCGTCAGATGCCGGGGTCAGGTGCCGGCGCAGATCGCGAGCCGTATCGTCACACACCTCGACCGACTGTCGAAGTCGTAGTTCAGGAAGGCGACAATGCTGTCGATCTTGACCGTCAATATCGGAGCCGCCGCCCGCCAGCGAGCCGAGGTTCTGCTGGCGTGGCTGGCGGCGAGGCCCGAGGACGTGTTCGTCCTGACCGAGACCAGTAACGGACCAGGCACCGCCTACCTGCTCGAGCAGTTCCGGACCGCTGGTTCGCCGTCGCGTACACCCCGGACGCCAGCGGCGATCGCGGGACCGCCGTGGTCAGCCGCGTCAAGGTCGAACGCACCCTTCACGATTTGACCGGCAACATGAGTTTTCCTAGTCGGGTGGCGGGCATCGAGCTGGCCACGAGACCGGGTACGGCGGTGCTCGGGATTTACGTGCCGAGTCGCGACCGCAGTGTGAACAAGATCGAGAAGAAGGAACGGTTCATCAGCTCGATGCTGGCGGGGCTGGACAAGCTGCCCGACGATGTACGCGGCCGGCTGGTCATCGGCGGTGATTACAACGTCATCGCCCGAGACCACCAGCCGCTGCACGCCGGCTTCCTGCCGTTCGAGTTCGGACTGCTCGAAAACACTGCAGCACCACGGGTTCATCGACGCGTACGCCCGGTGCTCACCCGGCGAGCAGGCGTACAGCTGGATCGGACGCACCAACGACGGCTACCGCTACGACTACTTCCACGTCGGCGCCGCACTCAGCGACCGCATCGCCAGCTGCGCCTATCTGCACGAAACCCGAGAGCAGCGACTCACCGACCACGCCGCGGTGACCCTCACTTTGGATGTAGCGGCAGTCGAGCGCATCGACACGGGTGACCCGGTCGCCGACGGGTTGTTCTAAGCCGATACCAACGCGGCGCGTACGAGCGAGTCGTACGTGTCGGTCATGCGCTCAACGTCCAAACCTAGCGAGCGTACGAGACGATCGAGGTCGTCCTGCACCTCGACGCCTGGCCGGCCAGGAGGTACGACCGTTTCGACCTCCAGGAAGGTGCCGGCATGCTCGACATCGTCCAGGCACAGCGATAGGTCGCCGCGAGCCGCGGTCCGTCGGGACTTCACGATGCGTACGGTCGGCCGAAAACCCATCACCAGCAGCGCGGCGTGCATCTGGTCGCGATCAGCGATCTCGGTCTCGTGCTCAAGACAAGCCATCTCGTTGTCCTGCGGTTGCTTGAGCGTGAATAGGTGGCGGCCGTGCTGCGTACGAAGACGAGCGAAAGCCACACCGATCTTGGACTGGCCGTAGTCCCAGCCGGCCTCCGCGTATGCCTGGTCGTCCTGATGAACCGGCGACGAGAGACGAAACCCGTGGTCAGCCAGCTGGTCGACGGCGACCACGGCATCGCGGAGGCGGTACTTGACCTCGATCTCCCGCCGCTGATCAGCCACGTACGCGCTACCCGAACGCCGACGACACCGACCACAGCAGGCTAGCCAAGGTCGTGTCCGCGATGAGGGAAGGGGGCCACCGACACGCCGCCCGGACCGGATGTCCGGCTGGGACGGCCGACCCGGCGGACCGACCCTGTGGATGCCAGAACACGCCGCTGACGTTGCGAACATTGACCCCATACTCCGGACGCCCCGGATGTTTCTTGCTCTCAGCGAAATTCACGCCTTTGTGGCATGTCTCGAGAGGCTGGCGCAAACTTGGTGTAGACGGATCGGGACGAGTGTCCTAAACTTCAGGACGTATGTCCTAAGAAAGGGATCTTCATGCCTGGACCGTTTGTGTTCTTCGACCTGCGCTCCTCGGACACACCGAAGGCGCGTGACTTCTACACCGGCCTGTTCGGCTGGACGGTGAACGAGCATTCCTTGCTGACCGACGAAAACGGCGTCTGGGGTGGCTTCACACCGCTGCCGCCAGGCGATCAGCGGCGTCCACAGTGGACACCGTACGCACCGGTCGACGACCTCGACGCCGCGACCACGAAGGTGCGCGAGCTCGGCGGCAGCGTGCTCCGCGAGCGGATCAAGCTGCCAGGTGGTTCTGCGGCGGTCATCGAGGACCCGACCGGCGCGTCGTTGGTGCTGTGGGAAGCGGAGTGACCGCGACCGCAGTGCATGGCAGCCGGCAGGGTGTGGCGCTGCTGGTCATTACGGCGGCGACCCTGCTGGTCGTGTTGGACTCGACGATCGTCAACGTCGCGCTTCCCAGCATCAGGACAGGCCTCGGTTTCACGACCACCGGCCTGGAGTGGGTCGTGACGGCATACTCGGTCGCGTTCGGAGGACTGCTGTTGCTTGGCGGACGCCTCGGAGATCTGTACGGCCGCAGGCGAATGTTTCTGGTCGGCATAGCGCTTTTCACCGCTGCCTCGTTGCTCGGCGGTCTGGCGTTGACGCAGCTGTGGTTGATCGCCGCGCGTACGGTCCAAGGGATCGGCGCGGCCATCGCAGCGCCGGCCGCGCTTTCGCTGGTCGCGACGACGTTTCCGGAAGGCGAGCCGCGTAACCGCGCGATGGGTTGGTATGCGACGGTGGCCGGCTCGGCCGGTGCGATCGGTCTCGTGCTCGGTGGACTGCTCACGCACGTCGGGTCGTGGCGATGGGTTTTCTTCGTAGCCGTGCCAATCGGCGCGCTCGTGTTGGTCGCCGCGCCACGCGCACTGGCCGAGCCGCCTCGACAGGACGCCGGTCGCCTCGACCTAGCTGGCGCGATCACCGGTACGGCCGGCGTCGCGCTGCTGGTTTACGGCCTGATCCAACCAAGTTGGCCGGTGGCCGCGGCCGGAATTGTCGTGCTGCTGGTCTTTCTGGTGATCGAGTCGCGAGTTTCCACGCCATTGTTGCCATTGCGGTTGTTCGCCGACGGCAGGAGAGCGGCCGCGTACGCCGTGACCCTGACCGTCGGCGTCGGACTTTACGGCGTCACCTTCTTTCTCATGCTCTACGTGCAGGAGACGCTCGCTTTTGGTGCGGTGCTGGCCGGCTTGGCGTTCCTTCCGCTCGCGGCCGGCATCGGCGTGCTGGCGGCGGCGATGGGTCGGCTGGCCGGCCGGATCGGCACGCGCGTCGGCGTCGTCGGTGGTCCGCTGGTCGCTGCGGCCGGCGCGGTTTGGCTCTATGCCGGCGTTTCCGCGCACACCGGCTATGCCGGCCTGGTCGGTCCGCTCGTCCTGCTCGGCGTCGGTCTCGGCGCGGCCGTCGTGCCGCTGACGCTGACCGTCCTCGCCGCCGTCCGGCGCGAGGACGCCGGCATCGCCTCGGCGTTGGTCAGCGCCGGCCAGCAGCTCGGCGGCGCGATCGGCCTGGCCGCGCTCGGCGCCGCCGGCGCACCGGCCGCCTATCTCGTCGCCGCCGCCGTTCTCGTGCTGGCCGCGGCGATCGCTAGCCGAAATAGAGCCAGGCCGTGACGTTCAGGTAGTAACCGACGTCACCGTTGTCGGTGAAGTCGTTGTCGTTGGTGACCAGACGCAGCGCGCTGTCCTTCACCACGACGCACCTGCTGTCCGAACCGATCTTCAGGTTTTCGCCGAGGTGCGACCACGTGCCGACCAGCGCGGCGTCCGGACCGCCGGGATAGGGAAAGCCGTGGTCGCGCGGATCGACCGTCCGGCCGTTGCCGTCCGGACCCCACGTGCCGCGCCAGTTGAAGATGCCGCCATAGCTGACCTTTCCGCTGGCGCGTACGTGGACGACCGCGCCGGGTCGCAGCTGCGGCTCGAGCGGTCCGCCGGTGCCGCCGACCGACACGCTTCCGACGGTGGGTTCCAGGTGCAGCGCGGCACTGACCCCGCCGACGTTGTGGTTGCAGGCACTCAAGGCGGCGGCCGTGTCGACGCCGGCGTACGCGGGGACGGCGCCGAGGCCGACGCCGGTGGCGAGGATCGCGAGCGGCAGCAGCGTACGGCCGAGTTGGCGCGAAGAGGTCATGGAAACGGTCCTTCTCAACGAAAATCGGACCAGTGCAGTGTCGGCGGCAAGGCCGTCCCGGCGCCTGAGTAGGCGACTACTCAAACGTGTTCAAGATCGACTTTCGCCATATCTAGAACCTCTCAACCCACCCCCCACCCGTAATGGGTGGGGGAAATTTATACAGGGGGTACGACAGTTTCGCGTTGTAGCGGGTACTCTGTGCGATCAAATTAGGATCGCCTTACCTAAGTTTCCCTGGCGTGCGGCGGAATTCGCCGGCACGGCCGGGTGGCCGCCGGGACAGCGTGAACAGGCGGGACTAGACTCAGCCTGATGACATCGTGAAGTCGTTCACAAGCGCACGTACGGGTGTCGTCGGAGCAAAGGAGCTCGCGCCGAAAACGCCGCCTAGCAAATAAAGAGGACGATGTGAGCACCGCGGAAAGTTCCCCGACCGGGACTGCAGACGTCATTGTCGTAGGGGCTGGCCCGTCCGGCTCGACCGCGGCCTTCTACCTCGCGCAGGCCGGCCTGGACGTGCTGGTGCTGGAGAAGACCGAGTTTCCCCGCGAGAAGGTGTGCGGCGACGGGCTCACGCCGCGAGCGGTGAAAGAGCTGGTCAAGATGGGTGTCGACATCGACGAGAAGGCCGGCTGGATCCGCAACAGGGGTCTGCGGGTGATCGGTGGCGGCGTACGGCTGGAGCTGCCGTGGCCCGATCTGGCCAGCTATCCCAACTACGGCCTGGTGCGGCCACGACTCGACTTCGACGACGTGCTCGCGCGCAACGCGGTCAAGGCCGGCGCGCGGCTGCAGACGCTCAGCAACGTCACCGGTCCGATCCTCAACCGGGCCGGACGGCTCAAAGGCGTCACCGCCAAGGTCGGTCCGGACAAGCAGGAGGCGCGGTACGAGGCGCCGCTGGTGCTCTCCGGCGAGGGCGTGAGCGGCCGGCTGGCGATCGCGATGGGCCTGCAGCGGCGAGAAGACCGCCCGATGGGTGTGGCGGTCCGCCGCTACTACAAGTCACCGCGGCACGACGACGACTTCCTGGAGTCGTGGCTCGAGCTGCGCGACAGCGCCAGCAACTCCGACGTGCTGCTTCCCGGCTACGGCTGGATCTTCGGCGTCGGCGACGGCCGGTCCAACGTCGGCCTCGGCGTCCTCAACTCCAGTACGGCCTTCCAGGGCACCGACTTCCGCAAGATGATGGTCAACTGGCTGGACGGCCTGCCGGAGGAATGGGGCTACACCGAGGAAAACGCCGACGGACCGATCCGCGGCGCGGCGTTGCCGATGGGCTTCAACCGCACTCCGCACTACACCCGCGGCCTGCTGCTGATGGGTGACTCCGGCGGCATGGTCAACCCGTTCAACGGCGAGGGCATCGCGTACGCGATGGAGTCGGCCGGCATCGCCGCCGAGATCGCCGCGCAGGCGCTGGCCCGGCCGGCCGGCCCGCAGCGCGAGCGCGTCCTCTACGCGTATCCGAAGATCCTCAAGGACACCTACGGCGGTTACTACCGGCTCGGCAAGATCTTCGTCGACCTGCTCGGCCATCCCGCCACCATGAAGCTCGCGACCAGGTACGGCATGCCGCGGCCGATGCTGATGCGTTTTGTGCTCAAGCTGCTGGCCAACCTGACCGACCCGCACGCGAGCGACTCGTTCGATCGGATCATCAACGCCATGAAGAAGGTGGCCCCCGCTGTATAAGCCGACGATGACCCCGATGATCACCCCGATGACCAGCGGTCTTAGGCTCCGGAACCGAGTACGCCAGACAGGGGAGATGGCATGTCGCTAGCGCCGTACATCCCGATCGCCACGCTTTTCGTGCTGTCGTTCGGGTTCGCCTTGTTGTCGGTCTACGGCATCTCGTCGATGACCGGTCCGAAGCGCTACAACAGGGCCAAGTACGAGCCGTACGAGTGCGGCATCGAGCCGACCCCGCAGCCGATCGGCGGCGGCAAGTTTCCGATCAAGTTCTATCTGACGGCGATGCTGTTCATCGTCTTCGACATCGAGATCATCTTCCTCTACCCGTGGGCGGTGGCAAACAAAGCGCTCGGCGTCTTCGGGTTCGTCGAGATGGTGCTCTTCATCGTCACGGTGCTGGTCGCGTACGCCTACGTGTGGCGCCGCGGCGGCCTGGACTGGGACTAGGGACAGACAAATGGGTATCGAAGAAAAGCTTCCCAGTGGGTTTTTGCTGACCAACCTGGAAAAGCTGGTCAACTGGGGCCGCAAGAGCTCGATGTGGCCGGCCACCTTCGGGCTGGCCTGCTGCGCGATCGAGATGATGGCGGTCGGCGGGTCGCGGCACGACATCGCACGGCTGGGCATGGAGCGGTTCTCCGCGACACCGCGGCAGGCCGACCTGATGATCGTGGCCGGCCGGGTGAGCCAGAAGATGGCGCCGGTGCTGCGGCAGATCTACGACCAGATGCCGGACCCCAAGTGGGTCCTGTCGATGGGGGTCTGCGCCTCCAGCGGCGGCATGTTCAACAACTACGCGATCGTGCAGGGCGTCGACCACGTCGTGCCGGTGGACATGTATCTGCCCGGCTGCCCGCCGCGGCCGGAGATGCTGCTGGACGCGATCCTCAAGCTGCACGAGAAGGTCATGCACGAGCCGCTCGGGCCCAAGCGCAAGGCCGAGTTCGCCGAGATGAAGGCCAACGGCACGCTCCCGCGCTATGGCACCATGCCGTCCTCGTACCGCTTCGACAAGAAGAAAAAGAAGCAGTGGCTGGAAGCCGCGGCGCAGGGCCGCGAGGAGCAGCTGCGGATCGAAAGTGAGTATCGCCGGTGAGCGACAACGACGACCGCCTGCCGGCGCCGCGCGGCATCGGCATCCCGGACGGGGAAAGCGTTGTGTCGTCCGGAAAAGGCATGTTCGGTGTCACCGGTACGGGTGACACGTCCGGGTTCGGCGGCCTGGTGCGTACGCGGGCCGTCCTTCCTCCGGCCACGCGTCCGTACGGCGGCTATTTCGACGAGGTCGTCGACGCGCTGAACGACGCTTACCCCGAGTTCGCCGACGCGATCCTGCGCGTCGAGATCGACCGCGACGAGCTGACAATCCACGTGCGGCCGGAGAAGATCGCGGCGGTCTGCCAGGTGATGCGTGACGACGAGGCGCTGCGCTTCGAGCTGTGCTCGTCGGTGTCCGGTGTCGACTACGGTCCGGCCGAGGCCGACCGGTTGCACGTCACCTACCACCTGACCTCGATGACCTACCGCCGGCGCGTACGGCTGGAGGTCGCGGTCGGCGTCGACGACCCGCACGTCGCCTCGGTGACGCGGGTCTATCCGACCGCCGACTGGCAGGAACGCGAGACCTGGGACCTGTTCGGCGTCATCTTCGACGGCCACCCCGGCCTGACCAGGATCCTGATGCCGGACGACTGGGAGGGTCACCCCCAGCGCAAGGACTACCCGCTCGGCGGCATCCCGGTCGAATACAAGGGCGCCGAGATCCCGCCACCAGACGAACGGAGGGCCTACCGGTGACGACCACGGATCCGTACGCCGCGTCGGCGCGCGAGACCACCGAAGGCCGCGTCTACACGATCACCGGTGGCGACTGGGACGACATCGTCGCCGGCAGCCCGTTCGAGGACGAGCGGCTGGTGCTCAACATGGGCCCGCAGCATCCGTCCACGCACGGCGTGCTCCGGCTGGTGCTGGAGCTGGAAGGCGAGACGGTCACCGAGGCCACCGCGGTGGTCGGCTATCTGCACACCGGCATCGAGAAGAACCTCGAGTTCCGTACCTGGACGCAGGGCACCACGTTCGTGACGCGTGCCGACTACCTGTCGCCGATCTTCAACGAGACCGCGTACTGCCTCGCGGTGGAGAAGCTGCTCGGCATCCAGGTGCCCGAGCGCGCCGACGTGATCCGGGTGATCATGATGGAGCTCAACCGGATCAGCTCGCACCTGGTCTGGCTGGCCACCGGCGCCAACGAGCTCGGCGCGACCACGCCGATGACCGACGGCTTCCTGGACCGCGAGTACATTCTGGACATCTTCGAGAAGGTGTCCGGCCTGCGGATGAACATGGCCTACATCCGGCCAGGCGGGGTCGCGCAGGACTTCCCGCCCGGCACCGAGGACCAGATCCGCGACTTCTGCCAGTACATGCGCAAGCGCGTCGACTGGTATCACGGCCTGCTCACCGGCCAGCCGGTCTTCCAGTCCCGGATGAAGGACGTCGCCTACCTCGACGTGGAGGGTTGCCTCGCGCTCGGTGTGACCGGTCCGATGCTGCGGGCCGCCGGCCTGCCGTGGGACCTGCGCAAGACGATGCCCTACTGCGGCTACGAAAACTACGACTTCGAGGTGCCGACGCACACCGACGCCGACTGTTGGGCCCGGTACGTGGTCCGGATGGACGAGATGCGCGAGTCGCTCAAGATCATCGAGCAGGCGCTCGGCCGGCTGGAGCCGGGTCCGGTGGTGGTCGAGGACAAGAAGATCGCCTGGCCGGCGCAGCTGGCCGTCGGCCTGGACGGGATGGGTAACTCGCTCGACCACGTCCGCAAGATCATGGGCCAGTCGATGGAGGCCCTGATCCACCACTTCAAGCTGGTCACCGAGGGCTTCCGCGTCCCGGCCGGCCAGGTGTACGCGGCGGTCGAGTCGCCGCGCGGCGAGCTCGGCGTACACGCGGTGTCCGACGGTGGCACGCGTCCGTTCCGCGTGCACATGCGCGAACCCAGCTTCATCAACCTGCAGGCCATTCCGGCGCTGACCGAGGGCGGCCTGCTCGGCGACGCGGTGGTCGCGGTCGCCTCTCTCGACCCCGTCATGGGTGGATGTGATCGCTGAAATGCCACTGACCGACGAAACCCGCGCGAAGGCCCGCGAGATCATCGCGCGCTATCCGAAGTCCCGTTCCGCGCTGTTGCCGATGCTGCACCTGGTGCAGGCCGAGGAAGGCTACGTCAGCCCCGAGGGCATCACGCTGTGCGCCGAGGAGCTGGGCCTGACCAAGGCCGAGGTCTCCGCGGTGGCCACCTTCTACACCATGTACAAGCGCCGGCCGGTCGGCGAATACCTGGTCAGCGTGTGTACGAACACGATGTGCGGCGTGCTCGGCGGCGACAAGGCATACCAGGCGCTGTCCGAGCACCTGGGCGTCGGCCACGACGAGACCACCGAGGACGGCCAGTTCACGCTGGAGCACGCCGAGTGCCTGGCGGCCTGCGACTACGCGCCGGTGATGACGGTCAACTACGAGTTCTTCGACCAGGTCGACGAGGAGTCGGCGGTCGACATCGTGCGGCGGCTGCAGACCGGCAGCTCGCCGCTGCCGACCCGCGGCGCGCGGCTGTGCACCTTCAAGCAGATCGAGATGCAGCTGGCCGGCTTCGCCGACGAGCGTGAGGGCGCCACCGGCGAGGGGCCGGCCGGCACGCCGACGCTGGCCGGCGCGCGGCTGGCCGACTCGGTCGGTGTGACGGTGCCGGGTTACGACCCCAACACGCCGATCCCTCCCGTACCACCGAAGGACGAGAAGAAATGAGCGCGGTCTCCGTCGCACAGGAGGTCCTCACACCGGTGCTGACCAAGCGCTGGCTGACCCCGGACGCCTGGAAGATCGACACGTACGAGCTGCTGGACGGCTACAAGGGCCTGCGCAAGGCGTTCACCGCGTCCCCCGACGAGCTGATCCAGCTGGTCAAGGACTCCGGCCTGCGCGGCCGCGGCGGCGCCGGCTTTCCGACCGGCCTGAAGTGGTCGTTCATCCCGCAGGGTGACGGCAAGCCGCACTACCTGGTGGTCAACGCCGACGAGGGCGAGCCGGGGACCTGCAAGGACGTGCCGCTGATGATGGCCGATCCGCACTCGCTGATCGAGGGCATCGTCATCACCTGCTACGCGATCCGCGCCAACTTCGCCGCGATCTACATCCGCGGCGAGGTCGTGCACGCGCTGCGCCGCGTGCAGAACGCGGTCCGCGAGGCGTACGCGAAGGGCTACCTCGGCAAGAACATCCTCGGCAGCGGCTTCGACCTGGACGTGGTCGTGCACGCCGGCGCCGGCGCGTACATCTGCGGCGAGGAGACCGCGCTGCTGGACTCGCTGGAGGGCTATCGCGGCCAGCCGCGGCTCAAGCCGCCGTTCCCGGCGACCAACGGCCTCTACTCCAGCCCCACCGTGGTCAACAACGTGGAGACCATCGCGAGCGTGCCGTTCATCGTGCTCGGCGGCGCCGACTGGTGGAAGTCGATGGGGACCGAGAAGTCGCCCGGCCCGAAGATCTACTCGATCTCCGGCCGGGTCAACCGGCCCGGACAGTACGAGTGCACGCTCGGCACCACGCTGCGCCAGCTGATCGAGCTGGCCGGTGGCATGAAGGAAGGCCACGAGCTCAAGTTCTGGACGCCGGGCGGCTCGTCGACGCCGATGCTGACCACCGAGCACCTGGACGTGCCGCTGGACTTCGAAGGCGCGGCCGCCGCCGGCTCGATGCTGGGCACGACCGCGGTGATGGTGTTCAGCCAGCAGGACGACGTGGTGTACGCGGCCTACCGGTTCACCGAGTTCTACGCCCACGAGTCGTGCGGCAAGTGCACGCCGTGCCGCGAAGGCACCTACTGGATGGTCCGTACGCTGCACCGGATCCTGTCCGGCCAGGGCGTCGAGAAGGACATCGAGACGCTGCTGGACACCTCGGACAACATCTTCGGCCGGTCGTTCTGCGCGCTCGGCGATGGTGCGGTCAGCCCGATCATCTCCAGCATCAAGTACTTCGAGCAGGACTACCGCGACTACATCACCGGTGTGAGGCCGCCTTATTTCACCGGTAAAGCGGCCGAGCTGGCGGGAGCTCACTAGAGATGACAATGGCGCCAGAAAAGGTCGACACCGTCACCTGCAACATCGACGGCATCGACGTGACCGTGCCGAAGGGCACGCTGGTGATCCGGGCCGCCGAGCAGATCGGTGTCCAGATCCCGCGGTTCTGCGACCACCCGCTGCTGGAGCCGGCCGGTGCCTGCCGGCAGTGCATGGTCGAGGTGTCCGTTGGTGGCCGGCCGATGCCCAAGCCGCAGGCCTCCTGCACGCTGGCCTGCTCCGACGGCATGGTGGTCAAGACCCAGCTGACCAGCCCGGTGGCCGAGAAGGCACAGCGCGGCACGCTGGAGATGCTGCTGATCAACCACCCGCTGGACTGCCCGATCTGCGACAAGGGCGGCGAGTGCCCGCTGCAGAACCAGGCGCTGGCCAACGGCGACGCGGACAGTCGCTTCCTGGAGCAGAAGCGTACGTTCCCCAAGCCGATCGCGATCTCCTCGCAGGTGCTGCTCGACCGCGAGCGCTGCGTGCTCTGCCAGCGGTGTACGCGGTTCAGCGACCAGATCGCCGGCGACAAGTTCATCGACCTGCTGGAGCGCGGCGCGCAGCAGCAGATCGGCATCGACCAGCGCGAGCCGTTCCAGTCCTACTTCTCCGGCAACACCGTGCAGATCTGCCCGGTCGGCGCGCTGACCGGCGCCGCCTACCGGTTCCGCGCACGGCCGTTCGACCTGGTCAGCACGCCGAGCGTGTGCGAGCACTGCTCCGGCGGCTGCGACCAGCGTACGGACTGGCGGCGCAACAAGGTGCTGCGTCGGCTCGCCGGTGACGACCCCGAGGTCAACGAGGAGTGGAACTGCGACAAGGGTCGGTGGGCGTTCACCTACGCCACCGCCGACGACCGCCTGACCACTCCGCTGGTCCGCAACGAGGCGGGTGAGCTGCAGCCGGCGTCCTGGACCGAGGCCTTCGAGCGGGCCGCTGAGGGCCTGCGCGAGGCGCGTGACAACGGCCGTGGCGTCGGTGTGCTGACCGGTGGCCGGCTGACCATGGAGGACGCTTACGCGTACTCGAAGTTCGCCCGCGCGGTGCTGCGCACCAACGACATCGACTTCCGTACGAGCGCCGGCTCCGACGAGGAGCTGACCTTCATCGCCACTCGCGCGCTCGGCGTCACGCCGGACAACGGCGGTGTCACCTATCGGAAGGTCGAGAACGCTCCGGCGGTGCTGCTGGTCGGCCTGGAGGCCGAGGAGGAGTCGCCGATCCTGTTCCTCCGGCTGCGCAAGGCGTGGCGGAAGAAGGGCCTGCGGCTGTTCTCGGTGGCGCCGTACGCGACCCGCGGCCTGGCCAAGGCCGGCGGCACGCTGATCGAGGCGGTGCCCGGCACCGAGCCGCTCGTCCTCAACGGACTCGCCGGCGACGCCTTCGAGGCGCTGCGCCAGCCGGGCGCGATCGTGCTGGCCGGCTCGCGGCTGGCCGGTGTGCCAGGTGCGCTGACGGCCGTGTCCCGGCTGGCCAACGCGACCGGCGCCGAGCTGGCCTGGGTGCCGCGGCGGGCCGGTGACCGCGGTGCGGTGGAGGCCGGCGCGCTGCCGACCCTGCTGCCGGGCGGCGCTGCGGTGACCGACGACGACGCTCGCGGGGAGCTGGAGCGTACGTGGGGCATCGACGCCGGCAGCATCCCGCCGGTCCCCGGCCGCTCGACCACCCAGATCGTCGACGCGCTGGCCGACGGCTCGCTGTCGGCGGCGGTGATCGCCGGTGTGGACACCGCCGACCTGCCGGACCCGGCGGCCGCCGAGGCAGCGCTGGAGACGGCCGGTTTCGTCGTCAGCCTGGAGCTGCGCGCGTCCGCCGTCACCAACCGCGCCGACGTGGTGTTCCCGGTCGCCGCGGTCAGCGAGAAGGCCGGCACCTTCGTCAACTGGGAGGGCCGCCAGCGGCCGTTCGAGGTGGTGCTGCCGCAGGCCGGCACGCTGAGCGACGCGGCCGTACTGGACGAGCTGGCAGAGGAGATCGCCGACGAGGACGGCGACTTCGCGCCCCTGGACACCGCCGCGCTCGACGCGCTGCGCGCACAGCTGGCCGACCTGCCCGAGCCGGGTCCGCGTGCGGTCACGGTGCCGAGCAACGTCGACGTGACCACCCCGACGCCGGCGGCCGGCGAGGCCGTACTGGCGACCTGGTCACAGAACCTCGACCTCGGCCGGATGCAGGACAACGAGCAGCACCTGGCCGGTACGGCCAAGCCGCCGTTGGCCCGGATCTCCGCCGCGACGGCCGAGGAGCTGGGCCTCACCGACGGTCAGGACGTGCGGGTCAGCACCGACGCCGGCACCATCACGCTGCCGGTCGCGGTGACGCCAATGCCGGACCGGGTCGTCTGGCTGCCGGCAAACTCGCCCGGCTCACAGGTGCGTAAGACGCTGCGGGCCGGCGCCGGCGCGGTCGTACGGCTCGCTAAGGGGGACAAATGATCACGGCTGAGCCGGTGCCGCAGCTGCCGATCGACCAGTTCGGCCACGAGCCGTTCTGGATCACGCTGATCAAGGTCGTCGCGGTCTTCGCGTTCCTGATGCTGATGACGATCTTCATGATCACCTTCGAGCGCAAGCTGATCGCCAGGATGCAGTTCCGGCTGGGTCCCAACCGGCACGGTCCCAACGGCTGGTTCCAGTCGATCGCGGACGCGATCAAGCTGCCGTTCAAGGAGGAAGTCATCCCGAAGATGGCCGACAAGGTCGTCTTCGCGCTGGCTCCGGTGATCGCCGCGTTCCCGTCGTTCCTGGCGCTCGCGGTCACGCCGTTCGGCCCGACCGTCAACATGTTCGGCTATCGGGTCGCGCTGCAGGTCACCGATCTGCCGGTGGCGGTGCTGTGGGTGCTGGTCTGCTCGTCCATGGGTGTCTACGGCATCGTGCTGGCCGGCTGGGCGTCCAACTCGACGTACTCGCTGCTGGGCGGCCTGCGGTCGGCGGCGCAGATGATCTCGTACGAGGTCGCCATGGGCCTGTCCTTCGTGGCGGTCTTTCTCTACGCGGGCTCGCTGTCGACCTCGCAGATCGTCAGCGCGCAGGACAAGGTCTGGTATGCGTTCATCCTGCTGCCGTCCTTCATCATCTACGTGATCTCGGCGGTCGGTGAGACCAACCGGATCCCGTTCGACCTGCCGGAGGCCGAAGGCGAGCTGGTCGGTGGCTATCACACCGAATACACCTCGCTGAAGTTCGGCATGTTCTTCCTCGCCGAGTACGTCAACATGGTCGGCGTCTCGTCGCTGGCGATCACGCTGTTCCTCGGCGGCTGGCACGCGCCGTTTGGCCTGGGCAACCTGCTGCCGTGGATCGACCAGGGCTACTGGGGCCTGCTGTGGTTCTTCGTGAAGATCATGGCCTTCATGTTCTTCTTCGTCTGGCTGCGCGGCACGCTGCCGCGGCTGCGCTACGACCAGCTGATGCGCCTGGGCTGGAAGGTGCTGGTGCCGATCAACCTGGCCTGGATCCTGGTGGTCTCCGGCGTGCAGACCTTCGCCAACGCCAGCAACACCTCGCCGCTGCAGCGGCTGGTCATCATCGGCGCGGTCGTGCTGGTGATCCTGCTGGTGGTGCTGTTCTGGCCGTCCGGCAAGAAGAAGGACGAGGCGGCGGCCAAGGCGGCCGCGGTCGAACCCGAGCAGCCGGTCTACCCGGTCCCGCCGATGGACCTGGTCGTGCCACCTTCGCCGCGGCTCGCGCGTACCGCCGCGGTCACCGAGAAATCAGGGAAGGCCTGAGAAATGCTGGACTGGGCCAAGGGTTACGGGCTGACGTTCGCGGCGATCTTCCAGAAGGTCGGCACGTACCAGTATCCGGAAAAGGGAAAACAGGTCGAGGCGCGCTACCACGGCCGGCACGTGCTCAACCGGCATCCGGACGGCTTGGAGAAGTGCGTCGGTTGTGAGCTGTGCGCGTGGGCCTGCCCGGCCGACGCGATCTACGTGGAAGGCGGCGACAACACCGAGGAGAAGCGGTTCTCTCCCGGTGAGCGCTATGGCGCGGTCTACCAGATCAACTACTCGCGGTGCATCTTCTGCGGACTGTGCATCGAGGCCTGTCCGACCCGGTCGCTGACCATGAGCAACGCGTACGAGCTGGCGCTGGACAACCGGCACGACCTGATCTTCACCAAGGAGCAGCTGCTCGCGCCGCTGCTGCCCGGCATGGAACAGCCGCCGCATCCGATGCGCCTCGGCGACGACGAGAAGGACTACTACGTCGGCGCGATGACCAACCCCGGTGCCTCCAAGGGCGCGGAGTTTCCGCAGTGGACCGGGGCGGAGGACGAGTAGATGACTCCCGAAGACGACGGGTTCGTGAGCATCGAACAAAAGAGAATGAGCGCAGCGAATTCGCTTTTGTCGAAGGCACGGAGCGGTTCCGGAGGCGAGGCATGAGCACAGCTGAGACCGTACTTTTCTTCATTCTCGGGCCGATCGCGCTGATCGGCGCGATCGGCATGGTGCTGGCGCGCAACGCCGTCCATTCGGCGCTGTTCCTGGTGCTGACGATGGCCAGCCTCGGTGTCTTCTACATCATCCAGGCCGGTCCGTTCATCGGCATGGTGCAGATCATCGTCTACACCGGCGCGATCATGATGCTGTTCCTGTTCGTGCTGATGCTGGTCGGCCGGGACGCCTCGGACTCGGTGGTGGAGACGCTGCGCGGCCAGCGGGTCGCCGCCACCGTGGTCGGCATCGGCTTCGCCGGCCTGCTCGGCACCGGCCTGCTGCGCGGCCTCGGCTCGATCGACGCCGTCGGCCTCGCGAAGTACAACACCAACGGCCAGAACGTGAACAACCTGGCCTACCTGATCTTCTCCAAGTACGTCTTCGCCTTCGAGGTCACCTCGGCGCTGCTGATCACGGCGGCGGTCGGCGCGATCATCCTGGCGCACATCCAGCACGAGCCGGGCGAGAAGCGTACGCAGAAGCAGCGGTCGAAGGCCCGCTTCGCCAAGGGCAACTACCCGGCGCCCAAGCCCGGCCCCGGTGTCTTCGCGCGGCACGACTCGGTCGCCACGCCGGCGCTGCTGCCGGACGGCTCGGTCGCCGAGGCGAGCCGCAACGCGACCACCAAGCGGATCGCCGCCGAGCGCGGCCTGCCGTCGGCCGAGCGGCTGGTCGAGACCGGTGGCGACCTGGAGGACACCGACGCGGCGCCTTCGCCGATCGAAGACCATGAGCACGTTCACGGACACGCCCACAGCGGCCAGTCCGGACCGGGGAGGATCTAGATGTCTCCGACCTACTACCTCGTACTGTCGGCGATCCTGTTCACCATCGGCGCGGTCGGCGTGCTGGTACGCCGTAACGCGATCGTCGTGTTCATGTCGGTCGAGCTGATGCTCAACGCGGTGAACCTGTCGCTGGTCACCTTCTCGCGGATCAACGGCTCGTTGGACGGCCAGATCATGGCCTTCTTCGTGATGGTCGTCGCCGCCGCCGAAGTGGTGGTCGGCCTGGCGATCATCATGTCGATCTTCCGTACCCGTAAGTCGGCGTCCGTCGACGACTCGAACCTTTTGAAGTACTAAAGGAAAGGTTTCCTCAATGTCGAGGTGTACGCCGTGAGCAACGACGTGCTCGCCGAGGCGGTGACGTACGGCCACCCGGACGGCGGCGTGATGAGCTACCTGTGGTTGCTCATCGCCCTGCCGGCCTTCGGCGCGACCGTACTGCTGCTGGTCGGCAAGCGCGGTGACAAGTGGGGGCACTATCTGGGTTGCCTCACCTCGCTCGCCGCGTTCGGGTTGGGGTTGGCGCAGTTCCTGACGTTGCGCGGGATGCAGACCAAGTCGGTCGAGCAGATCCTGTTCAGCTTCATCCCGGTCGGTGACCTGAAGATCGACGCTGGCCTGCTGTTCGACCCGCTGTCCGGCGTTTTCGTGCTGCTGATCACCGGCATCGGCTCGCTGATCCACATCTACTCGATCGGCTACATGGCGCACGACGAGGGCCGCCGGCGCTTCTTCGCCTACCTCAACCTGTTCGTCGCCGCGATGCTGCTCCTGGTGCTCGGCAACGGATACGTGATGCTCTACGTCGGCTGGGAAGGCGTCGGCCTGGCGTCGTATCTGCTGATCGCCTTCTGGTATTTCAAGCCGGCGGCGGCGACCGCGGCGAAGAAGGCGTTCATCATGAACCGGGTCGGCGATGTCGGCCTGACGCTGGCGATCTTCCTGATGTTCGCGACGCTCGGCACGACCTCGTACTCGCAGGTCTTCTCCAACGCCGACAAGCTCAACTCGACGATCCTGACCGTCATGACGCTGCTGCTCCTGCTTGGCGCGTGCGGCAAGTCCGGCCAGTTCCCGCTGCAGGCGTGGTTGCCGGACGCGATGGAAGGCCCGACACCGGTTTCCGCGCTGATCCACGCGGCGACGATGGTGACCGCCGGCGTCTATCTGATCGGCAGATCCGCGCCGCTCTACAACCTCACGCCGACCGGCCAGACGGTGGTCTGCGCGATCGGCGCGTTCACGCTGCTGCTCGGATGCATCGCCGGTTGCGCCAAGGACGACATCAAGAAGGTGCTGGCCTGGTCGACGGTGTCGCAGATCGGCTACATGTTCCTGGCCGTCGGCCTCGGCGGTCCGGCGTACGCGCTGGGCATCTTCCACCTGCTCTGCCACGGCTTCTTCAAGGCCGGCATGTTCCTCGGCGCCGGTTCGGTGATGCACGGCATGAACGACCAGGTCGACATGCGCAGGTTCGGTGGCCTGGCCAGATACATGCCGATCACCGCCGTCACCTTCGGCCTCGGCTATCTGGCGATCCTCGGCATTCCACCGTTCGCCGGCTTCTTCTCCAAGGACGCGATCATCGAGGCGGCGTTCAACCGGCCCGGCTGGACCGGCTGGCTGTTCGGCGGCGCGGCGCTGGTCGGCGCCGGCATCACCGCCTTCTACATGAGCCGGCTGTTCGTCATGACGTTCCTCGGTAAGAAGCGCTGGACCGAGGACATCAAGCATCCGCACGAGTCGCCGGCGGTCATGTGGGTGCCGATGGCGATCATCGCGGTCGGCTCGATCGGCGCCGGTTTCGGCCTGCAGGCACTGGGACTGCTCGACTGGCTCGCACCGGCCTTCGGCACCGAGGCCGGCGCGCACGAGGCCGAGCGTTTCCCGGCCTGGATGGTGAGCACGGCGACGCTGGTCATCGTGGTGCTCGGCGCGGCGTTGGCGTACTGGCTCTATCTCGGCCGTAAGGTCCGCGAGACCGAGCCGGCCACCACCAACGGTTTCGTGCTGGCGGCGCGCAACGCGCTCTACGCCGACCAGGTCAACGAGGCGCTCTTCGAGCGTCCCGGCCTCGGCCTGACCCGCGCGATCACCTCCCTGGACGGCCGGGGGATCGACGGCTTCGTCAACGGCCTCGGCGGTTTCATGAGCGGACTCTCCAACCGGATGAAGCGAGCTCAGACCGGGTTCGTCCGGACGTACGCGTTGACGATGCTGATCGGTGCCGTCCTGGTGGTCGGTGCGCTGTTGGCGGTGAGGATCGGATGAGCCACTTCCCTTATCTGTCCGTACTGACGCTGTTTCCGCTGGTCGGCGCGCTGATCATCCTGCTGCTGCCCAAAGGCGCCGACCAGGTCGTGAAGGTCTTCGCGCTGGTCTGGTCGTTGCTGTCGCTGGTGATCACCGGCTTGGCGGCGTATTCGTTCGTGCCCAGCGGTCCGCGTTTCCAGCTGGTCGAGTCGTATCCGTGGATCCCGGCCTTCGGCGTACGGTTTGCCTTCGGCGTCGACGGCATCGCGCTGGTGATGCTGGCGCTGGTCGCGCTGCTGACGCCGATCGTGGTGCTGGCCTCCTGGCACGACGCGGAAAAGTACGCCGGTGCGCCCGGCATCACCGGAAAGCGCTCCACCAAGGCGTTCTTCGCCCTGATGCTCTGCCTGCAGACCTGCATGGTCGGCGTGTTCGCCGCCACCGACGTGTTTTTCTTCTACGTCTTCTTCGAGGTCATGCTGGTGCCGATGTATTTCCTCATCGGGTCCTACGGTGGCCCGAAGCGGCAGTACGCGGCGGTGAAGTTCTTCCTCTACTCGCTGTTCGGCGGCCTGCTGATGCTCGCCGCGGTGATCGGCGTGTACGTCGTGTCGGCCAACCTGCTCAACGGTCGCGGCACCTTCGACTTCAGCACGCTGGCCAACCTGAACATCGACCCCGGCATGCAGAAGGCACTGTTCCTCGGCTTCTTCATCGCCTTCGCGATCAAGGCGCCGCTTTTCCCGTTCCACACCTGGCTTCCGGACGCCGGTGGCCAGGCGCCGGCCGGCGCGGCCGTGCTGTTGGTCGGCGTACTGGACAAGGTCGGCACGTTTGGTTTCCTGCGTTACTGCATCCCGCTTTTCCCGGACGCGTCGCAGTTTTTCGCACCGTACGTCTTCGCGCTGGCGCTGATCGGCATTTTCTACGGCGCTTTCCTGGCGATCGGCCAGAGCGACCTGAAGCGACTCGTGTCGTACACCTCGGTGGCGCACTTCGGTTTCATCGCGCTCGGCTGCTTCGCCTTCACCAGCCAGGCCGGTGTCGGTGCCGTGCTCTACATGGTCAACCACGGTCTGTCCACCGGCGCGCTGTTCCTGGTGGTCGGCTTTTTGGCCGTACGCCGGCAGAGTGTGCGGGTCGAGGACTTCGGCGGCACGCACAAGCTCGTACCGCTCATCTCCGGCGCGTTCTTCATCGCCGGCCTGTCCGCGCTCGCGCTGCCTGGCACCAACTCGTTCGTGAGTGAGTTCCTGGTGCTGATCGGCACGTTCACGGTCAACACGACGGTCGCGGTCATCGCCACGCTCGGCATGATCCTGGCCGCGCTCTACGTGCTCTGGATGTACCAGCGCACGATGCATGGTCCGCTCAACGCGGCACAGCCGAAGATGGTCGACCTCTCGACGCGGGAGAAATGGGTGATCGCGCCGCTGATCGCGCTGATCATCTTCACCGGTGTCTACCCGAAGCCGATCATCGACGTGATCACCCCGGCGGTGAAATACACCATGCAGGACATAGGTAAGCATGATCCGCAGCCCAGCGCGCTCTCTGGAGGCGGCAAGTGATGCCGGCGTTCTCCCTTCCACCGATCAACTACATCGCGCTGCTGCCGATGCTGATCCTGTTCGCCGCCGCGACGGTGGGGATCCTGCTTGAGGCCTTCCTGCCGCGTACGGTCCGCCAGCCGGTGCAGGTTGTGCTGTCGCTGGTCGCCCTGCTCGGCTCGCTCGGCGCGGTGATCTTCGCCGCCGGCCACATCTCGCCGGGTGCCAAACCCGGCGTGATCACCGCCGGCGACGCGATCGCGGTCGACGGACCGGCGCTGTTCCTGCAGGGCAGCCTCGCGGTCCTCGGCGTGGTCAGCGTGTTGCTGCTGGCCGACCGGTCGACCGAGGCCGGCGGCGTGTTCACCGCGCAGGCCGGCATCACCGCCGGCACCGCGTCCGACCGCAAGTCGGCGGCGTCGCCGTTCATGCAGACCGAGGTCTATCCGCTGGCGCTGTTCTCGTTCGGCGGCATGATGCTGTTCGTATCGTCCAACGACCTGCTGATCATGTTCGTGGCGCTGGAGGTGCTGTCGCTGCCGCTCTATCTGCTGTGCGGCATGGCGCGCCGGCGCCGGCTGCTGTCGCAGGAGGCGGCCGTCAAGTACTTCCTGCTCGGTGCCTTCGCCTCGGCGTTCTTCCTGTACGGGGTGGCGCTGCTCTACGGCTATGCCAACAGCGTGAAGCTCGGCGACATCTGGGCCGCGGTGGCGCAGTCCGACCGCAGCCCGCTGCTCCTGCTGCTGGGCATCGGCATGCTGATCATCGGCCTGATGTTCAAGGCCGGCGTGGCGCCGTTCCACTCCTGGACACCGGATGTCTACCAGGGCGCTCCGACGCCGGTCACCGCGCTGATGGCCTCCTGCACCAAGGTGGCCGCCTTCGGCGCGATCCTGCGGGTCTTCTACGTGGCGCTGCCGACCGCCAAGTGGGACTGGCGGCCGCTGATGATCGGCATCGCCATCCTGACGATGATCGTCGGCGCGGTGCTGGCCATCACGCAGACCGACATCAAGCGCCTGCTCGCGTACTCGTCGATCGCCAACGCCGGCTTCATCCTGACCGGTGTGGTCGCGCAGACCGGGCAGGGCATCTCGTCCACGATGTTCTACCTGGTCGCGTACGGCTTCACCACGATCGGCGCGTTCGCGATCGTGATGCTCGTACGCGACGCCGACGGTGAGGCGACTCACCTGTCCCGCTGGGCCGGGCTGGGGAAGCGGTCGCCGCTGTTCGCCGCGGTGTTCACCTTCTTCATGCTCGCCTTCGCCGGCATCCCGCTGACCAGCGGCTTCACCAGCAAGTTCGCGGTGTTCGCGGCGGCCAGCGGCGGCGGCGCGGTGTCGCTGGTGATCCTCGGTGTGATCGCCAGCGCGGTCATCGCGTTTCCGTACCTGCGGGTCATCGTGCTGATGTACCTGTCCGAGCCGGCCGCGGATGCGCCGACCGTCACAGTGCCAGGCGGGTTCACGTCCGCATCGCTTACGCTTGGCGCATTGGCCACTCTGCTGCTCGGAGTGGCGCCGCAGCCGTTGCTCGACCTGGCCAACCAGGCCGTGACGTTCGTCCGATGACCTGCTCGTAAGGAGCTGAGCCTTGGTGCGCCGCCCCACTTCTCTCACGGACGTCGTGTTGAGCGACCCGGAGTTCGAGGCGTCCATCAAGGCCGGTCTCGACGCGGTGGAGGAGCAGCTGCGACAGGCCGTCGCGGCCGCGGACCCGCTGGTCAACGAGGCCGCGCGGCACCTGCTGGACGCCGGCGGCAAGCGGTTTCGGCCGCTGCTGGTGCTGGCCGCCGCGCAGCTTGGCGACGCCGAGCGCGACGAGGTCGTCGCCTCCGCCGTCGTGGTCGAGCTGACCCACCTCGCGACGCTCTACCACGACGACGTGATGGACGAGGCGGACGTACGCCGCGGCGCCGCGTCCGCCAACTCGCGCTGGTCCAACTCGGTCGCCATCCTCACCGGCGACTACCTGTTCGCGCGCGCCTCCGACGTGGTCGCCGACCTCGGCCCGGAGGCCGTACGCATCCAGTCGCGGACGTTCTCGCGGCTGGTCACCGGCCAGATCCGGGAGACCGCCGGACCGCTTCCGGGTGTCGACCCGGTCGAGCACTACCTCGGCGTACTGGCCGACAAGACCGGCTCGCTGATCGCCACCTCCGGCCGCTTTGGCGCCATGTTCTCCGGGGCCTCCGCCGCGGTCGTGGACACGCTGACGGCCTACGGCGAGGCGATCGGAGTGGCCTTCCAGCTGTCCGACGACCTGCTCGACATCGAGTCCGAGTCGTCCGGCAAGACGCCCGGCACCGACCTGCGGGAAGGCATCCCCACGCTGCCGGTGCTCTATGCGCTCGCGTCCACCGACCCGGCCGAGGCCCGGTTGCGCTCGCTGGTCAGCCGGCCGCTGTCCGACGACGACGAGGTCGCCGAGGCACTGACCCTGCTGCGGGCCTCGCCGGCGATGGCGGCCGCCCGCCAGGTCGTACGCGAATATGCCGACCGGTCGCGCGCGTTGGTCGCCAGCCTGCCGGACGGCCCGGCCAAGTCGGCGCTGCTCTCGTTGGCCGACCTCGTCGTCGACCGCGCCGCCTAGGGTCTGTGTCGAGAAAGATCCCTGCGTCCGACGACGCAATCGGAATCCGATTGCGTCGTCGGGGGTGCTGCTGACCTGCGGCTTTGCTTGCCGAGGTGCCAATCGGGCAGCGCTTACGGCGTCCGCTCGTCACCTTGTCGACCGCTGTCCGCGCTGAAGTGGTCAACAAGGTCACATACGGACATCCGTCGCGGTGCCAGGGGTGACACGCAGGCTGGCGAGGACACGGTCGCGCAGCGTCTCGTACTGTTCGCGGCAGCGCTTCGGCGGCCCGGCCGGCCGCACGACGACCTTGCCGCCGGACACGATCTCCTCGGCGCGGAACTGCTCACGGGTCAGGTCGACCTCGACGACGCCGGCGAACCGGTTCCAGTAGTGGTAGCCGACCTTCGCACCGGTCACGTGCACCTCACCGAGGATCAGCTCGCCGCCGAGCAGGTCGTGCAGCACGAGCGCGGTCACGCCGCACTGGCCACGAGCGGGGTTGTCCGGCCGCCAGCTGTCCAGGTCGGCCGGATCGCAGGTGTCCGGTCCCCAGCTCGCTCGTACGACGCCTTCGAGATCGGCCAGGGTCAACGTGGGCGCCATGCCCCGACGTTATCCAACAGCTCCGCGTCGGCCGGCTCGGAGGTGAGCCAGGCGACGTAGCCGTCGGGCCGTACGAGTGCTGCCGAGCAGCCATAGAGCCGAGCCCAGTCAGGCGAGGCGTCCGCGCGGTAAGCCCGCACCGGCCGGCCCTGCGCCGCGCGCAGCCACTCGTCGCTGTCGCACAGCAGCACGTACGAGTCGACGCACACGTCGTGGACGGCGAGCCCGTCGGCGAGCCACAGATGTGGCGCGCGGCCGCCGACGCGCGCCGGCGTCAGGGTGTCGGCGAACGGCGTCGGCCCGCCGTAGACCTGCGCGAACGGCTTGAGGTTGGTGCCGTCCGGCTCCGGCTGGCCGCTCATCCGCGCCTGCTGGTGGCCGACGATCATCGGCGCGAGAGCCTCGGCCAGCGGACGCCGCTCGGCGTCGTACGTGTCCAGGAGGCTGTCGTCGGCGATGCCGCGGATGACGTGCGCGAGTTTCCAGGCCAGGTTGTGCGCGTCCTGCACACCGGTGTTGGCGCCGAGCGCGGCGGCCGGCGGCCACACGTGTGCGCTGTCGCCGGCCAGGAAGACGCGGCCGGCGCGGAAGCGCTCGGCGACGCCGAGGCCCTGTTCCCAGGCCGCCACGCCTTCGATCGTCACGTCGAT
The DNA here is from genome assembly GCF_010993745.1 of Fodinicola acaciae. Taxonomy (NCBI): domain Bacteria; kingdom Bacillati; phylum Actinomycetota; class Actinomycetes; order Mycobacteriales; genus Fodinicola; species Fodinicola acaciae. Next base: position 357,931 of record NZ_WOTN01000002.1, read on the forward strand.
GTCGGCGCCGATCGCGGCTCGTACGAGCGAAATGCAGCGCTCGTCGGGAAAAGATGCTTCCGACTCGGTTAGCGGGTCGTAGGTGACGGTCAGCTGCCACCGCTGTGGATCGACCGTGCTGACCAGGCCGCCGCCAACGTTTTCGTTGAATATCATCCAAAACAAAGCGCGCCGCGGCAGGTATGGCGACAGGTCGGCGCGGAAGACGATGTTCATCGAGTGCATGAAGGTCGCCTCGCCGGTCCTGGCGATGCCGAGCCGTTGCCGGATCGGGCTGCGGTTGCCGTCGGCGGCGATCAGATAGTCGGCGCGCACGGTCCGGCGCTCGCCGCCGGTCCGGTTCTGGATCTCCGCGACGATGCCGTTTTCGGTCTCCTCAAAGGAAAGCAGCTCAGTGTCGAAGAGGTGCTCGGCGCCGTACGAGGTGGCCGCCTCGATCAGGATCGGCTCGACGGTGTTCTGGTCGGCCATGCAGAAGACGCCGGCGGTGTCCGGACTGGTGCGCGGCTCGTCGGCGTCGAAAAGCCATTCCCATTCGCCGGCGAGCGTATGGCAACGCGCCACGCCGGCCTCTTCGTCAAACGGCTTGCCCGCGCGTTCGACCGCCTCCGCCACGCCATAGGCGCGATAGATCTCCATGGTGCGCGGGTTGATGCCGCGGGCCCGGCCGTGGATCGACACACCGGGATGCCGGTCCACCAGGACCGGCCGGATCCCTTGCCGGCTCAGGAAAAGCGCGCTGGCCAGGCCGACCAGGCCGCCGCCGGCGATCAGCACGTCAGTTTTGTTCACGGCGTTTCTCCTTCTGTTTCTTGTTGTATTCGACGGCGAGCTGCCGGATCCACTCCTCGGTCCAGGTCAGCCGGCCGGCGTGCAGATCGGCGACGACCGAGCGCAGCCAGGACAGCTCGGCCTTCAGCACGATGCGCCGATATTCCTCTTCCAGCAGGAAAAGTCGCGGCACGTCGGCGGCCTCGTGCAGGACCGTGTCGGTGCCGGCGAGCTCGCTCGCGAGCGCTTTGGCGCGGATTTCCAGCTGTGCGGCGGCATCCTCCGGCGCGAGCGCCATGATGAAGGACAGACCGACCGGAAACTCCGGAAAGTCGCCGCCGGTGGTGGACAGCATCTCCTTGACCCAGGTCACCGCGGTCGCACGGCCGGCCGGCGTGAGCTGGTAGACGGTGCGCTCCGGCCTGTTCTCCACTCGCGCGGTGCTGTGTACGGCGATCAGTCCGAGCCGCAGCAACCGCTCGATGGTCTGGTAGATGCTGGCGCGTTGCCGGATGTTGACGACGCGGTCCTTGCCGCGCTCCTTGATCACCTCCTGGATGCGATAGGCGTGCATCGGCTCCTCGGCGAGCGCGCCGAGCACGGTCAGGCCGAGCGCGGAACGCTTGTCTTCTCTGCTCATGCCACCAGCCTAATAGTCATGAGATAACTAGTCATCTCATGGGTACGAGCATAGTCATGGAATAACTATTGTCAAGCGTACGATTGCAAAGATACGTGCATGTACGTATGATTGATGCCGTGGTGAAGAGGACCGCCGACGAGGCCGCCGAGACCCGCAGAGCGCTGCTGGAGGCGGCGTTGATGGAGTTCGCCGACAAGGGTTTCCATGCCGCCAAGCTCGCCGACATCGCTGCTCGAGCCGGTGTCACGCGCGGCGCGCTCTATCACCACTTCGCCGACAAGACCGAGATGTATGGCACGGTGCTGGACGACGGCTGGGAGATCGCGACCGAGGAGGCGTGGTCGGCGCTGGACGCCGACGGCACCCCACGCGAGCGGCTGCGCAACTTCCTGCTCGACCTCTATCGGCTGGTATGCACCGACCAGCGGTTTCGCGCGCTGCTGGTGGTCAGCATCGTCTTTCCGAGCGATGTCGCCGGAAAACTCGACGATGCCACGCTGGCCGCGAAGGCCGCCGGCATCTACGCGTGGGCCGACCGGCTCGCCGCCGTGTGCGAGGAGGCCGGCAGCGCCCACCCGCGCCGCTCCGCCGCGCTCATCCTGACCTGGTTCAACGGCCTGTCCGTGTCGGCCGCGTTCACCCCGGCGGTGCTCGGCGAGATCGCGGATCCGTACGACATGGTCGACTACATTTTCGAGGGATTGTTGTGAAACGTTCCGCAGCCTTGATCGTCACCTCGGTGGCGTTGGCCGCCGACATGCTCATCTACGGCGTCGCGATTCCGGTGTTGCCGAGGATTGCCAGCTCCGCCGGCGCCGACGCTTCGGCGGTGAGCGTGCTTTTCGCCTGCTACGCCGTGGCGATGCTGGTCGCCACGCCGTTCGCCGGCTGGCTGGTCGACCGCATCGGCCATCGGCTGCCGATGATCGCCGGCCTGTTCGCGCTGGCCGCCTCCACCGTACTTTTCGCGACCCTGCAGGCATTTCCGGTGTTGATGGCCGCGCGCGTGCTGCAAGGCGTGGCCGCCGCCTTCGCCTGGACGGCCGGTCTCGCGTTGATCGCGGCGGTCTTTCCGGCCGAGGAGCGGGGGAAGCCGCTCGGCATCGCATTGTCGGCGAGCGGCGTCGGCGTACTTCTCGGGCCGGCTGTCGGCGGTTTTCTGGCCGACACCTGGGGAACGCACGCGCCGTTCGTCCTTGCCGCCGTCGTCGCGTTGCTCGACGGGGTCGCGCGTTTGGTGCTCGTACGCGATGGCGACCACGCGCCGGCCGAGCGGCCCGGTCGGGTGTGGCGGCATCCGTCGACCGCATTGATGTTTGCCCTGACCGCGCTCGGTGCCGGTCTTATCGCTTTCCTGGAGCCAATCCTGCCGTTGCACGCGGCGGCGGCGTTTTCGGCCGACAGCAACACCATCGGCCTGATCTTCGCCGGCGCCGTCCTCGCCGGTGCGGTGTCGTCGTCGATCGGCGGCTTTCTCGCCGACAAGCTGCCACGCCGGCTGCTGGCCGGTGCCGGTGCGTTCGTCGCCGCGGCCGGTCTGGTGATCACCGGTTATGCCGGCACGTTGTGGCTGGTCGCGGTCGGCCTGGCTCTGGTCACGGTCGGCGCACAGCTCGGTCTGGTCACCACAATCGCGTTGATCTCGGCGATCGCCGACGACCAGTCGCCACCCGCGTACGGCGCCGCCTATGCGCTCTACAGCATCGCGTACACGACCGGCATGATGGTCGCTCCGCTGTTGGCGGCGGCCGGCAGTGCGTTCCTGAACTTCGCCTGGCTCACCATCGCGGCCGCGGTTTTGGCCGCTGTCATCGCATTGGTCACCACGCTGACGCGTACGCGCACGGCCGTACGTGTTTGAATAAGGCGATGGCGACGGACGAGGAGCTCCGCGCGCGAGCCGGACACAGCTCGACGCTCGACCTCGCCATGATCGAAAAGCGCCTCCAGGCCGCCGACGAGACCATCGCGGCGGCCAGGGAACGCCTGGAGGAGCGGGAAAATCCGCCGGAGCCGGAAGCGGAGCCGACGCTCAGCGCGGCCGACTCGCTGCGGCTGGCGACCGTGCACGTGCGGGCCAGGCTCGCCGCCACCCGCTCGGCGAGGTCCGTCAGCCGACCGACGCTCTCTAATAACCGCTGAGCCGCCGGCGCCGGTCGTCGGCCGGCCGCTTCGGGCAGCTGGTGCACAGGTCGTTGCCCGGCACGCGATAGATCAGGCAACAGGACGTACGCCGTACGAACAGTTTGCCTTGCACTTCTTCGAAACGCGGCAGCGGCAGCGGATCGCCGATCGCCTTTCCGAGCCCTACGGCGATTTCCGGCCGACCGACTGCCAGTTGCTGGGTGGCCAGCGAGTCGGCGGCGATGGCCCACAGCGGCCGGTCGCGCTGGCCGGTCACCACGCAGATCGACGCGATCGTCTCGGCGAACAGGTCGCGGAGCGCGGTGGCCAGGTCGCCGTCGAGCGTGCGAGTGGACCGGCTGGCGCTGATCAGACCACCCGGCCGTACGTCCAGCACGATCGCGTCGAGCCGCGGATCCATCCCCGGCTCGGAGGCTGGCTGCACGAGCAGCGACCAGCTCGCGGCATACCACCACATCGTGCCGGCCACACGCTCGTCACCGGTGCGATAGGTGGCCTTCGCGGCCTCGATCTGGCCGGCGAGCCACTCGATGTCCCTGACCAGCTCTCCGCGCACCTCCACACCGTCGAGCCTAAAGTGGCGTGTATGCGACGCGTACTGGTGCCGTGGCCTCAGCTCATCGGCCGGATGGGAGGTCGGTGGCCGGACGGCCTCGATGTCGACGTGTACGACGGCAAAGGCGACCCTCCCGAGCAGGCCGACGACGTCGAGCTCTACGTCATGCCGTACGCGAAGCCGTCGGCGCTGGCGCTGCTGGAGCGGATGCCGTCGCTGCGGGTGCTGCAGGTGCTCACGGCCGGCGTCGACGCCGTCATCGACCGGATCGGGCCGGACGTCACCCTCTGCAACGGCCGCGGCCTGCACGACGCCAGTACGGCCGAGCTGGCGCTTGGCCTGATGCTGGCGGCGCAGCGCGAGATCCCGCACTGGTCGGCCAACCAGCGGGAGCGCAACTGGGATCCGCACTTCACCCGTTCGCTGGCCGACTCCACCGTGCTGATCCTCGGCTATGGCTCGATCGGCTCGGCTCTGGAGGCGCGGCTGCTGGCCTGTGAGTGCGAGGTGATCCGGGTGGCCAGCCGGCCGCGGCCGGCGGAGCGGATCCATGGTCCGGACGACCTGCCGGAGCTGTTGCCGCGTACGACCGTCCTCGCCAACATCCTGCCGGCGACTCCGGCCACCGCGAAGTTCGTCAACGCCGAGCGCCTCGCGCTGCTGCCGGACGACGCGCTCGTCGTCAACGTCGGCCGCGGCGCGACGGTCGACACCGAGGCGTTGTTGAAGGAGGTCTCGTCCGGCCGGTTGCGTGCCGCGCTGGATGTCACCGATCCGGAGCCATTGCCGGCCGACCATCCGTTGTGGACGCTGCCAAACGTACTCATCACCCCGCATGTCGCCGGTGGCTCGAACACTTTCTATCCACGCGCGGAAAAGTTCGTGGCGGACCAGCTGCGCCGTTTCGCCGCCGGTGAAGCGCTGGCAAACGTGGTCGATCGATAGAGCGAAAATTTGTTCGCCGGTGTGGCCGCGTGACCCTAGCATTTCCGGGATGCGGAAGGAATTCGCCGACGCGCTGGCGGTTGTCATGCGCGATCTGGAGACAACCGGCGTGCCGCGTCCGGACGTACGCGACGACCCGTGGTCGGACGTGCCGGACGCCGAGTCGGTGATGCTCTATGGCCCGGACGGCTCTGGTGCCGGAGTCGGCGTCGATCTCAGGCAACCGATGTTCGCGCAGGTCGCGGCCATAGCCGACAAAGTCCAGGAGTGGGTCGTCGAAGAGCTGTGGTCGCGGAGCCGCTCGACCAGCTGGCCGGAGTGTCCGGCGCATCCGCACACTCATCCACTTGAGCCGGCCGCCGACGGCGACCGGGCAGTGTGGCGTTGTCCTGCCACGAAAAAGGTGGTCGCTCAGATCGGTGCACTGCGGCTGGCGGAAAACTCCTGACCGACATCCGATCGTCATGTGCAGACGGCCGGCCGGTCACATAGCCGGGTCACGATGTGCTCGACCGCATCGTCGTGACCTGGCAGAGGTGCGTGATGAGCGTACATCCGCGACCGGCGCCGACCGGCTGGACTCCGTTTTCCCCGTGCCACCCCGATCGCTGCCTGCCGGCCGCCTCGGACGAGGCCGGATGGGCCCGGCGTGCTGGCAGATTGCTGTCGGCCGCTTTCCTGGTGTTGTGTGGCCTCGCGTTTTCACCGGTGTTGCTGGTGGTCTCGCGCCGCCGGCGGCACACGTTGGTCAGTGCCGGTGCGCGGATGTTGTTGCGTGCCCTCGGCATCCGGCTGACCGTCGCCGGCTCGGTCGTACGGCCGGGCGGGCGGGCCGTGCTCTACGTCGGAAATCACGGGTCCTGGATCGACATTCTCACGATGGTCGCGATCCAGCCGTGCCGGCACGTGGCGAAGGCGTCCATCCGCCGCTGGCCGGTGGTCGGTCCGATCGCAGCCGCGGCCGGCTCGGTGTGGATGGAACGCGACAAGCTCTCGAAGCTGCCGGCCACCATCGACGCGGCCTCCCGGGCGCTGCGGATGAGTGGTGCGCTGGCCGGATTTCCGGAGGGTACGACGTGGTGCGGCCAGGAACGCGGTCCGTTCAAGCCGGCGCTTTTCGAGGCCGCCGTGCGTGCCGGTGCCGTCGTACAGCCGGTCGCGCTGCGGTTCGGCGACACCAGGATGGCCTTTGTCGGTGACGACTCGCTGGCCGCGTCGCTGTGGCGTGCCGTCAGCCTGCGCCGGCCGACCGTCGAGGCGATCCCGACCGCCGCGCTGGACGCCACGGTGATCCGCTCACGCCGCGAGCTGGCCGCCCTGGCGTCGTCATCGATCGCCTCGGCGCTCACGGATGGTCGCATGGCCACCATGCGTGCATCCAGCGCAAGCATGGTGGCCATGCGACCACAGGCCCCGAGCTACTTGACGGCCCTGCCTTCCAGCTGAGCGGCAGCGGCGGCGCCTTCGTGGTGGTCGACGGCGGCGCTGCTGGCGGCGACCTTCGGCATGGCCAGCAGGGCGATCATCGACAGCACGGCGCAGCCGATGATGAACAGGCTGATGCCGACCGACGACTTTGTGTTGGTGAGGATCGCGGCGGCGATCAGCGGTGCCGGGCCGCCGGCCACCACGGAGGCGAGCTGATAGCCGAGACCCGCGCCGCTGTAACGTACGCCGGTGCCGAAGCCTTCGGCGATCAGCGCCGCCTGTGGACCGTACTGGGTGTCGTGGAATATCAGCGAAAGTACGATCGCGAGCAGCACGAGGGCCGGCATTTTGGTGTTGAGCAACCCAAAGTACGGAAAAGCGAACAGCGCGGTCGCCACGATGCCGATGCCGTAGATCAGCCGCCGGCCGAACAGGTCGGACAGATAGCCGGCCAGCGGGATGGTGACCAGGCCGATGCAGGCGGCGATGATGGTGTCGTTGAGCAAGGAACTTTGGCTCAACCCCAACGTTTTCGTGCCGTAGGTCAACACGAAGGTGACGAAGAGATAGAACGGCGCCTGCTCGGACATCCGCACGAAGGCGCCGGTGACGATCGCCAGCGGCTGCGTCTTGATGACCTCCCACACCGGCAGGCGTACGACGCTGGCGTCCTTCTTCAGCACCGCGAAGGCCGGGCTTTCCAGCACCCGCAGCCGCACGTAGAGGCCGATCGCGATCAGCACCGCGCTCAACAGGAACGGGACGCGCCAGCCCCAGGTCTGGAACGCCGGACCGGTCCACGTGCTGATGAGCAGGAAGCAGCCGTTGGAGGTGATCAGCCCCATCGGTACGCCGAACTGCGGCCAGCTGGCCATCAGCCCGCGCCGGTCGTTGCGGCCCCACTCCATCGACATCAGCACCGAGCCACCCCACTCGCCGCCGACCCCGATGCCCTGCACGATTCGCAGCACCACCAACAAAATCGGCGCGGCGATGCCGATCGTCGCGTACGTCGGCAGCACACCCATCAGGAAGGTCGCGAGCCCCATCAGCATCAGCGTGGTGACCAGCGTGGCCTTGCGGCCGATCCGGTCGCCGTAATGGCCGAAGATGATCGCACCGACCGGCCGGGCGGCGAAACCGACGAACTGCGTGCCGAAGGCGAGCAGGATGCCGGCCGCCGGATCCGCCTTGGGGAAGAACAACGCCGGGAAGATCAGCGCGGACGCGGTGCCGTACAGGAAAAAGTCATACCACTCGATGGTGGTGCCGACGGTGGAGGCGACGACCGCACGGAGTCGTTGCCGGCGGACGAGGTCGGGACTGGCGGCGGCGGGTCCGGTCATCGCGCACTCTCCCTGATCGCACAGTGACGTCGATCACGGAGCCTGCATGCCGCACGCGGTCAGCGTCAAGGAGATCGGCGCAATCGATCGCATGCGGCCAGCGGCAAACCGCCCGATAACCGGTGTTATCCGACGGTCCAGGTGTCCTGGCCCCGCAACAGGCCGGCCAGCTCGGTCGTACGGTCGTCGGACATCTTGGCCGCCGCCGTGGAGACCTGGCCGCGCAGCAGGTCGTCGTACGTCGGCTGCTCCACCGAGCGGAAAACCCCGATCGGCGTGTGCGGAGTGTCCGAAGTGGACAGCCGGGACAGGGCGTACGCGTAGGCGCTGTCCGGCGAGTGCGCGTCGTGGACGACGACGTTGTCCTTGCCGACCTCGTCGACGTTGGCGACGACCAGCGAGCCGGTCTTCGGGTCGCGTACGACACCCTTGTTGGAGTCGGTGCCGAAGATCAGCGGCTCGCCGTGCTCCATCCGAAGCAGCCAGTCGGCGCCGCTCTGCCGGTCTTTGAGCAGGTCGAAGGCGCCGTCGTTGAAGATGTTGCAGTTCTGGTAGATCTCCACCAGCGCGGTGCCCTTGTGCTCGGCCGCCTGGCGCAGCACCGAGGTCAGGTGCTTGCGGTCGGTGTCGAGCGTACGCGCGACGAAGGTCGCCTCCGCGCCGATCGCCAGCGACACCGGGTTGAACGGGTTGTCCAGCGACCCCATCGGCGTCGACTTGGTGACCTTGCCGACCTCACTGGTCGGCGAGTACTGGCCCTTGGTGAGGCCGTAGATCCGGTTGTTGAACAGCAGGATCTTCAGGTTGACGTTGCGTCGCAGGGCATGGATGAGGTGGTTGCCACCGATCGACAGCGCGTCGCCGTCACCAGTCACCACCCAGACGCTCAGATCTTCCCGGGCCGAGGCCAGACCGGTCGCGATCGCCGGCGCGCGGCCGTGGATCGAGTGCATGCCGTAGGTGTTCATGTAGTACGGGAAGCGCGAGGAACAGCCGATGCCGGAGACGAAGACGATGTTTTCCCGCGCCAAACCAAGCTCCGGCAGGAAACCCTGCACGGCGGCCAGCACGGCGTAGTCACCGCAGCCGGGGCACCAGCGGACTTCCTGGTCGGTCTTGAAATCGGCGGCCCGCTGCGGCGTGTCGCTTTTCGGGACACTGCCCAGCGAGGGAAATCCCAGTTGGACGACGTCGGTCACGATCCGTCAACTCCCGCGATCACATCGGTCAGCACGCCGGCCAGCTCCTCGGCCCGGAACGGCATGCCCCGTGTTTTGTTGTACCCCATGGCATCGACCAGATAACGCGCTCTGATCAGCGTGGCCAGCTGGCCGAGGTTCATTTCCGGAATGACCACCTTCTCGTACCGCCGCAGCACGTCCCCCAAGTTTGCTGGGAACGGGTTGAGGTGGCGAAGGTGCGCCTGCGCGATCGGGTGCCCGTCCTTGCGTACGCGACGGCAGGCGGCGCCGATCGGCCCGTACGTGGAACCCCAGCCGAGCACCAAAACGTGTGCGTTGCCGTCCGGGTCGTCGACCTCCAGGTCGCCGATCGTACGGGCGATGCCGTCGACCTTGGCCTGGCGCGTGCGCACCATCAGGTCGTGGTTGGCCGGGTCGTACGAGATGTTGCCGGAGCCGTCGGCCTTCTCGATGCCGCCGATCCGGTGCTCCAGGCCGGCCGTGCCGGGAACGGCCCACGGCCGCGCCAGCGTCTCCGGATCGCGCAGATACGGCCAGAACTCGGCATTGCCGTTGTCGTCGGTGTGGTTGGGCTCGGTCGCGAACTCGACGGTCAGGTCGGGCAGCGCGGCGATGTCCGGGATCCGCCACGGCTCCGAGCCGTTGGCCAGATAGCCGTCGGAGAGCAGGAAGACCGGCGTGCGGTAGGTCAGCGCGATGCGTACGGCCTCCAGCGCCGCGTCGAAGCAGTCGGCCGGCGACTGCGGCGCGATGATCGGCACCGGCGCCTCGCCGTTGCGGCCGTACATCGCCTGCAGCAGGTCGGCCTGCTCGGTCTTGGTCGGCAGGCCGGTGGACGGTCCGCCGCGCTGGATGTCGCAGATGACCAGCGGCAGCTCCAGCGACACCGCGAGGCCGACCGTCTCGGACTTCAGGGCGATGCCGGGGCCGGAGGTCGTGGTGACGCCGAGCGCGCCGCCGAAGGACGCGCCGAGCGCCGCGCCGATGCCGGCGATCTCGTCCTCGGCCTGGAAGGTCTGCACGCCGAAGCGCTTGTGCTTGCTCAGCTCGTGCAGGATGTCGCTGGCCGGGGTGATCGGGTAGGCACCCAGAAACAGCGGCAGCCTGCTGCGCACCGAGGCGGCGACCAGGCCGTACGCGAGCGCCAGGTTGCCGGAGATGTTGCGGTAGGTGCCGGCCGCCATCGCCGCCGGCTTGACCTCGTACGAGACGGAGAAGTCCTCGGTGGTCTCGCCGTAGTTCCAGCCGGCGCGGAAGGCGGCGATGTTGGCCGCCGCGATGTCCGGGCTCTTGGCGAACTTCTTCTTGAGGAACTCGATGGTCGACTCGGTCGGCCGGTTGTACATCCAGGACAGCAGGCCGAGCGCGAACATGTTCTTGGACCGCGCGGCCTCCTTGCGGCCGAGGCCGAAGTCCTTGACCGCCTCCTGCGTCATGCCGGTCAGGTCGACGGCGTGCAGGTGGTAGGCCTCCAGCGAGCCGTCCTCGAGCGGGTTGCTGTCGTAACCGATCTTGCCGAGGTTGCGCTTGGTGAAGTCGGCGGTGTCGACGATCAGCGTCGCGCCGTGCGGCGTCTCCGGCAGGTTGGCCTTCAGCGCCGCCGGGTTCATCGCCACCAGCACGTCCGGCCGGTCGCCGGGGGTGAGGATGTCGTGGTCGGCGAAGTGCAGCTGGAAGCTGGACACGCCGGGCAGCGTGCCGGCCGGCGCGCGGATCTCGGCGGGGAAGTTGGGGAACGTCGACAGGTCGTTGCCGAACGACGCGGTCTCCGAGGTGAACCGGTCTCCGGTGAGCTGCATGCCGTCGCCGGAGTCACCGGCGAAACGGATCACGACCCGATCGAGCTGCTGGATCTGCTTGGGATGTGTCTCTTGCTCGGTGCTTGACACGGCGCAGGCACGACCTTCCAACGAATTTAGCCCCACCTATGTTACGACGCCGTAGGTAGTGATTCGCGGAGCGCTGCGTCACAGTGACCGGTTTGCCCCCGTGCACCTGTCTGGTCGGTCAACCGGACTGGCCCGCACGGTGGAGCTCGCCGTCGTTCGCCGAGGTCAGCGGCGGTGTGACCGGCTCGATCGAGTGGCCTGATGTGGTCGGCGTCACATGCGTGATCCGAGTGGTCCGCGACCCCGGTCTGTCCGTACGGACCCGCGTCAGCGCCACGCCGCCCAGGACCAGCAGCATGCCGCCGATGGTCAGCGCGTCGAGCTTCTCGCTCAGTACGAGCGCGCCGAGGATCACCGACACGGCCGGCAGCAGATAGCCGACCATCGCCGCCAGCGTCGGTCCGTCGTCGGCGATCAGCCGGTAGTTGAGCAGCATGCCCAAGCCCGTACCGGCCAGGCCGAGCACGACCACGCTCGCGACGACCGGCCAGCTCAGGCTCACCGGCGCGGTGGTCGCGAACGGTGTCGCGATGCCGACCAGGACAGTGGCGACCAGCAGCTGCCCGGCGGTCAACGCGGCCGGTTGTACGCGGCCGCTGAGGAAGCGGCTGACGAAGATGTAGCTGACGGCGTACAAGGCGGCCGCGGCCAGACACGACAGCGCGCCGGCGACGCTGCCGCCGGCGGACCGCCATGGGCTGAGGATGACGACGACGCCGGCGAAACCGACGATCACGCCGGCGATCCGCGGCCAGCCCGGCCGCCGCTCGACACCGGCGAGGAACGACAGCACGACGACCATGATCGGCGTGGTGGCGTTGAGTACGCCGGCCAGGTTGGAGTCGACGCTCTGCTCGCCGATGCCGAAGAGCGTGAACGGCAGCGCCGCGCCACTGACCGCCGGCACCGCGAGCAGCCCCCAGGTCCGCCAGTCCGTCGGCAGTTTCACCTTGGTGACCAGGCAAAAAACGACCATCACCAGCGCGCCGAGGGCGAGCCGGCCGAGGGTGATCTGCAGCGGGGACAGGCCGGCCAGCGCGATCTTGATCCACAGAAAGCTGGAGCCCCAACACAGCGCCAGCAAACCCAGTCGTGCCAGGCTCCCCATCCCCATGCCAGACAGCCTGCGTCGCCGGCCGCGCTAGTTCAAGCGATTTGTGATGTATGGACGGGTAAGTGTTGCTGCATCGTTATCTTCGGGACGACATTTACTGGCGCTAGATGCAAGGAAAACGGTTTCACTCCCACACGCCCGACCTTCGCTGTGACTGGAGGGACTGTTGAGTCGACGCCGAGGTCCTGATCGCCTGAGCGAATTGTCCGCTTGCCACCTTGTTGTCGACCTGAATCGATCCGCTCGGTCAACAAGGCGACAATCGGTCGCCGCATGCCGTGCCCGAATGCGACCGGCGACGGTATTTGCGCAGGTCAGGTCACATCGGACGACACAATCGGATTCCGATTGCGGCCAATGCTGTTGTGACTCGTAGGGGTCGGCTTGCTCGCTGTCCCTGGTTCGCGCTTCCCTCGACCGCGACGCGCGTCCAACCATCGGGCACCAGGTCAAACTCAAGCCGTCCCAGCCTAGAGATGGATGGACGACTGGCCGAAGGTGTAGCGCCACTGGCCCTGCCGCAGCACGTACGTGTCGCTGAACCACAGTTTCTGGTCGACGGTCGAGCCGTCCGAGCAACTGCCCTTGATCCACAACAATGCCGTCACGGTCGCGGTGTGTTGCCCGAAGACGCGCACTTTCTGGGTCCCCGGCATCTCGTCCTGCTTCTCGTACGTGCAGGCCTGCGTACGCGCGTCGTTGAGCACGTCCTCCTTGGTGAAGACCGAGCCGCGGCCGGTGACGATGACGAAGTCGTCGGCGAGGATGCGGTCGATGGTGGCGACGTCGTTGTTTTTCACCGCTGCCTGGTATTTCGTGTCCAACGAGGCCACGGTCGCGGCCGGGTCGCGGTGGTGCTCCGGTGTGGTGCCGGCGCTGGCCGACATAGCCGGCAGGACGAGCGCGGTGGCCAGGCTGGCGCCGATGGCGGTCAGGGACGTGCGTGCTGTGAACATCGGTTTCCTCTCTGTCGCAGGCCAGCGTGCCGGCCGGCGCGGCAGAGGTCTTGAAAATCGTTGCACCGTCGTGATCCGCCGCGCGTACGGTCACGGCATGCACCAGGGCGAGGACATGGTGGTCGCGACCGACCCGGATTTCGTGGTCGAGGAGTTCAGCTGCGTCGACGACCACACCGGCTGGTTCGCCGGCCACGCCGAGTCCTACCAGGTCATGCTGGTGCGCGACGGCATGTTCCGGGTACGCAGCGGCGGCGCCGTCGCCGAGGTGGACCGGACGACATGTTTTCTTGGCGTGCCTGGAGAAGAGCGCGACTACGCGCATCCGGCGTCCGGCGAGCGGACCACGATCGTCACGCTCAGCCCAAAACTGTGGCGGTCGATGGCCGGCGACGCGCGCATTTCGCGTTATCGCGTGTATGCCGACGCGCGGATCGAGCTCGCACATCGCGCGATCCTGGCCGCCCGTCCGGATCCCGCGTACGCGCTCACCGAGCGACTTCTCGGCCTGCTGGCCGGATTGTTCGCGTACGCGGTCGAGCCGCGGCCGGGTACGGACCGCGTGCTGGTCGAAAACGCGCGCGCCGCGATCGCCGCCGGCCATCCATCGGCTGGCCGGCTGACCACGCTCGCCGCGTTGCTCGACAGCTCGCCATACCGGCTGAGCCGCGCGTTCACCCGCGAGCTCGGTGTTTCCGTTACGTACTACCGCAATCGCGTACGCATAACGCGCGCGTTGGACCGGCTGGAGGCCGGCGAGCCGAGCCTGGCCGCGCTGGCCGCCGATCTGGGTTTCTCGGATCAGGCGCATCTGACGCGTACGGTCCGCGAGCAGCTCGGTCACACCCCGAGCGCACTGCGTGAGCTGCTGTCGAAGACGGTGTAGCAGGCTCCACCATTTCTTCGGGTGGTCGCCGGCCTGATCGGCACCCGCCGGACTGGTGAGCTGGTTCGCGACCGAATCACTCGCCAGAAGGGACCACTGCGGTGGCCGATGTTCGCGGCTTCGTGCGGAGCCGACCGCTGATCTGTTTCTTCGTGCTGGCCTGCGGACTGAGCTGGCTCGCCTGGATCCCGTACGTGTTGTCGGAGACCGGACTGGGGATCTGGCACTTCCGTTTTCCCGAGTTTCTCGGCACGACACAACTCGCCGGCGTGCTGCCCGGCGCCTACCTCGGCCCGATCACGGCGGCGGCGCTGGTGACCGCGCTCGCCGACGGCCGAGCCGGCATCCGGGTGTGGGTCGGCCGGCTCCTGCGCTGGAAGGTGAGCTGGCGCTGGTACGCCGGCGTGCTGCTCGGCGTACCGGCCGTCATCGTCCTGTTTTCCACCGCTCTGGCCGACGGGAAGGTGGTCGCGCCGCCGGCCGCCGTGCTGATCGCGTACGTGCCGGGCCTGTTGTTGCAGATGATCACCACCGGGCTGGCCGAGGAGCCCGGCTGGCGTGACTTCGCACAGCCCCGGTTGCAGCAGAAGTACGGTCCGCTGGCGGCGGCCTTCATCCTCGGACCGATCTGGGGCGTGTGGCACCTGCCGCTGTTCTTCAGCGAATGGGGTGACTGGCCGCACGTCACCGTGCTCGGCATCGTCGAGTTCGTCGCCGCCACCACCGCGTTGAGCATCGTGATGGCGTGGGTTTTCAACCGTACCGGCGAAAGCCTGCCGCTGGCGATGCTGTTGCACGTCAGCATCAACAACTTCTTCTCGATCGTCTGGTCGAGCATGTATCCGACCCTGACCAAGGACGACGTCGGACACGTGATGCTGCTGGCCTGCGCGGTCGTGGCGGTCATCGTGCTGGTGGCGACCCGCGGCCGGCTCGGCCTGCCGAAGACGTTAGCCAGGAAGGCGATGCAGGATCAGCTCTAGCGCGAACTCGACGTGGTCACGTGCGGCCGCCTCGGCACGGTCCGGGTCGCGGTCGCACACCGCGTCGATCAGCGTGTCGTGCTGCTCGGTCGACTTGACCAGGTCGGCCTCGGTGTAGAGGCTCGCGACCGTACGGTTGAAGAAGTAGAGCCGGCTGGTGCGGGTCTGTCGGAGCAGGGTTTCGTTGTGCGACAACCGGATGATCGAGTCGTGCAGGTGCTCGTTGTAGTCAATGCGCTGGTCCCTGGTCTGGCCTCCGCGCAACGCGGCGATGGCGACCAGCTCGTCGTCGGTCGCGCGCAGCGCGGCCAGCCGCGCCGAATAGCTCTCCAGCGCGGCGCGCACCTCGTAGATCTCGGAGATCTCCGCCTTGCTGTGCTCGTAGACGATCCACCGGCGCCGGTGCGAGGTGATCAGGCCTTCGGAGGCGAGCCGCTGCAGGCTCTCGCGCACCGGCGTACGGCTCACCTGCAGCCGCTCGGCGATCTCCACCTCCGACAGCGACTCGCGCGGCCGCAGGTCGCCGTGCACGATCTCCTGGCGTAACCGCCGGTAGACCTCTTCGGAGAGGCTGGGACCGTCCATCCGGCCATTTTCTCAGTAGACCGGTCGCTCGCGGTCACCGGCCAGCGCACGCGACCAGGCCGGCACCGGCGGCAGGTGGTCGATCAGGTGCGGCACCTCGACGTCGACGTAGACCGGCATGCGGTCCCGTACGGCCTCGCTGACCGCCTTGCGCACGTCGTCGAGGTCCGTCGCGCGTACGCCCCGGATGCCGGATGCCTCGGCGACCTTGGCCGCGTCGATCGTGCCCGGGTCGACGCTGAAGTAGCGCTGGCCGGTGTAGAGGTGCTGCAACATCTTGATCCAACCCATGCTGTGGTTGGTGAACTGGATGAAGACGATCGGCAGGTCGAGGCGTGCGGCGGTCTCCAGCTCACCGCAGGCCATCGCGAAGCTGCCGTCGGCGGTGAGCGCCAGCACCGGCTCGCCCGGCCGCGCGATCGCGACGCCGATGGCCGCCGGGATCGCGTATCCCATCGGCCCGTGGCCGCGCGGCACGATGACCGAACGCCCGGGCGCTTTGACCTTCCAATACGTCGCCACGTTCGGCGTCGGCGTACCGGGATCGGCCACCACCGGCACCTGACCGAGCACCTCCTGCGCCGCCTCGATCACCTCCTCCGGCAGCAGCACCCCGTCGTTTTTGCCGCAACGCCTCGTTACTGGCACTGGAGGACAGTAACGAGGCGTCGCGGCAGGTTGGCGGATCGCGTTGGCGAGCGAGGTGAGGGTGGTGTCGGCGTCGCCGACCAGGCGTACGGCATCGGGGTAGTTGCGGCCGGCGCGCGCGGGGTCGATGTCGATGGCGATGATCTTGGCCGTACGCTGAGGTGCCGTGAAGCCGTCGGTGTCCGTGGCGTTGGCGCGCGTGCCGACCAGCAGCACCACGTCGGCCTTGGCGAGGTGGTCGTTGACGGCCTCGTCGCCGCCGTTGTTGCCGGCGACGCCGATGCTCAGCGGATGGTCGTCGGCGATGACCCCCCGGCCGTGGATCGTCGTCGCGACCAGCGCCTGCGTCTTCTCGGCGAGCCGGCGCAGGCTGTCGTACGCGCCGGAGGTGTGCACGCCGCCGCCAGCCAGGATCGCCGGCCGCTCCGCGCCACTCAACATTTCCGCCGCCAGCTCGACGTTTTCCGGCACGGGACGGTCGTACGGAACGTCGGTCGCCAGACCGTCCAATGTGGATTCGTCGACAATTACTCGTTGGTCGAGCACGTCCTCCGGCAGGATCACCGCGGCCGGCGCCGGCCGTCCGGAGGTGATCTGCCGCAGCGCCTCGCGAACGGCGTTCGGGATGTCCTCGGCCGCGGTCACCCGCGTGCGCCATTTGGTGACAGCGCTGAAAAGCGCCTCCTGGTCGATCTCGGTCAGCGCGCCGGTGTCGCGGCTGCGCGTGTGGATGTCCGAGGTGATCAGCAGGACCGGGACGCCGGACGCGTACGCCTCGCCGAGGCCGCCGACCACGTACGTCGTGCCGCCACCACTGGACACCTCGACCACGCCGACGGTGTTCGTGACGCGCGCGTAGCCGTCGGCCATCGCGGCCGCGTGCCGCTCGTCGCGTGCCAGGACGTGCCGGATGTCCTTCGTACGCTCGTAAAGTGCGTCGTAGAAAACGACGCCGGTGTCGCCGGGCACGCCGAAAAGGTGCCGCACACCGGCCCGCACCAGGCACTCGACGAGCAGGTCAGCCCCCCGACCGCTGAACATCGATAGTCCTCCTTAGAAACGTACGCCTTCGGCGGCCAGCTCGGCGTCGCCGAAGCGCGACGGCCGCAGCCGGTCGAGGTCGATCGACGGCTTGCCGTCGAGCAGCCAACGCGCGATTTGTTCGCCGATCGCCGGCGACTGCATGAATCCGTGGCCGGAAAAGCCGGCCGCGGCCCACACGCCGTCGGTCACCGGCCCGACAATGCCGTGGTCGTCCGGCGTCATTTCCCGTAATCCGGCCCAACCGCGGACGATCTCGGCGTCTTCCATCTCCGGGATGCGGTGTGTCAACGCGCGGATCAGCGGCTCGGTCAGCGACCAGTCGACGGTCGTGTCGGTGCCTTCCGGCACGTCGCGGTCGTTGCCGCCGATGACGCCGCCGCTGCTGTCCGGATGGACGTACGCGCCGCTGCCGAGGTCGACGGTCAGCGGCAGCTCGGCGCGCAGCCACGGAAGTGGCGCGATCGCGAAGGCCTGCCGGCGGTGCGGTCCGACCGGCAGCTCGACGCCGGCCAGCCGGCCGGTGGCGCGTGCCTGCGGACCGGTCGCGATGATGACCGTCTCCGCCTCGATCCGGTCTTCCTTGGTGCGTACGGCTTTTCCCGGCTCGATCGCCACGACCTCGGTGTGCTGGCGGACGTCGACGCCGAGTTTTCTCGCCGCCTTCGCGAAACCAGCGGTCGCGTCGGCCGGTGATCCGGAGCCGTCGGTCGCGCAGTAAGCGCCGCCGAGCAGATCGTCGACCCGGATTTTCGGGTTGACGGCGGCGATCTCGTCCGGTGTGAGCAGTTGCGTCGGCACACCGTACGACCGCTGCATCCTGGCCGCCTCGGTGAAGGCCGTCAGCTGCTTCTCGTTGTCGAGCAGGAAAAGATAGCCGTGCTGGCGGAAGTCAAACGGTGAGCCGGTGTGTTCGGCGAAGTTTTCGAAGAACCGTACGGAGTCGCGCACCAGCTGCACGTTGACCTCGGAGGTGAACTGCTGGCGGATGCCGCCGGTCGCGTACGCCGTCGCGCCTTCGCCGAGCCGGCCGCGCTCCAGCAGCACCACGTCGGAGTTTCCGCGCCTGGCGAGGTGAAACGCGATCGAGGTGCCGACGACGCCGCCGCCGATGATGACGATCATGCGGCAACTCCGGCGCGCAGCCAGTCGATCATGGTGAGCGCGTCCCAGACCGGCAGGCCGGTGGCGGCGCGTACGGCACCGCCGTAGGGCGGCAGGTTCGTACACTCAAAGACGAAAGCGCCGATCGACGGGTCGTCTTGTGTCGCTTTCGTTGCCGCCGCGACGACTTCGGCCTCCGCGGTCGGCACGTCGAGGTCTTTCCGCTTGCCGACGATCATCGGATAGAAGTGTTCGGTGTGCTCCAAACCGACCAGGTTGACGCGCTCGGTGATGCCGACAGCAGCGAGGTGCCGGTCGGTCAGTGTCGACGCGTTGACCGTGAGGACACAGACTTTCTGCTCTGGTTTGAGCATCCGGAGCACCAGCGGCACCTGCAGCAGGCTCGAGGTCGCCACCGGCACGTCCTGCGTCGCCGCCAGCTCTTTCTGATAGATGGCCAAGAAACCGCAGCACGTGGTGATCGCGCGTACGCTCTTGTCGCGCAGCCGCGCTGCGGTGGCCTTCACCGCCTCGAGAAGACCGACGGCGCTCTGCTCGACGACCAACGTCGTCTCGGCACCGGGACACACGTCGTATGCGATCGGATAGGCAAAACTCCGCGGGTTGCCAATGTCGCCGACCGGCCGCGGCAGGTCGTTGTCGAGCATGATCACGCCGATGTCGGTCACGCCGCCTCCTCGCTGATGTCCTCACGATGTCGGTCGCGGATCAGCACAGCACACACCAGCGAGACGAGACAGCCGGCGATCACATAAAGCGAGACCGCCCGGGTCGTGCCGGTCGCGCTGATCAGCCAGGTCGCCACGATCGCCGCCGGCGCGCCGGAAATCACGCTGCACAGCTGATACGAGACCGACGCGCCGGTGTAGCGGACGCGCGTCGGAAACTGCTCGCTGTAGAGCGCGCCGTGCAGCGATCCGGCCGAGGAATGGCCGATGCCGAGGCCGATCGCCAGCGCGACCCAGATCAGCACCTCGCGTTGGGTGTCCATCAGCCAGAAGAACGGAAACGCATACGCGGCAAGGAAAACGACCGAGAAGAGGTAGACCGGCCGGCGGCCGAGCCGGTCGGAGATGGTGGCGAAGACCGGCATCGTCACGAACTCCACGGCCGCCGCGATCAACACACCGACCAGGGCCCAGCTGCGGGGCAGATGCAGCACGGTCGTCGCGTACAGGGAGGAATAGACGGTGAACAGGTAGTACGCGATGTTGGGGCCGCTCTGGATGAACGTCAGCAGGATCGTTGGTTTCGCGGCCGTACGGAACACTTCTACGATCGGCACCTTGGCCTTTTCGCTCAGCCGCTGGAAATGGATCGTCTCGGCCAGGCCGAAGCGGACGAACAGGCCGATCAGCAGGAGCACGGCGCTGAGCAGGAAGGGCACCCGCCACCCCCAGCTGTAGAACGCGTCGTCGGGAAGTGCCGAGAACAGGCCGAAAAGTCCGGAGGCGAGCAGCTGGCCGGCCGGCACTCCCATCTGCATGCCGACCGCGTACCGGCCGCGGCTGCCCGGTGGCGCGTTCTCGATCGAGATCAGCGCCGCGCCACCCCACTCGCCGCCGAGCCCGATGCCCTGCAGCATGCGCAGGATGATCAGCAAAATCGGCGCCGCGAGGCCGATTTGCGCCTGTGTCGGCAGCAGACCGATCAGGCAGGTGCCGCCGCCCATCAGCAACAGCGTGAGGATCAGTACGCGCTTGCGGCCGAGCCGGTCACCGAAATGGCCGAAGATGATGCCGCCGACCGGTCGCAGGACAAACGCCACCGCGAACGTCGCCAGCGACACGATCGTGCCGACCGTCGGACCGAGATTGGCGAAGAACAGCTTGGGAAAGACCAGCGCCGCCGCGCTGCCGTAGAGGAAATAGTCGTACCACTCGACGCTGGTGCCGACGAAGCTCGCCACCGCGGCCCGGCGCGGTGAGTTGCCTTTCACCGCCGGTCCAGCGTCCGCCACCCTGACCGTCATCCGCGCCTCCTGCCGGGCACCTCCCCGTGCTGGCTCTGACCGCGGTGACTCTACTCTGCATGCAGGTCTGCATACAAGTCTTGAAAGTGGGGTGGGGGTGGGTTCTTTGAGTTGCGTTTTGGGAGGTGGGTGCGTTTTTTGGTTGTTGCGGGCGCCGACGGGGAGAACGAGCAAGCCGGGTCACGTATGGGAAGCAACCCGTCAGGCTGGATGCCAGCACAGCGTCTGTAGCGCTAAATGTCTATCTTGCCGGTTTGTGGTTTGGTGGCAGGGCCTCCTTACGTGCGTCTGACGCACGTATGGGGGCCATGCGAACATCCCGGGGTGGCTGGGGTGGTGCTGGTGTGACTGGCAATGCGGGTGAGGTGGACGGACCGCGTAATACCTGGCTAACAAGATATTATGCCGACATTGGTACGAGCGGATCAGGAGTGTGCGGCTTTCAGGTGTGCGGTGGCGGCCTGTTCCAGGTGGGCCAGGTCGTTGCTGATCGTCGTGATCGTGAAGCCGCGTTCCAGCCAGCGCGCCGCGTCCTCGCCGCTCTGGCAGTGCATCGCGCAGGCCAGGCCGTTCTTCTCGGCGGCGACCAGGATACGGTCGACGGCCTCGTCGAAGGCCGGGCGTACGGCCGGGTCGCCGGGGAAGCGGCCGCCGACGCCGAGCGTCAGGTCGGCCGGGCCGACGTACAAGCCGTCCAAACCCGGCGTCGCGCAGATCTCGTCGAGATTGCGCAGGCTCTCGGCGGTCTCGATCATCGCGAGGCAGACGATCTCGCGGTTGGCGTCGGCCGGCTCCGGGCCGATGCGCAGCGACGAACGGAAGGGCCCAAAGCTGCGGATGCCGTCCGGCGGATAGCGGCACGCGCGCGCGGCGATGGACGCCTCCTCGGCGGTGTTGACCAGCGGTACGATCACGCCGCGCGCGCCGGTGTCGAGTGCCTTGCCGATCCACATCGGATCAGCCGCCGGCACGCGGATCAAGCCGGCGGAGGCGCCGACCGCGTCGATCGCGGTGATGGCGGCCAGCCACGCGCGCGTGTCGAGCAGACCGTGCTGTCCGTCCAGCGCCACGTAGTCATAGCCGATGCCGGCGATTCGCTCGGCGGCCGGCGCGTTGTCGGTGACGATCCAGTAACCGACCAGCTTCTCGCGGCCGCGTACTCGTTCGGCGAAGGTCATAGCCGACCCTAACCCGCCGGTGGAGCATGATCGAGGGATGAGCAAAGCGGTGTTGTCGCTCGGCGCGAACCTCGGAGACCGGCTGCGTACGCTGCGCGAGGCACTGGCCGGCATCGGCCCCGCGCTGGTGCGCGCGTCCAGCACATACGAGACGCCCCCGTGGGGTGACACCGACCAGCCGGCGTACGCCAACGCCGTCGCGATCGTCGACGACCCGGCGGTCGACGCGCACGGCTGGCTGACTTTGGCCCAGCGGCTGGAAAACTCGGCTGGTCGGGTCCGGGACCCGGATCGCCGCTTCGGTCCTCGTACGCTCGACGTCGACGTGATCGCCGTCTGGTCGGACGGTGTTCCGGTCGTCCAGGACGACCCGGCGCTGATCCTGCCGCATCCGCGTGCGCATCTGCGCGCATTCGTGCTCGTGCCGTGGCTGGAGATCGATCCGGCCGCCGAGCTGCCGGGACACGGGCCGGTCAGCGGCCTCCTCGACGGGCTCGCCGACGACATCGCCGGCATCCACAAGCTGGCTTGACGCAACCTTTCCGCCGCCTGACCGCGTAGTGGTCTGTGAGTGGGCCGTCAGAAAGGCAAGCGGGGAATGTCGGGTGACGAGGAGTTCACCGAGTTCGTACGACAGACGTCAGGTCGGCTCCTGGCGACCGCGTACGCGCTCACCGGCGACCGGGGTCGAGCCGAGGACCTCACGCAGGCCGCCTATGCCAGGACATACGTGGCGTGGTCGCGCATCCGCGCCGACGACGCCGCGAACGCGCGGTCGTGGTGTTGCGCTACTACAACGACATGTCCGAGGCGGAGGTCGCCGAGACCCTCGGAATCAGTGTCGGGACGGTCAAGTCGCAGGCGTCCCGCGCACTGGCGAAGCTGCGCGCTCACTCGGCCAGCGAAAGCGTGCCGACAGGGGAGAGCCGATGACAGATTTCGAAGACGACGTACGAGCGGCGTTGTCCACGATCGAGACCGAGCGGCCGCTCGATCCGGTCGGGGTTATCAAACGAGGCAGGAAAATTCGTACGCGCCGCCGCGTGCTCGCCGGGTTGGCGGCGGTCGCGGTGGTCGGTGCGGCGGCGGTCGTGCCGAGGCTTGGCGCCACCACGGTGACCACCAGCGCGTCCGATGACGCGTCGCGGTCGTATGTGTGTCCGGCGCCTGGCGTCGCGCGGAAGCCGGCGCCAGGTTCGGTGCCGCTCAAGGAAATCAAGGTGAGTAACCTGGTTCCTGCGGTGCCGGCCGGCGACGCCATCTGCACCGGCGCGTTCGACAGCAAAGGCGAGGCGATCATCTTTTTCGTACGTACAAACGGCGATCCGACCAAGTTCACCATCTGGGAAGGCAGACGCGATGCGGCCGGCGAGTACTTCGGCTATTTTCGCGGCGAGGACTACAATTTGACCAGCGGATCCGCCGACCTGAAACCTGGTTTTCACATCCTGCTCGGCGACGGTTTCAACAACTTCGTCTTCGGCTATTACGCCGGTCCGGCGGCTGAGGTGGAGTTCATCGCGCAAGGCCGGAAGATGGACACGCACGTCCAGAAATGGAGTGAGAATCCGGATGTGCGGTTCGTCTGGTTCCGCATTCCGTCCGGAGTCGACCCCGACAGGATCTACGACACCATCTATCGCAAGCCTGGCGACGTGAAGATCACCGTACGAGACACAGATGGGAACGTGCTGCCGCTGGGCAACGTGACCATCGCCGGCTAGAGCACCGCGGTGGCGATGATCTCGACCATCGCCTGAGGGTCGAAAAGCTCGCTGACACCGAGCAAAGCCATGGCCGGGTAGTGCCGTCCCAGGTGGGATCGGTAGACCCGGCCAAGTGCTTTCAACGATCCGCGGTATGCCGCCATGTCGGTCGTGTAGATGACCATCGATGCGATGTCCTCCGGTTTTCCGCCGGCGGCGGCCAACGCGGTGACCACATTGGACAGCGCGCGGTCGAACTGGCCGACGAGGTCGTCGCCGACGATCTTGCCGGACGAGTCCTGCGCGGTCTGGCCGCCGAGATAGACCGTACGACCTGCCACCGTCGCGTGGGAAAACCCCACGGCCGGACCGAGAGCCGGCGGATTCACCATCTCGTGCATCTAACGGCCCTGCCAGCGCGGCGGCCGTTTGCCGGTGAAAGCCGCGTGAAACTCGCGATAGTCCTGGCCGTTCATCAGCAACGCCTGGGTCGTCGCGTCCAGTTCCAGAGAAGCCGACAGGCTCATGTCCAGCTCGCGGGTCAACACCGCCTTGGTCGACGCGTACGCCTGAAACGGTCCGTCGGCCAGCCGGCGCGCCAGATCGCCGACCCGGCTGGACAACTCACCGTCCGGCACCACCTCGGTCACCAGGCCATATCGCTCGGCGGTCGTCGCGTCGACGGTGTCGCCGAGCATCAGCAGCTGTGTCGCGCGGCCGACGCCGACCATCCGCGGCAGCAGATACGCGGCCCCCATGTCAGCGCCGGACAGGCCGACCTTGGTGAACAGGAAGGCAAACCGGGCGGCTGGGGTGGCGATCCGGAAGTCCGAGGCCAGTGCCAGCACGGCGCCGGCTCCGGCGGTCATGCCGTGCAGGGCGGCCACGATCGGGATCGGACACTCGCGCATCGCGCGTACGACCTCGCCGGTCATCCTGGTGAAGGACAGCAGCTGGTCGGTCCCCATCCGCAGCGTCAGGCCGATGATGTCGTCGACGTCGCCGCCGGAGCAGAATCCCTTTCCCTCACCACGCAAAACCAGCACGCGCGTGTCGTTTCGGTGCGGCAGCTCGGCAAGCAGGTCGCGCAGGTCGGCATATGCCTGGAAGGTCAACGCGTTGAGCTTGTCCGGCCGGTTGAAGGTGAGCGTGGCGACGTTGTCGGCGCGCTCCAGCCGGAAATGTTTCCATTCCTCGGTGAATCCCACCGAACCGCGGAACGGGCTCATAGCTGCAGGCCTCCTCCGTCCAGGACGAGCGACTGGCCGTTCACGCAGCCGGCCTCCTCACTGGCGAAATACGCTACCGCGCCAGCGACCTCGGCGGGCTCGATCAGCCGACCCAACGGCGACGCCGACGCCAGTGCCTTTTCACCGTCTTTGCCAGTGCGCGACTCGATCAGCGCGATCGACCGGTCGGTCATCGGTGTGCGTACGAAGGCCGGACACACCGCGTTGCTGGTGATGCCGCTGCCGGCGACCTCCGCGGCCAACGCGCGTACGACGCCGAGCATGGCGTGTTTCGAGGCCGTGTAAGCGGTCGTGTAGCGCGCGCCGACGTGCGACGCGGTCGAGGCGACCGCGACGATCCGGCCCCAGCCAGCAGCGCGCATCTGCGGCAGGAAAGCCTGTGACACCAACAAAGCGCTCATGGCGTTCGTACGCAGCTGCGCGTCCCAACTGTCCACAGTGGTCTTTTCGAAGCGCGCGGTGTCGGCCATGCCGGCGTTGTTGACCAGCACCGCCACCGAGTCGAGCTTTCCGGCCAGCTCGGCCACCTGCTCCGGATCCGTGACATCGCAGTGAAAGCCGGTGATGCGGTCGTCGTCGTACGCGGCCGCGGCGCGACTGACGGCCGCGACGGCATAGCCGGAGGCGGCCAGCCGCCGGCAGACCGCCCGCCCGATCCCGCCGGAACCGCCGGTGACGACCGCAACGCGCACGCTCACGAACGTATCACGCTTTCGTTATTGTCGTCACTGACGCGCTATACGAAGGTTGTCGATCCGGTCCCTGATCTGCTTCAACGGCGGCGGAGTGGTCAGCGCGGTGGCCACCAGATGTCCGGATCCGCCGCCAAGACCAGGCCCGGGATGCGTCGACGCACCGATGTGCCAGAGGTTCTCGACCGGCGTGCGATGCGCGCGAGCGGACGGCAATGGCCGCCAGAACAGCATCTGGTCCAGCTCACAGGAACCGCCGTACGGATCGCCGTGACGCGCGTTGAGGTTGGCCGCGGCCAGATCGACCGGTGTGATGATCTTCTTACCGAGCACCAGCTCGTCCAGCCCCGGCGCGTGTTTTCCGATGCGCTCCAACACTCTTCGCGCGTAGGCCTCGGCCAGCTCGTCGGTCCAGCCGGCGGAGGTGTCCAGCTCGCCGGCCGCGTCGCCGACCGGCGCGTACGGCACCTCCTGCAGCTGGATCCACAGCGCGGCCGCGCCTTTGGGCACCCGCGAGGGATCCAGCACGTCCTGCCGGCCGAGCACCACGGTCGGCGCGGCCGGCAGCAGGCCGGCTTCGGCCTGGGCGCAGGCGATCCCGGTGCTCGCCGAGCCGTCGGTGAAATGCACCATCGGCACCTTCGCCAGCCGCTCGTCCCGCCAGGCCGGCGGCGCCGACAGCGCCACGTGGATCTGCATCGCGCCGCGGCCATAACGAAACCGCGCCGCCTCTTTCCGTAGCGGCTCCAGCTCGGCGATTTTCACTTTCTCCGCCGGCATCAGCTCGGTGTAGAGCGCGTCAGGCGTGACCGAGGCCAGCACCGCTCGGCTGGCCGACAGCCGCTCCTCGCCGAGCCGCACGCCGATGGCTTTTCCAGCGGCGACAACGATTTCGTCGACCGCCTTGCCGAGGTGCAGTCGTACGCCGAGCTCGTCGAACAACTTTTCGAAGGCGGAGAGGAAGTTGCCGGCGCCACCGACGGCGACCGGCATGCCGGCGCCGTGCAGGCTGGCCGCCAGCAGCGGCTCCATCAGGCCACCCATCGCGTGGTCCGGCGACAGGCCGGCGTGCAGCAGCCATGGCGCGTAAAGATGGTCGACCTCCTGGCCGGCGAACCGCCGGCGAGCCCACGCGCGTCCGCTGGACATGGTCGTACGCAGCACCGACTCCAGGCCCTCGCGGTCGGATCTGCGCCACAGGCCGGCGAAGCTTTTCAGGCTGCCAGGCGAGATCGGCTCACTGGCGAGGAATCCACCGACCATCGGCAGCTGCTTTTCCAGCTCCTGCAGCATCGCCAGATATTCCGCGCGGTCGGCCGGCTCGGTGAGGTCTTCCGCCGTACGCTCAGGATCGCGATAGGCGATGCTGATCCGGCCGTCGTCGGCGACGCTCGCCGTCACCGCGCCGTCGGTGTTGCGATATTCCAGGCCGTGCCGGTGCAGGTCCGCACCGAGCGCCGCGTATCCGCCGCCGGTCAGGAAAAGCGGATGCCACGACGAATACGTGTCGTGCACATAGCCGGGGACGGTCAGCTCGCCGGAGGCGATGAAACCACCGATCCGCTCACCGCGGTCGACCAGCGCCACCGACCAGCCGGCCTTGGCCAGCTCGGCCGCGGCGATCATTCCGTTGATGCCGGCGCCGATCACGATCGCATCGGTCTGGCTCACCATGTCCGCACTCCTAGTTGGCGATCACGGCGTCAAGGTGACGCCTGGCCGGTTTCTCCAGTTTTTCGCGTACGCCGGTGAAAAGCTCGGCGGCCTTGGCGCCGTTCCAGCCGGCCGGCAGCAGGTCGGCCGGCAGGCCGGGGTCCAGATACGGCAGCCGGCGCCATTCGGTCAGGATCGGCACGTAGTCGGCGAAAGCCTCGCGGTCGGTGCCGTCCCGCCGCCGGCTCCACCGCCGCCACGCCGGTTGCGCGCTGGCGAGAAAGTCCGCGTACGAGTCGTGCAGCCGGTCCAGATCCCACCAGCTGCCGATTTTCTCGCGCAGATCGGAGTTTCGATAGTGCGCGCCGAAAAACTCCACGTATGGTGTGAGATCCAGCCGGTCGACCAGTTCGTGCGCGCTGGCTTCCAAATGGGCCGGCGCGATCCAGACGCCGGGCGAGACCGTGCCGAAGCCGAGCCGGCTCAGCTGCGTACGCAACGTGTGCCGCTTGTCGCGCTCGGACTCCGGCACCGAGAAAACCGCGAGCAGCCAGCCATCGTCGGCGGCTGGCCGCGGTGGCGCGAAGATCCGCTGGTCGCCCTCGTCCAGGATGTGCCGCGCCGACTCGGAAAGCGCGTATCCGGCCGCGCCGCCGACCTTCTCCGCGGTCAGCATGCCGCGCCGTTTCAACCGCGACACCGACGACCGTACGGCCGGCTCGTCGATGCCGAGGTCGGCGAGCAGCCGGACCAACGCGGCCACCGAAAACCACCGGCCGGCCTCGCGGCCGTCCAGTCCGTGCAGGCCGTACAGCGTCACGATCAGGTGCCGCGGTTGCGCTTCGGTCACATCCGTCACGATAACGGCTGCTCCGGGGTTCGCGCGCACATAGCGTTCTCTTGACTGTCGTCACGGATCAGCGATACTGAGGGCAGGAGGGTGCTATGCGGCTAACCCAGTCTGCGCATCTTGACCCGTTCTGCCGGGAAAACCTTCCGGCGGCGCCGTTGTGGCCGGAGCTGGACTTCACGCTGCCCGAGCTGACATATCCGGATTCGGTCAACTGCGCGGCCGCTCTCCTCGACGAGACGATCGAGCGGTTCGGCGCCGACCGGCCGTGCGTGACCGGAGCCGGCGATTCCTGGACATACGGTGAGCTGGCCGCGCGCGCTCGCACGGTCGCGGCCGTCCTCGTCAACGAATACGGCCTGGTGCCGGGAAACCGCGTGCTGCTGCGGTCACCCAACAATCCGTGGCTGGTCGCGTGGTGGCTCGGCGTGTTGCTCGCCGGCGGCGTCGTGGTGACCACGATGCCGTTGCTGCGCGCCGGCGAGTTGCGGACCATCGCCGAGATTTCGCAGCCATCGCTGGCGATCTGCGACACACGCTTTCTCGATGATCTCATCGCGGCGGACATTCCAGGTTTACCGATCGTGCCCTCCGACCAGTTGGCGGCCGCGCCGCCAGCCGATTTTTCGCACGTACGCACGGCGGCGGACGACGTGGCGATGCTCGCGTTCACCTCCGGCACGACCGGTCGCCCAAAGGCAACCATGCATTTCCATCGCGACGTGCTGGCGATCGCCGACACGTACGGCCGGCACGTGCTGCGAGCCGAGCCGACCGATGTTTTCGTTGGCACGCCGCCGCTTGCGTTCACCTTCGGCCTCGGCGCTCTGGTGGTCTTTCCGATGCGCGCCGGCGCTTCGACCGTACTGTTGGAAAAGCCATCACCGGACACGCTGGCCGCGGCGATCGAAGACCACTCCGCGACGGTGGTCTTCACCGCGCCGCTGGCCTATCGCGCGTTGTTGTCGGTCGGAAAACTCGCCTCGTTGCGGCGATGCGTGTCGGCCGGCGAGCACCTGCCGGAGTCGGTCTGGCGGGAATTCCGCGACCGGACCGGGATCGCCATCCTGGATGGCATCGGCGCGACCGAGATGCTGCACATTTTCATTTCCCGCGTGGACGGCGACGACAAACCGGGCTCGACCGGCCGTCCGGTGCCCGGCTATCAGGCGATGGTCGTGGACGAGTCCGGCTCGGCCGTGCCGGACGGCACGGCAGGCCTGCTGGCCGTACGCGGTCCGACCGGTTGCCGTTATCTGGCCGACGAACGGCAGCGCAAATACGTGCGAGATGGCTGGAATCTCACCGGTGACGTCTATGTGCGCGACTCCGACGGCTATTTCTGGTATCAGGCGCGCAGCGACGACATGATCGTCTCCGCCGGCTACAACATCGCCGGACCGGAGGTCGAGGAAGCGTTGCTGCGCCATCCCGACGTGGCCGAGTGCGCGGTCGTCGGTGTGCCGGACGACAGCCGCGGCATGATCGTGAAGGCGGTCGTGGTGCCGGCGGCCGGCGTGACGCCGTCCGCGGAAGTGTTGCAGGACTTCGTGAAGAAGGAGATCGCGCCGTACAAGTATCCGCGGCTGGTCGAGTTTCGCGACGAGCTGCCGCGTACGGCCACCGGAAAGCTGCAGCGCTTCCGGCTGCGCTGACCGGTGTATCGTTTCACCTGGCATGAGCCGGGGAGGCGACGATGGCGGTGACGATCCAGGAGGTGGCGCGGGCCGCCAACGTGTCGCCGAGCACCGTGTCCAACGTGCTGAACGGCCGCGACGGCCGGATGTTGCCGGAGACCAAGCTGCGGGTCGAGGCCGCCATCGCACGGCTGGGTTACCGGCCGAACCGGGCCGCGCGGCAACTGCGTACCGGCCGGATCCAGATGCTCGGCCTGGTGGTGCCGTCGGTCGCCAACCCGTTCTGGGGGACTTTCGCGCAGCTGGTGGAATCCGTCGCGTTGCGGTCGGGTTTTCGGGTGTTGCTCTGCAACAGCGAGCGTGATCCGGAGCGTGAGCACGAATATCTCGAGGAGCTGTGGGCCGACGGCGTCGGCAGCGTCGTGCTCTGCTCGTCGCTTCCCTCGATCGCGCACGTCGAGCCGTTTTTGCGGCAGGGCATGCGGATCGTCGCGTTCGACCGGATCAGCCAGCTCGGCGATCCGGCCGGCCTGACCAACATCAGCGTCGACAACTCGCTCGGCGCGCAGCTGGCCACCTCGCACCTTCTGGAGCTCGGACACCGGCGATTGGCTTTCGTGTCCGGAAAACTGCAAAGCGTCAACCGGCAGGAGCGGCTCACCGGCTTCCGGTCCACTGTGGACCGTCTCGGCGTGCCCGCGGTGGTGTGGACCGACGACGGCTCAGGCCGCGGCGGTGACCTGGACGCCGCCGAGGTCGGCCGCGCGGCCGCGTACGAACTGCTGGACAGCGCCGAGCCGCCGACGGCTTTCTTCGCTGTCAACGACATGTGCGCGCTCGGCGTCTGCGCCGGCGTACGCGACGCCGGTCTGGTCGTCGGCACCGACGTGTCGGTGGTCGGTTTTGACGACATCGCCTTGGCCGACCTGGCTTTTCCGGCGCTCACAACGATCCGGCAGCCGCTGCCGGAGATGGCGGCGGCTGCCGTGACGTATCTGGTCGGCTCGGCCGACTCCGGCGCCGGCCAGTCCGTGATGATGCGACCGGAGCTGGTCGTACGCGCGTCGACCGCGGCTAACGGCTCGGGGCACTAGGCCTGAATCCACCAATTACTGACTGGTGGATTCAGGCTAGGAGCCGCGTAACTGAGGAGCCGGCGACAGCTGAGCCCGGGCGCGGCCCGCCACATAGCGGGACACTCGTCAGTGTCGCCCCGGACATCGAGCCCAGCCCGGCGAGCAGCCACAACGGCATTACTGGCCTCAGCAGTCACAGCCACCACAGGTGCTGGCGGTCACGCAGACGTGAAGGCCCGTGTTCGTGCATCTGGCGTCGCTGCGCTGCCCGACGATGACCCGGATGGGCAGCTCTTGGAGCAGGATAGGCCAGCGCTGCTGTGACCGCCGATCCCGACGATGCCTGGAATTCGACTCTCACCCACCCACTGTGTGTGCGACCGCTAGGTGTGCGTCACGGTCAGGCCGTAGATGACGACCTCGCCGTAATTGCTGTCCTCACAGGGATCCGAGTTGCCGCAGTTGGCCTGTGTGTAGGCACCGGCCTTGAAGTAGTTGCCGCTCTTGCTGCTGGAGATCGTCGTCTGCAGGACGCCGTTGTAGTAGGCCTTGATCTTTCCGCCGCTGGCCACGAACTTGGCCTGGAACCTGGTGCCGAGCTGGTAGTTGTCGGTCACCAGCTTGTAATGTGTGGTGTCGCCCTTGGTGACGTAGAGTTTGCTGCCTTCCAGCCGGAAAACCGTGACGTCGTCGTCGGCGTCGTGGATCTGCGCGCCGACCACGTGCGGTTTCTCCGCCGGCAGGTGGGTGAACGCCTCGTCGACCACCATCGTGTGCGTGCCGGAGGTCATCGACCAGCTCGCGTTTTTCGTGCCGTTGTCGGACATCTCCCGCAGCTCCGAGCGCGGGTTGGAGGAGCCGCTGGTGGTCACGCCGTTGACCGCGGCGCGAAATCGTACGCCGGTGCAGTCCGAGGTCGGCAGGAACCACGGCGACTTCACGTACGTCTTCAGTGCCGGTTGCTTGATCTCGGTCGGTTTTTCGTCCGAGCCAATGGGAAGGGTGATCTTCCAGTTGGTCAGGTTGAGCACGTCGGCCGGATACGTGCAGGCCGCCGCCGGTGCGGCCGCATGCGCCGGTGGTCCGAGCGCCGCACTGACCGCGGCCGCCGCGGCCACCATCGCGATGAGCTTCTTGGCGTACATTTCTCGCCGCCTTTCCAGGTCCACTGTGGAGGGTGAGCGGCTCCAGCCACCGGCTGCCGGCGAGACCTGGCGAGCAGGTCAGGCCGGCGACCGCGACATCGCCGGCCTGACAGCGCCAGTGTAGGTGCCACCGGTCGCCGCGCAACCGCGCTGGCAGGGAAATGCCAGATCTCGCACCGGAAGCAGCGTCCACTGTGGACGGCGGCCGGCGGCGATCGGGGATCCTCGCCATTGGCGCCGCCTTCCGGTCGGTCAGCTCGGTGCATCGATTTACTGGAACCGGCTCACGAGGCTAGGTGCTGCGGTGGACGGTGTCAATGCAACGATCAACTTCCTGCCATCGGCCTTGACACGGTCGACGGTCAGCGAGGTTTTCCATCCGTGCCGTCTTGGCCGCGGGGGGTGGCGACGGCGGCGAAGATCGGGAAAGCTCCACACCGGACACCGTCGAGGCGAGGAGGTGCGTCGTGGCCGATCTGTCCGGCCGGGTTGCCGTGGTCACCGGCGGCGCGACGATCATCGGCGCGGCGGTCGTACGCGTGATGCACGCCGCCGGAGCGAAAGTCGTCATCGCCGACATCGACGGCGACGGTGCCGACCGGGTGGCGGCGGAGTGCGGTGACGGCGTTGTCAGCATTCACACGGACATCACCGACGACGCCGCTTTGGTGTCCTTAGTGGACGGTGCGGTGGCCGAGTTTGGCCAGCTCGACAATGTCGTCAATCTGGCTTGCACCTACGTCGACGACGGCTTTACGTCGACGCGCGCACAATGGCTGGAAGCCCTGAATGTCAACGTCGTCAGCGCCTCGATGCTGGTGCACGCGGCCTATCAGCAGCTCAAGGTCAGCGGCCGCGGCGCGGTGGTGAATTTCGCCTCTGTCTCGGCGAATGTCGCGCAGACCGGGCGCTGGCTCTATCCGGTCAGCAAGGCGGCGATCGTACAGCTGACCAGGAACATGGCGATGGACCTGGCGGCCGACCGGATCCGCGTCAACGCGGTGTCACCGGGATGGACGTGGTCGGCGGTGATGGACCAGCTCAGCGGCTCGGACCGGCGGAAAACCGACGCGGTGGCGGCGCCTTTCCATCTGACGAGGCGGGTCGGCGATCCGGAGGAAGTGGCCGAGGTCGTCGCGTTTCTGTGTTCTGACGCGGCAAGCGTGGTCACCGGTGCGACCTGGGCCGCCGACGGCGGCTACTCGGCGATGGGGCCGGAACAGGCCATCTCCGCCATTCCGCTGCTGAGCCAATAAAGTAAGCGTCGATACTTCACGCGACAGGAGCCAACCATGCCCAAAGTCACCGTGGTCGGTGCCGGCCAGTCCGGCCTGCAGCTGGCGATCGGCCTGCTGGACAACGGTTTCGATGTGACCGTCGTGTCCAACCGTACGCCGGAGCAGATCGAACAGGGCCGGGTGATGTCCAGCCAGTGCATGTTCGACACCGCACTGCAGCACGAACGCGACCTGCGGCTGAACTCCTGGGAAGAGCAGTGTCCACCGGTGGAAGGCATCGCGTTTGCCGTGCCGGCGCCGCCGGACAGCCCGCAGGCCGGCGGAAAGGCCATTTCCTGGTCGGCGAAACTGGACCGGATCGCGCAGGCGGTCGACCAGCGGATCAAGTTTCCCGGCTGGATGGCCGAGTTTGTCAAGCGTGGCGGCGATCTGGTGATCCACGAGGCGACCGCCGACGACCTGGAGGCGTATGCGCGCGACTCCGACCTGGTCGTGGTGGCGGCCGGAAAAGGCGACATCGCACGGCTTTTCGAGCGCGACGCCGAGCGCAGTCCATACGACAAGCCGCAGCGCTCGCTCGCGTTGACCTATCTGCACGGAGTCGAGCCGCGGCCGGAGCACTCCGCGGTCTGCTTCAACCTGGTCCCCGGGCTCGGCGAATACTTCATCTTCCCGGCACTGACGCTGAGCGGTCCGTGCGAGATCATGGTTTTCGAGGCGGTGCCGGACGGTCCGATGGATCGCTGGTCGCAGGCGACCGATCCGGAGAAACACCTGGACGTGTCGCTGTCCATCGTGCGTGACTTCGTGCCGTGGGAATACGAGCGGTGTGAGAATGCCACGCTGACCGACGAAAACGGCGTGCTGACCGGTCGTTACGCGCCGACCGTACGCAAGCCCGTCGCCACCCTGCCCTCCGGCGCGAAGATTCTCGGCCTCGCCGACGTCGTCGTGCTCAACGACCCGATCACCGGCCAGGGCTCCAACAATGCCAGCAAATGCGCCGCGTCCTACCTGAAGTCCATTGTGGACCATGGCGACCAGCCGTACGACGAGGCCTTCCTGCGCGGCACGTTCGAGACTTTCTGGGACGACGTGCAGTATTCGACGATCTGGACCAACGCACTGCTCGCGCCGCCACCCGAGCACGTGCTGAAGCTGCTCACCGCCGCCGGCGACGAGCCGAGGATCGCGCACCGTTTCGCGAACGACTTCGACGACCCGCGCGACTTCTTCAACTGGTTCATGGACCCGGACAAGGCCGACGCCTACCTCGCCGAGCTGGCCACGTCCTGACCGGATAACCGGCGCGCTGGCTGCCGCCGCTGGCAGCCAGCGTCAGCGGACGTTGAGGATTTTCTCGATCTTCTGGCCGATCCCCAGCAGCGTACGGTCGGTCCACGGCAGGCCGTCCAGGCTCAGGCCGACCGGCAGGCCGTCCGGCACCGGCGTCATCGGTACGGTCAGGCCGGGCAGGCCGGCGATGCTGCCCGGCGAGGTGTTGCGCACCATGGTGGGGAAAGTCGGAAACCGTTCGGACCCCAGCTCGATCTGCCCGTCGGTGTCCGCCAGCGGACCGGCGCATCGTGGTGTGGTCGGGAAAACCAGGGCATCCAGCCGGTATGTGCTGAACAGGTTCCAGTAGATGTCGCGCAACCGCATCGGGCCCTCGGCGAGAGCCGCGCGGTATTCGTGTTCGGCGACGCGGTTGACGGCGCCGTGGACGATCTCCTCGAGGAACAGCCGGCGTACGTCCGGGCCGCTGATTTTTCCGGCCAGATCGGCAAGGCTCGTGTCCGGCACGTAATGGCCGAGATATTTGGTGAGCTCCACACCGGCCTCGTACGTGGTGATCACCTGGCCGACATGCTGTTCGACCCGCCGGAACTCGCCGGTCGGCACGTCGACCAGGGTGACGCCGGCGCCGGCGAGCACGGCCAGCGTGTGCTGGAAAGCGGCGCTGGTCTCCGGGCCGAGTGGCTCGGTGAAATACTCGCGCGGCACGCCGAGCCGGATTTCCCTTATCGGAGCGACGATCGTTTCCATGTCGTCGTCGGCCAGCACGGCGTCGAGCAACATCAGGTCGGCGACGGTGCGCGCGATGGGTCCGATGGTGTCCCGCGTCGAGGAAAGCGGTGTGACGCCGGCGCTCGGATAGCGGCCGGTGGTTGGCCGGAAACCACAGACGCCGTTCAGAGCGGCCGGAATGCGCACGGAACCGCCGGTGTCGGTGCCGAGCCCGGCGAGACCGCCGCGAGCCACCGCGACGGCCGTGCCGCCACTGCTGCCACCGGCGAAACAGCTGCTGTCCCAGGCATTGCGCGTCGGTCCCGCGGCCGAAGACGTGCCGGTGATGCCAAAAGCCAGCTCGTGCATGTTGGTTTTGCCGATGACGAAGGCACCCGCGTCGACCAGCCGCTGGACGGCCGGTGCGTCGGCGCGCGGTGTGAAACCGGCCAGGGCCGGCGTGCCGGCGGTGTTGGGCATGCCGGCGACGTGGATGTTGTCCTTGACCACCAACGGAATTCCGTGCAGCCTGCCGCGTTGCGACGACCGGTCGTGATGGCGTGCGGCGGTGAGCGCGCGACTGTGGTCGAGCGTCACGAATGCGCCGAGTTCGGCATCGCCTTCGGCCTGCCGCAAGGCCCATTCGGTGAGCGCGGTGCTGGTCGCGCCACTTCCGAGCCGTTCCAGCGCCGCGGAAACCGTGAGCATGCCGCTCTGCTCGATTTCCTCGCGCAGCGTGGTCACGGCGAGATGTCCCCGAGCCGGCGGCCGCGCGTACGCACCGCGAGCAGGTTGACCGCGGCCGCGATCACCAGGAATCCGCCGATCAGCAGCAAAGCACCGAGCACCGACAGGTTGCCGAGCAGGCCGGCGATGACGAACACGCCGATGCCGCCGCCGATGTGTCCGACGCTGTCGGCGATCGCGTAGCCGCTGGTGCGGAACCTGGTCGGAAAACTCTCGGCGGTCAGCGAATACTGTGGCGCGACCCAGACGTTCTGGCCGAAGAACAGGACGATCGCGCCGACCAGCGCGACGATCATGCTCGCGCCGGCCAGCGCCACCAGCAGTGCGCCGAGGACGGTGATGCCGGCACCGACCGCCAGCCAGTATTTTCGCTCCAGTTTCTCGGCGAACAGGATCGCAACGACCGCGCTCGCGATGAAGCCGATGAGGCCGACGGCGGCGATGACGCCGGCGGTGGACGGCGAGAAGTTCAACGCGGTGAGCACACTGGTGAAACCGGCGCCGAAGCCGTAGAGCGTGACATAGCCGGCCATCCAGGCGACCGCCAACACCACACATCGCAGCAAGTACGTGCGGCTGCCGAAAAGTTGCCGGTAGGCGCCTTTCTGGATCACCGGCTCGGCCGTCACCTCCGGCTGCGGATCCGGCAGCGGATCAAACCGCGAAGCGCGTTTTTCCATGTCCTGTACGACCGCCAGCGCCTCGGCCAGTCGGCCGCGAGCGAGCAGCCAACGCGGCGACTCCGGCAGCTGGAAGCGCAGCGCGACCGACACCAGCGCGAGAATCGCGCCGAGCGCGTACATCCACCGCCAGCCGTTCGAGAAATCGGCGCTGGCCAGCGCAAACGGCAGGCCCTGCGGCCACGGCGCGCTCGGGGTGGTGAGCAGCAGGCCGAGCCAGACCCCAAGCGCGGAGCCAATCGCGGCGAGGACGAACAGCACAGAGGTGTATTTGGCTCTGGCCGCGCGTGGTGCCACCTCGTTGACGTAGGTGTTGACGATCGCCAGGTCGGCGCCGATGCCGACACCGGTGATGAACCGCGAGGCGGTGAAGTTTCCGTAATCCTGCGACAAAGCCGTGTAAAGCGAGCCGAGGCCGGTGAGCAGCATGGTGAGGACGAGCATGTGCCGGCGGCCGATCCGGTCGGCCAGCGGTGCGAAGCCGATCGCGCCGATGCCATAGCCGACCAGGCTCAGCAGGATCGGCAGATTCAGGAAACCGACGGCGTTGGCCGGCGTGCAGCCGGGCGTGATCGCGACGCAGGTCTGGATGAACGAGACGTTGATGTCGAAGATGTCGTACTGGACGAAGAGCACGCCGAGGCCGAGGATCGCGATGAACAGGCGCGACAGGCTCCAGGTCGGGATCCGGTCGAGCCGGCCGGTCAGCTGCGCCGCGGTGTCGGCCTGGTCGACTGTCACGTCCCGCCTCGGAAATGCGGATATTTCGGACGGATTATCGGAGAAATCCGACGCTACCCCGTCCGAGATCGATATGGTTGCTCGAAAGCGTACATTTCGCGCGCCGCCCGCAGTGGTCCCTGGCCGCACAAGGAGTTGCCCATGAGCGCACAGCTTTCCGGCGTTCTGGACCTCTCGACGGAGCCGATCACTCCTCGTGAACGCTTTGACTACTGGCAGGATGTCATCTGCGACGTTTTTGTCAAGCTGGAGGCCGCACGGCTGACCGAGGCCGACGGGTTCACCGCCAAGCTCAACTCGGTGCAGTCCGGCAACGTGCGGCTCAGCCGGATCGCCTGCCAGCCACATCAGGTCACCAGAGCCAAACGCGGCATCGCCCGCGACTCGGAGCAGTATTACCTGGTCAATTTGCTGATGTCCGGCCGCTGCGACGCGCTGACGCAGGACGGGCGTACGGTCGCGCTCGAGCCAGGCGACTTCGCGGTTTCGGCCACTTCCCGGCCTTACCGGCTGCGCTTCGAGACCGCCTTCGACATGTTTGTCTTCCACATCCCGGAAACCATGCTCGACGGCCTGCTGCCGGGTGCGCCCAGCAGCTCCGCGCTGGTGGTCGGCCAGGACACCGCGACCAACGCGCTGTTGGCGCCACTGCTGGAAAACATCGTACGGAAGGCGTCGACGCGGTCGAGCGCGAGTGTGCCGCACCTGACCGCGGCGGCGGTCGACCTGGTGGCCGCGTCGCTGACCGAGTCCTATGAGCTCGGGTCGACGCCGTCGACGCGTACGGCGCACGTTTTGCGCGCCAAGACCTACATCGAGGAGCGCGCCGGCGATCCGGAGCTGTCACCGGCCGAGATCGCCGCCGCCAGCAGCGTGTCGCCGCGCTATCTGCATGCCTTGTTCCAGGCCGAAGGCACGACGGTGGCGCGCTATCTGCTCGCCCGCCGGCTGGCGCACGCGGCTCGTGACCTGGTCGACGCGCGGCTGGCGTCGATCCCGGTCGGCGAGATCGGGCGGCGCGCCGGTTTCAAGGACGCGTCGCATTTCACCCGGTCGTTCAAGGAAAAGTACGGCGTGACGCCGCGCGAGTATCGCTCCGGCGACCGACACTAGGCGCGCAGCACTTCCAGCGCCTTGTCCGCGTGCAGGTCGAAACGCAGCTCGCTGGAGATCACGTCCTTGACGATGCCGTCGATGCCGATCACGAAGGTCGTTCGCTTCACCGGTGACAGCGCGGACAACAGTTTTCGCCGCACGCCGTACGCCTCGGCGACCAGGCCGTCCACATCGGACAGCAGCGGATAGTCGAACGAGTGCTTGTCGGAAAACTCGCGCTGCCGGTCGACCGGGTCGACGCTGATGCCGATCCGCTGCGCGTGTGCCTGCGCGAACTCGCTGGCCAGGTCGCGGAAATGGCAGCTCTCCGCGGTGCAGCCGGTGGTCATCGCGGCCGGGTAGAAGAACAGGACGACCGGCCCGTCCTTCAACAACGTCCTGAGCCGCCGGCTCCTGCCGTACTGGTCGGAGAGCTCGAAGTCCGGCGCTT
The DNA here is from genome assembly GCF_010993745.1 of Fodinicola acaciae. Classification (NCBI taxonomy): domain Bacteria; kingdom Bacillati; phylum Actinomycetota; class Actinomycetes; order Mycobacteriales; genus Fodinicola; species Fodinicola acaciae. The sequence continues at coordinate 396,312 of NZ_WOTN01000002.1, forward strand.
TCTCGCCTGGTCGCACCATCTGGCGAACCTTTCTCGCTGGTCTCGCGGAACGGATAATACGGTCATTCGGCATCGCCGGCTAGTAGTACTACTCGTGGTCTCGATATAGCGTTGTCTTGACGAGCGTCGCAGGGGCGACATATCCTGGCGGACACGAGACCGGGGAGGCGGCTGTGCGGATCGCGGTGGTCGGCGGCGGGCCCGGCGGCCTGTACTTTTCCGCGCTGGTCAAGCAACTCGGGCCACGGCACGAGGTGACCGTCTGGGAACGCAACGCGCCGGACGACACGTTCGGCTTCGGCGTCGTGCTGTCGGACGAGACGCTCGGCGGCATCGAGCACGCCGATCCGGCGGTCTTCGCCGAGATGCAGCGGCATTTCGCTCGCTGGGACGACATCGACGTGCACCTGCCGGGCGCGCCGGTGACCACCTCCGGAGGCCACGGTTTTGCCGCCATGAGCCGCAAGAAGCTGCTGCAGATCCTCCAGGAAAGGTGCCGGCGACTCGGGGTGGAGCTGCGGTTTCGTGAGCAGGCGCCGGAAGTCGGCGAGCTGTCCCGGTCGTACGACCTGGTGCTCGGCTGCGATGGCGTGAATTCGACCGTACGCGCCACATATGCCGACACCTTCCGGCCGTCGGTCGACCATCGCCGCTGCCGCTACATGTGGCTCGGCACCGATCTGGTCTTCGACGCGTTCACCTTCCACATCCTGCAGACGCCATACGGAATCATGCAGATCCACGGCTATCCCTACGACCGCACCGGCAGCACTTTCATCATCGAGATGGCCGACCGCGTGTGGCAGCGCGCCGGGTTCACCGACGTTTCCCTGAAGCCGGGCGAAAGCGACCTCGCCTCGATCGAGACGGTCCGGCAGCTGTGTGCCGACATCCTGGACGGCCACCGGGTCTTCGCCAACAACTCCAAGTGGTTGAGTTTCGCCACCGTACGCAACGAAACCTGGCGGCATGGCAACGTGGTGCTGCTCGGCGACGCGGCGCACACGGCGCATTTCTCCATCGGGTCGGGCACCAAGCTGGCGATGGAGGACGCGCTCGCGTTGGCCGCCTGCCTGCACGAAAACACCGATGTCCAGACCGCCCTCGCGGCGTACGAGGCGGAGCGCAAGCCGGTGGTCGAGTCCACCCAACGAGCCGCGCAGGCGAGCCTGGAGTGGTTCGAGAACATCGGCCAGTACGCGCATCAGGACCGGGAACAGTTCGCCTTCAACATTCTCACGCGCAGCCGCCGCGTCACCTACGAAAACCTGGCGATGCGCGATCCGGAGTTCGTCGCCGGACTCGACGAGTGGTTCGCCCGGCAGGCCGGCGGCGACCTGCGGCCACCGATGTTCCAGCCGTTCCGGCTTGGCCGGCTGGAGCTGAAAAACCGCGTCATCGTCTCGGCGATGGACATGTATTCCGCCGAAAACGGCGTGCCGACCGACTTTCACCTGGTGCACCTGGGAAGCAAGGCGCTCGGCGGCGCGGCGCTGGTGATGACCGAGATGGTGTGCGTCTCGCCGGACGGCCGGATCACGCCTGGCTGCACCGGCCTTTACGCGCCGGAGCAGGAAAACGCCTGGCGCCGCGTGGTGGATTTCGTGCACACCTCGACGGACGCGCGGATCGGTGTCCAACTGGGACACTCCGGTCGCAAGGGGTCGACCCGGCTGATGTGGGAAGGCATCGACCAGCCGCTGCCGGACGGAAACTGGGACATCTGCGGACCGTCGCCGCTGCCGTACGCGCCGTTCAGCCAGCGGCCACGTGAGCTGACGCCGGCCGAGATGGCGCAGATCACGGCCGATTTCGAGGCGTCGGCGCTGGCCGCGGCGCGGGCCGGATTCGACCTGCTGGAGCTGCACTGTGCACACGGCTATCTGTTGTCGTCGTTCATCTCGCCGCTGTCCAACCACCGCACCGATGAATACGGTGGTTCGCTGGATGCGCGGCTGCGCTATCCGCTGGAGGTTTTCGACGCCGTACGAGCCGCCTGGCCGGCCGAGCGGCCGATGACCGTACGCATCTCGGCCACCGACTGGCATGACGGCGGCATCGACGCCGACGACGCGGTGGAGATCGCGCGTGCTTTCGCCGAGCACGGCGCCGACGGCATCGACGTGTCCACCGGACAGGTGGTTTCCACGGAAAAACCGGCATTCGGCCGCAGTTACCAGACACCGTACGCGGACCGCATCCGCAACGAGATCGGCCGCAAATACGGCGTCGCGGTCATCGCGGTCGGCGCGATTTCGTCGTACGACGACGTCAACTCGCTGTTGCTGGCCGGCCGGGCCGACCTGTGTGCGCTCGGCCGCACGCACCTCTACGATCCGCAGTGGACGTTGCACGCCGCGGTGGAGCAGGATTACACCGGTCCGGCGGCGGCCTGGCCGGTCCAGTTCGCCGCCGGCCGGCGCAAGCCGCCGAGCGGTCGCACCGATGGGCCGAAACCGCGGCTGGCGTTGGTCCGCGATGGCGCGCCGGCCACCCGGCACCGGAGGTGGCGGCCAAAGGAGGGGTGAGTTTTGTCGGTACTGCGGGACTTTGCCGAGCAGCTCGGGTCCGGCCGGATCCGGGTCGTCGACCTGACCGCCCCGTTGCGGGACAGCACGCCGATTCTGCAGCTGCCGCCGCCGTTCGGAAACACGGTGCCGTTCCAGCTGGAGGAAATCAGCCGATACGACGACCGCGGGCCGGCCTGGTACTGGAACAACATCCACACCGGCGAACACACCGGCACGCATCTGGACGCACCGGTGCACTGGGTCACCGGTAAGGACGGCCACAGCGTCGCCGACATTCCGCCGGCCGAGCTGATCGCGCCGGCAAGTGTGCTGGATTTCGCCGGAAAAGCCCAGGCCGATCCCGACTTTCTGTTGCGGGTCAGCGATGTCGAGGCGTGGGAGGCTGAGCACGGCACGGTCGGCGGCTGGTTTCTCTATCGCACCGGCTGGGACGCGCGCAGCGGCAGCCAGGACGCTTTCCTCAACGCCGACGAAAACGGACCGCACACCCCGGGGATCGCCGCCGACTGCGTCGCCTGGCTGCTCGCCGAGCGTACGATCGTCGGCATCGGCGTCGAAACGGTCGGCACCGACGCCGGCGCGGCGCATTCTTCCGACCCGCCGTTTCCGTGCCACGGCGCGCTGGCCGGATCCGGTCGTTATGGCTTGACGCAGCTGCAAAACCTGGCCGAGCTGCCGCCGACCGGCGCCGTCGTCATCGCCACCGGCCTGCCGATCGTCGGCGGTTCGGGCAGTCCAGCACGCGTGCTCGGCCTGGTGGAGCCGTGACCGTTGCCGAGCTGGTCGGCCGCGCGCTCGCCGGTTTCGGCGCCGATCACGTGTTTGGCGTGGTCGGCAGCGGAAACTTCCACGTCACCAACGCGATGGTCGCGGCAGGTGCGCGTTTTGTGGCCGCCCGCCACGAAGGCGGTGCGGCGACCATGGCCGACGCGTACGCGCGCACCAGCGGCACGCTCGGGGTGCTCTCGGTGCACCAGGGATGTGGTCTCACCAACGCGATGACCGGCATCACCGAGGCGGCCAAGAGCCGCACGCCGATGATCGTGCTCGCGGCGGACACCGCCGGTGCGGCCGTACGGTCGAACTTCCGCGTCGACCAGGACGGTCTGGCGACCGCCGTCGGTGCGGTGAGCGAGCGCGTTTACGGTCCAGCTACTGCGATCGATGATGTCGTACGCGCCTGTCGCCGCGCCGTCGAGGGACGGCGTACGGTTGTGCTCAACCTGCCGTTGGACGTGCAGGCCGCGCCTGCATCGGGTGCCGACGTTCCGGCGATTTTGCCGCCACAGGTGGCAAATCCGGATCCGGCGGCGGTCGAGGCACTAGCGCGCGTGCTGCTCACCGCACAACGACCGGTTTTCATCGCCGGCCGAGGAGCGCGGCACGCTCGGGCCGAGTTGCGCCGGCTGGCCTCGACCTGCGGTGCCCTGCTGGCGACTTCCGCGGTGGTCAATGGGCTTTTCGCCGGCGATCCGTGGTCTTTGGGGATATCCGGCGGATTCGCGACGCCGCTGGCCGCCGAGCTGATCGGCTCGGCAGACCTGATCGTCGGCTGGGGTGCGTCGCTGAACATGTGGACGATGCGCCATGGCGCGTTGATCGCGCCCGACGCGACGGTCGTGCAGGTGGATCTCGAGCCGGACGCGATCGGTGCGCATCGACCGGTCGACCTCGGCGTCGTCGGCGACGTGGCGCGTACGGCCGAGGCTTTGGTCGACCTGGTGGCCTCTGCCGACGGATATCGGCAGCCGGCGATTCGCGAGCGGATCGCCACCGAAGGTCGCTGGCGCGACGTGCGGCACGACGACGTGTCCACAGTGGACCGCATCGATCCACGTACGCTCTCGATCGCGCTCGACGACGTGCTTCCCGACGAGCGTGTCGTGGCCGTCGACTCCGGGAACTTCATGGGATATCCGGCGGCCTATCTGTCGGTGCCGGACGAGCGCGGTTTCTGCTTCACCCAGGCATATCAGTCGATCGGTCTCGGCCTGGCGACCGCGATCGGCGCCGCTTTGGCCCAACCGCAACGACTTCCGGTCGCGGCGCTCGGCGATGGTGGTGCCTTGATGTCCATCGCCGAGGTGGACACGGTCGTACGGCTCGGCCTGCCGATGGCGATCGTCATCTACAACGACGAGGCCTACGGCGCCGAGGTGCACCATTTCGGCCCGCACGGCTACAACCTGGACACCGTCGTCTTTCCGGAGACCGACATCGCCGCCATCGGCCGCGGCTTCGGCGCCGACGGCATCACCGTACGCAAACCGTCCGATGTGGACGATCTGCGCGACTGGTTGGCCGGTCCACGAGACGGACCGATCGTCGTCGACGCGAAGGTCACCAGCGGACCGTCCTGGTGGCTGGAGGAAGCCTTCAAAGGTCACTAGCCCGGCTGTTTCGTGCCACCAGCAGGCTGAGGTGGCCTGTGTAGGGCTTCTCGTCCATGCAGACCACCGGAACGGCCCGATCGTAGGGGCGAACGTAGACGTCCAGGACGTCTTCCATTCGCGCGACGAACTCGCCGTTGGCCGCGGCGGGGATGGTCCAGCACTCCTTCAGGTGAGGACGAAACGCCGTTTTTTGACAACCTTCCCGATAGTCGAGTGATCCAGATTCGGCATGTCCCGCATCAGCGCGATGTGCTTTTCCAACAGTCGCAGCGTCCACCGCGACCTGCCCTCCGGGGGCGTCGAGCATCCCAGCGCGATCAGCCGGGCCTCGACCTCACCGGTCACGATCGGCTCGACCGGCGGCGTGGACCGCCTCTTACGCCGGATCGTGGCCCCGACATCACCGTCATGCTCGACATACGCCCTGGCCACGTTCGTGATCGTCTGCGGATCGACACCGACCTTCTCGGCGACCGCGCGCCGACTCGGCGGCTCACCCGGAGTCTCACCGACGCCCTCGTCCAACTCCAACAGAATCCGCGAACGCCGCACCTCTGCGCCGGATGCACGCCAGTCCGCACAATCCGGGTCAGCCACTCACGATCATCAGCAGTCAATCTCACCGACGGCATACTCGACATCGCCACAACACCCTCTGGCAGCAGATAGGGGAAAGACTGCCACCAACGGTCTACCGCAACACCGACGAATTCTAACGGCGACACTCTACTAGGCCGTGTTTCTAAACTAGTGATTTGGTCCAGATGAGCGTGGCGGCGAGGGTGAGTCCGGCGAGATAGCTGCGTGCGGTTTTGTCTGTTCTCATGGCGATGCCGCGCCGGGCCAGGTAGTCGCGGCACGGCTTGCCGGTGTACGCCTTGTCGGCGATCACCCGGTCCGGCCTGGTCCGCGGCCGGCCGGGCCGGCCATTGGAGATGCTGATGGTCTCCAGTACCACGTGCATGAACGTGGAGTCCGCGGCGTGTCCGCCGGTGACCACCAGCCCCAACGGTCGCTGCTTGAGGTCGGCCGCGACGTGGAACTTCGTCGTCAGGCCACCCCTGGACTTACCGATTCCGTGACCGGCCGGTTCACCTGGTCCGGGGTCGCGGGTTTTCTTGTAATTCGACAGAGCCCCCTGTAGAGCCCCCTGTAGAGCCCCCTGTGTGGTCACCTGCGTCACTCGTGTCGCGCGCGAGGGTTGCGCCGTGCTGATGGACACGCACGATCGACCCGTCCACCGACACCACCCACTCCAGGTCACCAGCGCTGGCGGCCTGTTTCCGCACCTCCTGCAGCACTCGATCCCAGGTACCGTCTTTCGACCAGTCCCAGAACCAGCCATAAATCGTGTTCCAGTGCCCGAAACGCTCCGGCATATCCCGCCACGGCGCCCCGGTCCGAAACCGCCACGCGACCCCCTCCACCACCCGCCGCATATCCGAGATCGGCCGACCATTCCCCTTCCACTTCGGAAAAAACGGCTCCAACAAAGCCCACGACTCGTCCGAAATCTCCTGCCTAAACACCATCACCCCAGCATGCCCGAAAACAGCACCGAGGGTTTGGAAACACGCCCTAGGACTTCGTTTCCGGAGTGACGATGTACATGCGGCCGAGTGGTGAGGTCCAGACGTACGTGCCGGGCGTCACCTGGGTGACATCCCAGCCGTGGTGGGTTTTGCAGTCATGGTGGAACTTGCACAGCGGCTTGAGATTGTCGGCCGAGGTGGGGCCTTCCGGGAATGGCACGGTGTGGTCGAGCTCGCAGGACATTGCTGGCCGGTTGCAGCTTGGGAAGATGCAGGTTGGGGTGTTGGCTCTGACGTAGTCGGCGAGCGCGGGGTTGGGCTTGTATTTGAGGCGGCCGTAGTCCAGGACCGTGTCGGTCGGGCCGTCGGTCCAGAGGCGGAACCATTCGCTGCCGGGCTGAATGCCCAGCTCCCGCGCATGATCGGCCGTAATCGGCCCGTGGCCCACAATCTGACCTGGCTCGTTGTCCAAGCCCATCATCGTGGTGGCGTTGACCTTGACATCGATCCGGATTTTCACGTTACTGGGGTCGCCGAGGACGCGGTCAGCGAGCACGTCGGCGCGGATCTCGTCCATCGAACGCGGGTCGTCGGCTGTTTTCTGGCTGTGTGCGATTTTGTTGATGAGCTGGTAGATCGCCTCGGTCTTCTCGGCCGGCAGCAACGCGCTCAGCCACGCCATCCCATCCTCAGCGTCTTCCTTCTCCACCCGCCGCTGGCGCTTCTTTTCCTGGCGGCGCTGCTCGGAGCCTTCCGGGTCGAGGGTGGCGATGGTGCGCTTGACGGTGTCGCGGAACCACCGGTAGTTCCGGTTCTCCGCCTCTGGAATCACGGTGTCCTCAACCTGGCTGGCGATGTCCGGGTCGATGATCTCGGTCTGCTCGACCATGGTCCGCGCCTTGGCGATATCAATGATGCCGGCGCAGAGCGCCGCCAGCGTACGCGGCAACGTGGTGGTCAGATGTTCACCCCACTCCAACCTGCTGGCCGCCGCTCTGGTGGTCCATTTCAACGCCGAGGCGACTTCCGCCGCCGCGTACCGCCGCGCCAGCGGATCGTACTGGGTAATAAACCGCCCCATCGCGGCAAGCTGCATCCCCTGCATTGCCGCGATCAACCGGTTCGTCACCTCCATTATGGCAAGGCACTCGTACCTGTTCGCAGCGCCTAGATCGAGCTCCCGCAGAACCCGAACGGTGTCCGCGTCCGGCGGCGCATCCGAAAAATCCAACGCGAACCGCGGATCCCCAATAACCCCCGTGCTACCGTCCATGCCACCATTGTACCCCACGATCCGCACACAATGGGCCGCAACTTCCCTTGAAAATCAACCAAAACCCCCCGCACCCAAGCCGCACACCAACACCCCTTCCCCTCTCTCCCTGAGGTAAGGTCTTCGTTCCCCAAACGCAACCACCCACATGCCGCACCAAAAAGACGAAACAACCACCTCCTTAACGCAACACAACGGCTTCGCAACCAACGAAGTCAAAGGACAAGCGGTCGTGGAGGCGGCCGCCGGCATGGATGCCGAGGCGCGGGTCGAGCTCTTCCGAGCCAACCTCAGCCTGGTCGCGGAGAGTCGACGCGTGATCGACCGGCTCACGGCGACGCACCCGATCGTGGATACGTTCGTGCTCGGCGCTCGGCATTACCGAGCCAACCGGTTCGTGACCTCAGGGGCTTCGAAGCGAGTTTTCGCTGGCAGGCCCGGGCGGCGATCTCGCCGGAATACGGTGGGACGACCTACAGTTTGCGCGTGCCTATGACCCCGACACGGTCATGCGGCAATGCGGGAAGCCGTTCGGCCCCGGTGCCGCCGAGCGTCTTGCCCGGATCACCGCGGATCTGCTTCGGGATTCCTAAGAGGCTCGGTCGTGTCGAGGTCGGTCAGGCGGGCGCCGAGGCGGCTGGTCAGGCCGGGCGCGGCGAGGACCCAGATCACCGCGATCAGCAGAATGCCGCCTGCGACAACCGGAAACCAACGCGCCGGACCGGACGTGGGGTAGGGGATGATGTTGACATAGATGGTGTAGCCGAGCAATGCGATCGCGCCGATCGGAAAGACGATCTGCCACGCGGGCACGGACATCTTGCGTCGTACGAAAACCAGCCAGATCGCACCGATGGTGGTCAGCAGATAGACGACCAGCAGGATCAGCGTGCCGATGGTGCCGGACCAGGCGAAGGTGTCTTTCGTCGTGGCGCCGAAGAAAACCGTGCAGATGGCGACGAAGGCGGCGGCCGCGAGCACGACGGCGGCGGTCGCGTACGCCGGCGTACCGGTGCGGCCGACCTTGCCGATGCCGCGATCTCCGGCGACGTCGCGGCCGATCGCGAACAGCATTCGCGAGCCGCCGACCACGCAGGCGAGGCAACAGCCGAAGGCGCTGATGGTGGCGCCGAGGCTGATCAGGTCACCGGCCCACGCGCCGACATAGCCGGTGCCGAGATCGCCGAGCAGCGAGCCGGACTCGCTGAACTTCTTCACTCCGGCGGCATCTGTGCCGAAGGCCATCATCTCGACGGCGGTGACGACGACGAAGTACGCGCCGCCGAAGATCGCCGTGCCGAGGATCGCGCGGGAGATGTCGCGGCGCGGACGCCGGGTTTCCTCGCCGAGCGTGGCCGCCGCCTCGAAACCGGCGAAGGACAGGAAACCGAAGACCGCGCCGAGGAACACGCCGGAAAGTCCGGTGTCGGCGGTGAAAGTGAAGACCTCGAAGGTGAAACGCTGGCCGCCGGGAGCGGTGCCGCCGATCAGCCGGACCGCGATGATCGCGGTGATCAGCAGGATGAGTGCGACGGTCACGCCTTCCACCGCGAGCAGGACACTGGTGCCGCGGCGCGCGGGAACGACCGCGAGCCACCAGCAGCCGGCCAGCGCGATCGCGGTGAGGACGAACGGAGCCCACGCCGGCGGATTTGGCCAGATGCCCACCTCGGTCAGGAAAGCGGTGCCGAGATTGCCGGTCGCCGACGACGTGACGACCGCGTAGAAGGTGTACGTGCCGAGCAGGCCGACCCCGGACACCACGCCGGCGCGCGGTCCGAGAGTCGCGCCGACAAAGGCATAAACCGAGCCGGCGTGCTGATAATGCTGACACAGCCGTACGAAACCGTACGCCACCAGCAGGACACCGAGCGCGGACAGGAAAAACGCCAGCGGTACGGCACGGCCGGCCGCGCCTGCGGTTTGCTGCGGATTGATGTTGGCCGCCATGCTCGGCGCCATCAGCGCCACCGACAGGCCGATCGCCTGCCACACCGACAACGTGCGCCGCAGGCCGGTCACAGCTGGCTCCTCCGCGTCGAGGCGACGATGTCGTCGCGCAGGCTGACGCCGTGGCCGGGCGCCGTCGGCACGGTTACGGTGTCGCCGGTAAGTTCCGGAAATCCGGTGGCCAGCTCGCCATACCAGGTGCGGACGAACGACCGCGCGGTCTCCTGGATGAGGCCGTTGGGCTGACTGGTGACGACCTGCACGGCGACCGCCAGCGACACCGGTCCGGTGCAGTCGTGCGGCGCGATCGGTACGGTGTAAACGTCGGCGAGGCTGGCGATCTTGACCGCCTCGGTGATGCCGCCGGTCCAGCCGATGTCGACGGTGACGACGTCGACGCCGCCGTTTTGCAGCAGCGGCAGGAATCCGCGCCGGCCGATGCAGGTTTCGCCGGTGGCGATGGGAATGTCGATGTCGTCGCGCAGCGCGGCGAGTCCGCCGGCCGCGTCCGGCCGCAGCGGGTCCTCGATCCAGTACGGTCGCAGGTCGGCCAGTGCGCGCGCGATTTTCGTTGCCGCGTGGCGGTTCCACAGACCGTGCAGCTCGATCATGACGTCCAGCTGGAAGCCGACCTCGGCGCGGATCGCCTCGACCACACCGATCCCGGCGGCCAGGCCGGCAGTGTCGATGTCGACACCGTTGTTGGCCTCGGCTGCGGTGTCGAACGGCCAGATCTTCATGCCGGTGATGCCTTCGTCCAGCAGCTCGCGAGCCAGCTCGGCCGGCCGGTGCAGGAAGGCGTCCAGGTCCTCGTAACGTCCGCGGTCCTCGCCGGGAAGACCCCAGTTTTCCGAGTTCTGCCGGCTTGTCGTGCTCACGTAACGTGCGCCGGCGCAGGTGTTGTATGTGCGGATGCTGTCGCGTACCGGTCCGCCGAGCAGCTGCGCGATGCTCCTGCCGGTCTGTTTGCCAAGTAGGTCCCACAAAGCGATGTCGACCGCGCCGTTGGCGCGCGTTTCCACGCCACCGCCCTGGAATCCGACGTACGGCGCCAACGTCGCGGCCATCCGTTGCGGTGCCGGGTCGGCAATGCCGAGCAGCACTGGCGCGATCGCGTCGTGGACGTACGCCTCGACCGCCGCCGAGCCGAAGAACGACTCACCGAGACCGGTCAGGCCGTCGTCGGTGTGCAGCCGGAGAAAACACAGGTTTGACTGCACGTCCGGTCTCAGCGTTTCGATGGCGACGATTTTCACCTGGCGTCCCTCGGTCCGGCGATCCCCACCTGACCAAAGCCATCCGCCAGCGCTTTGTCAAGCCCCTCAGCAGGCCGGCGAAAGCTGACGATCCGCCGGAAACGGGACCGGCTCGATGCCGATACGGTTCATCTGGCGCTGATAGTCGCGATATTGCCGCCTCGCGCGATCGTGCTTACCGGTACGCGAGAGCGCCGTGATCAGGCCAAGATGCGCCTGCTCGTCGAACGGATCGCGTTCCAGCGCCAGCAACTGGTAGGTCTGCGCGCGTTCGTAGTCAGCCGACCGAGCCGATGCGGAGGCGAGCGTGCGGACCAGGTCGAGATAGCTCGCGCGCGCCAGCTCGCGCAGCGACACGGCCCACTCCTGGCGGGGATCCTCGGCCAGGAATTCACCGGCGTACGCCGCCTCCGCCAACGCCAGCGCGGTCATCGCGTCTGGCTCGTCACGTTCGTACCGCAGCTGCGCTTCGCGTGCGGCGGCAAGGAAAACCTCGACGTCGATGGTGACGTTGGCCAACATCACGACATATTTGTCGGTGCTGACGAAATGATCGGGTGAATACCGGCGATACGGGTCCAGCGCCGTGCGGATGGTGGACAGTGCGACGGAAAGGCGGTTGCCGCACCGGCCCGGGTCGTCATCCGGCCACAGGTTGTCCATCAGCAGCTCACGCGCGGTCGGGCGACCGCGCCTGGCGACCAGCAGCTTGAGCAGGTCACGTGCTTTCCTCGACGGCCATTGCGCGGATGTCTGGTCGCGCACGACCTCGAAGGCCCCCATGGTGCGGATGTATGGCGTGGCACCAGGAACACCGTTGGTCCGGTGGGTCGATACATCTGTCATGGTGAGAATTCTGGTCCCCGTACGGGGTACTTATCATCCGTGCCACCACGTAATTCCACTGAGGACTAGTAGTACTAGCTGCGTACGGCGGCGATCCGGAGCGTGTTGCGGCGCGGGAACGGTGCCGGCTCGATGCCGATCTCGGCCATCTGGCCGCGATAGATCTCATAGCGCCGCTTGGCCTCGCCATGCCGGCCGGCGGCCACCAGGGCGCCGATCAGGCCGAGGTGCGCTTCCTCGTCGAAGGTGTCCCTTTCCAAGGCACGCAAGCGATAACGCGCCGCGCGGTCGTATTCGCCGGCGTTTTCGGCGAGACCGGCCAGCAGGCGTACGAGCTCGAGATAGCGCGCTTTCGCTTCCTCGCGCAGTGGCACGGCCCAGTCCTGATACGGGTCTTCCTCAAGGAAATCGCCGCTGTAGGTGGCCTCGGCCAGGGCCAGCGCACGCGGTGCGTCGGCGCTGCGCCGCTCGTACTCGGTCTGCGCCTTCGCCGCGATGGCAAGGAAAACCTCGACGTCGACGGCCAGGTTGCGCAACTCGATCGCGTATTTGTCGGTGCCGACGAAATGGTCTGGCGGATATCGCCGGTCGGGGTCGAGCACCGTACGGATCGTCGACAGCGCAACGGAAAGCCGGTTGGCGCACCGGGTCGGATCGTCGTCCGGCCACAGAATGTCCATCAGCGACTCACGCGGAGTCGGCCGGCCGCGCCGCGCCACCAACAGCTTGAACAGGTCGCGCGCTTTCTTCGACCGCCATTCCTCCGCACCAACCAGCTGGCCGTCGCGCAGCAGGCCGAAGCCGCCGAGCGTACGCACCTCCAGTGAGTTCGGCGCCGGGATCGGTACGAAGCGCAGCAGGCCGGCCGCGGCCTCGGCGGCCGGATGCACGCCGTACTGCCGCAAAGCCGCGGTCGCCGCCTCCAGGACCGGCGCCGGCGCCTCGGTCAGCCGCGCGACCGCGACACCGACGCGTGCCGCGCCGATCAGCTGGCCGGTCGCGGCCCAGATGTCGGCGGCCTGGTGCAGCAGCCGCAGCTGCTCGGCCGGCTGGTCGGCGAGCGCGGCGGCCCGCAGCTCCAGCAGCCGCGCGAGTCCGCCGCGGTCAGCGCCGATGCCGACACCGGCGCTGGCCGCGGCGACCGCCTCGGACAGGCGTCGCCGATCCCCCCGGGACAGCGCCACCCATCCGGCGACGATCTGTGCGCGTACGCGCACCGAGCCCTCGGACGCCGCGACCGCCTGCTCGGCCAGCGACGCCGCGGCCTCCGGGTCGTCGGCCAGCCGCACCTGCGCCAGGCCGGTCAGCGCGACGCCGTGCAGCTCCTGGTCACCGGACTCGGCGGCGATGTCGGCCGCCTCCTGGTACGCGGCGGCGGCGAGCGCCAGGTCGCCGTGCTCGCGATAGACCTCGCCGAGACCGACCAGCGGCCGCGCGCTCGCGCCGGGACCACCGCGTTGATAGCCGGCGCGCGCCGCCTGGAAGTCGGCGGCGGCCTCGTCGAGCCGGCCGAGCGCGAGCTTGGCGGTGCCGCGGTGGCAGTGCGTGAAGAGCACCATGTTGCGGTCGCGGCTGCGCTCCGCCGACGACACCGCCACGTCGAGCTGCGCCAAGCCAGGCCGTATGTCGCCGCGGGTGATCAGCGTCCGCGCGTAGTTGGTGTGCGCGAAGATCATGTGCATCGCGTTGTTGCTCAGCGCGGCGGCCTCGATCGCCGCCTCGTGGTGCGCGTCGGTGTCGATGCCGTTGAGCAACCCCATCACGCTGTACGAGTCGGCCAGCGCACCTGGGTTGCCGGAAGCCTGCGCCACTCGCAACGCGCGCGCTGCGATGTCGCGACTGGCCGGATGCTCGTTGCGGACCCAGTGCGAGTACGCGGTCCACGCCAGCACCAGCGCCTCGTCCGCACTCGCCGGGCCGGCCGTACCGACCGCGGTCACCTGCTCGCAGATCGCCAGCGCGCGGTTTGGCTCGCCGAGGAAGTGATAGAGCGCGGCCAGCCGCCAACCGAACCGCGGCTCGACCGCGCCGGCGATGTCGATGCCGCGATAGAAGCAGCGCAGCGCGCCGCTCCAGTCGCCGAGGCAGAAGCGCGCCTGGCCTTCGACGCGCGCGGTGTCGGCCGTACGGGCCCACGGCGGCAGCTGGCCGAAGGCCTCCAGGATGACGGTCGCCGCGCCGCCATGCAGCAGCCGCGACGCGTTTTCGCAGATGAACGAGGCCGTCATGGCCTGGTCACCCAACGCGCGTACGCACCGCAGCGCCTCTTTGGTGTCGTCGTTGCGCAGATACCAGGCGGCGGCCTGCTGGTGCAGGATCGACCACTCCTCGGCGGGCAGCGGCGCGGTCGCGCGTACGGCGTCGCGCGCGAGCGGACTGACCGCGAAGGTGCCGTCGTCCTGCCGCCACAACAACGCGCCGGCGCGCGCCAGCCGGTCGAGGTGGTCGCCGCCGAGGACGAGGCCGACGCTCGAGCAGAGGTCGGCGGTGACCTTACGCAGGGGTGCGAGGCGCCGTACGAACTCGGCGACGTCGTCGGGCTGGCCGCGGAAGACCTCGTCGGACACATAGCCGAACAGCGGACCGCCGGGATGGCCGAGCCGGTCGATCTCGTCGGCGCGCGTCTCCGCGGAGCGGTCCGCCAGCCACCGCGCGGCGAGTACGGTCGCGGCCGGCCAGCCGCCGGTGACCGCCTGCAGCCGGTCGGCCAGGTCGTCGGCCGCGGGCTCGCCGAGCGCGGTGGACAGCAGAGCGTGCGTCTCGGCGGCGGTGAAGGCCAGCGCGAGGCCGTCCAGCTCCAGCAGCTCGCCGCGACCGCGCTGCCGCTCGACCGAGAACGGTGGCTGGTGCCGCGAGGACAGCACGACGTGCAGGCTGGCCGGCGCGTACCGGCAGATCGCCTCGACCAGCCGCGCGGCGTCGCCGTCGGCCGGCAGCTCGTGCAGGTCGTCGAGGATCAGCACGAGGTCGTCGGACTGCCGGGACAGCGGACCGAGCAGCGCGGCGGCGATGTCGTCGATCGGCTGGTCGAGGCCGGGGACCGGGGTGAGCAGCTGCTCGGACAGGTTGTGGACGAAGGTGGCGAGGACGGCGTCCTTGCGGCTCAGCGCGTAGCGGCAGTGCGGGACCCGGCCGGCCCAGCTGGTCAGCAGTGAGGTCTTGCCATAGCCGGCGTCGGCGACCAGGATCGTCAGCCGCCGGTCGGTCACCTCGGCCAGCCGGCGCACCAGCGACGGACGGTCGACCCAGCCGGGGCCGCCGCGCGTCGCCGTCTTCACCACCTGCAACGAACCGGTCACACGTCCATCCATCCGTCGGTCGATGGCCGCCTCGAATTGGTCTGGACCCGAGATGCGGCCGACTAACAGGGTGCTGGTTGGACCACCTTCGGAGCATCGGGGAAGGTACGTATGTTCCTGCCGGCTACGTGCTACGTATGTCCGTATGGACGTTGTCTCGGACCGTTCGGCTGAGTGACGTTCGCTGATCGGTCGGTCTTTCGCTGACCTTCGGCCCTACGCGGGCTCCGGCGGACGCGGGTCGAGCCGGATGCAGTCGTGGATGAAGCCGAGCAGTTCCTCGTCGTCGCAGAAGGTGCCGATCCGGCCGGACCGTACGTGCTCCACCACGCCGTGCACCTCTGCCGGGATCGGCCGGTCGACCGCATCGCCAGGCTCACCGGGCACCCAGACGCGCACCACGAAGGTCTGCATGCCGAACGGTAAAACGGCGGTGGGCCCGCAGGCTCTATCCGCGGCCCGGGTCTGCCCTTTCGGTCCCCGCCTTCTGGACGTACCAACCGAGATTTTCCAGTGCCAGCCTCAGCTGTTGCGCCGGATCGCCGTCGTGGTAACCGCGTTCGGCCGGCTCGATGTTGTCCAGGAAACGTTGGTACGTGCCGGCCGCGACGACGTGGCCGATGACCCGCATGCCGGCCAGCGCGCGCAGTGGCTCGCAACCGGGCCGGTGCGTACGCCAGGCCTCGGCCCACGCCGCCAGCACCGGCTCGCGCTGTGCCTCGGGCAGCCAGCCGGTCAGCCGGAGGATGTCGGAGGCCGGATTGCCGGCGTAGCTGTCGGCCCAGTCCAGGATCGCGTGGTGCACCCCGTCCGACCGCCAGTTGCCGGGATGGAAGTCGCCGTGGACGAGCGTGGTCGGCAGGCCGGCCGCGTCGACCTCCTCGATCAGCCGTGGCAGGTGCTCGAGCAGCTCATCCGGCGCGTTTCGCAGCGGATCCGGCCGTGGCAGCGCGGGGTCGGTGATCTTCGCCTGTACGGCGACCCAGCGGCGTACGACCTCGCAGGCGATCTCCGTCGAGACCGTGAAGCAGTCTTCGCCGGGGAGGTGTTCCAGCAGCGTACGGTGCCGGTCGACGTCGGCCTTGCGGATCCGTGGGACCAGGTCGGGGTCGTGGCCGGCGACCGACTCGATGATCGCCGCCTCGGAGTTGCCGAACGCCGGTGTCGCCTTGGCCCACAGCTGGCCGGTGGTTGTGTGCAGGTGGAAGACACAGGAAAGGTTCCAGCTTTTGACCTGGATCGGCGGCTCGGTCAGCTCCACACCGTCGGTGGCCCAGGCGAGCAGGTCGTGGACGCCGGCCACGGTGGCCCACGGCGTACGCAGAGGATGCGGCCGCACGACGTCGTCCCACTCCGGTCGCGGCGTTGTGTCGAGGTTGTGCGGCCATGTCAGCGCCTCCACGTGGTAGGTGACCTCGCCGCCGTGCATCGAGCGGCCTTTCGGCGCGTCGATGATGCGAACGACGACCGTGCGCGCGCGTGTGAGCTCGTCCAGTGCCGCGGTGACCGACCGCGTCTCGCTCCACCACGGCTCGGCCACCGGCACCGGTCCGGCCATGCCGGCGAAGTCGCCGCGATGGCTCACGTACGCGCGCACCGTTCGCTTGTCCATCGCGCCAGGATCGGTCCGGTGGGCCGTCGCGGCAACGCTTTTTCCTGCACCTTAGGGCAACCGCGAGGTGCCGTGCTGGCTCTACCCTGGGCCGGTGGCTGAGCGGTTGGTCGCCGATCGTTACCTGATCAGGACGGCGATCGGACAGGGTGGCATGGGTCGGGTCTGGCGTGCCTACGACCGGACGCTCGACCGCGAGGTGGCGCTCAAAGAGGTGCTGGTGCCGTTTGGCATGTCCGAACGGGCGAAGGCCGACATGACCACCCGGATGCTGCGTGAGGCGCGGCTCGGCGCTCGGCTGCGGCATCCGGCGATCGTGCGCGTCCACGACGTACTCACCGCCGACGACCATCCGTGGATCGTCATGGAGCTGATCGACGGCCGCAGCCTGGAGGACCTGATCCTGTCCACCGGCGCGCTGGCGCCGGAGCGCGTCGCGGCGATCGGGCTGAGCCTGCTCGGCGCTCTGCGAGCCGCGCACCGGGCCGGTGTCATCCATCGCGATGTCAAGCCGGCCAACGTACTCGTCGAGGACGACGACAGCGTCGCGCTGACCGACTTCGGCATCGCGTACGAGATGGACCAGGCCTCGATGACCGCGACCGGCACGATGATCGGCTCGCCGCAGTACATGGCGCCCGAGCGCGTACGCGGTGACGCGCCGGGACCGGCGAGCGACCTGTTTTCCTTGGGTGGCACGCTTTATGCGGCCGTCGAGGGGCGTGCGCCGTTTGAACGTACCGGCCAGTTGGCGACCCTGGCGGCGGTGCTGAACGATCCGCCGGACGCCTTTGACAAAGCCGGTCCACTGCGGCCGATTCTGGCCGGGTTGCTGGACAAGGACCCGGCTTCGCGGCCGTCCGCCGAGGAAGTCGAGGACGCGTTGCGAAGCGTGGTGGAGATCGCCGCCGCGCCGACGACCGGTGATTTGTCCGGACCACCGCCCGCTGCTCCGCCTGTCGGAGAACCGCCTGTCGAAACGCGGCCTGCGGAAGCACCGCCTGTCTCTGAGCCTCCTGTCGCTGAGCCGGCTGTTGCCGAATCGCCAGCTGTGCCGCCGGATTCGGTCGCAGTGGATACGGTGTCCGCGCCTATCGCGGCGGCCGTTCCGGACGTACCGCCGCCTTTGCCTTCTGTCACGCCAAAACGCGGCCGGCGCCGGATTTTGCTGTTGGTCGCCGCGGCCGTCGCGGTGGTTCTGGTCGCTGTCGGCGGCACTTTCGCGTATCTCCAGCTGAGCCGAAAGCCGTTCTACAACGGCATCGCGGCCGGCCGGCCGTTGACGAAACCGAGCGAAGGTTTCGTCAAGGTCCAAACGCCGGACGGCACCGTCGAGCTCGGCGAGATCGCCACGTTCGGCCGCGCGGTCGCGCAGATTCCGGTCGGTTGGAAACTGGTCGGCGAGTCGCGGGACGACCGGTGGGGGCCAGGCCTGTCGCCGCCTGACTCGCTGGACGTGGTGCTCAAGCTCCGAGCCGAGGAAGGCCCCCACCTCGCCGTGCCGATCGAGCGGCTGCGGATCGAGCGGAAATACGCGCAGGCCAACCTGGCCGGCTATCACGAGGTCGTTTTCAAAGCAGTCAACGAGTTTTCCGGCGACTCCGCGCCTGCCGCCCAGTGGAGTTACACCTGGGACGACAACGGCGTGCGGCGTCGCGTGATGGCGCTCGTACGCCAACGCGACCAGGACCTGTACATCTTCTCGATGGCCAATCCGGCTTCGGATGACTACGGCTGGTTTTTCATCGAAATCCTCGGCCACACGACGTTCGGCTAGGGCGTGTCTCTCAATCCTCGTGACTTGCGGCGGATGTGGACGACCGCGCATGCCAGGAGTACGCCGCTGAGGTAGGTCATGGCGTATTTGTCGAAGCGGGTGGCGATAGCGCGCCATTGCTTGAGGCGGTTAGAGCCGCGTTCGACGGTGTTTCGCCGGGCGTCGGCTTTGGGATCGAAAGCCGGCGGTCGTCCGCCTGCTGATCCGTTAGCTTTGTGGCGCTTGATTTGGTCGCTGCGCAGCCAGGTCGGCCACGCCGCTGAGCATCACCACGCCGGCACGCAGCAGTTCATACTTCATGCCACCTTTCTGGTTGGGTGAGGAGCGCGGTGCCGGCGTTCCAGCGGCCGCGCGTGATCGACGAACATCACCACCGTCAGGACACCGGCGACACTCGGGCGTCTCGTGCGGAGTGCGATGTAGCCGGTCCAGTCCCGTTTAGCCTCGATCCGTGGATCGAGGCTTAGACAAACCCGATCAACGCAGGTCAGAGCACACTTTCCTCATTCCACCCGCCGCCACGAACCGCCCCGGTCCACGGATCGAGGCTAGGGTCATCGGATGACGGAAAGTATGTGTGCTGCTATCTGCTGCGCCGGCAGGTCCGAGCGCGACGGTTTGTTGGGCCCATCTAGTGGATACCGGTAAAAGGCACGGTAGGCGATGTTGACGATATCGCCACGCCGTGCTGCCGCGAGAACAATCTCAGAAGTTCCGTCCTGCTGAGCGGCTCGGACGCCGACGACCTCAATGGCCCAGTCACCCAGGTCAGAAACGGGCATCGCCTGGTCGGCAGCGTTGATCGTATGATTCGTGTCCACGAACACTTTACCGGATGCTCGGGCACAATCTTCCGCTTTGCAGTCGGCGCCGTCGCCGTATCGACCGAAACCGATCTCTATTGTCAGGAGTGATAGGTACTGGTTGCTGCTGCTGGGAGTTTCTGACGTCGAGATCTTGCACCCGGTCGAATTTACATTGAGCGTCGGGTCGGTAACCGACGGATACGGTGACGCTTTCGGGACATCTGGGCTGCCCAGCGGAAGGCCTGGGGCGATCGAGTCGATGTAACCCTGCCCTAGCAGATCGCACAGATTCTCTGACGGCAGCCGCGAGGCGGGCGAAGCACTGGGAACGAACGATGATGGCTTCCGGCCCGAGTTCGATGCCGCTGGCCCGCAAGCGCTCACCAACCCGAGTCCGGCAATCGCGGCGAGCGTGATCAGCAGCCAGTTCCCGAAACGCATAGGATGACAACAAACATCTGTACCGTTGGTCATGACATTCAATCTCCACATTGTGACCTGAACAGCGGGCGAGTACGGTCTCCCTTCCGCGACCGCGGCGGGAAGCCAGACCGTTAGATGAGGTTCACGGATCGCACTGGCGGGCTGACTGTCCCAGAGACGCGACTCCTCCTTCCATACCATCAGCTCATTCGCTCGGCAGGTGCCGGCCAGTGACCTGAGCCGAAAGCCTTCATTCCGGCAACCACACGGTATCCTAAGACGGCCAGCCAACGTGCCGAAATCCGGGCGAGGGGCATGAAACGCCCGCTAGGGACACGTCTGTAGGCTGACCGAAAGTTGGCTTTCGGCGTGCCAGTGCGAGAGCACGCCTCGCCCGGTCGATCAGCGGAGAAAAGCAGGCTGGTCATGGTGGCGACGAGTCGCGTGACCTTTGGGTTCACGCATTGAGTTGCTGCCGGCGGTCAGATCTCGGCCAGGCGGCGCGCGGCGCCACGAGGAGATTTGTCACTGACCGGCCAGTTGCACGGTGTGCGTTTCCGGGCACCCGCAGACGTGAGCGAATCGACGACCTGCAGATTGACCGGTAGCAGCGTGGCGCTTGTTGAGCAATTCGAACGTTAGAATCCGGCGCGAACATTGCAACGACCACGATCGCCGGCAGGCATCTCTGACGGATCCTTCATGATTTTTGCAAGACTAGTCGGTGTCGGAGAAGGAGTTGTCGGTTTCTGAGCGTGTGGAGCTGGAGAAGCTCCGTAGGGAGAATGCTCAGTTGCAGATGGATAACGCTTTCCTGAAAAAAGCGGCGGCCTGGTTCGCGAAGGGAAACAGGTGAAGTTCGAATCAGCGCGAATCAGGCCTACGAGAAAGCGTTTCCGGTGGACTGTATGTGCCGGATGCTCGGGGTGTCCCGGGCGGGTTACTACAGGTGGTGCAGCGTCGCCCGTCGCAGCGGGATCGGGACGACTCGGTGTTTGGAAACGAAGATCGCGGTGCTGTTAAAATGGTGTAAACAAAAGCGGGGAACCCTCCTGTTTTCTGTTTGGTGCGTTGGGTGGCTGCGTCGTCATTTTGTTGCGTTCGCGACGTGGTGGTTTTCGCCTGCGCGGCGGGCGACCTCAAGTGAGGGGGCGCCTTGATGGTGTCTGCTTGTGTGGGGGTGCGCCGACGGGAAGAACGAGCAAGCCAGCCACATTGAAAAGCAAACCCGTCGCAGTGGACGCCAAATGGTCTTGCTGTGGCGCTAAATGCGGGTCTTGTCTGTTTCTGGTGTGGTGGCCTGGCCTCCTTACGTGCGTCTGACGCACGTAAGGGTCCATGCGAACATCACGCCGGCGCCAAGCTGTTGCTGGGGTGACTATTGTGACTCACGATGCAGAAGAGGTGTCTCCGCGACGCAATACATGTTGATCATGATATGCAAAACGGACATATGGCAGCCAAGTGATGACCGTTAGGATCGTCCTGGTCGAGTGAGAGGACGTCCTGTGCAGAGTACGCGCGAGTTCCTGCGGTCGCTGGATCTTCCCGGCGGCGACCTGACCGACCTTCCCAGCAGCACCAAGCGTTTTCCGGACGGCGCCCAGTATCGCGTGGAGATCCCGAGCGTCGAGGGGCCGCGTGTGCTGGCCGCGGTGTTCGTCGAGGCGGATGCGCGCGGTGTGCTCGTACACCGGGTTTCGCAGGGCAGCGGCGGAATGTTGCAGACCGACGGCGAGCTGACCACGATGGCCAAGCTGGCCGCCGCGCGGCAGGTCGAGGTGAGTCTCTTCGCGCGGCCGCTGGCCGGCTGGGACACCGGCGCGGCCGCGTTGGCCGCCGGCGCCGGCAGCGTGGTCGCGCAGGCGCGCGGCGGCGAGCAACTGGTGCATGTGCTGGAGGACATCAAGCGTACGGCCGAATTCGGCATCCGCAGCGTGCTGGTGACCGACCTCGGCGTGCTGTCGGTCGCCGCCGCGATGCGCTCCGCCGGCGAGCTGCCGGCCGACCTGCGGTTCAAGATCAGCGTCCAGATGGGACTGTCCAACCCGGCCTCGATCCGGCTGGCCGAACGCACCGGCGCCGACACCTACAACGTCCCCACCGATCTCAGCCTCGCGCAGCTGGCCGCGATCCGGCAGGCGATCGACATCCCGCTGGATATCTACGTGGAGGCGCCGGACGACCAGGGCGGGTTCGTCCGGCATTTCGAGATCGCCGAGCTGGTACGGGTCGCGGCGCCGGTCTATCTCAAGTTTGGTTTGCGCAACTCGCCAAACATCTATCCGGCCGGCACGCATCTGGAGGCGACCGCGATCGCGTTGGCCAAGGAGCGCGTACGCCGCGCCGAGATCGGCCTGGGGTTGCTCCGCCGTTACGCACCGGAGGCGGTGACCTCGACGCTGCCGGCCAGCGACCTCGCGGTGCCGGTGGGATAGTCTTTGCCTGACAGCGCTGGAAATCGCGAGGAGCAGCATGCCGGACAGCAGCGCGGTTGAGCAGCTCGGCACCCTGATCGGCGGCCTTCAGGCGATCGACCTGACCCATCCGCTGCGGCCCGGGATGCCGAAATGGCCGACCCACGCGTCGTACGAACACGAGCTGGTCGAGTGCTACACCAAGGGTGACGCGGCGCGGCATTTTCGGCTCGCGCTCAGTGAACACTCCGGGACGCATCTGGACGCGCCGGCGCATTTCGTGGCCGACGCGGCGAGCATTCTCGACCATCCGCTGGACACGCTCTTCGGCCGTGCGGCGAGGATCGAGGCCACCGACGTGCCGGCCGGCAAGGAGCTCGACCGCGACCGGATTCGCCAGTGGGAACAGGAAAACGGCCGGCTCGACGTGGACGACGCGGTGCTGGTCAGGTTTGGCTGGGACGAGCGCTGGCCGGCCGGTGGCGACTTCGCGCAGTGGCCGGCGCTTTCGTTGCCGGCGGCCGAATATCTGGTCGACGTGGGCGTACGGCTGGTGGCCACCGACGCGTGCTCGCCGGACCTTCCCGGATCGGACAACCCGGTGCACCACAAGCTGCTCGGAAACGGTGTGCTGATCGGCGAGAACTTCTGCCGGCTCGGCGAGCTGCCGGCCTGGTCATATCTGATCACCCTGCCGCTGCCGATCCACGACGGCTCCGGCTCGCCGGTCCGTGCGATCGCTTTCGCGTAGTTTTGGTGAAACCAGTGTTTTGGTGAGATCAGCGGGAAAAGATGCGCTCGCTGGTCGGGGGGTCCAGCGAGCGCGAGTCACAGGTTACATTGTTGCGAAGCGTTTAGCAACTTTCGCGGGGATGCGCTACCTTCTGGTATAGACCAAGTCAGCGATCCCGGAGGTTTGTCGCAGTGGCCACCCAGGCAGAACGTTCCGCCGCGAGCCGGCAGCGTCTTCTCGACGCGGCCGTGGCACTGCTCGCCGAAAAAGGCGTGCAGGCCACCTCGGTGGCCGAGATCGGCGCTCGCGCTGGGATGAGCCGTGCCGCGGTCAACTTCCATTTCGGCTCGAAAGACGCGCTGCTGGCCGCGGTCGTGGCTCGGGTGATCGAGGAATGGGAACGCGCGGTCCTGCAACCGGAGCTCAAAGAGGTCGAGGACTTCGCCGGTGCCATGCGTGCGGCGCTGACCGCGCATCGCAAGATGGTCACCGAGGCGACCACCACATATCGCGTCTATTACGTGCTGCTGCTGGAATCGCTCGGACCGTCGCCGCAGCTGCGCATCGAGTTTGTCAGGCTGCGCAGGAAGTTTCGTACGTCCTTTGTGGAGGGCCTGCGCGCCGCCGGCGTCACCGAGGAGTCCGGTGTCGACCTGGAGGGGATGGCCGCCTGGTTCGTCGGGTCCTTGCGCGGCATCGCTCAGCAATATCTGCTCGAGCCGGACGAGGTCGACCTCAACGCGGCGCACGACGAGTTGCTGGAGGCCATCCGCGCTCGGGTGGTGGAGGCGCAGCTCAAGTCGCGTCAGGCTGTCGCCACCTGACGATCCGCAACGCGAGCCGCGGACAGGCCGCGACCGCCTGGTGTGCCTGGTTTTCCAGCTCTGCCGGCACAGTTGGCCGCGCCGTGCCGTCGCGCGGCAGCGGATAGCCCCACTCGTCCCGGTCGAGCACCTCACCGAGCAGCTCGGTGCAGGTGCCGCGACCGTCGCAGCGGATCCAGTCGATGTGCAGCCGGGCCGCGCTCATGGCTGCCTCTGCACCGGGATCCGTGGCGGGTACGCGGAACACCGGCCGACCAGGTGTAGCTCGATCTCCTTTTCGAAAACGCGCAAACTACTGTGCACCAACCGTGCCGTGCCGTCCGGATGATGGCATGCGCCGCGCCCGGTGACGAGCGCGGAGAGCCGGTCGATTCGGCCGACCAGGTCGCCGTGCCGATAGCCGTTTGCCAGCAGTTCCACGGCATCCGCCAGCGCGGGCAGGCCGTTCAGACACGGACCGCATTGTTTTGCCGCTTCCTCAGCCAGATATCGTACGATCCGCGCGACTTCACGCAACGCGCACACCGACATCGGCAATGCGGTCAGTACGCCGGCGCCGACCGAGGCGCCAAACCGGCGCAAAGAGGCGTTGCACAATGGCGTCTGGCGTGCCGTCGCCATCGGCAGCCAGCCGCCGTGACATCCGCCGACGAGCACTGCCTGCAGCGGCACCTTCGGCCTGGTCGCGTCGACAACCTCAATGAGCGGTGTGCCGTACGGTATTTCGTAAACGCCGGGCGATGCCAGCGGACCGGTGATCGTCGCGAGAAACGTCCCCGGCTCTGCCGGCGTGCCGAGCCGCCGGAACCAGGCCGGTCCGTGCCGCGCGATCAGCGCCAGGTGTGCCAGTGTTTCGACATTATGCACCAGCATCCCGGGCGTGAGCCGGCCGGTTGGCAACGCTGGTCGCCCGGAAATCTTCGCGATGGCGGCGGTTTCCTGGCCGGCGAGGTAGCGATCAGGTGACGTCACAAGGCGTACGCGATGGCGATCGACCTCTTTTCGCTCAGCGATGGCGGTTTTGAGGTTGTCGGCGGCTGCCGGCGCATACAGGTATGCCTTCTGCGCACCGACCGCCTCGGCGGCCAGCTGGAGGCCGTCGAGCACGAGGTGCGGTGCGCGGCGGAGCAGGAAAAGATCCTTGCCGCTGCCCGGCTCGCCTTCGGCGGCATTGCCGATCACCACCGGACGCTCGCCGGTGGCGGCCGCGGCGAGCTTGCGCCAGGCCGGAAATCCGGCACCACCGTGGCCGACCAGTCCGGCCGACTCGATCGCCGGGATCAGCCGGCCGATGCCACCTTGCCACGGCAGCGGTCCGTTGCGCCGAACGTGTTCGGCGAGATTTTCCGCGCCAGCGGTCAACAACCGCCGCGTCGGCATGGTCGTCGTCATCACCGGCTCACCTTTCGCCGGCCGAGCTGAGAAATCTCGGCAAATCCTGGGTCGAGTCGCCACACCACGGCAGCCACCACGACCAGCCCGCACAGCAGCACACAGCCGATCATCCAGAGCTGACCGGCATCGCTGCCGGAGCCGATCGCGTGCACTGCCGCCAACGGCCACATCGCATACGACAGCCAGTGCAGGATTTTCCACGCACGCGGACCGATCCGGCGTCGCAGCAGGCTGGTGGCGGTGACCGCGACGGCCAGGTCGAAGGCGACCACGCCGAAACCGGTCCACAGTGGACGATAGGTCGAGGCGAACGGCAGGATCACGTCGGCGATCCGCAGCTGTGCGTACGGATCGAAGAACAGCGATCCAATGTGGACGGCCAAAAACGCGAGGCCGAGCAGGCTGACGTTGCGGTGCAGCGCGGAAACCGCAAACCGTGGCAGCCCGGCCAGCTGCCGACCGGATCTGGTCGCGATGCCGAGCGCCAGCGCGATCGTGAACAGGCCAAGCGTCACCAGGCCGGTCGCGCGGCCGGCATACCAGAGCGCTTCGGTCATGTCGGCCAGCCGTTCAGCGTCAGCACACTGGCATCCGGTCGTACGAGACGGCTTGGCAAACGCCGTTCGCGCAGCCAGCGCGCAGCCCCGCGACCGCGTACGAGCGCGCAGGTGGAGGCCACGTTCGCGGCGTAACACGTGTTTGCCACCACCGAAACACTGCTCCACACCCGCTCCGCCGGCTGGCTGGTGCGCGGATCGATGATGTGGTGCAAAACGCGGCCGTCGCGGCTCCACTGTCGGCTGCGCGTGCTCGATGTCGCCATCGCCGCGCCGGCCGGGATGCGTACGGTGCAGGCCGGGTCGTCCGGCCGGTCCCGCACGAAGATCTGCCATCCGTCTGGCCGCGGACCGGCGGTCGCGAGGTCGCCGCCGAGGCTGACGAGCGCGCCGGTGCCGGTCCGTGCGGCGACAGTTTCCGCGCATCGATCGGCGGCGATCGCCTTCGCCGTCGCGCCGAGGTCGAGCACGACGCCGGGCGGGATGGTCAACCGGCGGCCCGTGAGGCGTACGCGGCGCCAGCCAGGTGCCTGTTGGACGACCACGTGTACGGTCGCGCCGCCGTCGGTGACCAGGTCGAAGTCGCGGTCATAGCCGAGGTCGGCGAGCGCGCCGCCGACCGTCGGCGACACGTCACCACCGGTCGTACGCGCCGCCTCCAGCGCGGCCGCCAGGATCTCGGCCAGCAGCGGACTGATCGTCACCGTCTGGCCGCCGCGGTGCGCGCGCATCAGCTCCGAGTCGGCCCGAAACCGGCTGCACGCTCGGTCGATCTCGGCCAGCTCGGCGGTGACGATCGCGCGCGCCGCCGGCAGAGCCGCCGCGTCGGTGACGACCAGCCGCGCGGTCGTACTCCACACCGGCCACTCGGCCACCTCCGGCCCGCTGACCAGCGTTTTCATGTCACGACCCGGACGACTGCGCGTGCGACTGGCTGTCGGCGTTGCCGCTCGACACAGCCGGGGTCGTGGTTTGTCGCGCAGTGGCGCTCGCCGCGATGCCGAGAGCGATCGCGCTCGATGCGCCGAGGCTGACGGCCAGGATCGCCGCGGTCGCGCCATAGAGCCGGCGCCGGCCGGTCCGTCGTGTCGCTGTCCAGTCGCTCGCCGATCCCATCGCCGTCCCACCTTTCTCCGGGTGCTTCCAGAGTCCGTGCGCCGGCTGTGGGTCAGCTGTGCGGCCGGTTACCCGCACCTGTGCGCTAGGGCCTGTCTCCATACTCCGCGGAGCGATAGCCGAGCCGCTGTCACATCACGACGTTTGGATCTCGACTCTCATCCCCCCGGAATATGCAGACAGGCCCCAGTGTCCCGAGTCAGAAATTCGTCACTTATCTCGGCGCCCAGACGGCGACTGAGCGCACCGGAAAGGCGCCCGAATACGCCCGGTATGAGGGCGCTTTTCCGGCACACTCAGTCACCGCCTGGATCCCCGAGCTGAGCAACGAATTTCAGACTCGGGACACTAGTCGACCGGCACGATCCTGGCTTCGGTGAGCGCGCCGTTTTCGATCTCCAGCACGCCAAACGTGCCGACCGGTTGGCGGCGGCGGTCGGTCGGCGAACCGGGGTTGAAGATGCGTACGCCGTCGCCGGACCGGTCCAGCGGGATGTGCGAGTGGCCGAACACGACCAGGTCAGCGGACGGAAAGCGGTGGCGCATCCGGGCCGTACGCCCGGTCGCCTGGCCGCTGTCGTGGATC
The DNA here is from genome assembly GCF_010993745.1 of Fodinicola acaciae. Taxonomy (NCBI): domain Bacteria; kingdom Bacillati; phylum Actinomycetota; class Actinomycetes; order Mycobacteriales; genus Fodinicola; species Fodinicola acaciae. The sequence goes on from NZ_WOTN01000002.1 coordinate 423,638, forward strand.
ATCGCCACCGCGAGTCCGTCGAGGTCCAGCTCCAGCGTCTCCGGCGCACCCCAGGCGACCACGTCCGGGCCGTCGTTGTTGCCGGCGACGACGTGCACCGGCGCGTACGCGGCGAGCTCGTCGAGGACCGACGGCACGCACACGTCTCCGGCGTGCAGGACCAGGTCGGCGGCCCGCAGGTGCTCGGCGAGCCGCGGCGGGCAGGACTTCCAGCGCCGCGGAGCGTGCGTGTCGGAGACGACGACAACCCTCACGCCAATGAGTCTCTCAGGCGCCGAAGGTGATGACCTTGTCCGGCACCACCCGGACGATGACGCGCAGCAGTTCGGCCGGCTCGTACGGCGGGTCGGCGTCGACGTACTTGTGCGACAGCTCGCGCGGCAGCGTCTTGTCCGGGTCGTCGGTCAGCTCGGCCCTGCCGCGGATTTCCACGTATCGGTAAGGGTTTTCCGGATCGAAGACGGACAGGCTGAGCCGCGGGTCGCGGCGCAGGTTGCGAGCCTTCTGCCGGTCGGCTCTGGTCGAGAAGAGCACGCTGTCGCCGTCGCGTTTCACCCACATCACCGACGTTTGCGGGCTTCCGTCGGCGTTGAGGGTGGCTATGGTGGCAAAGTTCTTGCCGTCGAGCAGTTTTCTGGCCAATGCGTCCATGTCCATCATGATCGGCGTACCCGCGTGGTCGGGGAAGAAGGCACATTGCTGTGACACCGGAACACCGGTGTTCCACTGGTAAATTGTCTGCATGACGGCTCGGCTGGGTGAGATGCGTGAGCTGGTGCGTGAGGCGCTTTTCCTGCGCGATCATCCCGATCCGCCGAGCCGGTCCTTCGCCGCCGAGCCGGGGACCACGGTCCATCTGCTGCTCAGAGGCCGGCCAGCCAACGTCGCTTTCTGGAAGGCGGTGCTGGCCGAGATCCGCCGCGACGACCTCGGCGGGCCGCGCGTCCGCGTCTACCGCAACGCCACCCGGCTCGGCGTCGTGCCGTATGTGTTGCCGCGTACGCGTCCGGGTCTGCGACTGCTCGGCAACCTGTGGGACGTGCCGGCCCCGCCGTACTTCGACGCGCACGTGATCCCGCATTTCGACGGCATGATCGAGCTGTGCTACCAAAAATCGGCCGATCCGGCCGCGTTGGATCTCGCCGACCGGGTGCGCACGGTGTGCGCTGAGCTGTCGACGTTCGAATGCGACCGCCGATACACGATCGTGCCGAGTTCGGGGACCACCCAGCGGTCGGTTTTTCTCACGGTTTTGTCGCGTACGCCGTGGAACCGTACGCGAGCCGAGGCGCAGCGATACTGGATCGGCAAGCACGCGCCGCTGGTTTTCGACAACGCCGACCACACCAACATGTGCGGCTATGAGCAGGTGCACACGACCCTCGGCGGCAGTTCGTTCGACAACGCCTACGAAGGCGTCGCCTACATCGAGTTTCGGCGGCTGGCCGATTTCCTTTCGCAGAGCGTACGGCTGGACACGTTGCGGTTCAACAACACGCTGATCGTCGACGAGATGAACATGACGATCAACTCCGAGATCCACCTGTTTCGCCGCTACGACCTGAGCTGAGGTCGTGTCGCCGAGTCAGCGGAAGGCGGCGATGCCGGTCACCGACTGGCCGAGGCTGAGCGCGTGCATTTCCTCGGTGCCCTCGTACGTCAGCACGGTCTCCAGGTTGGCCATGTGCCGCATCACCGGATATTCCAGCGAAATCCCGTTGGCGCCGAGCATCGACCGGGCCGTCCGCGCCACGTCCAGCGCCGACCGTACGTTGGCCATCTTGCCGAAGCTGACGTGATTGTGGTGCAGTTTTCCGTTGTCCTTCAACACACCGATCCGATGCGCGACCAGGCCGGAGCGGTTGACCTCGACCACCAGGTCGGCGAGTTTACGTTGCGTCAGCTGGAAACTGGCCAGCGGCTTGCCAAACTGCTCACGTGACAACACGTAGTCCAGCGCCGCCAGATAGCACGAGCGAGCGGCGCCGACGACGCCGTAGAGAATGCCATATCGCGCCTCGTTGAGGCAGCTGAGCGGCCCGCGAAGTCCACGTACGTCAGGAAAAACGGCCGACTCCGGCACGCGTACGCCGTCCAGCACCAGCTCGGCGGTCAGCGACGCGCGCAGCGACAGCTTGTGGTGCACCTCGTTGGCGCTGAAGCCAGGAGTGGCGGTCGGTATGACGAAACCGCGGATTCCTTCGTCGGTCTGGGCCCAGACCACCGCGACATCGGCGACCGTGCCGTTGGTGATCCACATTTTGGCGCCGTCGAGGATCCAGTCGGAGCCGTCGCGACGTGCGCGCGTGCGCATGCTGCCCGGGTCGCTGCCGGCATCTGGCTCAGTGAGGCCAAAACAGCCGAGCAGCTCGCCAGTGGCCATCGACGGCAGCCACTGCTGGCGCTGCTCCTCCGTCCCCCAGCGGTGGATCGCGAACATCGCCAGCGATCCCTGCACGGACACGAAACTGCGCAAGCCCGAGTCGACCGCCTCCAGCTCGCGGCAGGCGATGCCGTACGCGACCGCGCTGGTGCCGGCGCAGCCGTAACCCTCCAGGTGCATGCCGAGCAGGCCGAGTTGCCCGAACCCCTTGGCCAGCTGCTTGGCCGGCAGCGTGCCGGACTCGTACCACTCGGCGACGTTCGGCTCCAGCTCGGCGGCCGCGTACGACCGGACCGCGTCGCGGATGTCGCGTTCCTCGCCGGTCAGCTCGCTGTCCAGGTCGAGAAAGTCCGCGCGGTCCGGTGTCACGAGTGCCTCCTTCGGAGCAGTGTCACCTCACGTTATGCGACCGGCGAGCGGTCGTCAGTGGTCAGGCCCAGTGAAAATGGCAACCCTCTCGTGATAGCTTTTGAGAAAGCTTTCTTATGAGAGGAATTCGAGATGCTCCTGCTTCGCAACGGCTGTGTGATCGACACCGAGCCGGAGGTAACTGTCCGTCGCGAGACCGACGTGCTGATCGACGGCGACCGGATCGCCGCCGTCGGCCCCAACCTGACCGCGGACGCCGAGGTCATCGACGTGACCGGCCGCATCGTGCTGCCGGGACTCGTGGACGCGCATCGGCACACCTGGCAGGCGCTGCTACGCAGCGTGGCGACCGACATCGACCTGATGGACTATCTCGACCTCGTCGGCCACCGGCTGGCCGCGCGGTTCACGCCGGCGGACGTACGGCTCGGCACGCTCGCCGGTGCGCTGGAATGCCTCGATGCCGGCATCACGACCCTGCAGGACTACTCGCACATCCAGCGCTCGCCGGAGCACACGGACGCGGCGCTGGACGCGCTGCGGGCGTCCGGAATCCGTGCGGTGTTCGCGTACGGCTATCCGGTCACCGCACCTGAGCTGCGTCGGCCCCGGGAGGTCCGGCGGATCCGCGACCAGCACAAAGACGGTTTGGTGACACTCGCGCTCGGACCGCTCGGCCTGGGGTACGGGCCGATGGCGGACGTTCTCGACGACTGGCGGCTGGCCGCCGAGCTCGGGCTGCGCATCTTCGTCCACACCGGCGCGAGGATGGTCTCGCGACCGATCGAGGCGCTGCGGGAGGCCGGCCTGCTGACCGCCGACACGACGTACGTCCACGCCAACTCGCTCGACGACGGCGATGTCGACCTGATCGCCGACTCCGGCGGCGCGGTCGCGATCACGCCGGCGGTGGAGGCGCGGATGGGCCACGGCGAGCCGACGGTCGGCCGGCTCCGGGAGCGCGGCATCACCACGGGCCTCGGCGTGGACGTGGTCACCAGCGTCGCCGGCGATCTGTTCTCGGTCCTGCGGGCGACCCTGTTGACCAGCCAGTTTGGCCGCGGGCCGCGGGTGTCGCCGGCCGAAGTCTTGCGGATGGCGACAATCGACGGCGCCGCCGCGGTCGGCCTGGAGCGACAAATCGGGTCGTTGCGGACGGGCAAGCAGGCCGACATCGCGGTGGTCGACGCGCGCGCTGTCAACCTGGCCGGCGCGGTCCAGCACGATCCGGTCGGTGCCGTGGTCACCGCCGCGCATCCGGGCAACGTGGAGTTTGTGCTGGTCGGAGGTCGTTTCGTCAAGCGCGAGGGGCGGCTTGTCGACGCGCGTACGGCCGAGGTCGGCGAGGCAGTGGAGGTGGCGGCAAGGCGGCTGGCGGGCTAGTGCTCTCCCCACTTCGTGCCACCTGTTGGGCCAGAAGGAGCGGACCGCGCCGGCGTTGGGCATTGTTAGGTCATGCCCGGCGGGGAGCTGGGAGTCGGATAAGAAGGAGTGATCGACGATGAGCAACTTTGTTGGTCTGACTCAGGCGAACGCGCTGGGCCAGGGTGGCGAAAAGCAGGGCCACAACGCGCAGACCCTGCAAGGCAAGCTGAACGCACTGATCGACCTCATGTCCAAGGACAAGGACGCGATCCAGGGAAACGGACTGGTCAAGTTCCAGCTGGCCAAGAACGAGCTGCTGCAGCGGTTCGGCGAGCTCACGCAGTGGGTCAACCAGCACGGCATCAAGCTGTCCGAGGCGCAGTCCGGTGTGAACCAGACCGACCAGCAGGCCTCCGACGGCATGTCCACCGCGGCGTCCGGCCTCTCGGCCCTGGCCGCGAACCCCAACCGGTAGATCCACTTTTCCGAGACGACAACCTGAGAGCGAGGACAGTGTCATGAGTGGTCAGTACGAGGTCGGTGGCAACGTCGGTCACCTGCAGAGCCTGGCAGCCGAGCAGCAGGGCTACCTGAACCAGTTCAACCAGATTCTTGGCGAGATCAACAACGCGGCGCAGAGCACGCTGTCGCAGTGGGACGGTGCCGCCAAGGACGGCTACTCGCAGGGGCACCGCGAGTACGACCAGCACTACCAGGCCGTACAGGCCGCGTTCAACAAGCTCAACTCCGCAACGTCCGACGCGGCGAGCCAGTACAGCGCGCTGATCGGCAAGATGAACAACCTGTTCCCCGGCTAGACGCACCTCGCCAGACTCGCCTCTCAGCCAGAACGAGCAATCCCACCAGATCCGTAACGGATCTCCCCGAGTAGACGGTGGAGTGGTCGCCCCAACCCGACCACTCCACCGTCGCTTTTTGTCGCATGGCCACCATGCGTGCATCCAACGCACGCATGGTGGCCATGCGACCGTCGGACCGGGCCGTTGTACGCCAAGAAGTCTTGGGCTATCGTTGAGGCAACCTGGGCGGGCGTGCCGACTTTTCCCTTGTTTTCACTGCAAAACCTGCTAATTCGGCTCAGCCGATTCGCCTATTGCGCACCTGCTGCCGGCGGGAAAAAGTAACTGCGGTTCCTTTCCTCCCGGAGGCGCGCAGATGGCTTTTCCCCGTCCCAGATTCAAGGTGGTCGCCGGCGCCGTCGCGCTGTTGACCGCCGTACCGTTCGCCGTCGGACAACCGGTCGCCGCGGCCAAGCCGGCCGCCGCCGCGACCGCTGATCGCGCGATCGTCGTCGTCCTACGTGACCAGCTCGGCGGCGCTCCGGCGACGAAGGCCCAGTCGAGCAGCCGGCGCGCCAAGGCCACCAGCGCCCAGGACGCGGTGCTCGGCCGGCTGGCCGGCGCCAAGCCGGCGAAGGTCAAGCATTTCGCGCTCGGCAACGCGTTCTCGGCCACCGTCACACCGGACCAGGCCGCCGCGCTCGCCGCCGACCCGGCGGTCGCCGCGGTGCTGCCGGACTCCAAGGTGGAGCTGCCGGAGCCGGCCACCCCGCCGGCCGCCGGCGGCGCGAAAGCGCCGCAGGCAAGGCAAAACACCGAAGCACCCAACGCGATCTGCCCGGCCGATCCCAGCAAGCCGCTGGTCGAGCCGGAGGCGCTCACCTCGATACGCGCGTTGAGCGCGGCCGCGCTGGCCGACGGCAAAGGCGTCAAGGTCGCCTTCCTGGCCGACAACATGAACCCCAACTACGCCGACTTCGTCCGGCCGGACGGCAGCAAGGTCTTCGCCGACTACCAGGACTTCTCCGGCGACGGGCCGGACACGACCGAGGGTGGCGCCGAAGCGTACGGCGACGCCTCGTCGATCGCGGCGCAGGGGACAGTCGTGCACGACCTGTCCACGTTCGTCAACCAGGCGCATCCGCTGCCGCCCGGCTGCAACATCCGGGTCCGCGGCGTGGCGCCCGGCGCCAGCCTGGTCGGCCTCAACGTCTTCGGCTCCACCGCGACCAACTCCGCGGTCCTGCAGGCGATCGACTACGCGGTGACCGTCGACCACGTCGACGTGATCAACGAGTCGCTCGGCCTCAACCAGTATCCGGACCTCAGCTCGCGCGAGCTTTTCCAGGTGTTCAACGACAACGCGGTGGCGGCCGGCGTGACCGTGACCGCCTCGACCGGTGACGCCGGCATCACCTCGACGATCGGCGCTCCGGCGACCGACCCGCTGGTGATCTCGGCCGCCGCGACCACCGACAACCGGCTGTACGCGCAGACCACGTACGCGGCTTTCCCGTTCTCCAACGGAAAGTGGATCAGCGACAACATCTCCGCGCTGTCCTCGTCCGGCATCACGCAGAACGGCCGTACGCCTGACCTGGTGGCGCCGGGCGAAGGCAACTGGGCCGACTGCGACCCGGCGTACGCCGAGTGCCGCACGTTCCAGTCGCCGTCTCAGGGCGCCGACGTGCAGTCCTTCGGTGGTACGAGCGAGTCGGCTCCGCTGACCGCCGGTGTCGCGGCGCTGGTGATCCAGGCCTATCGCAACGCGCACAAAGGTGCGTCGCCGAGTCCGGCGCTGGTCAAGCAGCTGATCACCAGCACCACGCGTGACCTCGGCCTGCCGGCCGACGAGCAGGGCGCCGGCCTGCTCGACGCGCGTGCCGCGGTGGAGGCCGCGCTGACCGCTCCCGGCGGCACCGGCGCGCCGGCCGGCGTCAGCTCCAACCTCGCACTGTCGACCAACCAGGTGACGCTGACCGGCGCGCCGGGCAGCCGGCAGTCGACGACGGTCAAAGTCACCAACATCGGCAACAAAAACCTGACCGTCGCCGGTGGTACGCGCGGCTTCACGCCGTTGTCGTCGCAGACGCAGAGCCTGACCTTCGACAATGCCACGCTGCCGAAATTCACCTATTACAACGGCGCCAGCTGGGCCTACAAGAAGGTCACCTTCACCGTGCCGGCCGGCGCGCAGCGGCTGTTTGCCAGGATGACCTGGCAGGGTGGCGCGTCCAAGGTCGTACGGCTGACGCTTTTGGCGCCAGACGGCACTTTCGTGGCCAACAGCCGTCCACAGGGTGGCGCGGCGAGCGCCAATTACGCCAACGTCGACGTACGCCAGCCGGCCGCCGGCACCTGGACGGCGGTGCTCTACTCCGCCACCAACGCCGCCGGTTACAGCGGTCCGATCAAGCTGGTCACCGACACGCAGCGAGCCGTGCCGTACGGCCAGGTCAGCCCGGCCAACTTCACGTTGGCGCCCGGTGCCAGCCGGCAGGTGCGGGTCACCCTGACCACGCCGGCCAGCGGCGGAGATGCCGATTATTCGGCCACTTTCGCCAGCTCCGACGGCCACCAGACCTCGGTCGCGGCGGTCGTACGCAGCCTGATCCCGACGCCGGGGCGGTTCAGCGGCGAGATCACCGGCGGCAACGCGCGTGCCGTCTCGCCGGCGCAGACGTTCAGCTATCAGTTCGACGTACGCCGGGGCCACCGTGACCTGGATGTCGCCCTGGCGCTGGAAAAGGACGCCGGTGACCTGGTCGACGCGGTGCTGGTCGACCCCAACGGCGAGCTGGCTGACGTGAACAGCAACGCCTCGTTGGACCCGTCCTACCAGACGGTCAGCCAGGGCAGGGGAATCCAGCTGTTCGACGCCAATCCGCTGCCTGGCAGATGGACTCTCGTTGTCGTCGTGCAGAATCCGGTGACCGGCAATGACATTTCACAGCGGTTCAACGGAACCATCGCCTACGACAAGGTGGACGTCAAAGCAGCGCTGCCAAACCACACGACGCTGCAGCGCGGCAAGGCCGTGCAGGTGCCGGTCGTCGTCCACAACACCGGTGTGGAGCCGATCGCGGTCGGCGTCGAAGGACGTACGAACAGCCTGCAGACGCTGCAGCCGGTGCCGATCCAGGGCAGCACGACGGTGACCCTGCCGGAGAACGGCGCGGACGCGCCGATCTACCTGATCCCACCGGACACCAACAAGTTCAGCGTCGCCACCTCCTCGAGCGTGCCGGCGCAGGTCGAGCTGCAGGGCTCGGCCGCGGGTCTGGACGTGTTCGGTGACCTGCAGGCGGCGCAGCACGGCAGCACGGTCTCGATCGCGACCATCGCGGAGAAATCCGGGTCGGTCAGCCGCGGCATCTGGTTTGCCAGCGTGCAGGAGATCGGTCCGTTCGGTTCGTCCGGCGCGCCATCGGGCACGTCGTCGTACACGTCCTCGATGCGTACGGCCGGGTTCGACGCGGCGGTCACGTCGTCGACCGGCGACCCGTATGGCACCGCGGTTGATCCAACCGCCGGCTTCGGTGCGCCGGCGGTGATCCAGCCAGGCACGACGGCGGTCGTGACGGTGACGATCACGCCGACCGGAGCGAAGGGATCGACGGTGTCCGGCCACCTCAACCTGGTGACCGTGCCGACCCTGCCGACCGGCGCGACCGGCCTGCCGTTCTATGGCACCGGCGAGGTCGTCTCGTCGCTGCCGTACGCGTACAAGGTGGGTTAGGTCAGGCTGACCGGCCCATTGGGGGTGTCGAGTCCGGCGATCAGGCTGGGCTCGGCACCCTCTCGCATGTCCAGCTCGGCGTCGAGCGCGGCGAGTTTTGGCTGGATCGCTGCTGGATCCGGATGCAGGCCGTGCAGCGACACGAGTTCGACGGCCGGCAGGCCGGTGGACGGATGCCGGCTGGCTCCCCAACCGATCACGAACGGCACGAGGCCGCGCCGGTCGCCGTTGGTCAGCCGCCATTCCAGCAGGTCACCGGCCGGCGTACGGCGGGACAGCGGCTCGATCGGACCGGGGTCGTAGCCGGCCGCGCGCGAAGCCTCGACGCGAGCGTCGAGGTCGTCGGTGTGGACGGCCCAGGTCACCAGCCGGGTGATCGTCAGCTCGTCGATGCCGAACGGCCGCGGGCGGTCCGGCTCCGGCTGGTCGTCGTCAACGCCGATGATCTCCAGATAACGCTGGCCACCGAGACCGACCAGGTAGTTGCGCGTACCACGGCCGACGTGCCGGCCGCCGTCGATCGGCGCGACGCCGGTCATCTCGGCGAACCGTGCGACGGTCCGCGGCAGGTCGGGTGTGACATAGACGAGGTGGTCGAGGTCGCGGTCCACTGGCATGCCGTCAGACTAATGACGTGATCGGCTTGTGCGTCGCAGCCGTGGTCGCGGTGGTTGCCGCCGCGCTGCTGGTCGGTGCGGCGGACGTACGCGCCGGCCGCTGGGACGCCTACCTGTCGGAGCTGTCCGGGCCGCTCTACACCAGCGGCGTCCTGCTGGCCGCGCTCGCCGCCGTGCTGCTGGCCGGCGCGTACGTCCTGCGCCGCCGGTTCGGGCCGGCGGTCGCCCTGGCCTTCGCGGCCGTGGCGCTGGCCGGATCCGCGACGGTGCCTTGTACGGCCGGCTGTCCGCTGCCGGTCGCCGACGGCATCGTGCCGTTGCAGGACGCTTTTCACGCGTTCATCAGCGTTTTCGCGTTTTTCGCCTTCGCGGCCGCGGCGGCTCTGGACGAGCGGCCGGTGGTCGCGGTGGTGATGACGGCCGCGATCATGGTGCTGTTCGGCTGGGCCGTGCTGATCCGCAGCCACGATGTCGTGCCGGCCGTCGCCGAGCGGTTCGCCGCCGTCGTCGTCGCGGCCTGGGCCGTCACGGCGGCCATCCGGTTGTGGCGAGCGGACGAACGATGAAGGTGTGGCGGCGGCGTGACATTCCTGACCTGACCGGACGCCGGGCCGTGGTGACCGGCGCCAACAGCGGCATCGGCCTCGCGGTGGCGCGAGCGCTCGCGTGGTCCGGCGCTCACGTCACGCTCGCCTGCCGTGACGCCGGACGCGGTGCCGGCGCGGTCGCGCTGATCACCGGCGGCGGCGTACCAGCCGAGCGAGTTTCGTTGCTGCCGCTGGATTTGGCGGACCTGTCATCGGTACGCGCGTTCAGCGCCCGGTTTGCCGATGATCGCCTGGACATCCTGGTGAACAACGCCGGCGTACTCGGCCGGCCGAAGCGCCAGACGGTCGATTGCTTCGAGACCCATTTCGGCGTCAACCACCTCGGCCATTTCGCGCTGACGGCCGGCCTGCTGCCATCGTTGCTGGCTGCCGATGATCCGCGGGTCGTGACGTTGACCAGCATCTTCGGCTATTTCGGTTTTCTGGATTTCGACAATCTCGACGGCGAGAGGTTCTATTCGCGTTGGCTGGCGTACGCGCAGTCGAAGCTCGCGAACCTGTTGTTCGCCTGGGAACTGGCGCGGCGGTGTGACCGGATCCGGAGCCTGGCGGCACATCCCGGCTATGCGCGGACCAACCTGTTCACCGGCGGTTTCCGGCGCGGCCCGGGAATCGACGCACGGTTGCTCGGATTTTCCGGCTATCTGCTGGCGCAGAGCAGCGACATGGGATCGTTGCCGGTGCTTTACGCCGCGACGCATCCAGACGTGCGCAGCGGTGCCCTGATCGGACCGGCATTGGCTCAGTGGTGGGGGTTTCCCGTCGAGGTCCGGCCGTTCGTCCGGCTGCCGGACCACGATCCAGCGATCGGCGCTCGGCTGTGGGCGGAGTCCGAGCGCCTGACCGGAACGAGGTTCGATGTCACTGGATAATGTGCTGCGCCAGATTGCGGCGCGCATTCCGGTTATCGACGGCGCGCGGGTTGGCATCGACGGCGTCGATGGTGCCGGCAAGACCGTTTTCGCTGACCGGCTCGCGCAGGCGATGAGCCGTCCGGTCGTACGCGTCAGTGCCGACGACTTCCACAACGTACGCGCGATCCGGCATCGCCGAGGACGTCAGTCGCCGGAAGGATTCTGGCTCGACTCCTACGACCACGATCGTCTCCGGGCTCACGTGCTGGAGACGTTTCCGCGCTATCGACCGAAAGCGCACGACCTGGCGACCGACGCGGTCGTGGACACGCCGGAGCTGGTCGCGCCACCAAATGCCGTACTCGTCGTCGACGGTCTCTTTCTCCATCGTGACGAGCTGCGGCATTTTTGGCACCTGTCGGTGTTTCTCGACGTACCGTTCACCGTGAGCGTCCCACGGATGGCGACGCGGGACGGCACGAATCCGGACCCGGAGCACGTGAGCGTACGGCGTTATGTCGAAGGCCAGCGGCTCTATTTTCGTAGCTGTGCGCCACAATTGCGTGCCACCGTACTGGTCGACAACACCGACTTCGACGCGCCGAGACTGCTGGCCGGCTAAGGGGTCGCGCAATTCTATCACCAGCGAACATCGACTCCACATCGCTGACGCACATTTTCCCTTTTTTCAAGGAAATCATGCGCCGCTGGCATCTCTCGCGAGTCGTTGATGTTTCGGCGGAGGAGCGAGGCCTACACCGGTAGATCCTGCCGCGACTAGGGCCGAGGCATCAAGACCACCATTCCCGACCGCGGAGACCAAAACGCGCCCGCGCCAACCGTAGTTCGGCCCGGCGGCCGACGCGCTAGCTGCGGCTCAGAAAAGCGGCCACCATCGGCAGCAACACGTCGGCGCGACGGAGCAGGCCGGCGTGGGTCGTGCCGGGGACGACGCCGAGCTGAGCGGTTGGGATCAGCTCCAGCATCTGTGCCGCGTGCTCGATCCGTACGAAGTCGTGGTCGCCGATGACGAGCAGCGTCGGAGCCGCCACCGACCGCAGCTCGTCGTCGGTCCAGCCCTTGGACGACGCGACCATCGCGGAGAGTTTTTGCTGGAACGGCTGGAAATCCTTCGGACGCGGCGCGACGCGCGCGTATTCGGCGGCCATTTCGGCGAAGTCGTCGGCGGTCGGCATCCGCGTGGAGGTGGCCCAGGCGCTCGGATCGGTGATGTCGGTGTGATAGCCGTCCGGCCGTGCGTGCGCGGCGGCCAGCACCAGCCGGCCGACGACATCCTGGTGCCGGACGCCGAGCTCCAGCGCGACCAGCGCGCCGAGGCTGAACCCCATCACGTCGGCGCGCGCCACGCCGAGGTGCTTGAGCAGTGCGGCCACGTCGTCGGCGAACTGGCCGATCGAGAGCTCGCGGTCGATGTCGGCCGTACGGCCGTGCCCCTGCAGTTCGACGCCGATGACCTGATGCGAGGCCGCCAGCTCCGGCAGCATCGCGCCGAAGCTCAGGTCAAAGGTGTGCAAGCCGCCATGCAGCAGCACCAGCGGCTCGCCGGTGCCGTGGATCTCGTAGTAAAGCTCCAGTCCGTTCACGGATGCGTAAGTCATGCCTGAGTAGACCATCGCCGACGACGAAACTCATCGCTGGTCCGCGGCGCGACCGTACGCTATTGTCGAACACATGTTCGAGCGCGCGGAGGCCTCTATTCTGCACGCGGACCTGGACGCCTTCTACGCCTCGGTCGAGCAGCGCGACGACCCGTTCCTGCGCGGCAAGCCGGTGATCGTCGGCGGTGGCGTGGTGCTGGCGGCGAGCTATGAGGCGAAGGCCAGGGGCGTACGCACCGCGATGCCGGGCGGTGTGGCGCGGCAGTGCTGTCCGGACGCGATCGTCGTCGAGCCGCGGTTTTCCGCGTACGTCAAGGCAAGCAAGGACGTTTTCGCGATTTTCGAGGACACCACGCCGATCGTGGAGGGCCTGTCGATCGACGAGGCGTTCCTGGATGTCGGTGGCCTGCGCCAGGTGTCCGGCGAGCCGGCGGCGATCGCGGCCAAGCTGCGCGCGGAGGTACGCGACAAGGTCGGCCTGGCGATCACCGTCGGCGTCGCGCGCACCAAGTTCCTGGCCAAGGTCGCCAGCGGCGTGGCCAAACCCGACGGCCTGCTGGTGGTGCCGCCGGACGGCGAGCTGGACTTCCTGCATCCGCTGCCGGTCGAGCGGCTCTGGGGTGTCGGCAAGGTGACCGCCGGCAAGCTGCGCGACCGCGGCATCACCACGGTCGGCGAGGTCGCGCAGATCGACGAGAACGCATTGTCGGTGATGCTCGGCCGCGCGTCCGGGCGGCACCTGCACGCGCTGGCGCACAACCGCGACCCGCGGCGCGTGCAGGTGGGGAGGCGGCGCCGGTCGATCGGCGCGCAACGCGCCATCGGCCGGCGAAAACGTACGATGGACGACCTCGACGCGATGCTGGTCGGCCTGGTCGACAAGCTCGGTCGCCGGCTGCGCGCGGCACGGCGTGTCTGCCGCACAGTCGTGCTGCGGATGCGCTTCAACGACTTCAACCGCGCCACCCGGTCGCACACGCTCGCCGAGTCGACCGCGCAGACGCAGTCGATCCTGCGTGCCGCGCGCGGACTGCTCACCACCGCCGCGCCGATGATCGAGCACCGCGGCCTGACGCTGATCGGCGTGACGCTCGGCAACCTCGACGACGACAGCGCCATCCAGCTCGCCCTGCCGTTCGACAGACCGCAGGTCAGCGCGCTGGACCTGACCATCGACTCGGTACGCGAACGGTTCGGCGGCAAGGCACTGACCCCGGCGGTCCTGCTCGGCCGCGATTCGGGAATTTCGGTGCCGTTGCTGCCAGATTAAGGCTTACGTGCGATGCCGCCGATCACCATGCCATAGATGGTCGGCTCCTTGCCGGTGAGCGGACCACCCGGCCACCACCGGTGCAGCGGCACCAGGCCGGGGTCGACGAACTCCAGCCCGTCGAAGAGCGTGAGAATTTCGTCGTACGTCTTGAAACGCGTGGTCGCGTTGGTCGTCCGATACGCTTCTTCGATGCCGCTGGCCATCCGGTCGAGCTCACTGCCGTCGCGCGGGTTGTGCACGTGGGTCAGTGCGACGTACGACCCGGACGGCAGGTAGTCGACATAGCGGCGCATCAGCGCCTGCTGCTCGGCGAGGTCGCTGATGTGGTGGATGGTCGCGCCCTGGATGAGGCCGATCGGCCGCTCCATGTCGAGGAAACCGTGCACGCGGTCGTGTAGGAACACCGCGTCCGGATCGCGCAGGTCGGCGTCGATGAAGACCGTACGGTCGTTGTCCTCCAGCAACGCACGGCCGTGCGCGATGACGGTCGGGTCGTTGTCGACGTAGACGACGAGCGCCTCCGGGTTGGACCGCTGGGCGACCTCGTGCGTGTTGTCCATCGTCGGCAGGCCGGAACCGCAGTCCACGAACTGGTCGATGCCGACCGACTCGGTCAGCCATCTGGTGACCTTGCGCGACCAGTCGCGGTGCAGCCGCGCCACCGTCGGCATGTTGGGATCGATGCCGATCATCTTGTTGAAGACGGCCCGGTCGACCTCGAAGTTGTCCTTGCCGCCGAGGGCGAAATCGTAGACGCGCGCGATGCTCGGCTTGGTGGTGTCAATCGGTAGTTCGTGGGACACGGCTCACAACTTACCCTGTCGAACGGCCGCGGTCGGCTCCGATCCTTCTGTGTCAGAGCACGCCCCGTGGAAGGACGGTCATGCCGAATCCGGTCGTACATTTCGAGATCACCGGCGCCAACCCCGCTGGCCTGCGCGATTACTACGCCGGCCTGTTCGGTTGGACGTACGAGGTGGGGGACGCGAGCGCCGAGGAGGTGTCCGCGCCAGGCGAGTACGGCTTCGTGCCGGCGAGCGTCGCCGGCATCAACGGTGGCGTCGCCGGTGGCGACGGCCATCGGCCGCGCGTCCTGTTCTATGTCGGCGTCGACAACGTCGAAGAAGCGTTGGCGAAGGCCGAAAGTCTTGGCGGCAAACGTCAGCTGGGGCCGAAAGGCACGCCGGGGACGCTGGTCGTCGGCCAGTTCACCGACCCGGAAGGCAACCTGATCGGGGTCGCCGGCGAACGCTAAGAGGTCCCCATTTTCGCGGCCTCTAAAGCTGGGCGCGCCACGGGTGGCCGGGATGGACGAGGTCGAGCCAGCCGGCCAGTGTCTCGCGCTGTTTCGCGGTCAGCAAAGGCAAAGCGGCGGCGAAGTCGTCGTCGTCCTTGGGCCTGGTGGCCTTGGCCTTGAACAGCAGGGCCACCTCGGCGGCCAGATACGGCACGCCGTCGGGCGTGTGCCGGATGATGTCGGCGTACGGCCGGCGGATCCGCTCGTCGCGCCGGCAGATCCAGGTGTCGGCGTCGTGCGGTTCGCGGAAGATGTCGACCAGATAGTGGCCGGTCTCCGGATCGCGGACCCAGGTCTGGTGCGTACGCGCCAGCTCGTCCTCGGTCGCGTCCGGAAAGACCCGGCCGTCGATCGGCGCGTCCAGCGCACAGCCGGCGAATCTTTCCCGCAGCTCGGCGAAACCGGCGGCCGGCACGGCGATCTCCAGGTCGTCGTGCCGGCGCAGCCGGCCGGTGAACAGCTCGATCGACCAGCCGGCCGCGACGTACCAGGGGGTCGCCACGCCGGCCAGCCGGTCGGCCACCTCCGCCGGTGTCAGCGCGTCGGCCCATTTCGCGTCCAACTCGTCGTGGCTGAACTCGATCCCCGCCATGACCGGCATTTTAGAGTGCTGTGACGCGCCGGGTTTTCGTTGGCGCGACCAGGGTTTGGGCCGCGACCGCGGCGCCGCCGCGAGCCCATTCCTCGAACGGCAGCGGCCGTACGGTCAGCTCGCATTCGGCCGCCGCGCCGAAAGCGTGCCGCACGAAGGTCTGCCGGGTCTGGTCGGCGAACAGGTCGTACGAGGCGACGCCTTCGCCGGAGATGATGATCCGCTCCGGTCCGATCAGGTTGGCGACCGACGCGATGGCCAGGCCCAACGCCTCGCCGGCGCGGGTGAAGACGGTGCGTACGGCTTGGTCGCCTTCGTGTGCCAGCCTGACGGCGTCGTCCATCGACAGCGCCGGATCGCCGGTCGCCTGCCGCGCCTGCTCGACGATCGCGCGCGTCGACGCGACCGCCTCCACGCAACCGGTGTTGCCGCAGGTGCAGACCCGGTCGGGCGCGCCGACCGGCAGATGGCCGATCTCGCCGGAGACGCCGTGCGCGCCGGACACCACCCGGCCGCCGATGGAGATCCCGCAGCCGATGCCGGCACCTATTGTGACCAGCGCAAACGACGCCAAGCCAGCGCCGGCGCCAAACCACTGCTCGGCGGCGGTCAGCGCGCGTACGTCGTTTTCGATCACGGTCGCGATGCCGGTCGCGTCCTCCACCAGTCTGGCCAGGTCGACGCCGTGCCAGTCCAGGAACGGCGAGTGGTGGACAGCGCCGGTGGGTCCGTCGACATCGCCGGACAGCGTGACGCCGAGGCTGTGCAGCCGGGTGGCTTCCGCCGGCAGCAACGCGCGTACGAGCCGCGCGATCGCCGCGACCACACTCGCCACGTCACGCGCCGGAAGGCGTGAGCGGCGGGTGGTCAGCGGCGTGGCGGTCAGGTCGGTGAGCACGCCGAACAGCTCGTCCTCGGTGATCTTGACGCCGAGAAACTGCGCGCGCTCGGCGCGTACGGCAACCAGCGTCGCCGGCCGGCCGGCGACCGGCTCACCGGCTGGCCGGCCGAGCTCCACGATCCAGTCGTCGTCCAGCAATGGCGCGGTCGCCTTGGTGACCGCGCCGGAGGACAGACCGGTCCGCCGGCCGATCTCGGCGCGGGACAGCGGACCGTGCGCGAGCATCGTCTGGAAGACCAGCGCGGCGGCCGGTGCCTGGTTGGGAAGCTCCACCGCGACATCCTAACTTTCCGGCAGAAGCAATCCGGGGCCATATGTTGACACTGGAAGCAAACCCCGCCTACCGTACCGCTGTCGAGGTCCGCTGCGAGATGGAGAGCTCATGCGGTCGTGGCACCGGATCCTTACGGTTTTCGTCGTCCTCGCCGCGTCGTTGGTGGCGGTGACGCCTGCGCGGGCCGGCATCAACGGCCTGGCACGCAAGCCATATCTGGGATGGAGCAGCTGGAGCCTGGAGTCCACCAACTATCCAGGAGTGAATCCGACCGGCTCGGCCAGCTGGCTCACCGAGGCGCACGTTCTGCAGCAAGCCGACGTTTTGGCCGCCAAACTCAGGAAATTCGGCTACGAGTACGTCAACGTCGATGCCGGGTGGGTCGGCGGCTATGACGCGTACGGCCGGCCGGTCGCCAAGGCGTCGACATTTCCGCACGGCATGAAGTACGTCGGCGACCACGTGCACGGAAAGGGGCTGAAATACGGCCTCTATCTCGCTGTCGGCCTGGATCCTGGTGAATACAACGATGGCAGGAACCAGATCTATGGCGCGCCGCAGTGCCACACCAGCGACATCGTCTATCCGGACCTGCGTAAGACAAACGGCTGGGACAGCGCGTACAAAATCGATTTCGGCAACCCGTGCGCACAGCTCTACGTCAACTCGCTGGCCGACCAGTTGGCCAGCTGGGGTGCCGATTTCCTGAAACTGGACGGTGTCGGCCCCGGCTCGTTCAAAGGCGGTGCGAATTACGACAACACCGCCGACGTGGCCGCCTGGGCCGCGGCGTTGAAGCAGACCGGCCGGCCGATCGAGTTCACGGTTTCCTGGTCGCTGGCGCATTCGCGGGCCGACGTGTGGAAGCACTACAGCAACGGCTGGCGGATCGACACCGATGTCGAGTGCTATTGCGACACCTTGGTCACCTGGAACAACTCCGTCGACAACCGGTTCGACGACGTGGTGCAGTGGATCGACGACGCCGGCCCGGGACACTGGAACAACCTCGACTCGCTCAATGTCGGCTCCGGTCAGCTGGACGGCATCACCGAGGCCGAGCGCCAGTCGTACGCGACGCTGTGGGCCATCGAGTCCTCGCCGCTCTATGTCGGCGACGACCTGACCAGGCTGGACGACTTTGGGATGTCGTTGCTGACCAACCCGGAAGTGATCGCGATCGATCAGGCTGGCCGGCCGGCGAAACCGGTCGACCAGTATTCGCCACGGCAGACCTGGTTCGTTCGCAATTCTGACGGCAGCCTCACGGTCGCGCTTTTCAACCTTGGCAACAACCCGGCGCGGGTGACCGCCGACTGGGACGACCTCGGCATTGTCGGCGCCGCCTCCGTACGCGATGTGTGGAGGCGCGCCGACATCGGCACGGCCAACGGAAGTTTCGGTGCCGACCTGCCAGTGCACGGCTCGCGGCTGCTCCGGATCACACCGCATTCCGGTCTGAGCAAGCCGACCGGCCTGCGTGGCACCGGCTCGACGGCCACCAGTGTGTCGCTCAGCTGGGACGGTGCCGGTTGGCACGACGTGTTCGCTGGCAACATGAAGGTCGCGTCCGTGCAGGGAAGCGCCGCGACGGTTTCCGGACTGCGGCCGGCGACGACGTACGATTTCAGCGTACGGGCGCGGAATTCGCTGCGAAGCAAGGCGATCTCGATCACCACTCCAGCCGCCGGCGGACCGACAAGCTATGAGGCTGAGGCTTTCCCGATCGCTGGCAGCGCCAACGTCTACGACTGCGGTGGTTGTTCTGGTGGCAAGAAGGTCGGCTATCTCGGTGGCAGCGGCAACGGCACGGTCACGTACGACACTGTCACCGCGCCGAAGGACGGCACCTACCTGATGCGGGTGTCCTATGTGGATGGTGACTCCAGCCGGCACGCGATCGTCACCGTCGACGGCGAGCCGGTCGACCTGCCGACCGCCGGCACCGGTGACAACGACTGGAACAACCCGCAGACCCTGGTCATGCCAGTGCGGCTGACGGCTGGGGTCAACACGATCTCCTTTGGCAATCCCGGCGACAACATCGCCGACATCGACCGGATCGCTGTGTAATGTTCGGGGAGTGAGCAATCCCTCTCCTGTGCACGTACGCCGCAGCGCACCGGCGAAGTTCGTCGCCACCAACGCGCGCGGCGCCGAGATCACCATCGGCCGCTCGCAGGACGGCGCCGACTTCTCGCCGGTCGAGCTGTTGATGGCCGCTCTCGGCGCCTGCGCCGGCCTGTCCGCCGACGACGTCGTCTCGCGTCGCCTCGGCTCCGCCGCGCCGATCGGGGTCGTCGTCGAGGCCGAGAAAGACGACGAGGCCGACCGCCTGACCCGCGCCGCGACGCGCTTCGTACTCGACGCTTCTTCGCTGAGCGCCACGGATGCCGAGCCGCTGGTGACCGTGGTGCGGCGAGCGGTGGAGCGCACGTGCACGGTCAGCCGCTCCGTCGAGCCAGGCCTCCCCGTCGACCTCACCGTCTAGTGTCCCGAGTCAGAAATTCATCACTTATCCCGCCTGGATCCCCGAGCTGAGCAACGAATTTCAGACTCGGGACACTAGGATTTCGTACCGTGTCCTGGTTGTCGATCTTGTATTTCTTGTCTACCTAAACCGGACATCGCGGCGAAATGCCTGTTTTCGGTAGACAGGCAAGCAAGATCAACTTCGCCTGCGCCATTTGGCGCTCGTTGCGCTCCGGTGGGTGTGGCCAGCGGCGGCAAAACCCCGGCGTTCGCCGAGTGCCGCCACAAACGCGGCCGAAAACGTCGACTGGTGCCAGGAAGGCGGCGCTTTTCGAGCGCCACATTTCTGGCGCCACCGCCCCCAAGGGCCCAGCATCAACCTGACACGTCAACAAGGGCGTACGTAGTCTGCTCGCCGGACCTTGTGTTGATATGCATTGCGGTAGCGTGGCGAGGACGGACAGGAGAGATGCATGTCTTATCCAGAGCCGCGTTACCACGGCGAAAACGGCGAGCACACCGCCAACTTCCGGCTGGCGACCGCGGAGCCGGAGCTGCCGCTGCGGTCCGGCGCGGCGAGCTATCTGGCGACCGGCGCGTCCACCAACGGACAGTTTGGCCTCTACCGCTGGGATTTCAACGAGCAGCCGAGCGGTCCGGATCCGCATTTCCACCGGTCGATCTCGGAGTCGTTCTTCATTCTGTCCGGCACCGTACGGTTGTACGACGGCGACCGCTGGGTCGACGCCAAGCCGGGCGACTTCCTGTTCGTGCCGGAAGGTGGCGTGCACGCGTTTCGCAACGAGTCCGGTGAGCCAGCGTCGATGCTGTTGTTGTTCGCGCCAGGCGCACCGCGCGAAGCGTACTTCGAAGGCCTGTCCGGGCTCGCCGCGATGACCGAGCAGGAACGCGCCGCCTTCATGCTGGAACACGACACGTTCTGGCTCTAGGGCAGGCCCTAGCGAGTGTCCGCGCCTCGATACGTGACGGCCAGGGCGTCCAGCTCTGCCGGCGTCAGCACGATGTCGAGGCCGCGCAGCGTTTCGTCGAGTTGGTCCGGCGGCACGGTCGTGCGGTCGACCGTGCCGTCCGGATGCGTCATGGTGAGCTGATCGCCGAGCAACTCGCGCAACGACTCCTCAGCCGATCGCATGACGACCAGCCGGCCGGTGAACGGCGACTTCGGATGCGTCGACGTGTAATGGTGCGCCACAACGTAATCGATCGGCCGCTGTGACGTTTCGTCGGACGCGTGCCGCGACTGCCAGCTGCCGTCGGCTGCCTGCTTTTGCATGTGCCACAAGCCATCCTGCAGGACGACGCGGTGTTTCCAGCCGGCCTGGTCCACAACGGCACCATCGACAAAGGGAAACGGGTGCAGGATGCCGGCGCCAAAACCGACATCGACCAGCCAGTCTTCGTCGTCGGCGCGTACGGCCAGCATCATGTGCGTACGCGGCCCAGGCCGGTCCGGCATCACCCGTGCGATCCGGCGCTGCACCGGAAAGCCGAGTTGTTCAAGCACAGCGGCGAAAAGGAGCGCGTGCTCGTAACAATATCCGCCACGTTCACGGTCGATGAGCTTCGAGGCGATGACGTCCGGCGCCAGGCCGCCATGTTGTCCAAGCAGCACATCGATGTTTTCGAACGGGATGGTCAGGCCGTGCGCTCTCTGCAGGGAACGCAGCGCGTCGGCCGACGGCGAAACGCGTGGATGGTCGATGCGCGCCAGGTACGCGTCGAGGTCGACGGCGTCGATGTCCCACTCGGTCACGAAGACGAGCGTGCCACCTCAAGTGGACCTGAGGTCAACAGCCGCAGGTCCAGGATCGGCGGCTGCGGTCCGTACGCGTTGGCGCGCGCGGCCCTGGAGCGTACGGCGGACATACCGGTCAGCATGCGTACGGTCCACGGCGGCGTGATCGGCCGGCCGTGCCGCCGCGCGTTGGCGACGCGGGTTTCCACTCGCACCTGATGTCCTTGCACGGCGCGGATCGCCGGCTCGCGGTCGGCCTGAACAGCGGCCAGCACGCTTTCCTCGACTCGGCCGTGGCGCAGAGCCGGAATCAGCCGGTTGGCGGCCGACACCGCGTCCTGCACGGCCATCAGGATGCCGTTGCCGCCGACCGGCGAGATCACGTGCGCCGCGTCGCCGATGAGCATCAGGCCAGGCCGGTGCCACCGCTGCACCCGGGAAATGTCGACCGACAGCAACGTCGTCTGGCCGAAGTTGGTCAGCAGGTGCATGCGATCGGCCAGCCACGGCACGTACGCGCTGACGAAGTCGCGGATCGGCCCGACACCGGCCTGTCGCGCCGCCGCATAGCCACCTTTCGGCAGTGTGTAACCGACCTGCCAGTCGTGCGGTCCGCCGAGCAGCCCGACGTAGTTGTGCCGGCCGAAGTACAGGTCGACGTCGGCCTCCGGCGGGTCGCTCGGCCGGCGCGGCAGCCGAAACCAGAGCAGGTCGCTGCTCGCGCCGAGCGGCTCCTCGGGCAACCCAGCCAGGCGTCGTACCCGGGAGAAACGGCCGTCGGCGCCGATGACGACGGCCGCTCGCAAGGCGTGTTCGCCGTTGGCGTCCTGATAACGTACGCCCGTGACGGCGCCGTTCTCCTCCACCAGTGCGGTCGCCCTGGCCCCCAGCCGGAGCCGCATGCTCGGCAGCTCGGTGGCCTTTTTCGCCAGAAAATCGAGGAAAGTCTGCTGTGGCATCAGCGCGACGTAGTTGTACGGCGTGGCCAGCTCGGTGTAGTCGGCGGTGGTGATGACGCCGTCCGGCGTGTGCATCCGGAAGGTACGCGCCGCGTGGTGCGGCAGCTCGAGCAGCTCGTCGGCGAGGCCGAGCTTGTCCAGCAGTTCCAGGGTGTACGGATGCAGGGAGTCACCACGAAACCTGCGGTCGAAGTCGCGGTGCGCCTCCAGCAACGTGACCGGCACGTCGGCTCTGGCCAGCAGATATGCGAGCAGCAACCCGCCTGGACCACCGCCGACGACAACGCACCGCTCAGGTTGCTGGCTCATTCGGCCTCCCCGACTCGCTAGATAGCCTAGCGATTACCGCTAGCCTGTCTAGTAGTTCAACTGTCTACAATCTGGTCTGACCGAATGGGGGACAGGTGGGGGGACCACCAGGCGGGGCCGTTTCGGGGCCTTTGGTCCCTGGCGACGGCCGGCCGGGAATGCCCGCGCACGCGAAGCTCGCGCGGGAGATCGGCCTTGCCGTGCGCGAGTTGGTGCTCACCGACCGCGAGATGGAGGCCGCGCTGGCGCGGCGGCTCGGCGTGGGGCTGACCGACGTACGCGCCATGGAGGAGCTGGTCGCGCAGCCGGGCACGCTGGGGCCGGTCGAGCTCGGCAAGCGGCTCGGCATCACCTCGGCGTCGGCGACCGCGCTGGTCGACCGGTTGGAGGTGGCCGGTCATCTGGCTCGCCGGCGCCATCCCGACGACCGCCGGCGGATCACGCTCGAGCTGACCGAGAGCGCGCGTGCCGACTTCCGCGCCGCACTCGGTCCACTGCTCGCCTCGATCGGCCGTATCACCGCCGGCCTCGACCCCGACCGCGCCGCCGTGATCGCCGCGTTTCTGAGCGATGTCACCGCCGCCGTACGCGATTTCGCCGCGGAGAACGACGCGGACTGAAGCGGCCGCATCCGTTGTAAGCTCTCAGCCGGGGACCACTGAACAAAGTGTCCTTATTTCAGAGCTTATAATATGGATCACAATTACGGCGTGAGTGTCGGGGATGAGGAGCAGATGGACCTCAAGCGCAGTACGGTCCGCGATCTGCGCCGGCACAACCGGTCGGCGTTGCTGACCAAGCTGTTCCAGGACGGTCCGCTGAGCCGGCACGAGCTGAGCGGACCGACCGGGCTGAGCGCCGCGACGGTGAGCAACGTGATCGGCGGCCTGATCGACGAGGGCCTCGTGGTCGAGGCCGGCATGGTCGACTCCGACGGCGGCCGGCCGCGCGTGTTGTTGCGCGTCAATCCCGAGTACGGACACGTCGTCGGCGTCGACGTCGGCGAGACCGGCATCAAGGTGGAGCTGTTCGACCTGTCGATGAGCCGGCTGAGCACGGTTGACCATCCGCTGCCGGAGCCGAGGCCGCAGCCAGAGGTGGTCGCCGAGCGGATCGCCGCCGGGTTGCGCGAGGTGACCGCCGCCGCCGGCCTCGACCAGTCCGGCGTGATGGGGATGGGGATCGGCGTGCCGGGCACGGTGGAGCAGAGCTCGCCGGTGCGCGTACACGCGCCGACCCTCGGCTGGGACGCGGTCGCACTCGGCAAGCTGCTGGCCAGCGACGGCGTCACCGTACCGCTGTTTTTCGAGAATGGCGCCAAAACTCTCGGCCAGGCCGAGATGTGGTTCGGTGCCGGCCGGGGCGCGCGCTATGCGGTGATCACGCTGGTCGGCTCCGGCATCGGCGCCGCGGTGATCTCCGACGGACAGATCTATCGCGGCGCCACCAGCAGCGCCGGCGAGTGGGGCCACACGACGGTGGTGCACGGCGGCCGGTCCTGCCGGTGCGGCTCGCGCGGCTGCCTGGAGGCGTACGCCGGCGCCGAGGCGATCCTGGAGCGCTATCAGCAGGCCCGCCGCGGCCGCCGGAACGTGGCCGAGGACGAGCAGACGCGGCTCGCCGCACTGCTCGCGGCGCGCTCGAAGTCAGCGGTCGCCGACCGGATCCTGTTGGAGACGGCGGAATATCTCGGCGCCGGCATCGCCAACCTGGTCAACCTGTTCAACCCGGAGCGGATCGTGCTCGGCGGCTGGGCCGGCCTCGCGCTCGGCGAGCAGCTGCTGCCGGAGATCCGCCGGTCGGCCGAGGAACACGCGCTGGCGCATCCGTACGGCCAGACCACCATCGAGCTGTGTGAGCTCGGCCAGGACGCGGTGGCGGTCGGCGCCGCCACGCTGCCGGTCGCCGACCTCCTCCGCGCCGGCGGCCGCTCGGCTCGCTGATCTGCGGCATTTTTTGGCGATGGTGGAGCCGCGGGGTCAGGGCGGGGTCAGAGCGTCCATTTCTGGTTGGCCGCGCCGGTGCAGTCCCACAGCTGCAGCGGCGTGCCGTCGGCCGAGCTGGGTCCGGTCGCGTCCAGGCATCTGCCGGACTGCGGGTTGACGATGTCGTTGGCGGCGTTGTGGATCCACTGCTGGTTGGCGCCCCCGGTGCAGTCCCACAGTTGTACGCGCGTGCCGTTGGCCGTGCCGTTTCCGACCGCGTCCAGGCATTTGCCGAGCGCCTGCAACGTGCCGTTGCCGGCAGACCACTGCTGAGCGGCGGTGCCGTTGCAGGCGTAGAGCTGTACGGCGGTGCCGTTGGCGCTGGACGCGCCGGCGACGTCCACGCATTTGCCGGCGTAGCCGGTGATCGCGCCGCTGGTCGAGTTGCCCTGTGCGCCGCTCCAGGTGAACGTCGCCGACGTACGCGCCGGGATCGTGTAAGTGAAACTTTCGTTACCCCAGTTGACTTTCAGCGACTGCGCGCTGGTGCCGCCGTTGTATGCGATCAGAGCCTTGGAGCCGTCCGGATTGCGCCAGGCCACGTTCGGGATCACCGAATTGGCCGTCGAGTCGATGCGATTGGCGCCATACCGTACGAACTTCGTCAGGTGACCCATCGTGTAGTACTCGATGGTGTAGTCGACCTGACCGCTGCGGCTGTCTCCATTGTGGACGGTGATCAGGCCGGTGCAGGTGCCGCAGCCGCCGCTGTGCGGACCCATGTTCTGGTCCACCGCGAGGCTCCACTTGGTCACCGTCTTTCCCCAGTTACGCGTGTAACTGATGATGTTGTTCATGTCCTCGTTCTGCTGGTCGCCGATCCAGGTGCCGCCGGAATGTTCGGTGTCGTACGCGTCGACGCCCGGATACTGGTTGTGGATCGTCGTCTGCAGGCCGACGTCGCCGCCATAGCCGTGCCAGGCGATGCCGCCGAAAAGCGAGTCGCCGCGCAGTCCGGCGTCGCCGAGCGGCACCGAGCCGAGGTCGTCGTAATTGCCCCAGTTGTAGTCCAGCACCAGCAGTTTGGTGTCCAGCCCGGCCGCGTGGAAAGCCGGCAGCAGGTTGGTTTTGCTGAAATACAACAGGCCCGAGCCGTTCCAGTTCATCGAGCCGTAGTTGGTGTCGTCGGTGCCGCAGCAGGTCGGCTCGTTCTGCGCCGACACGAAGTCGACGTGCAGGCCGGCGGCCTGCGAGGCCTGGACGTATTTCACGAAATACTGCGCGTACGCGGCATAGTACTGCGACTGCAGCCAACCGCGGTTGGTGAACTTTCCGTTGTCCTTCATCCAACCCGGGGCGCTCCACGGCGACCCCATCACCTTGAGGTTCGGGTTGAGCGACCTGGCCTGTTTGGAAAGTGGGATGACGTCGGCCAGGTCGTGCGAGATCGAGAAGTTGGCCAGGTTGGGATCGGTCTGGCCGGCCGGCATGTCGTCGTAGGAGTAGTTGAACCGCGCGAGGTCCGAGGCCCCCATCGGATTGCGCAGGAAACCGAGGCCGATTCCGTTGACAGGGTCGAAAAGCGCGCGCATCGTGGCGTCGCGCGTGCTCTGCGACAGCGCGCCGCTGGAGTTCATCAGCCAGGCGGCCGTGTCGGTGAACGACGCGCCACCGCCGACGAAGGTCTGATAGCGGTTGTTCTCGTTGACCGTGATGGTCTGGTTGGCGCCGGGACTGCTGGCCGCGAACGAGATCGGCGCCTGCTGTTGCAGGCCTCGGGTCACGTGCCGGCCGCCGGCGTCGTCGGTGGTGGTCAGCCAGATGTTGACGGTTTCGTTGGCGGCACTGGCCGCGGTGGGTACGGCGAAAAACGCGGCGGCCAGTGCGCAGGCCGCCATCGCCGCCGCTCGCCGGAGACTGCTAGTCGCGGGCATGACACGTCCTTCCTCGCAGCTGTGAGGAAAAGCGGGACTCGGTGGCCGGCCGGTGTGAGGTAAGACGCAGGAAACACCCGGTCGATACGGCTGTCAATATCCCGCAACATCCCGACAGATCCTCTCGACTCCAGCATCGGCCGACGTATCCGCAGGTCAGTCATTAGTTTGCTGCTTATATCGCAACCCAAAAAAAGTCGGCATCGACAATACTCGGCGAGTCGTCCGCTTTGTGGTGCTTTGGAAAATCGGTACGGCTCTGCCGGCTTTTCCTCGTACGCTGCCGGACATGCGCGAACGACCGTCCGGCCTTGCCGACGACCAGCTGTGGAGTGTGTTGCCTGACTTCGGCATCGCGCCGGAGGTGGTGGCGTACGCGCCGGTCGGCTTCGGCGACTATCACTGGCGGGTGACCGACAAAGAAGGCGGTCGCTGGTTCGTCACGGCCGCCGACCTGACGCAGAAGGACTACCTCGGCCCCAATCCGCTGGCCGGCCTGCGGCGGGCGATGGACACGGCGGCGCGGCTCGCCGACGACGGCCTCGACTACGTGGTGGCGCCTGTGCGCTCGGCCGGCGGCGACACGGTCGTACGCGTCGGCGCGCGGCACGCGCTCTCGGTCTTTCCGTTGCTGGACGCCGGCTCGGGCGGCTTCGACCAGTCGCAGACCGTCGCCGAGCATGACGCCGTGCTCACGCTGCTCGCCGACCTGCACAGCCGCCGGTCGCCGCCCGAGACGCCGGTGTTTTCGCCGGAGATCGCCGGCCGGCACCAACTGGCCGAGGCATTGGCCGATCCGCGGTGGACCGGTGGGCCGTTTTCGCGGCAGGCGCAGGAGATCGTCGACGGCAATCGGGCGCTGCTGACCGCGGCATTCGACGAATTCGACCGGTTGGGTGTGGCCGTACGCGGCCGGCCGACGGTCGTGACGCACGGCGAGCCGCATCCGGGAAACTTGGTGTGGCCGGCCGGAAAGTGCCGTCTGGTCGACTGGGACACCGTCGGCCTGGCCGTACCGGAGCGCGATCTTTCCGTGGTTTCCGGCGATCTCGGCCGCTATGCCGAGATCAGCGGCCATCAGCCGGATCCGGCCGCGTTGCGGCTTTTCGACCTGCGTTGGCCGCTGGTCGACATCTGTGCGTTCGTCGGTTGGTTTCGCGCTCAACACGCGCGTACGGCGGACGCCGAAACGGGTTGGGGTGGACTGGTCCGCTCGTTCGAAGATCTCGCAACAATTCTGGGTTCTCCGGCCAATTAGTTAGCTATGGTGAACGAGTGACGGCGGAGTTATCCCGGTCGTCCTCACTGTGCGACCGGTCGGAGTTGGTGGCACGGTTTCTCGACGATCCCGATCGGCGGGTCGCCGTGGTGTCGGCCGTCGCCGGTTTCGGGAAATCCGGATTCGTCGCCGCGCTGGTCACCGGGCCGTTCTGGTTCGGCACGTACGAATATCGTTCGACGCGGCACGCGAACGTCGCAAATCTCGTCGGTGGCCTGTTCGCCGCGGCCGGCCGCATTCCGCCGGCCGACTGGCCGGCGCTGCCGGTGCCGGAGCTGGTCGCCGCGCTGTGTGTGACCAGCGGTCCGGCGTTGCTGGTCGTCGAGGACGCGCATCTGTTGTCCGCCGCGGCCGTCGACTTTCTCCGGCAGGCCAGTGAAAGCCTGCCGTCCGACTGGCGGCTCGTGGTCACCTCCCGCGGCGAGTTCTCGCTGCCTGGCGCGCATCGGGTCACCGCGATCGACCTCGCCTTCACCGAGGCGGACACCGCCAAGGTGCTCGGCCGCGTCGTCGGCACCGCCGGGATCGCGGCGGCCGGAGAGGTGCAGCGGCTGACCGGCGGCTGGCCGGCGATGGTGGTCGCCGCCGCCGAGCGGATTCGCGCGCACGCCGACGCGGATCCGCGAGCTGAGGTCGTCGATCTGTTCGACGAGACCGACCGCGAGCCGTTGTCGGCGGTGGCGTCACTGCCGCACCTCACGCCGGGATTGGTGGTGGCGCTCGGGTTTCCGGAGCTGCGCGACCGGCTGCGTACGCTCGCCGAGCTCGGCGTCCTCCGGCGGGGACCTCGAGGTTTAGCGGTCCACCGGTTGATCGCCGCGGCCTTGGACACACAGCCGTCCAAGGCGCGTCACCTGGCCGCCGCCGCGCATTTCCTCGGCCAGGACGACTACAAGTCGGCGATCGAAAGCGTTGTCGCGCTGGACGACCCGGCGGAGCTGGTCGGTTTTCTGACCGCACATCCGCCGAAACCGGTGGTCGACGGGCCGGTCGCCGACGCGATCGTGACGGCACTCGGCGGCCTGCCGGATGCCTTGCGTACGCCGGAAATCGAGCGCATCGAAGGCCGCACGCGGTTTGCTCAAGGCGACTGGCCGGGTGCGTTGCGACACATGTATCGCGCGACCGAGCGGGCCGGTCGGCTCGAACCGCGGATGGCCTGGCGGATCGCCGCGATCCACCGGTTTCTCGGTGAACACAACAAAGCGCTGGAGGTCTGCCGGCGCGTCGACCTGACCGGCGCCGATCCGAAGGACCAGTCGGCGGTCTTCGCCTGGATGGCGTTCGCCCATGTCGTACGCGAGGAACTGGCGCAGGCAAAGGAAGCCGCCCACCGGGCCTTGTCGCTGGCGCGCGAGTCCGGCGACGCCGGAGCGCTGGCATCGGCGCACAGTGCGGTCGGAATGCTCAACGAACCCGACTGCGACCAGCACCACGAAGCGGCGGTGGAGGCGGCGCGGCGCTGGGGTGACCTCGCACATGTCGTTATGGTGCAGGCAAATCACGCGCGCAGCCTGGTCGTACGCGGACAGTACGCGGCCGGCTTGGCACGGTTGGACGACCTGGTCCGGTTCACCGCACGTGCCGGCGAGGTCAATGGCGCGCTGACCGCGTCGCTTTATCACCGCGGATTCGCCAAGCTCGGCCTCGGCCAGCTCGACGGCGCGGCCGACGACTTTCGGGCCGCGTTGCACGGATATCAGCGCAGCGGCAGCCGCGCGACGGCTCGGCCGCTGCTCGGCATCGCGGACGTCTATCGCGAGCGCGGCGACGTGGAGCTGGCAGCCGCGGCATATCGGGAGGCGGCGCAGATCGCCGAGGATGCCGGAGATCGCGAGACATTTGTGTTGTGCCTGGCCGGATTGGCACGCGTACGCGCGATGGACGATCCGGGGCTGGCCGCTGAGCTGATCGCTCGCGCGCTCGGTGAGTCCGACGGCATCGTGCAGGTGCGTTTGCACATCGCAGCCGGATGGGTTGCGTTGGCGCGAAAAGATCGTGCCGCGGCAGAGGTGGCGATCGCCAACGCTGGCCGCGCCGGCATCGACAGCGGCAGCCTCGCCGAGGTCTTGGAGCTGCGTACGGCGGCCGCCGCCGATCCGGCCGAGCGGTCCGCGCTTCTACGCCAGGCCGCCGAGTGCTGGACCAATGCCGGCCATCGTGTCGGTGTCGCGCGAGTCGCAGTGGCATTGGCACGAGTCTCGGGTGCCACGCGACCGCAGCTCGCAGCCCTGACGGCCGTTCTTCGCGGCTATGGCGTCAAAGCGCAGGCCGATGGCAGTGGCCTGCTCGCTTTTGTGCCGGCGCCGCCTGCCTCTCCGGTCTACATCCGCACGCTCGGCGGCTTTCAGGTCTCTCGTGACGGCGTGCCGTTGCCGCCGGAGACCTGGCAGTCGAAAAAGGCGCGTGATCTGGTGAAAATCCTGATCGCGCGACGCGGCATGGCGGTGGCCAGGGAAACCGTGATCGACCTGCTGTGGCCGGACGAGCCGGCGGCGAAATGCGCCAACCGGCTGTCGGTCGCGTTGTCCACCGTACGCGCCGTCTTCGATCCGGAACACCGCTATCAACCGGCACATTTCCTGGCTGCCGACAAGTTTTCGTTGACACTGCGCAACGTGACCATCGACGTCGAGGTTTTCCTCGCCGTCGTACGCGATGCGGAGGCGGCTCGACACCGCGGTGACATCAGCGCGTACGCACTCGCGGAGGGCCTCTACACCGGCGATTTCCTGGCGGAGGACCGTTACCAGGACTGGGCCGTGCCGGTCCGCGAGCAGGCGAGAGCGAAATATCTGTCGGTCGTACGCACATTGGCCGACGCCGCGCTCAAAGCCGGTGATTGCGACGAGGCCGAGACGTACGCGCTGCGCGCCCTGGAACGCGACGAGTTCGACGAAGGCGCTCATCTGGTCCTCGTACGCGCGCTGCGCGCTGCCGGCCGGCACGGCCAGGCTCGGGAGCGTTATCGCACGTATGCCAGCCGCATGGCCGAAATCGGCGTCACTCCGGCTGCGTTTCCGGACGGCGCCGCAGCAACCTGACCAGCGACACCGCCGACACGATGGCCCAGGTGCCCTCCAGCAAAAGGAAACCCCACGAAAGGTGGACCGCGGCGATGACCGCCAGAATGGCAGAGCCGGTGACGTTGAGCACCAGATAGGTCATCGAATGCGGGTCGAGCCGGCGTGCCTGGGTCGCCGCGAAGGCCGCCAGGATCAGCAGTGAGCCAACGATTTCGATGATGTCGACGAGTGTCATCGCATGGTGCGCGCCGTCTTTGCTCCGCCGGGTACGGTCACGCGCTCGTCCGGGTTGGCGCCGGATCGCGTCAACACCCCGAATTTAGCTCCCGCGACGGCCGCCGGCCAGCGGTGGTGGCCGATCTCACCGGATTGTGGTCCAATTCGGCGCGGCGAAGGGAGCTCGATGGGAGCGGCGTTCGAACCGGTGTTGGCGCTGGAGCGCATCGACGACGACATTTTCCGCGGCCGCTGCCACGCCGGCCTGCCGCAGACGGTGTTCGGCGGGCAGGTCGCCGCACATGCCTTGGTGGCGGCCGGAAAAACCGTGCCGGACGACCGGAAGGTGCACTCCCTGCACGGCTATTTCGTCCGCGCCGGGCATCCGGACTATCCGATTCTTTACGCCGTCGAGCGTACGAAGGACGGCAGATCGTTCAGCACCCGGCGGGTCACCGCGATGCAGCACGGGAAGGCCATTTTCACGCTTTCCGCCTCTTTTCACGTGCCGGAGCAGGGTTTCGACCACCAGCCGGACATGCCGGACCGGCAATCGGCCGACGAGCTGCCGCCGCGACCGGAGCGCGACCGGCCAGGCGGTGGCCGGCTACGCGAGTCGACGGTGAGTCAGGTGCTCGACCTGCGGTCGCGCGACGGCGGCGATCCGGTCACCCGCACGCAGCAGCTGTGGGTCCGCACCCGCGAGCCGCTCGGCGACGACCCGCTGCTGCACGTCTGCGCGCTCACCTACATTTCCGACCTCAGCCTTGCCCGGACGGCCAGTTTGCCGTATCGCAAGCAAGCCACCATGCAGATCACCTCGCTGGACCACGCGGTGTGGTTTCACCGGCCCTGCCGCGCCGACGAATGGCTGCTGTTTTCGCAGCACAGCACCACCGCGGCCGGCGCGCGCGGGTTGGTGCACGGCGAGTTCTTCAGCCAGGACGGCAGATTGGTCGCGTCGGTCACTCAGGAGGTGCTGATGCGGCCGATCGGTCCGCCGAAGGGTTGACAATCTCACACTTACCTAACGATCGCTAAGTGGAGTAGTGTGCGCCGCATCACCTCCGTACGAAGGGATCGTGGGATGGACATCGCTGGCAGTGTCGCTCTGGTCACCGGAGGAGCTTCCGGGCTGGGGCTGGCCACCGCGACCAGGCTGGCCGCCGCCGGCGCCAAGGTCGTGATCCTGGATCTGCCGTCCTCGCAGGGAAAACAGGTCGCCGAGGATCTCGGTGCGGTGTTCGCGGCGGCCGACGTGACCGACGAGGCGCAGGTCGCCGCCGCGGTCGAGGCCGCGACCAAGCTCGGCGACCTGCGGATCGCGGTCAACTGCGCCGGCATCGGCAACGCACACCGTACGGTCAACAAAAACGGGCCGTTTCCGCTGGACGCGTTCAGCAAGGTCGTCCAGGTCAACCTGATCGGCACGTTCAACGTGATCCGGCTGGCCGCCGAGCAGATCGTGAAGACCGAGCCGGTCGACGGTGAGCGTGGCGTCATCGTCAACACCGCGTCGGTCGCCGCTTTCGACGGCCAGATCGGCCAAGCCGCTTATTCCGCCTCGAAAGGCGGCATCGTCGGCATGACTTTGCCGATCGCGCGCGACCTGGCAAGCCTGCTCGTACGCGTTGTCACGATCGCACCCGGACTTTTCGACACACCACTGCTCGGCGGTGCGCCGGAGGACGTGAAAAAGTCGCTCGGCGCGCAGGTGCCGCATCCGAGCCGGCTCGGACATCCGGCCGAATACGCCGCTCTCGCCGCGCACATCGTGGAAAACCCGATGCTCAACGGCGAAACCATCCGCCTTGACGGTGCGATCCGGATGGCGCCGCGATGACCGACAGCGTACTAACCGAGTTTTCCGACGGCGTCGCGGTCATCACGATCAACCGGCCGCAGGCCAAGAACGCGGTGGACAAGTCGGTCGCCGAGGGCATCGCCGCGGCCGTCGACGAGCTCGACTCTCGCGGTGACCTGGTCATCGGCCTCATCACCGGCGCCGGCGGCGTGTTCAGCGCCGGCATGGACCTGAAGGCGTTCGCGCGCGGTGAGACGCCGTCGCTGCCCGGCCGCGGTTTTGCCGGCATCACCCAGAAACCACCGGTCAAACCGCTGATCGCGGCGGTCGAGGGCTGGGCGTTGGCCGGTGGTTTCGAGGTGGCGCTGAGCGCGGACCTGATCGTCGCCTCCACGGAGGCGAAGTTCGGCCTGCCGGAGGCGACCCGCGGCTTGGTCGCCGCGGCCGGCGGACTTCTGCGGCTGCCCAAGGCTTTTCCGTATCACCTGGCGATGGAGTACGCACTGACCGGTGAGCCGTTCGGCGCCGAGCTGGCCCACCGCTATGGCCTGGTCAACAGGCTGGTCGAGCCGGGACGGGCACTGGAGGAGGCGAAGGCGCTGGCCGCGCGGATCGCGCGGAACGGGCCGCTGGCCGTACGCGCGACGAAACAGATCGTCGCGGCCGCCGTCGACTGGACCGACGAGGAAGGCTTTGCCAGCCAAGGCGACATCGTCGGGCCGGTCTTCGCTTCCAAGGACGCGCGGGAAGGTGCGGTGGCCTTCGCGGAGAAACGTAAGCCGGTGTGGAAAGGCGAGTGACCGCGATGCCGGGACCCGCTTCTGATGTCGCGGCCGCGAAGGATGGTTGGCGCGACTACGACCACCTGCAGCCGAAGTCGCCGATCCTGGCGTGTGCGCTGGAGGCCTTCGAGGAGCAGGGTTATCACGCGACCACCGTTCGCGACATCGCCCGCCGCGTCGGTGTCACCGTGCCGGCGCTTTACTATCACTACGAAAACAAGCAGGCGTTGCTGGTCGAGCTGCTGATGAGCTCGATGCAGGCATTGCTCGATCGTTGCGTGGCGGCCGTCGCGGAGGCCGGCGACGAGCCGGTCGCGCGGTTTTCCGCGCTGGTCGAGTGCGTCGTGCTCTACATGTCGCGCGGCGGCTCGCGCGGCCTGCTGGACAGCGAGATTCGCAGCCTGGAGCCGGAAAACCGGCGCACGTACGTGGCGCTGCGCGACCGGCTCGAGGTGCTGCTGCAGGAGATCATCGACGACGGTGTGGTCGCCGGCGACTTCGCCACGGAATATCCGGAGGAAGCGCGCCGCGCGGTGCTGACCGCATGCAACGCCGTCGCGCGCTGGTATCACCACGACGGCCCGGTGCCGCCGGAGGACATGGCCCGCCGATACGTGCCGATCTGTCTCGGCGCGGTCGGCTATCGGCCGCGGAAGTGAAGGAGCAGGTGGCCAAACATGCGCGATGCCGTCATCGTCGAAGCCGTCCGTACGCCTATCGGGAAGCGCCGCGGAGCGCTGCGTAACGTCCATCCGGTCGATCTTTCCGCGCAGATCCTGACATCCCTGGTCGAGCGCGCCGGCGTCGAGCCGGTGCGGATCGACGACGTGATCTGGGGCTGCGTCATGCAGACCAGCGAGCAGGCCGGCAACATTGGCCGCAACGCCGTGCTGGCGGCCGGCTGGCCGGAGGACGTACCGGCCACCACCATCGACCGGCAGTGTGGCTCGTCGCAACAGTCGGCACATTTCGCCGCCGCCGGCGTCATGTCCGGCCAGTACGACCTGGTGATCGCCGGTGGCGTCGAGTCGATGACGCGCGTACCGATGGGGTCGGCGCGCGGCACCGGCGGCAGTCCGTGGACCGGCTGGGCCAGGGAACGATACGGCGTGGACGGTTTCAACCAGGGGATCGGCGCCGAGATGTTGGCCGAGCGCTGGAAAATCAGCCGAGAACGCGCCGACGAGATCAGCATGGAGTCACACCGACGGGCGGCCGAGGCATCCGACGGCGGACGGTTCAAGGGCCAGATCGCGCCGGTGAAAGCCGCCGACGACGACGGAAACGTCGGCGTCGTCGAGGTGGACGAAGGATTTCGCCGGGAGACCTCGGCGGAGAAAATGGCCGCGCTGAAACCCGCGTTTTCCGACGACGGCATCGTCACCGCCGGCAACTCATCGCAGATCTCCGATGGCGCGGCGGCGCTGTTGATCACCACCAGCGAGCTCGCCGGCAAGCTGGGCCTGCGGCCGCTCGCGCGATTCCACTCGTTTTCGCTGGCCGGCGTGGATCCGGTCAGCATGCTCACCGGTCCGATCCCGGCAACCCGTAAGGTGCTGGAAAAGGCCGGCCTGTCGGTGGACGACATCGGCGCTTTCGAGGTGAACGAGGCGTTCGCGACGGTCATCGCGGCCTGGCTCGCCGAGATCGGCGCACCGGCTGAGAAAGTCAACCCCAACGGTGGCGCGATCGCGATCGGCCACCCGCTCGGCGCCTCCGGCGCGCGACTGATGACGACTCTGGTGCACCACATGGTCGACAACGGCATCCGCTATGGCCTGCAGACGATGTGCGAAGGCGGCGGCATGGCCAACGGCACGATCCTGGAGCTGGTGAAGTGACTGATTTCCGTACGAGGGCGGCCGAGTGGCTGGCCGCCAACAAACCGCCGGCCATCGAGGGCCGCAGCCGCGAGGACATCGTGCCGATGGCCAAGGACTTCCAGGCCAAGCTGTACGACGCCGGTTTCGCCGGCATCACCTGGCCGGCCGCATACGGCGGACAGGGCCTCGGCCAGGCCGAGCTGTTGGCGTACAACAGCGTCGCCAAGGACTATGACCTGCCGGACGGTCCGTTCATCATCGGCATGGGGATGTGCGGTCCGACGATCCTGGATCTGGGCACGGAGGAACAGAAACAGCGTTACGTCAAACCGATGCTGCGCGGCGAGGAGATCTGGTGCCAGCTCTTCTCCGAGCCGGGCGCTGGCTCCGACGTGGCGAGCTTGCAGACGAAGGCGGTCAGAGACGGCGACGGCTGGATCCTCAACGGTCAGAAGGTGTGGACCACCAACGCACAGTTCGCCGACTTCGGCTGCGTGCTCGCGCGGACGAACCCGGACGTGCCCAAGCACGGCGGCATCACGATGTTCATCATCGACATGCACGACCCGGGCGTGAGCGTGCGGCCGTTGCGGGTGATGACCGGCAACGCGCCGTTCAATGAGGTTTTCTTCACCGACGTGCACATTCCCGGTGACAACGTGCTCGGCGCGGTCAACGACGGCTGGCGCGCCGCGGTCACGATGCTCGGCCACGAGCGCGTGTCGATCGGCACGTCCGTCGGTCCGAAGTCGGACCCGCTGGCTTTCAGCTCCCTGCTGGAAACCGCGCGCCGCGACGGCCGCGACAAAGATCCGGCCGTGCGGCAGACCCTCGCCGAGTTGTACGTGCATCAACGCGAACTGCAGCTGTTGACGATCCGGATGCGCCAGGAAGCCATGGCCGGCAAGGCAATCGGCGCTCGCGGCTCGGTCGCGAAGCTGGTCGGGGCGCAGGTTGCCAACCATGGCGCCGATGTCGCCGGCACGGTCGAAGGCCCGACCGCGGTCGCCTGGGACAGTTCCGACGCGGCGGCCGCCGAGCTGGCCACCTCGGTGGTCGGCGTGCCCGGCATCGGGATCGCCGGCGGCACCAACGAAGTGCAGAAAAACATCATCGGCGAGCGAGTGCTCGGCCTGCCCAAAGAGCCGCAGGTCGACCGGGACGTGCCGTTCCGCGAGCTCAAAGTCGGCACGCAGCGGGGAGAGTGACGATGGATCTGTTGCTGAGCCAGGAACAGGAAGACCTGCGCGCCTCGGTGCGCAAGTTCTTCCAGGACCAGGTGCCGATGTCACGCGTACGCGCGGTGGTCGACGGTGCCGACTATGACGGCGATCTCTGGAAAAGAATGACCGGTGAGCTCGGTTTGGCCGGCCTCGCGGTGCCGGAGTCGTACGGTGGTGCCGGCGCCGGCCACGTGGAGCGGTCGATCGTGCTGGAGGAGATGGGACGCGCGCTCCTACCGTCGTCGTTCTTCTCCTCCGCCGTCCTGGCCGCCGACACTTTGCTCGCGCTGGACGACGAAGACGCGCGTGCCGGCCTGCTGCCGCGGATCGCGTCCGGTGACCTGCTGGCGACCGTCGCGGTGGCGGAGAAAACCGCCCGCTGGGACTCCACTGTGGACACCAAGGCGACCGAGTCCGGTGACGGTTGGGTCCTGGACGGCCGGAAAAACCTCGTCATCGACGGACAGACGGCGGCGGCGATCATCGTCTACGCCGACTCCGGATTCTTCCTGGTCGACGGCGATGCGAGCGGGCTGACACGTACGCCGCTGGTCTCGCTCGACCCGACGCGCCGGATCGCCAGGCTGGATTTCGCCGCCACACCGGCGAAGAAGCTCGCGTCGGCCGATCCTGCCGCCGTGCTGGCGAAAATCGCCGATCTCGCCGCGGTCGCGCTGGCCGCCGAGCAGGTCGGTGGCCTGGCCAGGACGATGGAGATGACCGTCGACTACGCGAAAATCCGCGTGCAGTTCGGCCGGCTGATCGGCTCCTACCAGGCCGTCAAGCACGGCTGCGTCGACTCGTACGTGGACTGGGAGCTCACCTCGTCGGTGCTGCGCTATGCGGCGTGGGTCGCCGACAACCAGCCCGACGAGCTGCCCACCGCCGCCGCGCTCGTACGTGCGTCGGTCTCACCGGCGTATTTCCAGGTCGCGGCAAGGACAATCCAGCTGCACGGCGGCATCGGCTACACCTGGGAGCACGACGCGCACCTCTACTACAAGCGCGCGAAATCGGCCGAGCAGCTGTTCGGCACCGTGCTCGACCAGCGCGAGACACTGGCCGACCGGCTCGGCATCTGATGGCCTTCACCGAGATCGCGTACGAGACGGACGGTCCGGTCGCCACGATCACCTTGGACCGGCCGGAAAAGCTCAACGCGTTCACCCGTGTGATGATGGCCGAGCTGGTCGATGCCCTGGACCAGGCCGATTCCGACGACGACGTACGCGCCGTGGTCGTCACCGGACGCGGCCGCGCGTTCTGCGCCGGCGCGGATCTTTCCGCCGGCGGCTCGACTTTCGATGCCAGCGAGCGGCCGCGAGCGGAGCTGGTCGGCGATTTCGACGGCGTGCCACGCGATGGCGGCGGCATAGTCGCATTGCGCATCGCGGCAATGCGCAAGCCGGTCATCGGCGCCATCAACGGACCGGCGGTCGGCGTCGGCCTGACCATGACGCTGCCGATGGACGTCCGGATGGCGGCCGAGTCGGCGAAGTTCGGTTTCGTCTTCACCAGGCGCGGCCTGACGATGGAGGCGGCGTCCAGCTGGTTCCTGCCCCGGATCGTCGGCATCTCGCAGGCCGTCGAGTGGGTCTGCACCGGTCGCGTTTTCGGTGCGGAAGAGGCGAAAGCCGGTCGCCTCATCTCCGACGTCCATCCGGCCGACAAACTGCTGGACGCCGCGTACGCGCTGGCGCGCGAGATCGCCGACAACACCTCGGCGGTCGCGGTGGCGGTGTCGCGTCAGCTGCTGTGGTCGATGCTCGGCGCTGACAGTCCGTGGGAAGCGCACCGGCTGGACTCGAAGGCGATCTTCCAGCTCGGCAGGTCGGGTGACGTGGCCGAAGGCGTGACCGCGTTTCTGGAGAAGCGCCCGGCCGACTTTCCGATGCGCATCAAGGACGACTATCCGACCGGCATTCCGCTCTGGCCGGGACCGCAGCCAACACCCTGAAGGGGTTTGCGATGTATGTCGGAGCGATCGCGGCGGCCACTCCGGACAAGCCGGCCGTCATCATGGCCGGCACCGGGGAAAGTCTCACGTACGGCCAGCTGGACAGGGCGTCCAACCGGCTGGCCCATGCGCTGTTCGTCGCTGGCCTGCGGCCTGGCGACCACATCGCGTTCATGGTGGAAAACCGGCCGGAGTTCTACGTGCTGGCCTGGGCCGCGCAGCGCTCCGGGCTGTATTTCACCGCCATCAGCACGCGGTTGAAGGTCGACGAGGTCGCCTACATCATCGACAACTGCGAGGCCAAGGTCTTCTTCACGACGCCGTCGTACGCGACGGTCGCCACCGAGGCGGCGCGGCGTTGTGCCGGTCTCAACGTGAAAATCTGTCTCGACGAGGCCGTCGCCGACTTCACACCATACGACGAGTTCGTCGAGCCGTGGCCACAAACACCGATCGAACGTGAGCTCGAAGGCTCGCCGATGCTCTACTCGTCCGGCACGACCGGCCGGCCGAAAGGCATCAAGCGGCAGCTCACCGGCCTCGGCATGGGGCAGGACGAGCGCGTCCTCACGTTGGCGGTTTTCTTCGGCCTCAACGACAAAAGCGTCTACCTGTCGCCGGCGCCGCTCTATCACGCGGCGCCGCTCGGCTTCACCATGTCGATGTTGCGCGTCGGCACCACGATCATCCTGATGGACCGCTTCGAGCCGCAGACCTACCTGTCGCTGATCGAGCGATATCGCGTCACCAACAGCCAGGTGGTGCCGACCATGTTCATCAGGCTGCTGAAACTTCCGCCGGAAGTCAGGGAAAAATACGACGTGTCCAGCCTGCGTACGGTCATCCACGCGGCCGCGCCGTGTCCGGTCGAGGTCAAGCGCGCGATGATCGACTGGTGGGGGCCGATCCTTTTCGAGTATTACGCCGGCACCGAGAACAACGGCATGGTGGCGTGCACGTCCGAGGAATGGCTGGCGCATCCGGGTACGGTCGGTCGGCCTCTCGTCGGTGAGCCGCACATCCTGGACGACAACGGCGACCAGGTGCCGGTCGGCACGGCCGGCACGATCTATTTCGCCAACGGCACGGAGTTCGAATATCACGGTGACCCGGAGAAAACCGCCTCGTCGCGCGATCCGCGCGGCCGTGGCTGGTCGACGCTTGGCGATGTCGGCTATCTGGACGAGGACGGCTTTCTCTACCTTACCGACCGCCGCGCACACATGATCATCAGCGGTGGCGTCAACGTCTATCCGCAGGAAGCCGAAAACGTGCTGGCGATGCATCCGAAGGTGACCGACGTGGCGGTCATCGGTGTGCCGGACAGCGAGATGGGTGAGTCGGTGAAGGCGGTCGTGCAGCCGGTGTCGATGGCCGACGCCGGGCCGGAGCTCGCCGCCGAGCTGATCGCCTACTGCCGGGAACGGCTGGCACACTACAAATGTCCGCTGTCGGTCGATTTCCGGCCGGAACTGCCTCGGCTGCCGACCGGAAAGCTGCAGAAGCGGCTGCTCCGTGACGAGTACGCGAAGAGGGATTCGCCATGAACACAGAAGAAGCCGGTCGCGCGCTGGCCGATCCGGCCGCGTACGCCGACGAGGACCGGCTGCACGCCTCGCTTTCCTTGCTGCGCAAGGAAGAGCCGGTGCACTGGGTCGACCCGCTGCCGGACTACAACCCGTTCTGGGCGGTCACCAAGCATGCGGACGTGCTGGAGATCGAGCGCCAGCACGACATCTTCCTGAACGGACCGCGGCCGCTGCTGGCGCCGGCCGAGGCGGACGCGCGTGCCGCCGAGCAGGGGCAGCTGTTGACCACGCTGATCCACCTGGACGATCCGAAACACAAGGTGCTGCGCGCGGTCGCGGCCGACTGGTTCAAGCCGCGCGCGATGCGCGAGCTGCAGGTGCGCGTCGACGAGCTGGCCAAACAGTACGTCGACAGGATGGCCGAGCTCGGCGGTGAATGCGACTTCGCTCAGGACGTGGCCGTGCACTATCCGCTCTACGTGATCCTCTCCCTGCTCGGCCTGCCGGAGTCGGACTTCGGCCGGATTCTCAAGCTGACACAGGAGATGTTCGGTGGCCAGGACACCGAGCAGCGGCGCGGCCAGACGCAGGAGGAGCTGATCGAGGTCGTGATGGACTTCTTCGCCTATTTCCAGCGGATCACCGCGGACCGGCGGGCCAATCCGACCAGCGATCTGGCTTCCACCATCGCCAACGGAAAGATCGACGGCGAGCTGCTCAACGACCTGGACACCGCGTCGTACTACGTCATCATCGCCACCGCCGGACACGACACGACCAGCTCGACGATCGCCGGCGGTTTGCACGCGTTGATCGAAAATCCGGACCAGCTCGACCGGTTGCGCGGCGACCTCGGCCTGCTGCCGACCGCGGCCGACGAGATGATCCGCTGGGTCACGCCGGTCAAGGAGTTCATGCGTACGGCCACCCGCGACTACCAGCTGCGTGGCGTCCCCATCAGGAAGGGCGACCACCTGCTGCTCTCGTATCCGTCGGCCAACCGCGACGAGGAGGTCTTCCACGATCCGTTCAGCTTCGACGTCGGCCGGGCGCCAAACCGGCATCTCGCCTTCGGTTTTGGCGCGCATTTCTGCCTGGGCGCCGCGTTGGCGCGGATGGAGACCAAGGCGTTCTTCGCGGCTTTGTTGCCACGGCTGCGATCCATCGAGCTAGCCGGTCCGGCTGAGCGCGTCGCCACGACGTTCGTCGGCGGTCTCAAGCACCTGCCGATCCGCTACGCGCTTGGATCCTGACGCCACGGCGTTCGCCGCGATGATCACGGCGATCGCGAGCCAGTCGCTCCAGCCGAGCGACTGGCCGAGTACGACCAGGCCGACCAGCGCCGCGAAGATCGGACTGATGCTCATGAAAAGCCCGAAGAAATGCGCCGGTACGCGGCGAAGTGCGTAAAGATCGGCGAGAAACGGCACGACCGACGACAGGATGCCGGCCACTGCCGCGTATGCCAACGTGCCGACCGACGGCCGGTCGTGGATGACAATCACCACGGCCACCGGAACGAAGAACATGGCGGAAATGCCAGCGGCGGTGGCTGATCCTTCGACCCCGACGACACGCCGTCCGACCGTACGGTTGAGCAAAATGTAGGAGGCCCAACACAGCGCGGCGAGCAAGGCCAGACCGATGCCGACATGGTCCGTCGACGGTTGCGGTCGCGTCAGCCACACCACACCGGCACCGGCAGCGATGGCGCAGCCGATGTCGAGTGCGCGCCGGGACATCAGCACGGCGACGGTCAGCGGTCCGAGAAACTCCAGCGTCACGGCCAAACCGAGGCCGATCCGGTCGATGGCGGTGTAGAGCGACAGGTTCATCGTCGCGAAAACCGCCGCGAGCAGCAGGATCGGCCACCACTGCCGCCAGCCGTACGACCGAAAACGCGGCCGTCCGACGCTCAACAGGACGGCGGCGGCGATCAGCTGCCGCACGGCCACGACGCCGGCCGGGCCGATGACCGGAAAGGCCAACGCGCCGGTCGCCGCCCCGAGCTGGTTGGCGAAGCCGCTGCCGAGCATCAGCGCGATGCCGCTCGTCTTCCTGTCCATGAGGCCAGAATGCACCTCGAGTGAGCATTCGAAAAATGCATGCGCCGATCCATTGATACGCTCTGGTTATGGATATCGAGCTGCGTCAGCTCAGGTGCCTGGTGGCGATCGTCGACTCCGGCACGTTCACCGACGCGGCCATCGAGCTGGACGTGTCGCAGGCCGCCGTGTCGCGTACGCTCGCGTCGCTCGAGGCAGCGCTCGGTGTCCGCCTTTTACGGCGTACGTCCCGAGAAGTCGCGCTGACCGCCACCGGCACGCGCGTGCTGGCACATGCTCGCCGCCTGCTGGCCGAAGCGGAGGATCTGGTACGCGATGCCACCAGCGGTCACACCCGGCTGCGGATCGGCTATGCCTGGTCGGCGATCGGCCGGCACACGCAGACTTTCCAGCGGCGGTGGCCATCCGTGTCGCCGGGCGTCGAACTTCAGCTGGTCCACACGCATTCCGCGACCGCCGGCCTGGCCGAAGGCCTCTGCGACGTGGCGGTTCTGCGCACTGAGCCGGGCGACAAACGCATCGAGTCGGTCATCGTCGGCCTGGAGCGCCGATATTGCGCGATGGCCGCCGACGATCCGTGGTCTCGGCGCAGATCGATCCGGCTCGCCGAGATCACCGCGCGCGTGCTCCTGATCGACCGCCGCACCGGCACGACCAGCCTCGACCTGTGGCCGGACGAGCAGCCGGCGGTGGAATACATCAACGACATCGAAGACTGGCTGACCGCCATCGGCACCGGCCGTTGTGTCGGCGTCACACCGGAAAGCACGGTCAGCCATTACGGCCGGCAGGGCATCGCCTATCGGCAAATCCGTGACGCGCCACCGATTCCGGTGCGGCTGGCGTGGTGGCGCGACGACCCTCATCCGGCCGCGCCGACGGCCGTACGACTGCTGACCGACCTTTATCGCTGAAACAGGCGTGCGCGCCTCAGTAACCCATTACTCACGCCAGGCGGCGCGCCGGCCGCCAGACTGGTGGCCGGCTGAGTCCAGTGGGGGGACAGGTGGAGACGGCGCCGAAACACCCAAGCAGCGAACGACAACCGCAGAGCCAGACCCGATCGGCGAGTCGGCGACCGGACGACCTCGCCAGCGGATCGCGCGCCGTGCTCGCTTTGCAAGGACTCGCGGGAAATGCCGCGGTCAGCCGCGCGATCGCGATGGGGCTCCCATCGTCCAGCGCTATCAAACGGTTGCTCAACTTGCTGGTCGGCGGCGGACGCTCACCCTTGCGGCCGGCACCTACGTCGAGGTGCTGTCCGCGCCGGCCGGCAACCCGGCGACGTCGCACGTGCGAGTGTGGTCGCCGAGCCTTCGCGGCACTCGATGCGCGATTCCGGTCACCTCCTTTGCCACCGAGCCGCAGCTCATGAACAATCGCCACAACCGCGGGCCTTGCGCGTCAGTACTGGCAGGACCGACGGCCACCCGGAGTGGAGGCTGTCCGAGCGGTTGGTCAGCGCCGACTTTCCGCGGGAACGCGGCCGCTCAGGGCCGACTCCGGCGTAGGCCGGCCAGGACCGCCTGCCGGCAGCGCCGATCTGGCCGCTGCTGCTGGAAAAGCGCTATGCCATGCGCGAAGGTGGCTACGACGATCTGGCTGCCGCCGAGGTCGAGGTGGCGATGGAGGCGCTGACCGGACGAGCGGCACACACCACCAGCGACCCGGCGCCGGCTGCGACCGCGGCGGCGCCGGGCGACCCACTGCGCGATGACTCCGCCGATGCGTTGGTGACCCGCATCGCCGGTCATCTCGCGGCCCGTCGGGCCGTTGTGCTCAGCATCCGGG
This sequence comes from Fodinicola acaciae, assembly GCF_010993745.1. NCBI lineage: Bacteria > Bacillati > Actinomycetota > Actinomycetes > Mycobacteriales > Fodinicola > Fodinicola acaciae. The sequence continues at coordinate 467,180 of NZ_WOTN01000002.1, forward strand.
GGTCGTTTCCGGCGCGGCTCCGAGCCGAGGCGCGGTCGCTCGACCTCGTCGACAATCACGCCTACGCCGTCGTTCGCGTCGGCGCCGACGGGGTGACCCTGCACAACCCTTGGGGTGAGAGGCATCCGCACGGAACACTCACCGGAGCGCAGATCAAGCGTCTGTTCACTGCGCTCGTCTTTGGTGACTCACTCACCGGACCCAATGCGTCACCGCCGACACTGCCACCGGCCACTGCTGCCTTTCGCTGACGTCAGGTCGAAATGTCGTCCAGCTGCTCGGCGGCTGGCCGCACCGGAAAGAGATCACCGCCCGGCTCGACCGGCACGTGGGGCACAGCGGCACGCGCTTTCCGGTCACCGTTCATGGCAGCGGCGTGCAGCACGTCAAGTGCCGCGTACGCACGGAAATCCAGCTCCGGATACGGCCAGGCGCTTTGTCCTTTGGTCGCAGCGGGGATCAGGAAGTCGACGGCGCCGAAAATGCTGCCACCGCTGGGAGACCTGTAGTGCCACAGATCGACGCCGACGTGCTGGCCGATCTGCGCGAGCCGCGTCAGCGCCACCAGGTTGAACGCCGAATAGTGCCAGCTGCGCGTACGGCTCGCTTCCTCCGGCTGATAGCCGTCGGCTCTGACCTGCCTGTCGATCCGTTTTGCCTTGGCGGCGTTGACAATCTCGGCGGCGAGCTGCCGCTGGCCGGTCGACAGCGCGAGCGCGGCGACCATCATGTCATAGAAACTGCCGTGGTTGTTGGTCGCGGCAGCTTCGTCGGTGCCGTTTTTGCTGGTGCGCAACCAGTTCAGGAACGCGGAGTTCCACGCGTCCATCCCGGAGCGGTCCGCTGAGGTCCAGCCTGGCGCGCCGGCATCGAGAATCGCGACCGCGTCGAGCACCTGCGTGAACGCATACGAGAACTCGATGATGCCGATGCCGCGACCGTCCACCTTGCACGGGATTCCCTGCGCGAAGTTCAGGTTCGGGTTCATTTTGGTGGCGGGGTTGAGAAACCACGCGCGCAGGTCGAGCGCCGCGCGCTGCGCGTAGGCGGACTTTCCGGTGTAATACCAGGCCAGTGAAAGCTGATAGATCGCCGAGAAGGCATAACCGCGCTCGGCGTGATCGGAGATCGAGTCCACGATCGGGTTGCGCTGGCCGTCTTTCTGCACGTACGGACAGCCCCATGGATTGCTCTCGGTCGGCTCGGTCGTCGGCCACCAGTACGGCGCGAGGCTCAGGTAGTCGTGTTTGTCGCCGCTCGGCGGCACGCGGTTCTTGTCGGTCACCGACCACGGCCCGGCGGTCAGCTGCTTGTCCGCCTGCGCCAACAGATTTTTCAGCGACAGGTGGACGTCGTGCCGGTTTCGCTGCAGTTGGCTGCCGTCCAGCACGACGGTCTTGGGTGCGCAGAGCTGCGCCGGGGACAGCGCGGAGGCGGCCAGCACGACCGCGACGAAGGCCTTGGCGAACATACGTCTCCTTGTTCATGTACATGAACAGAGCGCGGCTGACTGAACGGAGCGTACATATGTGAAGGCCGCTAGTCCAGAGCGGCCGCCTTGGCCTGCAGATACGCCTGTTCCGGCCGGCTGGTCGTCCGCCGCGCGGCGTCCAGATAGTGCTCGCGCGCGGCGGCGAGGTCGCCGGACAGCTCCAACAGGTGCGCGCGTACGGCCGCCAGCCGGTGCTGCTCGGTCATCCGGCTGTCCGCGTCGAGCGGCTCCAGCAGTGCCAGGCCGGCGGCCGGTCCGTCGACCATCGCGACCGCCACCGCGTAGTTGAGCGTCACCACCGGATTGTCGGAAATTCCGCGCAACAGCTGATAAAAGGCGACGATTTCCGGCCAGTCGGTGTCCTCGGCGCTGGCCGCGTCGGCGTGTACGGCGGCGATCGCCGCCTGCAGCAGATAGGGACCGAACCGGGGCGTACGCGGCAGGGTCGCCTCGACCAACGCCGAGCCTTCGGCGATCAGCGACCGGTCCCACAGCGTACGGTCCTGCTCGGCCATCGGCACCAGGTCGCCGGCCGCGGTCGTACGCGCCGGCCGCCGCGCGTGCGTGAGCAGCATCAACGCCAGCAGGCCGGCGACCTCGGAGTCGTCCGGTCTGCGGCCGTACAGCTGCCGCGTCAGCCGGATCGCCTCATCGGCCAGCGCGCTGCCGGTGTTGGTGTAGCCCTCGTTGAAGATCAGGTAGAGCACCTGCAGGACGACGGTCATCCGCTCGGTCTGGTCCGCCGGCAGGCTGAAACCCAGGCCGTCGACGCTCTTTTTCGCGCGGGTGATGCGTTTGGCCATCGTCGCGGTCGGCACCAGCAGCGCTCGCGCGATCTCCTCGGTCGTCAAGCCGCCGACCGCCCGTAATGTCAACGAAATCTGCGCGGCCGGCGCCAACACCGGGTGGCAGCACAGGAAAAGCAGGATCAGCGAGTCGTCCTGCTCGACGACCTGCTGGTCGCGCGGCACCAGCCGCCACTGCGCCTCCTCGCGGCGCCGGCGGGCCTGCTCGGCGCGCAGCTGGTCGGTGAGCCGGCGCGACGCGACCGTGATCAGCCAGCCGCGCGGGTTGTCCGGCAGACCTTCTTGCGGCCATTGCTGCGAAGCCGCGAGCAGTGCCTCCTGCACGGCGTCCTCGGCGGCGTCGAAATGGCCATAGCGGCGCACCAACGCGCCGAGGACCTGCGGCGCCTGTTCGCGCAGCAGGTCCTCGATGGTGGAGTCACGCACCGATCGGCCGCACCTCGACGGTGTCGCCGACGTTCTCGGTCACGCGCGCCGCGATCTCCATGGCCCGGTCGTAGCTCGCGCAGTCCAGGATGGAGAAGCTGACCAGCACCTCCTTCGCCTCCGCGTACGGTCCGTCGGAGGCGACCGCGGCGCCGGCCTGGTTGCGTACGGTCCGGGCCTGGGCCGGGTGGCCGAGCCCCTCGGCGGTGACGAACTCGCCGCTCGCGGCCAGCTCCTTGCCGATCTCCTCGTAGAAGTCGCACGCCTTCTGCATGCTGTCGGGCATTTTGCCGGTCTCGCGCAGCTCGGTCTCCGCCGCGTCCCAGGCCTCGCGGTTGGCGTACGCCAGCAGGATGTACTTCATGTCCGTCTCCTCACGGTTGCTCTTGCTCCTTCGACCGCTACGTCGGAGCCGGCGCTATTCGATGGACATCTGTCGTGGCCGAATTCTGACATTAAAATTCCGGTCATGCGGATAGTCGTCATCGGTGGCACCGGACATGTCGGCACCTACCTCGTCCCGCGGCTGGTCGCCGCCGGCCACGAGGTCGCCGTGCTGAGCCGGTCGCAGCGCAGTCCGTACCGGCCGCACGGCGCCTGGGACAAGGTGCCGATCGTCAAGGTCGACCGCGAGGCCAGCGAGAAGTCCGGCAAGTTCGGCTCGGTGGTGGCCAAGCTGGAGCCCGACGTCGTGATCGACATGATCTGCTTCACCGAGGAGAGCGCGAGCCAGCTGGTCGACGCGGTCGCCGGTCAGGTGCAGCACTTCCTGCACTGCGGCACGATCTGGGTGCACGGGTCGAGTGAGGTGGTGCCGACCACCGAGGACGCGCCGCGCCGGCCGTTCGGCGGATACGGCCGCGGCAAGGCCGCCGTCGAGCGCTACCTGCTCGACCAGGCGCGCCGGCACGACTTCCCGGCCACCGTCATCCACCCAGGACACATCAGCGGTCCCGGCTGGGTGCCGATCAACCCGGCCGGCAACCTCGACCTCGGCGTCTTCCAGGCGCTGATCGACGGCAAGGAGGTCGCGCTGCCCAACCTCGGCATGGAGACGCTCCAGCACGTACACGCCAGCGATGTCGCCGACACGTTCCTGGCCGCGCTGAACAACCGCTCGGTCGCGGTCGGCGAGAGCTTCCACTCGGTCGCTGGCGGTGCGCTCACGCTGCGCGGATACGCCGAGGCGGTGTCCGGCTGGTTCGGCCGCGACCCCAACCTGACCTACCTGCCGTGGAAGGAGTGGTCGCAGGCGGTGCCGGCCGAGGACGCCGCCGCCACCTGGGACCACATCGCGCACAGTCCGCACTGCTCGATGGAGAAAGCGCGCCGGTTGCTCGGCTTCACGCCGAAGTTCACCGCACTGGAGACGCTGTACGAGTCGGTGACCGCCTTGGTGACGGCCGGCAAGCTCACGCCACGGTAGTTAAGGGGCCGCCAACGTCGTCGCGGTCGGCCACGTGTCGTTGAGCAGGTTCGCGTCGCCGTTGTTGAACCAGTGCCGCAGTTGTCCTTGCGAGTTGGCGAAAAACACGTGCTGCTGGCTGCCGATCACCAACGCGGTCGGGTTGCCGGCGACCGTACCGCTGGCGTCCCAGGTGTTCTGCTGTACGGACGAGCCCGGCGACCAGGTCCAGTGCTGCAGCCGGCCCTGCGTGTCCCTGGCGAAAACGTGCTGCTGGTTGCCATAGACAAAGCCGCTCGGCGTGCCAGCGACCGCGATGCCGCTGGACGACGCGTCGTTCCACACGTCGTGCATTTTCTGGCCGTCCGCCGTCAGCCAGTAGTGCTGGAGATTTCCGGCGCTGTCGGGGATGAAGACGTGCTGCTCGTCGCCGGCGCTGAAGACCGCCGGCCGGCCGGTGACACCGGTGGCCCAGCTCTCCTGCGTCGGAGTGCCGCCGGCCTTCCACGACCAGTGCCGCAGATCTCCTTGTGAGGTCGTGAAAAACACGTGCTGCGCGCCACCCATCACGATGCCGACCGGGTCGCTGGCCACGTCGCCGGCGCTGTCCCAGACGTCGTGGTTCATCGAGCCGGCCGCCGTACCGTCCGGGAACCAGAACCAGTGCTGCAGGTTGCCGGCCGTGTCGCGCGCGAAAACATGTTGTTCCGAGCCGAAAACGAAGCCGGTCGGCGTGCCGGTCAGGGTGATGCCGGTGCTGCTGGCGGCGTTCCAGGTGTCGTGTTCTGGGCTGTGCGGCGGATCCGCGCTGCTCCACCAGTAGTGCTGCAGGTTTCCGCTGCCGTCGATGGCGAAAGCGTGCTGTTGTACGCCGACGCTCGATGTGAGGAAGGTGATCGGCTGGCCGGCCACCGCGCCGGCCGGAGCCCACGAGTCCTGGCTGAGGCCGGTGCCACCGGTGCCCGGCGTCCACCACGAATGCGACAGCGAGCCGTCCGTGCCGCGACCCATGTAGTGCTGCTCGCCGCCGACGACGTACGCCTGCGACGCGATCGTCGACGAGCCACCGCCGGCGGTGGTAACGTCCAGCGCGTCGCTGTCGATGTTGATCGTCACGCCGCCGTAGGTTTCGTTGTGTCCGCCGGCGTACTGGTGGATCCGCTGGTGGTTGCTCCAGTAGCTGGCCGGGATCGCCGAGTCGTTGGTGTCGGCGACGTTGTTCCAGCGTGCGAAATACACGTGGTCGGGTGAGGGGTAGGAGCCGCCGTAGACGGCCACCAGGTCGGCGATTCCCGAGGCGGAGCTGGAATACACCCCGGAGCCGTAGCCGAGCGCGTGCAGCTGAGTGGTCCAGCCGTTGAGAAAGTCGAGCACGCCCTGCGTACACGAGCCGCCGCGGCCATAGCCTTCCATGTCGTTGTAGATCACGCTGCCGCCGCTGATGCCGAGCGACTGCGCCTTGGTGGCCGCGTCCTGCGCCGCCGCCTGGCCTTGCGAGAGCGCCGTCGCGGGGTTGATCTTCGAGCCGCTGCCACTCCAGCACGGTGCCTGTAAACCGACGTATATCGGGAAAATGTGCCAGCCGCGGCTGTCCTGCTGGGAGACCCACGACGCGGTCAGGTTGGCCTGTGAGCAGGCTCGGTTGATGCCGCCGATGTAGACGCCGACGCCGCGGTACGGCGAGTTGAGCCAGGCGCTCATCGTGTTGGACGACGGCGCCGTACAGGCGTCGAAGCCACGGCCGGTGAAGGTGCCTGGTGCCGCGACTTGCGGACTCACCGCCAGCGTCCGCTTCGGCGCCGCGCCGGCGCGCGCGGCGCTGGTTACCTTGCCGGAAGCCAAAATCCGCTGCAGTGCGGTCGGCTGGTCGCCGTACGAGCCGGTCACCAGCAGGCCGGCCGCGTCGACCTCCAGGCTGACGCGGTGGTCGGTGCTGTGTGGCAGTTGCCGGAGCGAGCTGGCTTTTCGCGCGTTGGCAGGCACGTTCGCGGTGGCCAGCGGCTCGACGGCGACCGCCTCGGTGACACCGACCAGGTTGACCGGACAGGTCGAATCGGTTGAATGGCCCAGATAAACCGTATGCTGGTCAAAGCGTACGCAGGTCCGCGGTGCTGTCTGCAGGTCGACCACCGACCAGGTCGCCGGCACGGTCAGCTGGTATCCGCGATAGGTCACGACTTTCTCGGTCGCGGCCGTCGCCGGTGCGGACAGGCCGACGGCGGCCACCACGGCCGCCACCAGCAGGCTGCTCTGCCATTTCCTCATGGATTTCCCTTCGCGGCGGCCCGTCGCATAGTCGTGCGCAGACAGAAAGCCGCGTCGGCGCGGCGGTGTCAATAGCCGTTCGCGGAAGTGCGGAAATCCGCAGTAGACCAGAATGAGTCAGCCGGTGACGCTCGGCTCGCCGGTCTCGATGTGGCCGGTGAACCGGCGCGACCAGCCGGGGTCGGCCGAACACGTGACGGTGAAGTCATACCAGCCGTTGGTGTAGGCGACGGCATTGAAATAGTCGCTCACCGTCTGGCCGGCGGCCACGTCGTACGTCCACGGACCGTCCGTGCGATAGTTGACGGATGTCACGGTGAAAGTGGTCGCCGCCGCTGAGCCGTTGACGAAGTCGAACCAGATCGCCAGCTTGCCGGTGCTCGCGGTGACCGCGATCCGCGACCTGGTCTCCACGTCCTTACCGGCGCCGCTGGCGGTGCCGCGCAGCCGGCGCAGGAAGCGGTTTGCTCCGATGACGGTGAAATCGTACTGGCCGTCGCCGAAACCGGCACCACAGTTGAAGAAGTCGGTCGTCCAGCCGTGGGCCGGCACGGTGTATTGCCACGGTCCGCCGGTGCGGAAAGCGTTGGCGTACACGGAGAAATGCGCCGCGCGCTGGCCGTCGTTGGACATGGTGACGTTGAGCTGGATGACGTCTCCGGCGTAATACCACGAGGAAACCGCGGCATTTGTCTGGTACGGCAACGCGCGCGCCGGCTTGCTGCCCGGCTCCTGCGCCGGCAGCGCGTTGTTTTTCGGCGACGGATTCGGCAGCAGCGCACAGGTCGCCGCCGAGATCGCGGCGCCCGGCGTCGGCAGGTTGGGCAGGCCATAGACCGGATTGGCGAAGTCGAACGCACTGGTGAGATCACCGCAGACGGCCCGCCGCCACGCCGAGATCAGCTGGCAGTTGGCCGGTTTGCCGATCGCCGCCGACCAGGTCTCGATGAACCGGATGACCGAGGTGTGGTCGAAAACCTCCGAGTCGACCCAACCGCCGCGCGTCCATGGCGACACGACGATCATCGGTACGCGGAAACCGAGGCCGACCGGCGTGCCGTTGACAAATTCCCCAGGCGTGCCGGCGACCGGTGACGGCGGTGGCACGTGGTCGAAGAAGCCGTCGTTTTCGTCGTAGTTGATGAAAACTACCGTGCTGTTGAGCGTGTCGGAACTGGCGGCCAGCGCCTGCAGCAGGCCGTTGACGAACCGCTCGCCATTGACCGGCGGCCCGATCGGATGCTCGGAGGTGATCTGGTCGGTCACCACCCACGACACCTGCGGCAGCGTGCCGGCCTGCACGTCCGCCCTGATCGCGGCGAGGATGTCGTCCGGCGTTTTTCCCGTCACCGAAGGAACACTCGACATGCCACGGTCGTGGAGCGGCGTTCCCGGTTTGGCGTTTGCGAACTGCCTGAAATAGGCGAGTGCGTTGTCGCCGTAGTTGTCGTTGGCTTTCTGATAGACGCGCCAGCTGATGCCGGCGGCCTGCAGCACCTCCGCGTACGTCTGCCAGGTCAACCCTGACTCGTCGCCGCCGTCGTACGCCGGACTGCCGTATTTTCCGTCCGCGTCGATCATCCCGCTGAACAGGAACGTACGATTCGGTCCGGTCGCGGTCAGGCCCGAGCAGTGATAGGCATCGCAGATCGTGTAAGCGTCGGCCAGCGCGAAATGGAACGGATGGTCGGTGCGGTCCAGGTAGCCGAGGCAACCGATCTTGTTCTTGGCCGCCATCCAGCTGTCGAGCCTGCCGCCGTTCCAGGCCTTGTGCTGGTCGGACCAGGAATGTGCGATGTCGCCCTGGCACTGCACCAACGTCTCGGCGTTGCTGGCGGTGCCCCGCAACGGAAACGGATACTGCCGGCCGCTGCCGTTTGGCTGGTCGAAGACCGAATATCCGCCGGCCAGCGGGATCGTGGCGCGGTCGGCGAAGCCGCGTACGCCTTTGAGCGTGCCGAAATAGTGGTCGAAGCTGCGGTTTTCCTGCATCAGCACGACGATGTGCCGCACGTCGGCGATGCTGCCGGTGATGGTGCCGGCGGCGGCCGGTGATCCGGCGGACATACCGAGCGCCGCGGCGCCTGCTCCGGCGAGAAAGGTGCGACGGCTGATCTCCATCTGGAGTCCCTTCGGCGTCGGCGAGCCCGGGACATTGAAACCGATGGCGACCGGTGTTGTCTATGAGTGGCCGGCGAGAAACCGGTGAACAGCCGTCGACGTCGTCACATTGTCAATGCGGACGGACCTGCGTCGACGACCCGCATGCTGAGCTCCAGCGGGTCGTAATGGATCAGGCACTCGGCCCACCAGGTCATGCCGGCCTCGACCAGCGGCCCGATGCCGGGTTTTTCGTCGTCACCCCAGGCCGTGCTGGCGTTGCCGGTGACCACGACGTCGTACGGTTTCTCGGTCGGTCCGATGATCGACAGGGCCTGCCGCACCTTTTCCGCGTCGACCTTGAGCTCCGGGTCCAGCAGCACGACGCCGTCGTGCTTGATCGCACGGTGCGCCGACCGTACGTGCGGCAACGTCGCGGCGACCCAGACCGGGATGCGGTGCGGCTCAGGAGGAATCTCCGGCAGGTCGACACCGCCGCCGCGATACGGCCCGCCTTTCCAGATGGCGCCGATGATGTCCAGCGCCTGGTCGGTCATCGCGGCTCGCTCGGCGAGGCTCGTCGGCTCGCCAAACCGGCTGAAGTCGCCGTACTCGTCGGCGCCGATCCCCACGCCGAGCACGCACCGGCCACCGGAGAGCCGGCTGAGCGTGCCGGCCTGCCGTGCGGTGATCGCCGGCCGGTGCCGCGGCAGCGGACTGACCATCGTCCCCAGCGACATCCGCGAGGTCGCGGTCGCCATCGCGCCGAGCGCCACCCACGGGTCGCTCACCTCGACCGGACCGTCGGCCAACAGGTGGTCCCACAGGAAAACGCCGTCCCAGCCGGCCGCCTCAGCGCGGCGCGCGAGCTCCACCAGCGCGACCGGATCGGCGAGCGGACCGAAGGCCGGCAGATAAAGCGCCGATTTCACGGAATTCCCTGTTTCTGCCACGCCGCAGACTCTAGCGGTGTGCTTCTGAAATGGGATGCCGGGTCCGGTGATCCAGAAGGCGGCTGGGCGTGCCGGGAATGCGCCCTCATACCCGGGCGTATCCGGGCGCCTTCCCGGTGCGTCCAGGCGGCTTCTGGGCGCCGGAACCGGCGTGCCATTTCGGAAACACACCACTAGGGAACACATGTTCGACAGGTCAAGCCGTGACCGTGACGTAGACGATCGCGGCGGCCAGTCCGGTGTCCAGCACCATGCAGAATTCCGCCATCGAGCGCGCGACCACCTTGTTCTTCCAATGGTGGTAGACGTCCCAGGCCGTGTGGCCGAGCAGCCCGGCGGCCACCAGGAATCCGCCGACCACGGGGTTGACGAAGAGCGCGATCGCGGCGACAGCGCCAAAGCCGAGCATCGCGATGGTCTGCGGGGTCAGGTTTTCCGCGCGCCGTACGAGTCCGTACACCAACGACGCCACGCCGAGACCGAGCACCGACCAGGTCGGGTCGAAACCGAGCTTCAGCACCTGCGGCATCCCGATCGCGATGAATGTCGCGAAAAACACCGGCCAGGCGGCGGCCGGCCTCTTCAGTGCCGCGGCACCGATGTAGACGACCGCCGAGGCCGCGAGGACCTTGGCCAGCTCGGTGCCGCTGGCCAGCCCCAAGCCGAGGAACGCGGCGAAGCCGAGGCCGGCGAGCACCGGCCAGCGCCGCAGCGCGATCCGCATTGGTGAATTTGTCGTTCCTGTTTCCGTCGCAGCAGCCATCTCTGGACGATAGCAGTGCTACGGGAGGGGGGTATAGGTATTTGCTCGGATCGGCAAGCTTTCGTTCAGCCGGCCTGCCGTGGCGATGGACCGAGGACGAAGACGAGTGCCAACAAGACGGACAGTGCGAGCGTCAGCCACGGCTGGATCAGCGCCGCCGCCGTGGCGACCGCGTATCCGACCAAGCCGAGCAGATAGCGCCGGCTCACGTCGCGGCGGAATTCGTGGCTGATCCCGGAAACCAGCAGGCCGCTGCGCGACGCTCGTTGCCACACCAGGTTGAACGCGGTAGCGCAGGCGGTCAGGGTGCCGCCGTAAAGCAACATGGCGACGCGTCCGTCCGCTCCGGTGAGGTGCTCGGCCACCAGCCCGGTCGGAAACGGCAGGAACGACACGCAGCCGAGCAGGAGCAGGTTGGCCAGCAACAGCAACTGGTCGATCCGTTCGACGGACCGGAAAAGAATGTGGTGGTTGGCCCACATGATGCCGATCTGCAGGAAAGTCGCCGCGTACGCGATGATGTGCGGTGTCGCGCGCGCCAACGCCTCGCCGAGCGGCCTGCCGGTCTCGACGTGGACCTCCAGGATCAGCAACGTGATCGCGATCGCCAGCACGCCGTCGCTGAACGCCTCCAGCCGCGCGGTGTCGCCGCGGTCGCTGGCGCCGAACCAGCGGGACAGCCGCGAGCTCACGGGGCCATCCCGGTGGTCGTCCACCGGCGGAACGTCGCGACGTTTTCCGCCGGCCAGGCGCCGTCGCACGGCATCGAGCCCTGGCTCACCTGGTGCAGGATCGCCTCGGCGTGGCGCACCACGTCGTCGTACGACCACAGGTCGAAGGCGGACAGCATCGATCGCCGGTCCATCTCGCGGAAAAGCGGCTTGACGTGCTTGGCGAAGCTGACCGTCTCGCCGTCCTCGACCGCGACCGCCTCCGCCGGCTTTTCGGCTGGAGCAAAGGCGGACCGCCGCGACCACGGTGTCGCGTCGCAGACCCACCACCAGTGCGGCATCGGCATGCTGGCCGGCGGGTGCGCGTCTGCCTGCGAGTTTTCCAGTGCCAGCCGCGATCCCCACTCCAGATAGGCGACGAAGGCGGCGCGAAACTCCGGATCGGCCGGCAAACCCGCCTCGTCGGCGCTCCGGCAGAGCAGCTGCACCCAACGCGCACGCTGCGGCTCGGTCAGGTGTTTTCCGACGTGCTGCGACAACATCCGCGAATAGCCGCCGTACTGCTCGCTGTAGGCCTTCGGGCCGCCGAACACCTCGCCGAGCCACTCGGCCACCCGCCGCGGATGGTCCTCGGCCATGTGCGCGAAAAGCGGTCCGACCAGCTCGTCGGCCGGCACGTACTTCTGGTAGAAGATCGTGGTCATCCTGGTCAGAGCCGGCAGTCCGCCAGCCCACTCGTACAACGTCGTCTCGGACATCCCGCGGCTCCTGTCGTCGGCTGCGTCTAAGATACTTTAACGTGCAGCTAAATCAGTCGGACAGGGAAGAGCCGTTCGCCGAGAGCGATCACGTCGACCGCGTACGGGAACAGTGGCGCCAACAGTGGCCCGAGCTGGACACCGGTCCACTCGGCGTGGTCGGCAGAGTCGGCCGGTTGCGCGAGTTTTTCGACCGGCGGCTGGAGGAGTTCTTCGGCGCGTACGGCCTGACCAGGCAGGCCTGGGACGTGCTCGCCGCCTGCCGCCGCGCCGGCCGGCCGTACGAGCTGACGCCGTCGGCGCTGAGTGCCGCGCTGATGCGCACGTCCGGCGCGGTCACGCACACCCTGCAGCGGCTGGAGTACGCCGGCCTGGTCACCCGCGTGCCGAGCGCGACCGACCAGCGCAGCCTGTTGGTGCGGCTCACGCCGGCCGGCAAGCGGCTGGTCGACAAGGTCGCGCCGAAACACCTGGAAAACGAACGGAAGCTGCTGTCCACATTGGACGAAAGCGAACAGGAGGCGCTGGCAAACCTGCTCAAACGCCTCCTGTTCGCACTGGAAAACCCTAGTCGGTGAGCTTCAGGATCTGGTCGTCGTCGGGTCGCGGCGTGCCGCGGCCGTCGGTGTTGTTGGTGATGATCCACAGCGAGTTGTCCGGCGCGACGACGACATGGCGCAGCCGGCCGAACTCGCCGGCGTGCAGCGCGACCGGCGTGCCGGCCGTGCCGTCCGCCTTGAGCGGCACGCGATAGAGCTTCTGGCCGCCGAGGCAGGCCAGATACGCGTCGTCGCCGCGGATCGCCAGGCCGCTCGGCGACGCGTCGCTGGTGGGCCAGGTGACCAGCGGGTTGACGAACCGCGGGTCGTCGCCGGTGCCCTCGACGATCGGCCAGCCGTAGTTTTTGCCGGCCTGGACGCGGTTGAGCTCGTCGAACCGGTTCTGGCCGAACTCGCTCGCGTACAGCTGCTGGCCGCGCCACGCCAGTCCCTGCACGTTGCGGTGGCCGAGCGAGTAGACGACCGAGCCGGCGAACGGATTTCCGGCCGACGGCTGGCCGTCCGGCGTCATCCGGAGGATTTTCCCGCCCAGATAAGCGACATCCTGCGCTCGGTCGGACTGCGTGGCGTCGCCGGTGCCGGCGTACAACTGGCCGTCCGGGCCGAAAGCGATCCGGCCGCCGTTGTGGATGGCGGCTTTCGGGATGCCGGTGAGGATCGGCCGCGGCTGCTCGCCGAGCTTGAAGCGCGCGATCCGGTTGTCCTGCGCGGTCGTGTAATAGACGTAGATCAGCTGCGACTGCGCGAAATCCGGGGGCACGGCGATGCCGAGCAGGCCGCTCTCGGACTGGTGTACGACGTCGGCGATGCGGGCGACCTCGGTCACCTTTCCGTTGGCCAGCCGCAGGATCCGGCCGCTGTCGCGCTCGGTCAGCAACGCGTTGCCGTCCGGCAGGAACGCCAGCCCCCACGGCGCGTTGAGGCCGGTGACGATCGGTGTCGCGGCCAGCGTCCGTGGTCCGGCGCAGGCCACCGTTGGGGCGGCCATCGCCGCGGCTCCTCCGACGACCGCCGCGAGTACGCCGCGCCGGCTCAGTCCCCGTCCGTCCATGTGTGCCTCCAGGTCAATGAGGTTTGCGACAAATCTTGCCGAATCAGGACCAAAGATGGTAACCCGGTTGGCCGCATCCGGCACCGTACGCTCCGGCCGGCTAGGGTCGAGTCATGGCTGACTTTGCGACATCTGGCAAAGAAAAATCGCTTGACGCGTTTTTGGCCGCATTGGACGCGTCGGGTCAGGAGATGCACACGTTGATGTTGCTGCGGCACGGCGAGGTCGCGTTGGCCGCGGAATGGTCGCCGTACCGGCTCGACGACCGCCAGCTGCTTTTCTCGATTTCCAAGAGCTTCACCTCGATCGCGGTCGGCCTGGCGATCGACGCCGGCCTGTTGTCGCTCGACGACCCGGTCCTGGCGTTTTTCGAGCCACCGGAGAAGGTCGGCGACAACCTGGCCGCGATGCGGATCTGGCACTTGCTGACGATGACGACCGGCCACGACGAGGACACGATCGGCCGGATCCACGGCGACAACGCCGTGCGGGCGTTTCTCGCGCTCGACGTCGAACACGAGCCGGGCAGCCACTTCGTCTACAACACCGGCGCCACGTACGTGCTGTCGGCGATCCTCCAGAAGGTGACCGGCGAGTCGTTGCTGAGCTATCTGTGGCCGCGGCTTCTCCAGCCGCTGCAGGCAACCGAGGCGACCTGGGAAGTGCTGGACGGCATCGTCGCCGGCGGCTTCGGCCTGAGCGTACGCACCGAGACCGTGGCCCGGTTTGGCCAGCTTCTCCTGCGACGCGGCCAATGGCGGGACCAGCAGCTGGTGCCGGCCGAGTGGATCGACGCGGCCACCGCGAAACAGGTGCCGACGCTCAACCGCGAGCCGGGGGACTGGCAGCAGGGATACGGATTCCAGTTCTGGCGGTGCCGGCATGGCGCCTATCGCGGCGACGGTGCCTTCGGTCAGTTCTGTGTCGTTTTCCCGGACCACGACGCCGTCCTCGCGATCACCGGTGGCGGCGAAAACATGCAGCAGACGCTCGACATCGTCTGGCAATATCTGTTGCCGGCGCTGCAAGGCGACGAGGTGCTTTCCCTGCAGCGCCTGGAAATCCGGCCGCCAGCCGGTCCGCCGCCGCGCCCCGGCGACGGCCGCACATACGATTTCGTGGAAAACGACGCCTTTCTGCGGTCCATACGCCTCGATCCGGACGGCAGCGGCACGTTCACCTTCGCAGCCAATGGTGCGACCAACGAGGTCGTGTTTCGCGCCGGCGGCTGGCGGGAGGCGGTGGACCCGCTCGACTGGCGGCCGATCGAAGGCGACTCCAGCGATCCGGCCAACCGGCTGGTGACCAGCGCGTACGGCGACGGCGACAGCTTCGTCGCGACGATGCGGCCGCTGTCCACGCCGTTCGTCTACACGTTCGTCTGCCGGGCCGCCGGCGACCGCATGGTGGTGGACGTACGCGTCAACGTTTCCTTCGGCCCGACCGAATTCACTCTCACGTCGAGCTAGAGTGGCCGCTTGGCACCCGTATAGGCCGCGATCAGATCGTCGAGGATGTGGCTCGCGCTGTAGTAGTTTGCCGCGTTCCAGTAGTCGAAGTCGACGCTGAACACGCGGTGCGCGCGTACGCCGGCCAGTCCTGTCCACAGTGGACTGGAGCTGATCGCGGCGACCGTACCACCCTGGCTGACGTTGGCCAGCACGAAAATCGTGTCGCCGTCGACCAGGTCGAGCTGTTCGGGACCGGTCGTGCGGAAGTCTTTGCCTTTGTCCGGTTGCCGTTGCGCGGCAGGTCGCGGGATGCCGACATCGGCGACGACGGATCCGGGGAAGGACGCCGGAGTCTCGATGCGAAACTCGCTCGTGCCCTGCACGCGCACCAACGACACCGGCTTTCGTGCTCGGTTTCCCAACGCCGCCTTGGCTTTGGCGACCCGCTGCTGATAGCTCGCGACAACTCCGGCGCCGTTGCCGCCGAGGACGCCGGCGACATCGCTGAAATGCTGGCGCCACGAGCTGTTCCCGGCCCACGGAAGCAGCACGACCGGCGCGATTTTTCCCAGTGTCTCGCGGATCCCGGTCTGCTTGCCGTTGGCGGTCGCAGCGCCGATGATCAGGTCCGGCCCGAGTTTGGCGATTTTCTCCAGGTTGATGTCGTTGGCCGCGGTGTTGGAGATGACCGACAGCTGGTCGACCGGATAGCCAGCCGGAAGATATGGCATCAGGTCGGCGACTTTCCTGGTCGGGTCGGCGACCGTGCCGACCGGCCGGAAACCGAGTGCGACCGCTGCCGCGAGCGTCGGTTTCCACAACACGACAACGCGTTTCGGCTTGGCCGGGATCGACACCGGACCGTTGGCGCTGTCGACCGTACGCTTCGCGGCGTCGCCGGCGGCGCTCTGCTGGCCGCCGCAGCCGGTCGCGACGAGCGCGAGAACGGCAAGCGTGGCAATGAAAATCCTAGCTGACGGCAATGTGGTGCCTTTCCAGGTCACGGACGATTCCGGGACGACAGCGGTCCTGTCGTACGCCGTCGGGGATGTGCGGACACGTCTTGCAGTAGGCGGTGGTGTCGGTCAGCTGACCGACCCGGAGGCCGGTTTCCCGGTATTTCAGGCAACAGGTTCCTTTCACCGTGAACGGCTCGTGCTGGCCGGCGGACAACGCCACCGGCACGCACCTCGGACGTTTTGGCCGCACCGGCCGGATCCGCTCCTCGATCAGGCCGTTCAACGTCTCCACCTGATGCCACGTGTCCGATCGCGACACGTCGCCAATGCGCGCGACAAGCATCGAGGTGGCGCCGACCATGTCCAGCAGTCCACCCCACATCGGACCGAGGCCATAGCGACCCGACCGCCGCAGACCCTGGTAGATCGGCGTGAAAACCTGGCAAAGTTGGTCGGCCACACGCGGAAGCCGCGCCGGCTCGTACGCGTCCGCGTCGATTGCCAAAGCGTCGAAGCTGGCTCCGTCGCGATGCACGAAGAACCGCTCGGCGGTGGCCACCGGCAGACAGTTTTCCAAGTGCAGCAAGGCCATCAGCGGTCGTACGACCCGGGCTGCCAGATGCAGCGCGACGCGAGCCGTCGCCACATTGGCAGCGCGGGCACGCGCCCCGATCCACCGCTCCAGCACGCGCGGGTCGGCCGCCTCCGCCAACGGGATCCAACCGGCACCACTCGGCTGTCCGGCCCGGAACGCGAGCCGCGGATCCAGTCGCGACAGCCGGTCGGCCGCATCTCCAAGGCTCACGTTCCACCACGTTCGTCAGACTGTCAGATAAAGTAAGGCTAGCCTATCTATCTGGTGAAGTCGTACGCCCTCTCCGGCAACGGTGGGGTCGGCTGAGAGGCGGTTGGAGGCGATTCGTTATCCTGCTCAAGGCCGGTCAGCGGGGGCTGCCTGGCGCGTACAACTGAACACTCCTGGCAGGTTGCCCGAGCGGTCAAAGGGAGCGGTCTGTAAAACCGTCGCGTAAGCTACGTTGGTTCGAACCCAACACCTGCCACCATCCTTCATTCGGCTCCTGAGCTGGCACGATGCCGGTCAGGAGCCGTTGTGCGTGTGCGGTGATGACGATCAGGCGGACCGGTCGCGGGGTCGGTCCGAGCGGAAGGAGTGACGCAGGTGGCGGATCCGTCTTTCGACGTGGTGAGCAAGGTCGACCGGCAGGAGGTCGACAACGCGGTCAACCAGGCGTCCAAGGAGCTGACCAACCGGTTCGACTTTCGCGGCACCGACGCGTCGGTGAGCTGGACCGGCGAGGAGGCCCTGACCATCGGCGCCTCCACCGAGGAGCGGGTGAACGCGGCGCTGGACGTGTTCAAGGAGAAGCTGATCAAGCGCGGCATCAGCCTCAAGGCACTGGACGCCGGCGAGCCGGCCGTGTCCGGCAAGGCGTACAAGATCAAGGCGACGATCGTGCAGGGGATCTCCTCGGAAAACGCCAAGAAGATCGCCAAGGCCGTACGCGACGCGGGGCTGAAGGGCGTACAGGCGCAGATCCAGGGTGACCAGCTGCGGGTCAGCGGCAAGAAGAAGGACGACCTGCAGGCGGTCATCTCGCTGCTCAAGGAAGCCGACTTCGGCATCGCACTGCAGTTCACGAACTACCGCTGAGTCCTGCTCTGACGAGGTTGTCGACCCCGACACGGTTGCCGCCTCAGCGGCGGCGGCCGGCCATTTCTTCGAGGCGGCGGATGCGCGACTCCATCGGTGGATGAGTGGAGAACAGCGACGTCAAGCCGCCCGCGCGGAACGGGTTGGCGATCAGCAGGTGGCTGCTGGACACCAGGCTGGACTGCTCCGGCAGCGGCAGTGACGCGGCCCCCATCTCGATCTTGCGCAGCGCGCTCGCCAGCGCCAACGGATCACCGGACAGCCGCGCGCCGTCGGCGTCGGCCTCGTACTCGCGCGACCGGCTGATCGCCATCTGCACCACCAGCGCTGCGATCGGGCCGAGCACCAGCATCAGCAGGCTGACCAGGGGATTGGGTCGGTCGTCGTCGCCGGCCGAGCCGATCGGGATGAACCACGCCAGGTAGCCGAGGTAGGTGATGATGCTGGCCAGCGCGGCGGCGACCGACGACGTGAGGATGTCGCGGCTGTAGACGTGCGACAGCTCGTGGCCGAGCACCGCTCGCAGCTCGCGTTTCTCCAGGATGTGTACGATCCCCTCGGTCACGCAGACGGCAGCGTGCCGCGGGTTGCGGCCGGTGGCGAAGGCGTTCGGCTGGTTGGTGGGGCTGATGTAGAGCCGCGGCATCGGCTGCCGCGCGGCGGTCGCCAGCTCGCGGACCATGGAGTAATACCAGGGGGCCTGCGCCTCGCTGACCGGATACGCGCGCATCGACCGGAGCGCGATCTTGTCGGAGTTGAAATAGCTGATGCCGTTCACCGCGAGCGAGATGACCAGCGCGACCAGCAGTCCGGTGGTGCCACCGACCAGATAGCCGGCGAGCAGGATGATGCCGGTCAGCAAGCCCAGCAGCACCGCGGTCTTCAGACCGTTGTGATGGCGGTGCACGGCCCCCTCCTGCGATGTGCACGATGTCCTGCGCCTGTGGAACGTCTTACCCGTCGGCGGTCGTTCCCTAACGGGAAGTGCCGATTCCGACGGATAGGCAGTATGTCGGTCGCCGGGGTAGTTTCGCAGCACGGGAGCAGTCACGTAAGTCACCAGAAGGCGGCGAAACTCACGCCAACCTTTACGACCCGTCAGGCGTCTGAAGAGTGAAGCACAACGACAACTCAAGATCGCGGCCATCGACTGGCCGCCACGGACCAGGCCCATCCGCCGCATTCCCTCTTACTCCCTCGTGCGGCGGATGGGTCTGCTTTCGTTTCGTACGCACGGAGGACACCTTCGCATGCCCGACCTGAGCTACCACCGGGACAAGCCGCTCAACCTCACGATCGCGCCGGTCGCCGAGCGGCCCGGAGCGGTGATCGCCGAGTGCCGATTCGACAACGCCGAAGGCGGGCCGGTGGACGCGTATCTCGTCACGCCCGTCGACGGCGAGCCGCGCGCTGGCGTGATCTATCAGCACTCGACCGGCGGCCGCGCCGCGTTCCTGGCCGAGGCCGTGCAGGTGGCGCAGGCCGGCGGCATCGCCCTCACGCTGCCGGTCACCTACCAGGCCTCCGGCGACCAGGTGGCGATGATCCGCCAGTCGATCCTCGCGATCCGCCGCGGTGCGGACATCCTGCTGGAGCGTACGGACCGCATCGGTGCGGTCGGTCACAGCGCCGGCGCGATGATGATGGGGGTGGCTGCCGGCATCGACCGGCGGTTCGCCTGCGTCGTCCTTGACGTAGGCCTGTCCGGCCTGAGCTTCCATTACCGCGACAGCACCCATCCGGCCATCCAGGGCCTGCGCGCGTCCTACGGCGAGAGGCTTCCGCAGTTGCTCGCCGACATCGCGCCGTACGACGCGGTGCACTTCATCGCCGACGCGGCGCCGACACCGCTGCTCTTCCAGGCATCTCGGTTCGACATCGGTGTCAGCGAGTCCGAGTACGAGGACTTCTTCGCCGCCGCCAAGGAGCCGAAACGGCTGGTCTGGTACGACGGCGGCCACGAGCTCACCGATGTGAGGTGGACGGCCGACCGGGTCGGGTTCCTGGCCGAGCACCTGGATCTGCCTGATCTGCCGCGGATCCTGGCCGAAAGGCTTTCGTGAGTCGCGGCGCGCGCGGATAGGCTTTCCAGTCGTGCGATCCGTCGACCTGCGGGACACGCCGGACGGGCCGGTCGTGGAGATGATCGACCAGACCCAGCTGCCGGACCGGCTGGTGACGCTCACCTGCCGGACGGCCGCCGAGGTCACCGCGGCCATCGCCAGGCTGTCGGTACGCGGCGCGCCGGCGATCGGCGTGGCCGGCGCGATGGGCGTCGCCCTGGCCGCCTGGCACGGACGTGCGGTCGAGGCCGAGGTCGACCAGCTCCGCAACGCCCGGCCGACGGCGGTCAACCTGGCCCGTGGCGTCGACCGTGCCGCGGCCGCGTTGACGGACGGCTATCCGGCCGTACGCGACGCGGCGCTGGCATTGCGCGACGAGGAGGAGGCGGCGAGCGCGGCGATGGCGACGCTCGGCGCCAACCTGGTCGGTGAGTTGCTTGGCGACCGATCGGCGCTCGTGCTCACACACTGCAACACCGGAGCGCTCGCGACGACCGGCGACGGCACCGCGCTTGCGGTCGTACGCGAGCTGCATCGCCGGCGGCGGCTGGCCGGCGTCATCGCCAGCGAGACGCGGCCGCTGCTGCAAGGTGCCCGGCTGACGGGCTGGGAGCTCGCGTCTTTTGGTGCGCCATACCGGATCGCGGTCGACGGCGCCGGTCCGTTTCTGCTGGCCCGCGGCGAGGCCAACGTCGTCCTGCTCGGCGCCGACCGGGTTTGCGCGAACGGTGACGTCGTCAACAAGGTCGGCACGTACGCGCACGCACTCGGTGCGCGGCGGGCCGGCGTGCCGTTCGTCGTGGTGGCGCCGGAGTCCACTGTGGACCGTGCGACCGCGACCGGCGCGGAGGTGTCCATTGAGGACAGAGACCCTGCCGAGGTGCTGCTGTTCGCCGGTCGTACGGTGGCACCGGCCGGCGCCGCGGCGGTGAACCCGGCTTTCGACGTGACGCCGGCGGAGTTGGTCACCGCGTTGGTCACCGACCGGCGCGTGGTTCGCTACGACCGCGGAGACGTTCTGTGAGGTTCCAGGCCAGATGGGTGGTGGCCGGCGACCGCGCCGGTACGGTTTTTCCGTACGGTGTCGTCGATGTCGACGACTCCGGCCGGCTCGGCTATGTCGGTCCGGCCGACGGCGCACCAGCGGCCGACGGGTTGGTCACCGATCTCGGCGGCGCGCTGATTCCGGGCCTGGTCAACACGCACTGCCATGCGCCGATGACGCTTTTTCGTGGCGTGGGCGAGGGTTTGCCGCTGGACCGCTGGTTGCGCGAGGAGATGTGGCCGCGCGAGGCACGGCTCACCGCCGACGACGTACGTGCCGGGATGTCATTAGGCAGCGCCGAAATGCTGCGCTGTGGCGTGACGACCAGCACCGAGATGTATTTCCATCCGGACGCGATGATCGCCGCCGTCCACGAGTCCGGTGCGCGGTTGGTCGCCGCGGCGCCGCTGCTCGGCGTGCCGGGACGGTCCAGTTTGGACAGTCAGCTCGCCGACGCCTTGGACCACGCCGATCGATATCGCGACGACCCTCGCGTACAGATCGCGCTCGGACCGCATTCCGCCTACACCGTGCCGATTCCGTTTCTGACCACGGTCGCGCAGGAGGCCAAGGCGGCCGACGTACTGGTGCACACACATCTTTGCGAAACGAGGGCCGAGGACGAAGGCATCCGCGAGAAGTACGGTGCGACGACACCGCGGGTGCTCGCCGACCATGGCGTGTTCGAGGCGCGGCTGATCGCCGCGCATTCGGTGTGGCTGACCGATGACGACATCGCGCTCTTCGCGCGTGACGAGGTGTCGGTCGCGCATTGTCCAAGCAGCAACGCGAAACTCGCGTCGGGAATGGCGCGGCTGACCGCGCTGCTGACCGCCGGCGTACGCGTCGGCCTCGGCACCGACGGTCCGGCGTCGAACAACACGCTGGACCTGTGGCACGAGATCCGGCTGGCCAGCCAGCTGGCCAAACTGTCCACAATGGACGCCACCGCGGTGCCGGCGGCGGAGGCGTTCTGGTTGGCCACCGGCGGCGGCGCGGCCGCGCTCGGCCGCGACGACATCGGCGTGCTGGAGCCCGGCCGGTGGGCCGACCTGGTGCACCTGGACACCGAGGACCTCGCGTTCGTGCCGATCGACGACCCGGCCGACCTGATCACGCACCTGGTCTGGTCGGCCGGCAGCCGGCACGTACGGGACACCTGGGTCGCCGGCCGGCCGGTGGTCACCGACGGCGTCTGCCGTACGGTCGACGTGCCGCGGCTGCGTGCGGACGTCCAGGCGAGAGCGCTGCGTCTCGCTCGAAAGTGATCTGCGTCACATAATTGGTCGGCAACCGGCTCACGCCGGGGTGCGTCTCTTCATACGAAAGGCGATGCAGATCCTCCTTTAGTCAGGGCCGATCACCGCCTGCGGACGGATGTTTTTCGGGTCGGCCGCCACGACGATTGATTCAGTGGCAAAGGCAGGAGAGGACATGACGGGGGCAGCGACAAGCGTCGGTGGCGGGACACGGCTGCGGCGACCGCCGATTCAGCGAGGCGCCGCCGTGCGATCGGTCGACCGCGTGCCGGAGGCGGAGAGCCCGCGCCGCGCGGCCGTGTTCGCCTCGGCCGTACGCGAGTGGATCGCCGTCGCCGCGTGCTCGGCGGCGCTGGTCGCCGTGCTCCTGCAGCTCTACCTGTCCGACGGACCGGCCACCGAGGCCTTGATGCCCGAGTGGGTCCCGTCGGTCGCCGTGCTGATCGGCCTGCTGGCCGCGCTGACCGTGAAGTCCGCCGACCGGCTGTTGCCGCGCCGCTTCGTCCTCGGCTTCGGCTGGCTGTCCACCGGTCTGCTGGTCTGGACGGCCGGCTGCCTGGTCGGCGACGGTTTCCGGCTGGTGCACGCCGCGCCGGCGCCGGTCGTCTGGGGTGGCGTGCTCGTGCACGGCCTGGCGCTGTTCGCGGCCGCCGCGCTGGCCGGCCGTACGTCCGCCTACCAGCGCACCAAGGCCGGCGCCCAAGACCTCTGAGAGGTCCCTATCTGCGCGGCCTCTAAGCCGGCACGATCAGCAGGTCGGGCACGACCTTCTGCAGCGCGGCCCCCTTGTCGGTGAGCACCGGCCAGCCACGCTCGCGGCCGAGGTAGGCGACGTGGGCTGCGGTGCGGTCGCCGCCGGTCCACTCGCAGTACTGGCTCATAGCGGCACCGGGCACGTCGGAACGGTCGTGCAGCCAGGTGGCCGGCTCGGAGAGCAGCCGCGCCAGCGCGGGGCCACCGTCGGGACGCACGTCGTACGCGTCGTACAGTGCGCTGTCCGGCACCAGCAGGGTCAGCGCGTGTTTTCGGGCCACTCTCAGGACGGATTCGGCGTAGACAGTGCGATCGGCAAAGGACGTCAGCGCGGCAACATTCAGGATCCAACCGCCGATGTGACCGATCACGCCGCCATCACTCTGCCTCCGTCCGCGCGGTTTCGCCGGGGGTCGGTCAGAGACCGGCACCTGTGGCGATCACGTACGTCAGCCTAGAGCGCTCGCCCGTTCGGGGAGAAGGGTAGGGACCATGACGCGCCGAGAGTGGCCGTGATAGTGGGTCCGCCCCGGGTGACGGAAAGTAATCCCAGCTAGCGACTGTGTTTTGCGCGTTTTGGTATGGACCTGCGGTACGCTCTGAAACGACTTAAGCGACAAACCGCGCAAGCGTCTCGGACCGTTCGGTGCGTGGCCACTGTGGGTCGCCGGTAATGGGATGTTTGCCGGATACCCGCGGTCAGCCGAACGGCTGATCCTGCTTGCGCGAGCCATCTTTCGTGCGAAGATAAAGGAGGCCATGGGGTTGCCCCTGGTCTTCGGTCGCCGTGGTGGCGGCGGTCGCCGTAGGTAGTCGCTGGGGGCAGAGGATGAGCAATATCGCCAGGCACTGGCTGTTGGTGGCCGTCGCGTTCGTCGCGGTCGCCGTCGCCGCGCTCACGCTGACGGCCGTCGTCAGCATCGCTACGCATCCGGTGGTGTCGACGCACGCCGCCGTGAGCAACCTGGGAATCACCGATGGCGCTGGTTGGGGTGTCGCGCCAAACAACGACGGCGCAGGCTGGGGCTAAAGCGGGTGGACCACCGCTGAGCTGCTCGAGCGCTGCACAGGAGAGGCCGTAGGGTGGCTCGTGCCTCATCGCGTGTACCGGCACCGCGCGGCTCACGTCCGTGGCGGATCGCGCCGGTCGCCGCGGTGCTCCTGCTCGTCACGCTGGCCGTCTACGTCCCCCGCGCGATAGCCGGCGACTTCGCTCTCGGCAGCCTGCCCATCCTCGGTGCCGTTTTCGTCGTCTTCCTGATCTGCGAGGCCACCCAGCTGCGCCTGCAGCTGCGCCGGCAGCTCACCACCGTCTCGCTTTCCGAGGTCGCGCTCGTCATCGCGCTGTTCGTGCTGCCACCGCTGGGCATCCTGGTGGCCCGGCTGGCCGCGGCGATCATCCTGTTCGCCATCCGCCGCGTCGACGTCGCCAAAGGCGTCTACAACGCGCTGACCTTCGCCGCCGAGGTGTCGCTCGCGGTCGCCGTCTTCCTGAAGATCGGCGTCACCGACCCGACCGAGCCGGTCGGCTGGATCGCGGCGTACGCGGCCGGTGGCACCGCCACCTTCACCGGGCTGCTGGCGATCGTCGGCGTCATCTTCCTCGTGCAGACGCTGCCGATCACCCGGCTGGTCCGCGAGGTCGCGCCGACGGTGATGCTGAGCGGCCTGCTCAACATCACCATCGGCCTGGTCGTCCTCATCGTGCTGCGGACCAGTCCGTACGCGCTGTTCCTGCTGATCGTGATCGGCGCGGTCGTCGTCCTCGGCTACCAGACGTACGCGCGCTTCGTCCGCCAGAACAAGAGCCTCACCGACCTCTACGAGTTCACCGCCGCCGTCGCCGCCGCCCGCCAGCACGGCGCGATCGCCGACGTGCTGCTGACGCATTCGCGCGAGCTGCTCGACGCCGAGGCGGCCACGCTGTGGATCCCGGCCGAGCGGCGTTATCCGGAGGTGCGGCTCACCTCGCGGGTCGACGCCGTCGGTGTGATGGACGAGGTGGCCAGCGAGGCCAACGCCGGCGACGCGATCGAGCGGGCCGTGCTGGCGACCGGCGAGACGCTGCACCTGGCGCGGCGTGCGCGTATCGCCGACGACGACATCCGCCAAGCCGTGTACGAGCGGCAGATCGACGACCTGATCGCCGTGCCACTGCGCTCCGGCGACGCCGTCGTCGGCTGCCTGGAGGTCGTCAACCGGCTCGGCGACCTCGAACATTTCAAGCGCGAAGACGTACGGCTGATGGAGACGCTCGGCGCGCACGCCGCGGTCGCGGTGGAGAACTCGCGGCTGATCGACCGCCTCCGCCACGACGCCTACCACGACTCGCTGACCGGCCTGCCCAACCGGCGCCGGCTCACCTCCGCGATCGTCGAAGCCCTCGGCGTACGCCCGGCGCCCGGAGAGGTCGTCGCGCTGCTCTACCTCGACCTCGCCGGTTTCCGCGACGTCAACGAAACGCTCGGACACGAGGTCGGCGACAAACTGCTCGTCGAGGTCGCCAACCGGCTCTCCAGCCGCGCGCCGGACGGCGCGCTGGTCGCCCGGGTCGGCGGCGACGAGTTCGCCGTACTGTCCAGAGTGGACGGTGCCGATTCCGCGATGGCGATGGCGGTCGCGCTGCAGTACGTGCTGACCGAGGCGAGCGGCATCGACGGCGTGCCGTTCGACGTCACCAGCTCGGTCGGCATCGCGCTCTTCCCCGACCACGCCTCCGACGCCGAGGTGCTGCTGCAGCGCGCCGAGGTGGCGCAGCGCGCGGCCGTCCGCAACCCGCGTGGCGTACAGGTCTACAGCGCGCCGCTGGAGTCGCGCAGCCTCGCACGCATCGGTCTGGCCGGTGACCTGCGGCGCGCGATCGAGCTCGGCGCGCTCAGCACCCACTTCCAGCCGAAGGTGGCGCTGTCCAACGACCGGCTGGTCGGCGTCGAAGCGCTCGTACGCTGGAACCACGCCGACCGCGGCCTGGTCTCGGCCACCGACATCGTGCCGGTCGCCGAGCAGTCCGGCCTGATCGTCCGGCTCACCATCGAGGTGCTCAGCCAGTCGCTCATCCAGCTCGCCACCTGGCGCGCCGAAGGCCGCCAGCTCGACCTCGCGGTCAACCTGTCGCCGCGCTGCCTGGTCGACGTCGACTTCCCCGTCGAGGTCGCCGCGCTGTTGGAAGAGCACCAGATCAACCCGGGCGACCTCACCCTGGAGATCACCGAAGGCGGCCTCGCCGCCGACGACGAACGGCCCCTGCCGGCGCTGCAGTCGCTGCGCGACCTCGGCATCCGGCTGTCCCTTGACGACTTCGGCACCGGCTACTCGTCGCTGTCCTACCTGCGCCAGCTGCCGGTCGACGAGATCAAGATCGACAAGTCGTTCGTCCTCGGCATGGCCACCGACCCCGGCGACCTCGCGATCGTACGGTCGATCATCGACCTGGCCCGCAACCTCGGCATCACCGTGGTCGCCGAAGGCGTCGAGACCGAGATGACCCTCAACCTGCTCCGCGACATCGGCTGCGACATCGCCCAGGGCTTCCTGTTCTCCCGGCCACTGCCATCCGAACGCCTCGACTCCTGGATGGCGGCCCGCACCGAACCCACCGGCGAAGGCAGCATCCGCGGCCTCCGCGTCGTACGCCTCTGACCGCGACCGCCAACCCGTTTCACAGCCCGCGAACCGGCCCTGTATCCTCGTACCTGGTCCTGATGCAGGGCCTCGTTCGGCCCCTTTAGCTCAGTCGGCAGAGCGTCTCCATGGTAAGGAGAAGGTCTACGGTTCGATTCCGTAAAGGGGCTCAGAGTTAACCTCAGCGAGGAAGCTCGCTGCCAGGCGGTGTAGCTCAGGTGGTAGAGCAAGCGGCTCATAATCGCTGTGTCGCCGGTTCAAGTCCGGCCACCGCTACAGTTGATGGGTTTTCCCTGCTCGCGTAGAGCGCGAGCCGGGTCAACTTTCGCATTGCCCTGGGGGCCTGGCCCCCTGGACCCCCGCCCGTCGAGATCAGATGAGGGGCTGGCCGTGCGTTTGTTTCTGGTCGCAGGTGGGGCGGCTCGTGTTCGGGGTGGGTTTGGGGTGACGTAAGATGGAGGGCTGTTCGGCCTGTGTGCTGGACGGTTCAGTTTGACCGAGGTCCCAGTTGATGTGCGCCGGTGAGGCGTACGCACCGATGTGAAAGAGGCTCTGCGCCGTGGCTTCCACCGACGTCCGCCCGAAGATCACGATGGCTTGCGTGGAGTGCAAGAACCGCAACTACATCACCAAGAAGAACCGCCGCAACGACCCCGACCGGCTGGAGCTGAAGAAGTTCTGCCCCAACTGCTCCAAGCACACGGCACACCGCGAGACCCGCTAGCGGCGTGGGTGCGGCCGAGGACGTAGCCGGCCGGACGTACCAGACGGCCCCGTATCTGGTCAGCGCGGAGAAGATCCGCGAGTTCCGGACCGCCATCGGCGACACCGGAGACGGCGTGCCGCCGACGTTCGTCGCGGTCATCACCTTCCAGGCGCTGAACGAGGTCATCGCCGACCTCGACCTGAGCCTGCACCGGCTGCTGCACGGCGACCAGAAGTTCGTCCACCATCGGCCGGTGGCCGCCGGCGACGAGCTGGTCAGCCGTACGGTCATCGACAGCGTCCGGCGGATCTCCGGCGCGGAGATCTACGCCATCCGCACCGAGGTGTCCACGGTGGGCGGCGAGCTGGTCAGCACCGCCGCCGCGACCCTGCTGCACCGGCCGGAGGACGCCGCATGACCGCCGAGATCCCCGAGCGTACGTTCACCGTCACCCGCGCCGACCTGATCCGCTACGCCGGCGCCTCCGGCGACTTCAACCCGATCCACTGGAACGACCGCGCGGCCACCGCGCTCGGCCTCCCCGGTGTCATCGCCCACGGCATGTACACCATGGCCGTCGCCGCTCGCGCACTCACCGACTGGGCCGGCGACCCGGCCGCGGTGACCGAGTACGCGGTCAAGTTCGCCGCGCCGGTCGTCGTGCCCGACGACGACACCGGCGCCACGCTGACCGTCTCCGGACGGGTCACCAAGGAACTCGACGATGGCCGCGTCCAGGTCGACCTCACGGTCACCGTCGACGGCGAGAAGGTCCTCAACCGCGCCAAAGCCGTCGTACGACCCCCGGCGTAAACACGCGACCATCCAGGGGCGACCGAAGTGTGACTGATGCGGCTTTTCCTAGCGGACGCCTTCCATGTGCCGCGCGATCCACGGCGTCAGGAAATAGAGCACGACACCGACCAGGATCGCGCAGACGCCGACGATCGCGAAGTACGCGACCTCCGTCGACGCGCTGTAGAAGCCGACGATCTGCGCGCTGATGCCCTGCGCGGCCGCGTCGGACAGGAACCACAGCCCCATCGTCTGTGACGCGAACGCGGCCGGCGCGAGCTTCGTGGTCGCCGACAGGCCGACCGGCGACACCAGCATCTCGCCGACGATGACGATGAAGAAGCTGCCGATCAACCAGAACGGGCTCACCTTGGCGCTGGTGCCGTAGAGCAGGCCGGGCAGGGTCAGCAGCAGGTACGACAGACCCGCGAAGGCGACACCGTATGCGAACTTCCGCGGCGTCGACGGCTGCCGGTCGCCGAGTTTGGTCCAGGCCCAGGCGAAAATCGGCGCCAACACGATCACCCAGAGCGGGTTGATGCTCTGGAAAAAGGCCGGCTGCAACGTGATCCCGCCGACGTGCAGGTCCGTACGCTTGTCGGCGAAGATCGCCAGCACCACCGAGCCCTGCTCCTCGATGAGCCAGAACACCACCGCGGTGATGAACAGCGGGATGTACGCGCGCAGCCGCGACTTCTCGACCGCGGTCGTACGGGGACTGCGCAGCATCACGGTGAAGTAGGAGATCGGCAGCAGGATGCTCAGCACGCTGACCGCGTTGACCAGCGTGTCCACCGTGAGCAGGTGGAAGAAGCCGGCGGCCGCCACCAGGATCACCAGCACACACAGGCCGATACCGAGGTTGCGCAGCACCGAGCCGAGGTTGTCGGAGTTCAGCGGCGCCGACGGCTTGGCGCTGCGGTCGCCCAGCAGGCGCCGGGTGAAGAAGTACGTGACCAGGCCGATCGCCATGCCGACGGCGGCACACACGAAGCCGACGTGGAAGTTCGTGGCGCCGTACACCGCGCCGACCACCAACGGCGCCAGGAACGCGCCGGCGTTGATGCCGATGTAGAAGATGCTGAACCCGGCGTCGCGCCGCTGGTCCCTCTCGTCGTACAGGTCGCCGACGACCTTGGACACGTTGGTCTTCAGCAGGCCGGTGCCGAGGATGATCAGCAACAGCGCGACATAGAGCGCCGGCTGGCCGCCGAACGGGATCGACAGTGTGATGTGGCCGAGCATGATGATCACGCCGCCGGTGAGCACCGCGCGCTGGTTGCCGAGCACCCGGTCGGCGATCCAGCCGCCGACCACCTGGCTCATGTAGATCAGCGCACCGTAGATCGACACCAGCGCGGCGGCGGTCGCCTGCGGGATCGCCAGGCCGCCTTTGGTGGTCTCGTAGTACATGTAGAAGAGCAGGATCGCCTTCATGCCGTAGTACGAGAAACGTTCCCAGAACTCGGTGGTGAACAGCGTGGCCAGGCCGAGCGGCTGGCCGAAGAACCTGGTGTCGCGTTCGGCTGATTCCGCCTGCGCGCTCAAGACAGACCTCACTTTCCGATGACTTTTGCGCACCCTATTGCGGTCATAACCACCTCCGCAGGCGGAAACTGGGTAGTTATCACAATGTGACCGGCGGGTCGTACGCGAAATCGCCGCCGCGGCCGCCGCCGGACGCGCGCGGCTGGGTCGGGGGGTGCGGATTTCCAGAGCCGCGACCCCGTCCCGTACACTGGCGCACTGGGCCTTATCGGCCGCTGCCCCGGCATGCCTGAAGGGGTGGCTGCGCCGAGCTGGCCCGTAGGGGTGTGGCGCAATTGGTAGCGCAGCGGTCTCCAAAACCGCAGGTTGCAGGTTCGAGTCCTGTCGCCCCTGCACTGTTGGGTCACGGCCGGAACAATGCAGTGGGCGAAGGCCTGGAACAAAGCAGGTGGCACCGGCCGTTGCCCGGTGGGGTAACCGACGATTGGAAGAGGCGAGCGTGGCGAAGGGCAAAGGCTCCGCACCGGCCGACGACGAGGCTGACGCGGTGCTGCCGGACGACACCGACGAGGTCGAGCTCGACGACGCCGACGAGGCGGACAGCCGCTCGCGGGGTCGCAAGTCGGACGCCAAGTCCGACAGGAACGCCGACAAGAAGACCCGGCCGGCCGGCCGGCGCGGCAACCCGGTCAGCTTCCTGCTGCGGTTCGTCCGCGAGGTGGTCGCCGAGCTGCGCAAGGTCATCTGGCCGACCCGCAAGGAGCTGATCACCTACACGGCGGTCGTGGTCGTCTTCCTGATCGTGATGACCGGCCTGGTCGCGCTGCTGGACCTCGGGTTCGCTCGGTTGGCGCTGATCGTCTTCGGCGGCACCGCCGGCACCGGCACGACCGGAAGCTAGCCCAGCGCGGCGCCTGCCGCACATGGTCATCGAAATGAGTAAGGCTGAGTAAGGCAATGTCGAACCAGGAAGAGAGCGATCGC
This sequence comes from Fodinicola acaciae, assembly GCF_010993745.1. Taxonomy (NCBI): domain Bacteria; kingdom Bacillati; phylum Actinomycetota; class Actinomycetes; order Mycobacteriales; genus Fodinicola; species Fodinicola acaciae. Next base: position 497,226 of record NZ_WOTN01000002.1, read on the forward strand.
GTGTCCGAGCTGGACGAGGCCGTCGAGGCTGCCGAGGTGGCCGACGCCGGGACCGCCAGCGGCCAGACCGGCGAGGCCGTCGAGGCGACCGAGGCGGCCGAGCCGAAGGACGCCGAGACCGAGCTGGACCCGGTCGAGGAGCTGCGCCAGCAGCTGCGGATCGCTCCCGGCGAGTGGTACGTGGTGCACTCGTACGCCGGCTATGAGAACAAGGTCAAGACCAACCTGGAGAGCCGCATCTCCTCGTTGGACATGGAGGACTTCATCTACCAGATCGAGGTGCCGACCCAGGAGGTCACCGAGGTCAAGAACGGCAAGCGCCAGCAGGTGCAGGCCAAGGTCTTCCCCGGCTACATCCTGGTCCGGATGGAGCTCACCCCGGAGTCCTGGTCGGCCGTACGCAACACCCCTGGCGTGACCGGGTTCGTCGGCGCCACCACGCGCGCCGACCGGCCGAGCCCGCTGTCGCTGGACGAGATCGTCAAGTGGCTCGCACCGGCCGTCGAGAAGGAGCCGGCCAAGCCGCAGGTCAAGGTCGTCGACTTCGAGGTCGGCGACTCGGTCACGGTCACCGAGGGCGCCTTCGCGACCCTGCCGGCGAGCATCAGCGAGATCAACCCCGACGCACAGAAGCTCAAGGTGCTGGTGTCGATCTTCGGCCGGGAGACCCCGGTGGAGCTCAACTTCAACCAGGTCTCCAAGATCTAGTCCCCAGCCCCACCTCGATTCAGGAAGACAGACATGCCCCCGAAGAAGAAGCTCGCCGCGATCATCAAGCTGCAGATCAACGCCGGTGCCGCCACCCCGGCGCCGCCGGTCGGTCCGGCGCTGGGTCAGCACGGCGTCAACATCATGGAGTTCTGCAAGGCGTACAACGCCGCCACCGAGTCGCAGCGCGGCAACGTGATCCCGGTGGAGATCTCGGTGTACGAGGACCGCTCGTTCACCTTCGTCACCAAGACCCCGCCGGCGGCGCGGCTGCTGCTCAAGGCGGCCGGTGTGGAGAAGGGCTCGGGCGAGCCGCACCGCACGAAGGTGGCCACCGTGAGCCGCGCGCAGGTGCGCGAGATCGCCGAGCAGAAGATGGCCGACCTGAACGCCATCGACATCGAGCAGGCCGAGAAGATCATCGCCGGCACCGCCCGGTCGATGGGCATCAACGTCGGCGACTGACAGATCCACGTGGGAGGGCCACGCGCTGGCCCGCCGACCACACGTCCGAAAGGGAAACTGAAGTGAAGCGCAGCAAGGGTTATCGCAAGGCGGCCGAGCTCATCGACCGCGACCGGATCTACAGCCCGCTGGAGGCGGCGCGGCTGGCCCGGCAGACCTCGACCACCAAGTACGACGCGACCGTCGAGGTGGCGATCCGGCTCGGTGTCGACCCGCGCAAGGCCGACCAGATGGTCCGCGGCACCGTCAACCTGCCGCACGGCACCGGCAAGACCGCCCGCGTCATCGTGTTCGCCACCGGTGAGCGCGCCGCCGAGGCCGCCGACGCCGGCGCCGACGAGGTCGGCGCCGAGGACCTGATCGAGCGCATCCAGGGCGGCTGGCTCGACTTCGACGCGGCCATCGCCACTCCCGACCAGATGGGCAAGGTCGGCAAGATCGCGCGCATCCTCGGCCCGCGTGGCCTGATGCCCAACCCGAAGACCGGCACGGTCACCACCGACGTGAAGAAGGCGATCACCGACATCAAGGGCGGCAAGATCAACTTCCGGATCGACAAGCAGGCCAACCTGCACCTGGTGATCGGCAAGGCGAGCTTCGACGCGGAGAAGCTGGTGGAGAACTACGCCGCCGCCATGGAGGAGGTCAACCGGGCCAAGCCGAGCGCGGCCAAGGGGCGTTACCTGCAGAAGGTGACGTTCGCCACCACCAACGGCCCCGGCATCCCGGTCGACCCGAACCGCACGCGCAACCTCCTCGTCGACGACGAAGCCACCGTCTGACGTTTGTCGGAACGCCCCTTTCCGTGCACCGCATGCACGGAAAGGGGCGTCCCGTTTTTTTGCCGGACCCCTGCCGCGAGCGGCGCGTACGGCTGACGTATCATTGACGACGGATCCAACCGAAGACCGCTGGTTGTCGGGTCACCTGACCCGACCGAAGGACTCACCCAGGTGAGGCGGCCCGCGCAGGATGGACGGACAAGCGAAAGTACACCTGCTCTCGTGTCCAGTGAGTGCAGGCCGGTCATCGCCCCGTGCCTCTGCGCGCGGGGCTTTTTTGTGTGAGCGGCCAGCTTGAGCAGTACGAGAGGAGGTCACCAGTGGCCAAAACTGCCGAGGCATCGGTGAAGTCCGAGAAGGTGCAGGCGGTTGCCGAGCTCGCGGCGAAGTTCCGTGACTCGTCGGCGTCGGTGCTGACCGAATACCGCGGCCTCTCGGTTGCGCAGCTGACCGAGCTGCGTCGCGCTCTGGGCCGTGAGACGACGTACACCGTCGCGAAGAACACGCTCACCCAGCGTGCCGCCAAGGACGCCGGGCTGGAGGGTCTGGACGAGCTGTTCGTCGGCCCGACCGCCATCGCGTTCGTCGGCGGTGACCCGGTCGAGGCCGCGAAGCAGATTCGCGACTTCTCCCGGGCCAACCCGCTGCTGATCGTCAAGGGTGGCGTCATCGAGGGTCGCGCGGCGACCGCCGAGGACATCACCAAGCTCGCCAACCTGGAGTCGCGTGAGGTCCTGCTGTCCAAGCTGGCCGGCGCGATGAAGGGCAGCATGGCCAAGGCGGCCGCGACGTTCGCCGCACCGGCCACGCAGCTGGCTCGTACGCTGGCGGCACTGCAGGAGAAGAAGGCCGCTGGCGCGGCTAGTACGACCGACGCCGCCGCGGAGGCCGGCGCCGAGGGCTGAGGCCCGCACCCGAATCGGTATCCCGGGTCCGGTCTTTCGGCCCCGAACAAGCAAGGAAGGAATGCCAGACATGGCGAAGCTGTCCAGCGACGAGCTGCTCGACGCTTTCAAGGAAATGACGCTCATCGAGCTCTCCGACTTCGTGAAGCAGTTCGAGGAGACCTTCGACGTCAAGGCCGCCGCTCCGGCCGCGGTCGTGGCCGCTCCGGCCGGTGGTGACGGCGGTGGCGCCGCGCCGGCCGAGGCCGAGAAGGACGAGTTCGACGTCGTCCTGGAGTCCGCCGGCGACAAGAAGATCCAGGTCATCAAGGAGGTCCGCGCGCTGACCTCGCTCGGCCTGAAGGAGGCCAAGGACCTGGTCGACGGCGCTCCGAAGCCGGTGCTGGAGAAGGTCAACAAGGAAACCGCCGACAAGGCGAAGGAGCAGCTCGAAGGTGCCGGCGCGACCGTCACCCTGAAGTAAGCTCCGTTGTTCTCCGTACGGAGGCGATCACCGATGGTGGTCGCCTCCGTGTCGTTTCGGCGGGGTCGTCATCGGCCGCACAACGCCAGGCCAGTACGCCTTGACCCGGCTGACAAAGTCGGCCGCTGAGATTTGTCTCCTTTGTGCGGTAAGAAAGAATTGTCAGCGGTGTGGCCGAACGTGCGACTCGACGTAACCGTTACTGGGAAGTAACGTAAGGCCGATCACCGTGCGCTGCGTCACGTGATCAGCTGGCGCGAGGCGGCGTTCCGCGTCACTTACGACTTGTGGGGTCGTTGGATCGGTTAGCCCGATGGCTGGCCTGGAGGAGGTGAACGATGGGTGTTGAGGTCAAGGTCGAAGGCCTCACCAAGTCCTTCGGCCGGCAGCTGATCTGGGCCGACGTGTCCCTCACGTTGCCGGCCGGCGAGATCTCCGTGCTGCTGGGGCCGTCCGGCACCGGCAAGTCGGTCTTCCTGAAAAACCTCATCGGGCTGCTCAAGCCGGACCGCGGCTCGATCCAGATCCAGGGCCACGATCTCACCAAGCTCTCCGAGCGCAAGCTCTACGAGGTGCGCAAGCTGTTCGGTGTGCTGTTCCAGGACGGCGCGCTGTTCGGCTCGATGAACCTGTACGACAACATCGCCTTCCCGCTGCGCGAGCACACCCGCAAGTCCGAGTCGGAGATCAAGCGGATCGTCGACGAGAAGATGGACATGGTGGGCCTGGCCGGCACCGAGAAGAAGCTGCCGGGCGAGATCTCCGGCGGCATGCGCAAGCGTGCGGGCCTGGCCCGCGCGCTGGTCCTCGACCCGGAGATCGTGCTGGTGGACGAGCCCGACTCCGGTCTCGACCCGGTGCGTACGGCATACATCAACCAGCTCTTCGTCGACCTCAACCAGCAGATCGGCGCGACTTTCCTGATCGTCACCCACGACGTGAACACGGCGCGTACCGTGCCGGACAACATCGGTCTGCTCTATCGCCGCCACCTGGCGATGTTCGGGCCGCGCGAGATGCTGCTGTCCAGCGAGGAGCCGGTGGTGCGTCAGTTCCTCAACGCCCAGCGGCAGGGTCCGATCGGGATGGCCGAGGAGAAGGACGTGGGTGAGCTGGAGGCCGAGCGGCAGGCGGGCTACGAGATGCCGCCGCTGCCGCCGATCGCGCTGCAGCTGCTGCCGACCAACGGCCAGCCGCGGCCGACCCAGCGGCCGCCGGGTGACTGGTGCCGGGCCAACGGCGTCAACCCGCCGCCCGGCTCGTTCCAGGGGGCACCCGGTGTCGCCGCGACCGCGAAGCACGCGCAAAGCTGGTCCAAACCGACCGGGAGATCCGACGACGACACCCTGGTCCTGCCTCGCGTGGAGGGTTAGCGCAATGACGAAACACTGGTCAGCGTCGACCAGCGGAGCGGCCCGGTAATGGCAGCCGAACCGATCACCGGTTCGCTGCGGACGGCTGGCAACCTGTTCTCCTTCGGGTTGGACACGGTGGTCGCGTTGCCGCGCCGGCCGTTCCAGGTCCGTGAGTTTCTCCAGCAGGCCTGGTTCATCGCCTCGGTGACCATCCTGCCGACCGCGCTGGTCTCCATCCCGTTCGGCGCGGTGATCGCGCTGCAGCTGGGCACGCTGACCCGTCAGCTCGGCGCGCAGTCCTTCACCGGCGCGGCGAGCGTGCTCGCGGTCGTACGCGAGGCGAGCCCGATCGTCACCGCGCTGCTGATCGCCGGCGCGGCCGGCTCGGCCATCTGCGCGGACCTCGGCTCGCGCAAGATCCGCGAGGAACTGGACGCGATGCAGGTGCTCGGCATCGACCCGATCCAGCGGCTGGTGGTGCCGCGCGTGGTCGCCTGCATGCTGATCGGCCTGCTGCTCAACGGCCTGGTCAGCGTCGTCGGCGTGTCCGGCGGCTATTTCTTCAACGTCATCATCCAGGGCGGCACCCCGGGCGCGTATCTGGCCAGCTTCACCGCGCTCGCGCAGCTGCCGGACCTGTGGTCGGCCGAGATCAAGGCGGTGATCTTCGGCTTCATCGCCGCGATCGTCGCGTCATACAAGGGAATGAACGCCGGCGGCGGTCCGAAGGGCGTCGGCGACGCGGTCAACCAGAGCGTGGTGATCACGTTCATGCTGCTGTTCTTCGTGAACTTCATCGTGACCGCGATCTACTTCCAGGTCGTGCCGGCGAAGGGGTCGTAGGGATGGCCGACCTGACCTCGCTCTACAAGCGACCGCTGGCGATGCTGGACGACCTCGGCGGCCAGATGTCGTTCTACGTGCGATCGCTGGCCTGGACCCCGCGTACGCTCACGCGCTACAAGAAGGAGGTCCTGCGGCTGCTCGCCGAGGTCTCCTTCGGCACCGGCGGCCTCGCCGTCATCGGCGGCACCATCGGTGTCATCGCGTTCATGTCGTTCTTCACCGGCACCGAGGTCGGCCTGCAGGGCTACGCGGCGCTCAACCAGATCGGCACCAGCGCGTTCACCGGCTTCGTCAGCGCGTACGTGAACACCCGCGAGATCGCACCGCTGGTCGCCGGCCTGGCGCTGTCGGCGACGGTCGGCTGCGGCTTCACCGCTCAGCTCGGCGCGATGCGGATCTCCGAGGAGGTCGACGCGCTTGAGGTGATGGGGCTGCCGTCGTTGCCGTTCCTGGTGACGACCCGGATGATCGCCGGCTTCATCGCGGTCATCCCGCTCTACATCATCGGCCTGCTCTCCAGCTATCTGTCCACCCGGACGATCTCGGTCGTCTACAACGGCCAGTCGGCCGGCACATACGACTACTACTTCCACCTGTTCCTGCCGCCGGTGGACGTGCTCTGGTCGTTTGTCAAGGTGCTGGTCTTCGCCGTCATCGTGGTGCTGATCCACTGCTTCTACGGCTATTACGCCAGCGGCGGGCCGGCCGGCGTGGGCACCGCGGTCGGCCGGGCCGTACGCACCGCGATCGTCGCCATCAACGTGGTCGACTTCTTCCTCAGCCTGGCCATCTGGGGCGCCACGACGACCGTACGGATCACCGGATGAGCGCCATCGCCCACACGCTCCGCACCCGGCTGCTCGGCATCGGGTTCATCGTCCTGCTCGCCGCGCTGATCGCCATGTCGATCCTGCAGTTCCAGCACTTCTTCACCCCGGTGGTGAACGTGACGCTGCAGACCGACCAGTCCGGCAACCAGCTCAACCTCGGCGCCGACGTCAAGCTGCGCGGCGTGATCGTCGGCGACGTACGGTCGATCACCACCACCGGCGACGGCGCCAGGATCGGCCTCGCGCTGCAGCCGGACAGCGTCGGCCTGATCCCGGCCAACGTGATGGCCCGGCTGCTGCCCAAGACCCTGTTCGGCGAGAAATACGTGTCGCTGGTGACCGACGGGCAGCCGTCCGGCCAGAGCATCCGCGGCGACCAGACGATCTACCAGGACAAGTCGGTCTACTCGGCGGAGCTGCAGAAGGTGCTCAACGAGCTGCTGCCGCTGCTGCGTACGCTCCAGCCGGAGAAGCTGTCGGTCGCGCTCAACGCGGTGGCCACCGCGCTGCGCGGTCGCGGCGAGACGCTCGGCCAGACGCTCGTCGACCTGGACGACTACCTCGGCCAGCTCAACCAGTCGCTGCCGGACCTGGCCGCCGACATCCGCCAGCTGGCCACCGTCAGCAACGCGTACGCGGACGCCGCGCCGGACATCCTGGCGCTGCTGAAAAACCTGACGACCACCGCCAACACCGTGGTCGACCAGAAGAACAACCTGCAGATGCTGTTCGCCTCGACCACGGTCACCGCCGACACCACGCGCCAGCTGCTGGAGGCCAACGGCAACCAGATCATCCAGGTTGCCGACGACTCGCGGCCGATCCTGCAGCTGCTGGCCGAGTACTCGCCGGAGTATCCCTGCTTCTTCAAAGGCCTGGCCGACACCGAGGCGCGCGCCAACAAGATCATCTACGACAACCGGATCCACGTGACCCTGGAGGTCTCGCGCAGCCAGGGCAAATACCTGAAGGGCCACGACGAGCCGCAGTACGGCGCCAACTCCGGCCCGAACTGCTGGGGGATGCCCAACCCGCCGGTGCCGTTCCCGGCCGCCAAGGCACCGAGCGGCTATGACTTCGGCCTGCAGCGCAACCCGCTGCCGCTCGGCGGCGCGGCGACCAGCGCGCTGACCGACGGCGGTGTCTCCGGAAAAGGCGGCGACATGGGGACCGCCGGCACCACCGCCGACCAGCAGACGATCGACCTGCTGCTGGCGCCGGAGCTGGGGGTGCCGCCGAGCCAGGTGCCGCCGGTCGCCACACTCTTGTTCGGGCCGATGGCCCGCGGCACCGAGGCGAGTCTGTCGTGACGGAGGTGACCCCATGAAGTCGGCGCTGCACATCAGCGGCCCGCTGACCAAGCTGATCATCTTCATCGCGGTCACCGCGCTGCTGACTGGCGCGCTCGCGGTGACCATCGCGTCCACCAGCTTCGGCGGCAAGAACACCTACAAGGCGCAGTTCACCGACGTGGCCGGCCTCAACGTCAGCGACGACGTACGCATCGCCGGCGTACGGGTCGGCTCGGTCAGCTCGATCAAGGTGCTCGGCGCGCGGCTGGCCGAGGTCGCCTTCACCGTCGACAGCGACGTGAAGCTGTCGCAGGGCACCAACGCCCGCATCCGCTATCGCAACCTGGTCGGCACGCGTTATCTCGCGTTGACCGACGGCCCCGGCCCGGCGACCTTCCTGCGGCCGGACGCGGTCATCCCGGTGTCGCGTACCCAGCCGGCGCTGGACCTGACGCTGCTGTTCAACGGCTTCCGGCCGCTGTTCACCGCGCTCAATCCCAAGGACGTCAACAGTTTCGCGTACGAGATCATCCAGGTGCTGCAGGGCGAGGGCGGCACCATCGACAGCCTGCTTGCCAGCACGTCGTCGCTGACCAACACGCTGGCCAACCGGGACGCGCTGATCGGCCAGACGATCACCAACCTCAACTCGGTGCTCGGCGTCATCGTCAGCCGCGACACGCAGCTGTCCGACCTGGTCATCCAGCTGCAGCGGTTCGTCTCCGGGCTGGCCGCCGACCGTACGGCCATCGGCAACTCGCTGGCCAACATCGCCAGCCTGAGCAGCTCGACCGCGAGCCTGCTCACCCAGGGACGGCCGGCGCTGAAGGGCGACATCGCCGCGCTCAACCAGCTCGCCGCCAACCTCAACGGCAGCTCGGACGTGGTCGACGGCGTGCTGCAGCGGCTGCCCGGCAAGCTGAGCAAGCTGACCGCGCTCGGCTATGGCGGCTCCTGGTTCAACTTCTACCTCTGCTCGATGGGTGGCTACACCAAGCTGCCGATCGTCGGCAAGCAGCAGGTCGGGCCGATCAACCGGTCCGGCTATCCGTGCACCGGAGGGACGCCGTGAAGCCCTTCCGCGAACGCAACCAGCTGGTCATCGGCGCCGTCGGCGTCGTGGTGATCGCGCTGCTCATGCTCGCCGCGTTCAACGCCGGCAACCTGCCGGTCATCGGCGGCGGCACCGCGTACGCGGCGGACTTCCGCGACGCCAGCGGCCTGAAGCCCGACGACGAGGTGCGGATCGCCGGCGTACGCGTCGGCAAGGTCACCGACGTCGGCCTGGACGGCACCCACGTGGTGGTGTCGTTCAAGATCGACAGCGGCCAGATGACGCTGGGCACGACCACAACGGCGTCGATCCGGATCAAGACGCTGCTCGGCCAGAAATACCTCGCGGTCGTGCCCGCCGGGCCCGGCAAGCTCGACGGCCACATCCCCACCACCCGTACGACCTCGCCGTTCGACGTGGTCCAGGCGGTGAACGGGCTGGCCAACACGGTCGGCCAGATCGACACCACGCAGCTGGCCACCGCGTTCACCACGATCGCCGACACCTTCTCCGACACGCCGGCCAACCTCGGCTCCGCGCTCAACGGCCTGTCCCGGCTGTCCACCACGATCGCCAGCCGCGACGCGCAGCTCGGTCAGCTGCTCTCGCGCGCCAACGACGTGACCGGCCTGCTGGCCAACCGGCGCAGCCAGTTCCAGCAGCTGATCACCGACGGCAACCTGCTGCTCACCGAGCTCAACCGGCGCCGCGCGGTGATCCACACGCTGCTGGTCAGCGCCAACCAGCTGGCCATCCAGCTGACCGGCCTGGTCAACGACAACCGCCGCCAGCTCAACCCGGCGCTCCAGCAGCTGCACGGCGTGCTCACGCTGCTGCAGAAAAACCAGGGCAACCTGGACGTGGCGCTGCAGCGCTTCGGACCGTTCGTGCGGACGTTCGCCAATGTCCTGGGCAACGGCCGCTGGTTCGACTCGTACGTCGGCTGCCTGCTGCCGCCGCCACCGCTGGGCGCGGACACCTGCCCGGAGTCCGGAAGCGCGCCGAACCCGCTGGGAGGAGGCCGATGAGCGAGCGTCCACTGGACCACCCGGTGTTCAAGTTCCTGCCGATCGCGCTGGTCATCGTGCTGGTGGCCGCAGTCGGCGGGCTGGTCTACGTGATCAACCAGCCGGCGCTGCGTACGCTCACCGCCAACTTCACCGAGACCGTTGGCATCTATCCCGGCTCGGACGTACGCATCCTCGGCGTCAAGGTCGGCACGGTCACCGAGGTGACGCCGGTCGGCGGCCAGGTCCGGGTAAGGATGAACTACGACGACAAGTTCAAGGTGCCGGCCGACGCGGTCGCCGTCATCGTGCCGCCGTCGCTGGTGTCCGACCGCTACGTGCAGCTGTCGCCGGTCTACCAGAAGGGCGCGCTGCTGCCAGAAGGCGCGGTGCTCGGCACCGACCGTACGGCCGTGCCGATCGAGCTGGACCAGATCTATCGCGACCTCAACGACCTGAACACCGCGCTCGGCCCGGAAGGTGCCAACCGCACCGGCGCGCTCAACCGGCTGCTCGCCGCCGGGCGCGCCAACCTGCAGGGCAACGGCGACAACCTGAACACCACGACGGCCAACCTGTCCAAGGCGATCCAGACGCTGGCCGACCACCGCGGCGACACCTTCGGCACGGTCGCCAACCTGCAGAAGTTCGTCGCCACGCTGGCCGCCAGCGACGACCAGGTGCGTACGTTCAACTCGCAACTCAACCAGGTCGCCGGCCAGCTCAACGCCGAGCGCACGGACCTCGCCGCGGCCGTCCGGTCGCTGTCCATCGCTCTGGCCCAGGTGCAGGGCTTCGTGCACGACAACCGCGACATCCTGTCCACCGACGTGGCGCAGCTGACCAGCCTGACCCAGACGTTGGCCAAGCAGAAGGCCTCGCTGGCCGACTTCCTCGACGTGGCACCGCTGGCGGTCAGCAACGTGGCGCTGACCTACAACGCCACCTCCGGCACGCTCGACACGCGCGACAACGCGATCTCCGGTCTCGACCCGGCGCTGGCGCTGTGCTCCGGCTTCCAGCTGGCCGGCACGCTGACCAAGGACGCCGGTCTGCGTACGGCCTGTGTCGCGATCGCGCAGATGGTGACCAGATGCAAGACCGGCATCCTGCCGCAGGTGCTCAAGCCGCTGGCGATCCTGCCGCCGGTGAAGGCGCTGCCGTGCAGCTACAGCAGCCTGCCGAATGGCACCTTCCCGACCTTCGGCGCCGGCTCCGTACCAAGCGGTGGCACGGACACCTCCGGCAACGGCGCGGTCGACCTGCCGGTGCCGGGGTCGGGAGTCACCGGCATCACCGGTCCGATCGACCGTACCCTCGGCGGCATCCTCGGCGGTGGCGGCCGATGACCTTCCCGAAGAAGTCACCCGTGCTGCGCTGGCTGGCGCTGTTCAGCCTCGCGGTGGTCTTCCTGACCGGCTGCAAGTTCGACGGCCTCTACGGCGTACCGCTGCCCGGCGGTGTCGCCTCCACCGGCGGCTTCCAGGTGAAGATCGAGTTCGCCGACGTGCTCGACCTGGTGCCGCAGTCGGCCGTCAAGGTCAACAACGTGACGGTCGGCAGCGTCGCGCAGATCGACCTGGTCAGGGCCAACATCCCGGCCAAGTTCGCCGCGCTGGTCACCATCAACCTGGACAAGTCGGTCTCGCTGCCGGACAACGTCAGCGCGGCCATCCAGCAGACCAGCCTGCTCGGCGAGAAGTTCGTCGCCCTGCAGGCGCCGCCGGCCGGCCAGGCGGTCGGCAAGCTGTCCGCCGGCGACCTCGTACCGATGGCCCGGACCAGCCGCGACGTGGAGGTCGAGGAGGTGCTCGGCGCGCTCTCGCTGGTGCTCAACGGCGGCGCGATCCAGCAGATCCAGACCATCAACCGCGAGCTGTCCACCGCGCTGTCCGGCCGCGAGCCGCAGGTGCGCTCGCTGCTCACCGAGCTCAACACCTTCGTCGGCACGCTGGACACGCAGAAGGCCAACATCGTCAGGGCGCTGCAGGGCCTCAACCGGCTGGCCGCGATCCTGAACAGCCAGAAGACGGTCTTCACCAACGCGCTGGACAGCATCGGGCCCGGCCTGAAGGTGCTCGCCGACCAGCGTTCGCAGCTGACCCAGACGCTCACCGCGCTGTCCAAGCTCGGAGCCGTCGGCACGCACGTGATCAACGCCAGCAAGGCCGACACGCTCGCCGACCTGCGAGCGCTGCAGCCGACGCTGAAGCAGCTGGCCGCGGCAGGTACGTCGCTGCCCAACGGTCTGGAGCTGCTGTCCACCTTCCCGTTCCCGCGCAAGATCACCGACACGATCTTCATCAGCAACGGCCGCGCGTACGCCAACGTGGACTTCCAGGTCGACCTCGACCTGACCGAGGTGCTCGGCAACCTGCTCACGCCGGGCAAGACGCCGATCGAGGCGCCCGACACCGGCGGCACCGGCTCGCATCCGATCGAGCCACCGGACTCGATCAAGGGCGGCCAGGGGACGACCGCGCCGGTCAAGGACCAGCCCGGTGTCACCATCGACTCGCCGGACAGTGGCCTGGGCGGCATCCTCGGAGGTGGCCGGTGATCACGCTGCGCACCAAGATCCAGGTGTTCGTGTTCGTGCTGGTCGCGCTGCTGGGCATCAGCTTCGTGTCGGCCAACTACGTCGGCTTCACCGACGTGCTGTTCAACCGTACGTACCTGGTCAACGCCGACTTCGCCAGAGCCGGCGGCATCTTCGAGAACGCCGCGGTGACCTACCGGGGCTACCAGATCGGCAAGGTCGTCGGCGTCAACCTGGTGCCCGGCGGCGTACGCGCCACCATGCAGCTGGACCGCGGCACGCGCGTACCGGCCAACAGCCAGGCCATCGTGACCGACCGGTCGGCCGTCGGCGAGCAGTACATCGACCTGCGGCCGCCGAACGACGCCGGTCCGTACCTGGCCGACGGCGCGACCATCCCGAAGAGCCGCACCGGCACGCCGCTGCCGCTCGAGGACATCCTGCTCAACCTCGACAAGCTGGTCGGCTCGGTCAACCAGGCCGACCTGGCGGTGGTCATCGACGAGCTCGGCAGGGCCTTCTCCGGCGACGCCGGACAAAACCTCGACCGGCTGCTGGACAACACCAGCGCGCTGGTCAGCGAGGCCAACCTCTATCTGCCGCAGACCCTGGCGCTGATCTCGCAGGGCCGGATCGTGCTCACCACGCAGGCACGGTCGGCCAGCGACATCCGCCAGTGGGCCGCCTCGCTCGCGTCGCTGTCCGCGCAGGTCAAGGCCAGCGACCCCGACCTGCGCCGGCTGATCACCGCGACGCCGGGAGCGGCCGCCGAGGTGACCACGCTGGTCCGCCAGCTGCAGCCCAACCTGGGCTTCCTGCTGACCAACCTGATCACCGTCGACCAGGTCGCGGTGCGCCGGATGGACGGCATCGAGCAGATCCTGGTGGCCTATCCGGTCGCGGTGGCCGGCGGCTCCACCGTCGTACCCGGCGACAACACCGTCCACTTCGGACTCGTGCTCAACGTGGACGACCCGCCACCCTGTCGCTACACCGCCGACGCACCGCTGACCTGCACCTCCGAGGAGCGTGCCAACGGCTCGGCCGTACGCGGCTGGCAGAACGCGCCGCGACCCGGCGGCAAGGAAGGCACGCCGCAACCCCCGGACACGCCATCCGGGCCGACCAGCGGCCCTAACAGCGGCCCTAACAGCGGCCCCAACACCGGCTATGACCCCACGACGGGGCTGGCCACCGCGCCGGACGGTTCGCCGTACGTGATGGGTAGCACCGGCGGCCAGGCCGCCGTGCTCGGTGACCAGGGCTGGAAGAGCCTGCTCATCGCACCCCTGAGCGGGTGAGAAGTCCCCGACGAGAGGTCTGAGTTCCGCTGTGCCGACCCGAACCGAGCCGCGCCGTACCGGTACGGTGACGCCGTCCACCGTTGCCGACAAGATCGAGCGTCCGATGTCCGACCAGGCCACCACCAAGCCACGGCGCTCGGCGCGCGGCTGGCTCGACCCGCTCAACCCGCGGACGCCGACCAGCCGCGGTGTGGTGGCCAGCGTGCTGGTGGTGCTGATGCTGGCGCTGGCCGGCCTGATCGGCTGGCAGGCCTGGCAGCTGACCTCGACGTACAACGCCGACGAGCGCGACCAGGCCGCTGTCGCCGCCGGGCGTGACTTCGCGCAGAACCTGCTGTCGATCAACTACTCGACCATCGACCGCGACATGCAGCGGGTCGTCGAGCGTACGACCGGCGACTTCAGGGACCAGTACACCGGTGGCCAGGCGACGCTGAAGAACTCGATCGTGCAGAGCAAGTCGGTGAACACGGCGCAGATCCTGGCCGCCGGCCTGGTGTCCTCCGACGCCGACTCCGCCGTCGTGCTGGTGGCCGCCGAAGGCACCACGAAGTCGCCGCAAAACCCGAAGGGCGTGCTGCGGCACTATCGCATCCAGCTGTCGCTCTCGCTGCAGGGCGGCCGCTGGCTGGTGTCCGAGCTCAAGTTCGTCGGCTGAGAGGGGGCGTGATGGCACGCAAACCGATTCCTCGCGCGCTGCGCGGCACTCGCGGCCCCGCCGTCGCGGCACCGAAGCGCGCGCCCGCACCCGATCCGCACAAGCCGGCGCCGAAGTCGACCGTCACCAGCCGGCCGGCGCCGCGGCCGGCCGCCGAAGCCGCGCGTCCGCGTCCCGAGCCGACTCGTACGCGCTCGACCCGCTCCTCGTCGCGCGGCCACCGGCGGCGCCGCCGAGCGACCAACCGCTGGTTGCCGTTCCAGACCGTCTCCGGACTGACCCTGGTCGTCCTGGCGCTGATCGTCGTCCTGCTCGCCGCCGTGGCCGGTGGCCTGGCCTTCTGGCAGGGCTACGACGCCGGAACACTGGCGGCCCGCAAGTCCGCCGTGTCCGCGGCCGCCGTACAGGCGCAGACCCTGTTCTCCTACGACTACCGGCACGTCGAGCAGGACGTGGCGGCCAGCAGGAAGGTCGTCACCGGCAAGCTCGCCACCGACTTCGCCACCACCAGCTCCAAGGTCGTCATCCCGCAGGCCAAGGCCAACAAGGCGGTCGTGCAGGCCAGCGTGAGCGCGTCGTCGGTGATGGACGCGACGCCGGACCGGGTGGTCGTGCTGCTCTATCTCAACCAGGCCGTACAGAACAAGAACATCCAGGGCCAGCGCCTCGACCAGGCCCGCGTACGGCTGACCATGCAGAAGGTCGACGGCAACTGGCTGATCGCCGAAGCCACCCCCCTCTGAGCCACCGGCTTCGCGCTTTCTGGAACCTGCTCCGCGCTCAAGAGCGTCGCGCTGATTCGAGCACGCCAAGGAACCACTCGCGCCATAGCACCAACCGATGACGTCTGGAATCCAAAGGAGCGGCTCGCTCGTGGAATCCACGTGCTGGAAGGGCACGCGGCTTTCCGCCGGCAGACGTCCGAGGAGCAGATAAAGAGCCTGCGCATCCCGCGGATCCCTGGTCCCGCGCGTGTCGAGTATGAGCGGTGTGCGCGCGCTTCCGACAGATGTTCAACCAGTGGCCGCAGACAGCGCCGTCGAGCGTCTTCCTCGTTTCCTAACTGCACTGTCGCCTGGCAGACCCGAACTTTTACCTCAGCCCGAACAAGCGCGTCGGCGATCTGCCGGCGTCGACGGCCTCCCTCAAGCTTGAAGTGCAGCTCACGTTGGCCAGGTAGGACGAGGCGGCGCAGGTGCCGGCGAAGCGGCTGAACCTCGGTTGACGCAACATGTGCGGCCGTCAGTTGAATAGGTGTCGCGGCGGGTCGCACGAGCGCGCGCGGTGCGTGCCACCGCGCGCGTTGGAGCCCAGCGCGCGCGTACGACCTCTCGACCCGACAGGCGAACATGTGTACGATAAAGACGGTCGCGAGACGGCGGTCGAGCGACCGGAGCGTCACACCGGTGTTGCCGCGCGTTGCCGAGAAAATCGAATAAACAGGACAAAAAGCCAAAGCTGGCCACGCGGACCGGTTGTGGCAACCCCTAAAACCCCTTGTATCGGCGACACGTAGGGCTCTCCCTCTTGACGAGGGGGTATGTCGGAAGGCACGCTTCGAAGGCGGCGGATTCGCGACGGCTTGAGGTTCTGGATCCCGGTGTGACGGGTCCCTCGCCGGCGAACTGCCGGGGGTGCGTTGGACAGTCGCGCCTGGTGTGGCTAGACTGCTAGTTTGCGCTGCCTTCCGTCATGCTTCCTGCCGAGGCGCTGGTGTCTAGGGGTCTGCTCAGAGTGTTGTTCGACAGCCGTTCACACGGTCACGTGGATGACGTTTTTGCAGGTCAGCTGGTTCTGGGGTCGGAGCGGGTCGGTCGGGGTGCGCGCGTCATGACGGCAACGGTGCTCGAGAGGACGCATCTTGGCAGTCTCCCGCCCCGGTAACACATTCCACTCTCGTCCCACTGCAGGCAACCCCTACGGGCCGCTGCGGGTCTCCTTCGGGAAGATCCAGGAGCAGCTTGAGGTTCCCAACCTGCTCGATCTTCAGACCAGCTCGTTCGACTGGCTGATCGGCAACGAGTCCTGGCAGGCTCGTGCGGCCGACGACCCGTCGATGCTCAGCGGCCTGGCCGAGATCCTCGAGGAGATCTCTCCCATCGAGGACTTCTCCGGCTCCATGTCGCTGTCCTTCTCCAACCCCCGGTTCGAGGACGTGAAGGCCTCGATCGAGGAGTGCAAGGAGAAGGACCTCACCTACTGCGCGCCGCTGTTCGTGACGGCGGAGTTCACCAACAACACCACCGGCGAGATCAAGAGCCAGACGGTGTTCATGGGTGACTTCCCGATGATGACCGCCAAAGGCACGTTCATCATCAACGGCACCGAGCGTGTGGTCGTGTCGCAGCTGGTCCGTTCTCCGGGCGTCTACTACACCAAGGAGCCGGACAAGACCTCCGACAAGGACATCACCAACGTCCGCGTCATCCCGAGCCGCGGCGCGTGGCTGGAGTTCGACGTCGACAAGCGCGACTCGGTCGGCGTACGCATCGACCGTAAGCGCCGGCAGGCCGTGACGGTGCTGCTCAAGGCCCTCGGCTGGACACCGGACCGGATCCGCGAGCGGTTCGCCGACTCCGAGATCATGCTGGCGACCCTGGAGAAGGACCACATCGCCGGCCAGGACGAGGCGCTGCTGGACATCTACCGCAAGCTGCGTCCGGGCGAGCCGCCGACGCGCGAGAACGCGCAGACGCTGCTGGACAACCTGTTCTTCAACCCGAAGCGGTACGACCTGGCCAAGGTCGGCCGGCACAAGGTCAACCGCAAGCTCGGCCTCAACGTCCCGGTCACCACCGGCACGCTGACCGAGGACGACGTCGTCGCGACCATCGACTACCTGGTCAAGCTGCACTCCGACGTGGAGGGCTACGAGCCGGACGACATCGACCACCTCGGCAACCGGCGGTTGCGCACCGTCGGCGAGCTGATCCAGAACCAGGTGCGGGTCGGCCTGTCCCGGATGGAGCGGGTCGTCCGCGAGCGGATGACCACCCAGGACGTCGAGGCGATCACGCCGCAGACGTTGATCAACATCCGGCCGGTCGTCGCCTCCATCAAGGAGTTCTTCGGCACCAGCCAGCTGTCCCAGTTCATGGACCAGGTCAACCCGCTGGCCGGCCTCAACCACCGGCGGCGGCTGTCCGCGCTGGGTCCCGGTGGCCTGTCCCGTGAGCGGGCCGGTCTTGAGGTCCGCGACGTGCACCCCAGCCACTACGGCCGGATGTGCCCGATCGAGACCCCCGAGGGTCCCAACATCGGCCTGATCGGCTATCTGTCCGCGTTCGCGCGGGTCAACCCGTTCGGCTTCATCGAGACGCCATACCGCAAGGTCATCGACGGCGTGGTCAGCGACCAGATCGACTACCTGACCGCCGACGAGGAGGACCGGTACGTCCGGGCCCAGGCCAACGCCGTACTGACTCCCGAGGGCCGGTTCGCCGAGGACCGGGTGATGGGCCGGAGCAAGGGCGGCGAGGTCGGCCTGTGGCCGCCGGACCAGATCGACTACATGGACGTGTCGCCGCGGCAGATGGTCTCCGTCGCCACCGCGATGATCCCGTTCCTGGAGCACGACGACGCCAACCGCGCGCTGATGGGTGCCAACATGCAGCGCCAGGCGGTGCCGCTGGTACGCACCGAGGCGCCGCTGGTCGGCACCGGCATGGAATACCGTGCCGCCTCCGACGCCGGTGACGTCATCGTGGCCGAGCAGTCCGGCGTGGCCGAGGACGTGTGCGCCGACTACATCACCGTCATGAACGACGACGGCACCCGGCGGACCTACCTGCTGCACAAGTTCCGCCGGTCCAACCAGGGCACCTGCACCAACCAGAGCCCGATCGTCAACGAGGGTGACCGGGTCGAGGCCGGCCAGGTGATCGCCGACGGTCCGTCCACCGACTTCGGTGAGATGGCCCTGGGCAAGAACCTGCTGGTCGCGTTCATGCCGTGGGAGGGTCACAACTACGAGGACGCGATCATCCTGAGCCAGCGGCTGGTCCAGGACGACGTGCTCACCTCGATCCACATCGAGGAGCACGAGGTCGACGCGCGCGACACCAAGCTCGGTGCCGAGGAGATCACCCGGGACATCCCGAACGTCTCCGAGGAGGTCCTCGCCGACCTCGACGAGCGCGGCATCGTACGGGTCGGCGCCGAGGTCGGGCAGGGCGACATCCTGGTCGGCAAGGTCACCCCCAAGGGGGAGACCGAGCTGACCCCGGAGGAGCGCCTGCTGCGCGCCATCTTCGGCGAGAAGGCCCGGGAGGTCCGGGACACCTCGCTGAAGGTGCCGCACGGCGAGTCCGGCACGGTCATCGGCGTACGCACCTTCAGCCGCGACGACGGCGACGAGCTGTCGCCCGGCGTCAACGAGCTGGTCCGGGTGTACGTGGCGCAGAAGCGCAAGATCTCCGACGGTGACAAGCTCGCCGGCCGGCACGGCAACAAGGGCGTGATCTCCAAGATCCTGCCGGTCGAGGACATGCCGTTCCTGGAGGATGGCACGCCGGTCGACATCGTGCTCAACCCGCTCGGCGTGCCGAGCCGGATGAACATCGGGCAGGTGCTGGAGATGCACCTGGGCTGGATCGCCTCCCGCGGTTGGCAGGTCGAGGGTGACGACCAGCCGTGGAAGGTCGCTCTCAAGGCGATCGGCTCCGACCACGCCGAGCCGTTCACCCGCGCGGCGACGCCGGTGTTCGACGGCGCCAAGGAGGAGGAGATCGTCGGGCTCCTGGAGTCCACCCTCCCCAACCGGGACGGCAGCCGGATGGTCGACGGGACCGGTAAGACGATCCTGTTCGACGGCCGCTCGGGTGAGCCTTACCCGGACCCGGTCGCGGTCGGCTACATGTACATCCTGAAGCTGGCCCACATGGTGGACGACAAGATCCACGCGCGCTCCACCGGTCCGTACTCGATGATCACGCAGCAGCCGCTCGGCGGTAAGGCGCAGTTCGGTGGTCAGCGCTTCGGTGAGATGGAGTGCTGGGCCATGCAGGCCTACGGCGCCGCGTACGCGCTGCAGGAGCTGCTGACGATCAAGTCCGACGACGTCCCCGGCCGGGTGAAGGTCTACGAGGCCATCGTCAAGGGCGAGAACGTTCCAGAGCCCGGAGTGCCCGAGTCGTTCAAGGTGCTGCTGAAGGAGCTTCAGTCGCTCTGCCTGAACGTCGAGGTGCTCTCCACCGACGGCGTGTCCATCGAGATGCGCGACTCCGACGACGAGGTGTTCCGCGCCGCGGAGGAGCTGGGAATCGATCTGTCTCGGCGGGAGCCGAGCAGCGTCGAAGAGGTCTGACGCGTACGGCGGGGTCAGCACTCCAGCTGATCCCGCCGGGCCGCCGACCACCGTCAGGACCTGAAAAGAAAGAGAAGGTTACACGTGCTCGACGTCAACTTCTTTGACGAGCTGCGTATTGGCCTGGCTACTGCCGAAGACATCCGCCAGTGGTCCCACGGCGAGGTGAAGAAGCCCGAGACGATCAACTACCGCACGCTCAAGCCGGAAAAGGACGGCCTGTTCTGCGAGAAGATCTTCGGGCCGACTCGCGACTGGGAGTGCTACTGCGGCAAATACAAGCGGGTCCGGTTCAAGGGCATCATCTGTGAGCGCTGCGGCGTCGAGGTCACTCGCGCCAAGGTGCGGCGTGAGCGGATGGGTCACATCGAGCTGGCCGCTCCGGTCACCCACATCTGGTATTTCAAGGGTGTCCCGAGCCGGCTGGGCTACCTGCTCGACCTGGCCCCCAAGGACCTGGAAAAGATCATCTACTTCGCGGCGTACCTGATCACCTCGGTGGACACCGAGGCCAGGCACCGCGACCTGCCGACCATCGAGTCGGAGATCGGCGCCGAGAAGAAGCACGTCGAGCAGCGTCGCGACAACGACATCGAGGCGCGCGCCAAGAAGCTGGAAACCGACCTGGCCGAGCTGGAGGCGGAGGGCGCGAAGTCCGACGTACGCCGCAAGGTCAAGGAAGGCGGCGAGCGGGAGATGCGCCAGCTGCGCGACCGTGCGCAGCGCGAGATCGACCGCCTCGACGAGGTGCTCGACACCTTCCGCAAGCTGGAGGTCTCCCAGCTGATCCCGGACGAGCTGCTCTACCGCGAGCTGCGCGACCGGTTCGGTGACTACTTCACCGGCGGCATGGGCGCCGAGGCGCTGCAGAAGCTGCTGGAGAACTTCGACCTGGAGGCCGAGGCCGAGTCGCTGCGCGAGACCATCCGCAGCGGCAAGGGCCAGCGCAAGATCCGCGCGCTCAAGCGGCTGAAGGTCGTCGCGTCGTTCCTCAACACGCGCAACTCGCCGATGGGCATGGTGCTGGACTGCGTGCCGGTCATCCCGCCGGACCTGCGGCCGATGGTGCAGCTGGACGGTGGCCGCTTCGCGACCTCCGACCTAAACGACCTCTACCGCCGGGTGATCAACCGGAACAACCGGCTCAAGCGGCTGCTCGACCTCGGTGCGCCGGAGATCATCGTCAACAACGAGAAGCGGATGCTGCAGGAGGCCGTCGACGCGCTGTTCGACAACGGCCGCCGCGGTCGCCCGGTCACCGGTCCCGGCAACCGGCCGCTCAAGTCGCTGTCGGACATGCTGAAGGGCAAGCAGGGCCGGTTCCGGCAGAACCTGCTCGGCAAGCGCGTCGACTACTCCGGCCGTTCGGTCATCGTGGTCGGCCCGCAGCTCAAGCTGCACCAGTGCGGCCTGCCGAAGATGATGGCGATCGAGCTGTTCAAGCCGTTCGTGATGAAGCGGCTGGTCGACCTCAACCACGCGCAGAACATCAAGTCCGCCAAGCGGATGGTGGAGCGTACCCGTCCGGTCGTCTGGGACGTGCTGGAAGAGGTCATCACCGAGCACCCGGTGCTGCTCAACCGTGCGCCGACGCTGCACCGGCTCGGCATCCAGGCCTTCGAGCCGCTGCTGGTCGAGGGCAAGGCCATCCAGATCCACCCGCTGGTCTGCACCGCGTTCAACGCGGACTTCGACGGCGACCAGATGGCGGTGCACCTGCCGCTGTCCGCCGAGGCCCAGGCCGAGGCGCGGATCCTGATGCTGTCCAGCAACAACATCCTGTCGCCGGCGTCCGGCCGTCCGGTCACCGCGCCGACCCACGAGATGGTCATCGGCCTCTACCACCTGACCTCGGTACGCGAGGACGGGATCGGCAAGGACCGCGTCTTCTCGTCGCCGGCCGAGGCGATCATGGCCTACGACGCGCACGAGCTCGACCTGCGCGCGCCGATCAAGGTGCGGGTCCAGGACGTGCTCGGTGTCGACAACGGCGAGGGCGGCGCCCGCTGGGAGTCGCCGGAGGGCTGGCAGCCGGGCAGCGCGGTGCTGCTGGAGACCACGCTCGGCCGGGTCCTGTTCAACGAGACCCTGCCGCCGGACTACCGGTTCATCAACTACGAGATCCGCAAGGGTCAGCTGTCCGCGATCGTCAACGACCTGGCCGAGCGCTATCCGAAGGTCCAGGTGGCGGCGACGCTGGACGCGCTGAAGGAGGCCGGCTTCCGCTGGGCCACCCGCTCCGGCGTGACGATCTCGATCGACGACGTGGTGGTGCCGCCGCGCAAGGCGGAGATCCTGGAGTCGTACGAGGCCGACGCGGAGAAGATCGAGAAGCAGTACCAGCGCGGTGTGATCACCGCGGAGGAGCGGCGCGGTGAGCTGATCCAGATCTGGACCAGGGCGACCAACGAGGTCGCCAAGGAGATGGAGCAGAACTTCCCGAAGACCAACCCGATGTGGCAGATGATCCACTCCGGTGCCCGCGGCAACATGATGCAGGTCCGGCAGATCGCTGGCATGAAGGGTCTGGTGGCCAACCCCAAGGGTGAGATCATCCCGCGGCCGGTGAAGCACAGCTTCCGCGAGGGCCTCACGGTGGCGGAGTTCTTCATCTCCACCCACGGTGCCCGTAAGGGTCTGGCCGACACCGCGCTGCGCACCGCCGACTCGGGTTACCTGACCCGGCGTCTGGTGGACGTCAGCCAGGAAGTGATCATCCGCGAGGACGACTGCGGCACCAGCCGTGGCGTCACGCTGCCGATCGCGTCCGTGGTGGACGGCGTGGTGATCAAGGATCCGCACGTCGAGACCAGCGTCTACGCACGTACGCTCGCCGAGGACGCGTCCGACGCGGACGGCAACGTGATCGTGGCCGCCGGCAGCGACCTGGGCGACGTGAGCATCGAGCGGCTGGTCGCCGCCGGTGTCACCGACGTCAAGATCCGGTCGGTGCTGACCTGTGAGGCGGCGCTGGGCTGCTGCGCGGTCTGCTACGGCCGGTCGCTGGCCACCGGCATCCCGGTGGAGGTCGGCGAGGCGGTCGGCATCATCGCCGCGCAGTCGATCGGTGAGCCCGGCACGCAGCTGACGATGCGTACGTTCCACACCGGTGGTGTGGCCGGCGACGACATCACCCTGGGTCTGCCGCGGGTCACCGAGCTCTTCGAGGCTCGGGTGCCCAAGGGCAAGGCGCCGATCGCCGAGGCGGCCGGCCGGATCCGGATCGAGGAGACCGAGAAGGCGCGCAAGATCGTCATCGTGCCGGACGACGGCAGCGACGAGGTCGCGTATGACAAGATCTCCCGCCGGTCCCGGCTGCGGGTCACCGACGGCGATCACGTCGAGGTCGGCGAGAAGCTCACCGAGGGTGCCGTCGACCCGCACGAGGTGCTGCGGATCCTCGGCCCGCGTCAGGTGCAGCTGCACCTGGTCCGCGAGGTCCAGGAGGTCTACCGGTCGCAGGGTGTGCAGATCCACGACAAGCACATCGAGGTCATCGTCCGGCAGATGCTCAAGCGGGTCATCATCATCGACTCGGGTTCCACCGACTTCCTGCCCGGCGCGCCGATCGAGCGTGCCTCGTTCGAGGCGGAGAACCGTCGCGTGGTGGCCGAGGGTGGCGAGCCGGCCTCCGGCCGTCCGTCCCTGATGGGCATCACCAAGGCGTCGCTGGCCACCGACTCGTGGCTGTCCGCGGCCTCCTTCCAGGAGACCACCAGGGTGCTCACCGACGCCGCCATCGCGGCGCGCAGTGACTCGCTGCTGGGCCTGAAGGAGAACGTCATCATCGGTAAGCTCATCCCGGCCGGTACGGGCATCTCCCGTTACCGCAACATCCGGGTCGAGCCGACCGAGGAGGCGCGTGCCTCGGTCTACTCGATGTCCCCGTACACCGACAGCGGCGACTACTCGGTCTTTGGACAGGGCAGTGGCCAGGCGGTGCCGCTGGACGACTACGACTACGGCGGCTACAACCGCTAGGAGTCCGCGCTAGCCGGAAACCGGCCGTCTCCCTCCCGGGAGGCGGCCGGTTCCCGTCGTACGGCGTCCAGTGCCTGGAAGACGGTGAGCGCGTCGCGAATGGCGGCGACATCGTGAGTGCGGATGAAGCCGACACCGTGGCAGGCGGCATACAGCTCCGCCGCCAGGGTGGCGGGGCCGATCTGGTCGAGATCGCGGCCGGTGACCGTACGCAGGAACGACTTGCGCGACGGCGAGACCAGGACCGGCACCCCGAACCGTGACTTGAGCGCACTCAGCTGGTTGAGCGCCAGCATCGACGGCTCGGGAGTCCGGCCAAGGAAATAGCCGAGCCCCGGATCGATGACCAGCCGGTCCCGGTCGACACCGGCCGCCTGCAGCGCGGTCAACCGCTCGTGGAAAAACCGTTCGATGCCGGTCCACACCGTCTCGGCGGCGGTCAGGACCCGGGTGGCCGGTCCGCTGCGCTGCACCGAATGCATCACGATCAGCTGGCAGCTGAGCTTGGCCAGCTCCCGGTATCGGCCCGGATCGGGAAAGCCCTGGATGTCGTTGAGGTACGCGGCGCCGTGCTCGCTGGCGAAACGCTGGGTCTGTGGCCGGAAGGAGTCGACCGACACCGGGATGCCGGCGGCGACCAACTCGTCGAGGACATCGGCCAGGCGCCGGATCTCCTGCTCGGCGGTCAGCTGCCGCGCATCGGGGTGACTGGCCGCCGGGCCGAGCTCGATGATGTCCGCGCCGTCGGCGCGCAGCCGCCGCGCATGTGCCAACGCGTCCCGCGCGGCGAGGAATCTGCCGCCGTCGGAAAACGAGTCGGTGGTGATATTGACGACCCCGACCAGCTGGGGCCGCTCGAAACCACCTAGCAGCGACGAATCCGGATGCACCACAGCCGCGCCTCCCAGAGCCATTCCAGAGGCCCAGGCGTACGGCACGAACATCCCGAGGGATGGAGCCGCTCCCCGATGGTCACATCCATCTCGACACGCCAGTTACGACTCGGCAACACCTTACCAACGCTCAGCCGGACGGCTGCTCGTAGAAGGCGCGTACCGGCCGGGTCGACAGCAGGATGCCGGCCGCCAGCAGCGAGCCACCGCAGACCAGGGTCGGCAGGAGATAGACGGCCATCTGTGGCTGGACGCCGAAACTCACGACGGCCATCCCCGCTAAGATGACGCCACCGATCAGGAACAGCGGTCCGAGGATCTGCGCGAGCAGCTTCATGTAGACCCACGGCCGCGGGCCACCCCACCAGCCGCGGAGGATGATCGCGGACACCGCGAGAGCCCAGAAGACCACCCAGAAGACGGTCGAACCGCTGGTTTTCGGGTCGTGGAACAGCGAATAGACCGACAGCGCGAGCATGCACAGCCAGCACAGCATCAGCAGCCCCCAACCCAGGTGCAGTTGCACTGGCCGCGGCTCGGTCAGCGTGTGCGCGCGTTTGGGCGGCACCTTGGACAGGCTCGGAAAGTAGGTCACGACCTGCAGATTAGTGTCCGATAGAGGTCGGCGCCGGCGGCATTCCGGTGCTTTGCCTTTATGTTGAGGCTGTCTTGGGGAAACGGAGCCTTGGCGTGCGAAAACTCGGATGGGTGGCCGCGACCGCGGCGGCACTGGTGATCGGCGGGGGACTGGCCGCGGCGCGACCGGCTGCGGCGGCGACGTGCGACACGGTGTCGACGACGCCGGTGTTCGCCGGGAAGATCCCGACGGCCAAACAGGTGCTCGGGTTCGATCTCGGCAGTCGGCAGGCCACCGGCGACCAGCTCAACCAGTATCTGGCCGCTGTCGACCGGGCCAGCGACCAGTTGGTCACCGGCACCTTCGCGACCACCGCGACCGGCCGGCGGCTCACGTACGCTTTGGTGTCACGCAAGAAGAATCTCTCGCCGGCCGCGCTGCGCCAGCTGAGCCACGACGCCGAGCTGCTGCGCCGGCCCGACCTGCCGCCGGCGGTCGCCACGGCCATCCAGGCGCGGATGCCGGCGATCCTCTGGCTGTCGGCCAACGTGCACGGCAACGAGCCGGCCGGCGGCGACGCGGTGGACCGGATCGCGTACGAGCTGACCGACCGCACCGACTGCGTCGCGAGCCGCATCCTGGACAACGCCGTCGTCGGCCTGATCCCGTCGCAGAACCCGGACGGTCGGGCCGCCAACACCCGGCAGAACGCCTACGCCTTCGACATGAACCGCGACTGGTTCGCCCGTACGCAGCCGGAAACCCAGGGCAAGCTCGACCTGCTGGCGAAATACCCGCCGCAGCTCTACATCGACGAGCACGGCATGGGTGGCGACGGTTATTTCTTCCCGCCGAACACCGATCCGACCTACCACGAGACCTCGGACGCGTCGGTGCAGTGGATCAACAACGTGTACGGCTCCGCCAACGCCGCCGCTTTCACGGCCAAGCAGTTCGCCTTCGAGACCTACCAGTCCGGCTATGACCTTTTCTATCAGGGTTACGGCGACAGCGTGCCGACCACGCAGTTCGGCGCCGCCGGGATGACCTTCGAGGTCGGCCAGCAGGCCAGTTATCCGCTGCAGACCGAAAAACACTACACCTCCGGCATGGCGTCGCTGTTCGCCGGCGCGAGCCAGCGAAAGGCGATCCTGACCGGCTGGCACGACGGCTATGTGCAGGCGCGAAAACAGGGCCAGGAGTGCGCGCTGCAGCCGAACAAGGTCTACAACCCGGGCCACACCGTGCAGCTGCCGGTGCCGGACATCAAGGTCTGCGGCTATTTCCTGCGCACCGACAATCCGGCGAAGAAGCGCGACACGCTGGTCGTGGTCAAGCGCCTCCAGCAGGCCGGTGTTCGCGTCTATCGGCTGCCGAAACCGTTGTATGTCAAGGACTTCACCGCGTACGGCCGGGCACCGGCGGCGACCACCATGCCGGCCGGGACGTACTGGATCCCGATGGACCAGCAGGAAAAGCACTGGATCCAGGCGATGCTCAACGAGAACACCTACGTGCCTTTCCCGTACTTTTACGACGTCTCCGGCTGGAGCATGGCCCTGTTGTCCAATGTGGACGGTGGCCGTTCCGGCCAGCTGGTGAAAGGCGCGTCGCCGGTCTCGCCGGTGACGGTGCCCAAGCTGCGGCTGCCATCCGGCCTGCCGCGGATCGGCATCCTTTCCTACACCTCCAGTCCGTTCCGGCCGTCGGAGAGCGCCGGCTGGCTGCGCTGGCGGCTGGACAAGGATTGGAAGATCCCCTCGACGGTTCTCAGCCCGAGTCAGGTCAGCCCGTCCGTGCTGTCCAACCTCGACGCCCTGATCGTGCCGGACATCGACGCGAAGACAGTGAAAACTCTGCTCGGTGACACCGGGAAGAAAGCGTTGGCCGACTGGACCAACGCCGGCGGCCACTACGTCGGCTGGGAAGGCGGCGCACAACTCGCGGCGAGCCTCGGCCTGTCCACCGCGGTCCTGCGCGACCCGAAAGGCACCGCGCCGGGCACGCTTTTCCGCGTACGCACGCCGAACTCGCCGCTGACCGCCGGTGTCGGCGCGACCGACTGGGTGATGTACAACGGCGATCCGGTGATGACCGCGGCCAACCCGGCGACCGTGGTGGCCAGCTATCCGCCGGCGAACTCCGCCGACTGGTATGTCTCCGGCTATCAGGAAGGCGCCGAAGAGCTCGGCGGCACCGCGGCCGAGATCAGCGAGCCGGTCGGCACCGGCCGGGTCACGGTTTTCGCGATCGACCCGAACTTCCGCGCGTTTTCCGACGGCAGCGCCAAGCTGCTCTTCAACGCCATCACCACGTCGCGCGGCACGGTGACGCCAGGCGTACGCGCGCCGCAGCGGCTGGCCGCCGAGCAGAAGGCCGCGCAGGCGGCCGGCGAGCTCACCCGGGCGCCGGACGCGCTCCTGGCCATCCGCGTGCGGCCGGCCGAGGCGGCAGCAACCGGCCAGCTGCTGGCCAGGCACGGTGTCGCCTACCGTACGGTTTCCGGACCCGACTCGGTGTTGCTCGTGGTCGACGGCGGCCGCGCGGCTCCGGCCGATCCCGAGCCGTGGGTCCGTGCGTTGCCGACCGAGCTTCGCGGCGCCGGAGTCACGCCGTTGGCGATCCAAACGACGTAACCAGACAACGTAAAACGCGTCCAACCCCTAGACTCGGCGAGGTTAGGCGTCGGTGGGGAGAAGATGGCGATGGCGTACGGGGCCCACCCGGACATACCGCAGGCTCCGCAGCGCACGCCGTCCTGGGATCCCGCACCGCAGTGGACGCCGTACGGTGCGTACCAGCCGGTGCCGGTCGAGCCGCGGCCCCGGCCGGCGTCGGCCGCGAGCTGGGCGCTTGCCGCGAGCGTGGTCGCGGTCGCGCTGTCGCTGTGCGTCGGTGGCCTGATCCCCGGCCTCATCGGCTTGGCGCTGGCCCGGATGGCCACCGCCGAGGTGGCCGCGTCCGGTGGCTGGTTGACCGGCGCCGGGATGATCAAAGCAGCGCGGGTGCTCAGCCTGGTCGCCATCGCGGTCTCGGTCGTGATCGGCGTCGTGCTCGTCGACAACTGGCTCTTCGGCCTCGGCGTCGACGTGGGGGACGCGCACTATCCAAGTAGCGTGAACTGACGCGGGGACCGCGACAGGTGCGCAGCGTTGACTTGGTGTTGACTTGCCGTTGACATTGCTTGAGCGGGGAAAGGAACCTCGATGACCCAACCGCCGGGAGACAACCGTCCGGACGACCAGCAGGGCGGCCAGCCGGCTGGTGGCGGCTTCTCCACCCCGCAGTACTCCACCCCCAACTACGACACCCCGTCGTACGACCCCGGTTCGTACGACCCGGGCCAGAGCGCCGAGCCGCCGTCGCTGCAGAAGAACGACCAGCCGCAGCAGGACCCGACCTCGCCGTGGGCCGATCCCGGCGCACCGCCGCCGAGCGGCTACGACCAGCCGCAGGCCCAGCCCAACGGCTACAGCACCTACTCGGACCAGGGCTACGGCGCCACGCCGTCCTCGGGCACCGGCTATCCGGCGTCCGGCGCGGGCTACGGCCAGCCGGCCTCCGGTCCCGGTTACGGCGCGCCGGCCTCCGGTCCCGGCTATGGCGCACCTGCCTCCGGCGGCGGCTACGGCGCACCGGCGTCGGGGCCCGGCTATGGTCAGCCCGCGTCCGGCGGTGGCTACGGCCAGCCGGGTTATGGCCAGCCTGGTTACGGTCAGCCGGGCACCGGCTATCCGGCGCCCAAGCAGACCGACGGGATGGCCATCGCCGCGATGTGCACCGGCATCGGCGCCATCGTCCTCGGCACGCTCTTCACCTGCTGCCACTTCCTGATCGGCGGACCGATCGGCATCGTCGTCGGTGGAGCGGCCGCCGTGCTGGGATTCATGTCACGGTCGCGGATCCAGCAGTCCAACGGCACGATCGGCGGCGACGGCATGGCCCTGGCCGGCCTGATCTGCGGCATCGTCGCGGCGGTCATCGGCCTGGTGGTCGTGATCCTCGGCGTCCTCGGTCTCGCCTACCTGTTCTCGGCCAGCCGCTACACCGGCTGATACGAGCGCGGCGCATATCACCCACCCCCGTTTTGACCCGTGCGATGGGGGTG
The DNA here is from genome assembly GCF_010993745.1 of Fodinicola acaciae. Lineage (NCBI taxonomy): Bacteria > Bacillati > Actinomycetota > Actinomycetes > Mycobacteriales > Fodinicola > Fodinicola acaciae. The sequence continues at coordinate 526,298 of NZ_WOTN01000002.1, forward strand.
GGTACGCTTGTTGTTCGTGCCTGGGGTGGCCCGGGCACTGTCGCGCGCCGTCAGGTGGGCTCGTAACGGAATAGTCACGAGCGCGCAGCTGTTAGGTGAGCGGTGGCGCATCCTCCGTAGGACTGTAACGGTCCGCGCGGATGCGCGGGTCGAGCGACACGCCCGACCGCGGGGGTCGGAAAACCGGGCCCCGACCAGGCCATCGACAACAGCGTAATGGGACCATCGTGTCTGCGTACTGACACCAGACATGCGACAACAGGCAAGACAGACAACGAAGGAAGGCCAGGCTCGGTGCCCACGATCCAGCAGCTGGTCCGCAAGGGCCGCCAGGACAAGGTCGAGAAGAGCAAGACCCCGGCGCTCAAGGACGGGCCGCAGCGTCGTGGCGTGTGCACTCGCGTGTACACCACCACGCCGAAGAAGCCCAACTCGGCGCTGCGCAAGGTGGCCCGTGTCCGGCTGACCAGTCAGATCGAGGTCACCGCGTACATCCCCGGCGTCGGCCACAACCTGCAGGAGCACTCGATGGTGCTGGTGCGTGGTGGCCGGGTGAAGGACCTGCCGGGTGTGCGTTACAAGATCGTCCGCGGCTCGCTGGACACCCAGGGCGTACGCGGCCGCAAGCAGGCTCGCAGCAAGTACGGCGCGAAGAAGGAGAAGAGCTGATGCCCCGCAAGGGTCCCGCCCCCAAGCACCCGGTCGTCGTCGACCCGGTGTACGGCTCCCCGCTGGTCACCAGCCTGATCAACAAGGTCCTGCTGTCCGGCAAGCGCTCGGTCGCCGAGCGGATCGTGTACGGCGCGCTGGAAGGCGCTCGCGAGAAGACCGGCGCCGACCCGGTGATCACGCTCAAGCGTGCGCTGGACAACGTGAAGCCGACCCTCGAGGTGAAGAGCCGCCGCGTCGGTGGCGCCACCTACCAGGTGCCGATCGAGGTGCGGCCGAGCCGGTCCACCACGCTGGCGCTGCGCTGGATCATCACCTACAGCCGGGCTCGCCGCGAGAAGACGATGACCGAGCGGCTGATGAACGAGCTGCTGGACGCCAGCAACGGTCTGGGTGCGAGCGTGAAGCGCCGCGAGGACACCCACAAGATGGCCGAATCCAACAAGGCTTTCGCGCACTACCGCTGGTAGTGCCGCCGCACCGGCAGCGTGACCCGCTGGCCGGTGCACGTCGATATCTAGTGTGAGAGAAGAGAGCAGTGGCCAAGGACGCCGAACTCGCCAGGACCCGCAACATCGGGATCATGGCGCATATCGACGCGGGCAAGACCACGACCACCGAGCGGATCCTGTTCTACACCGGCATCAACTACAAGATCGGTGAGGTCCACGATGGCGCCGCCACGATGGACTGGATGGAGCAGGAGCAGGAGCGCGGCATCACCATCACTTCCGCGGCGACCAAGGTCGCCTGGAAGGACCACACGATCCAGATCATCGACACCCCCGGACACGTCGACTTCACCGTCGAGGTGGAGCGCAACCTGCGGGTGCTCGACGGCGCGATCGCGGTGTACGACGGTGTCGCCGGCGTGGAACCGCAGACCGAGAACGTCTGGCGGCAGGCGGACAAGTACAACGTGCCGCGGATGTGCTTCGTCAACAAGCTGGACCGTACGGGTGCGGACTTCTTCCGTTGCGTCCAGATGATGATCGACCGGCTCGGTTCCACCCCGCTGGTGCTGCAGCTGCCGATCGGCCTGGAAGGCGACCACATCGGTGTCGTCGACCTGGTCGAGCAGCGCGCGCTGACCTGGCGTGGTGAGACCAAGAAGGGCGAGGACTACGCGGTCGAGCAGATCCCGGCCGACCTCGTCGAGCAGGCCGCCGAATGGCGGGAGAAGCTGCTGGAGACGCTGGCCGAGAACGACGAGACGGTCATGGAGGCCTACCTCGGCGGCGAGGAGCTGTCGGTGGCCGACATCAAGGCGGCCGTACGCCGGCTGACGCTGGCCAGCGCCGCCAACCCGGTGCTGTGTGGCTCCGCGTTCAAGAACAAGGGCGTCCAGCCGCTGCTCGACGCGGTCGTTGACTATCTGCCCAGCCCGCTCGACGTCGGCGCCGTGCACGGCACGCTGACCGACGGCGAGACGCCGGCGGAGCGCCAGCCGGCCGAGAGCGAGCCGTTCTCCGCGCTGGCCTTCAAGATCCAGACCGACCCGCACCTGGGCAAGCTGACCTACGTGCGGATCTACTCGGGCCGGGTCGAGGTCGGCAACCAGGTCATCAACTCGACCAAGGACCGCAAGGAGCGGATCGGCAAGATCTACCAGATGCACGCGAACAAGCGCGAGGAGCGCGGGTTCGCGGGTGCTGGCGAGATCATCGCGGTGGCCGGACTGAAGCAGACCACCACTGGCGACACGCTCTGCGACGCCGCCAACCCGGTGATCCTGGAGTCGATGACCTTCCCGGACCCGGTGATCTCGGTGGCCATCGAGCCGAAGACCAAGAGCGACCAGGAGAAGCTCTCGATCGCGATCCAGAAGCTCGCCGAAGAGGACCCGACGTTCAAGGTCCACAACGACGAGGAGACCGGTCAGACGATCATCGAGGGCATGGGCGAGCTGCACCTGGAGGTGCTGGTCGACCGGATGCGCCGCGAGTTCAAGGTCGAGGCCAACGTCGGCAAGCCGCAGGTCGCCTACCGGGAGACCATCCGCAAGACGGTCGAGAAGGTCGAGTACACGCACAAGAAGCAGACGGGTGGCTCCGGCCAGTTCGCCAAGGTGCTGATCTCGATCGAGCCGCTGGACGTCAGCGGCGACGGTCCGACGTACGAGTTCGAGAACAAGGTCACCGGTGGCCGGATCCCGAAGGAGTACATCCCGTCGGTGGACGCCGGCGCGCAGGACGCCATGCAGTACGGCATCCTGGCCGGCTATCCGCTGGTCGGCATCAAGCTGACGCTGCTCGACGGTGCCTACCACGAGGTCGACTCGTCCGAGATGGCGTTCAAGATCGCCGGCTCGATGGTGCTGAAGGACGCGGCCCGCAAGGCCAGCCCGGCCCTGCTGGAGCCGCTGATGGCGGTCGAGGTCACCACGCCCGAGGAGAACATGGGCGACGTGATCGGCGACCTGAACTCCCGCCGTGGCGTGATCCAGGCCATGGAGGAGCGGGGTGGCGCCCGTGTCGTCAGGGCACAGGTGCCGCTGAGCGAGATGTTCGGGTATGTCGGCGACCTGCGTTCCAAGACGCAGGGCCGGGCCAACTACTCGATGCAGTTCGACTCGTACGGCGAGGTTCCGGCGAACGTCGCCAAGGAAATTATCGCCAAGGCGACCGGAGAGTGAGCTGGTTCCGGGTGGCCGGGTTCCTAGCCGACCTGGTCACCCGGAATCGGCACCACCGAAGAAAAACCCAGGTGGCGAAGACTCCCAAGTGATGGCCGGTTAATTCCGTCCAAAACACAACCAGTACGCTCTTCGGCCGAGACCACCGGCGGAGCACAGAGAAAGAGTCCACAGGAGGACCACAGTGGCGAAGGCCAAGTTCGAGCGGACCAAGCCGCACGTCAACATCGGCACCATCGGTCACATCGACCATGGCAAGACCACGCTGACCGCGGCCATCACCAAGGTCCTGCACGACAAATATCCCGAGATCAACCCCTTCACGCCGTTCGACCAGATCGACAAGGCGCCGGAGGAGCGGCAGCGCGGCATCACGATCTCGATCGCGCACGTCGAGTACCAGACCGAGAAGCGGCACTACGCGCACGTCGACTGCCCCGGTCACGCCGACTACATCAAGAACATGATCACCGGTGCCGCCCAGATGGACGGCGCGATCCTGGTCGTGTCGGCCACCGACGGCCCGATGCCGCAGACCCGTGAGCACGTCATCCTGGCCCGCCAGGTCAACGTGCCCTACATCGTGGTCGCGCTGAACAAGGCCGACATGGTCGACGACGAGGAGATCCTGGAGCTCGTCGAGCTGGAGGTCCGCGAGCTGCTGACCTCGCAGGAGTTCCCCGGCGACGACGTGCCGGTCGTACGCGTCTCCGCGCTGAAGGCGCTGGAAGGCGACGCCGAGTGGAGCGAGAAGCTCATGGAGCTCATGGACGCGGTCGACGAGTCCGTGGCCGAGCCGGAGCGCGACACCGAGAAGCCGTTCCTGATGCCGATCGAGGACGTCTTCACCATCACCGGTCGTGGCACCGTCGTCACCGGTCGTGTCGAGCGCGGTGTGCTGAAGGTCAACGAGACCGTCGACATCGTCGGCATCCGTGAGGCCAAGCAGTCCACTACGGTCACCAGCGTCGAGATGTTCCGCAAGATCCTCGACGAGGCGCGCGCCGGTGAGAACGTGGCGCTGCTGCTGCGTGGCATCAAGCGTGAGGATGTGGAGCGCGGCCAGGTCGTCATCAAGCCGGGCACCACCACCCCGCACACCGAGTTCGAGGGCCGGGTCTACATCCTGTCCAAGGACGAGGGTGGCCGGCACACGCCGTTCTTCAACAACTACCGGCCGCAGTTCTACTTCCGCACGACGGACGTGACCGGCGTCGTGACCCTCCCCGAGGGCACCGAGATGGTCATGCCGGGTGACGACACCAACATGACGGTCCAGCTGATCCAGCCGGTCGCCATGGAGGAGGGCCTGCGGTTCGCCATCCGCGAGGGTGGCCGCACCGTCGGCGCCGGCCAGGTCACCAAGATCATCAAGTAGCACCCGTCAACCGGGGTGAGCCCCACCACTGGGGCCCACCCCGGTTGGCTTGTGTCTGACACGGTCAGGCATACTGCGAAGGTTGCTCATTGCGGGTGACCGGAGACCCGGCGGTTGCGCCGAAGGCTCCGGGCGCCCGGCAAGCGAGCAGAGGCAAGTGTGCGGGTCGCACGACTCGCGCGAGGGAGACGGACTTCTGGCCCGACCGCCGGTTGAGGGGATCACACCCCCTCCCGGAGATTGGTGCACGGGACTGAGGTCTGGGTCCAAGTCCGACACGCCCGACCGCGGGGGTCGGACAAACCGTGAGTATTGAAGGGTGTGGCCGCCTCGCGAGGCGGGACGGCCAGCCGCAGCGGTACGAGAGAAGGAACGTAACGACGCCATGGCGGGACAGAAGATCCGCATCCGGCTCAAGGCCTACGACCACGAGGTCATCGACTCGTCGGCGCGCAAGATCGTCGACACGGTGACGCGTACCGGTGCGTCGGTCGCGGGCCCGGTGCCGCTGCCAACCGAGAAGAACGTGTACTGCGTGATCCGCTCTCCGCACAAGGACAAGGACTCGCGCGAACACTTCGAGATGCGTACGCACAAGCGGCTCATCGACATCCTCGACCCGACTCCGAAGACGGTCGACTCGCTCATGCGGCTGGACCTGCCGGCCGGCGTCGACATCGAGATCAAGCTGTAGGGGCCGAACCGCTATGGAAAAGCAAGTGACGGGCATCCTGGGTGCGAAGCTCGGCATGACCCAGGTCTTCGACGAGAACAGCCGGATCGTGCCGGTGACCGTCGTGCAGGCCGGGCCCAACGTCGTGACGCAGATCCGGACGCCGGACACCGACGGCTACAACGCCGTCCAGCTGGCGTTCGGCGCCATCGACCCGCGCAAGGTCAACAAGCCGCAGGCCGGACACTTCGGCAAGGCTGGAGTGGCGCCGCGGCGGCACGTGGTCGAGCTGCGCACCACCGACGCCAGCTCGTACGAGGTCGGCCAGGAGCTGACCGCCGAGGTCTTCGAGGCCGGCGTGAAGGTCGACGTCGTCGGCACCAGCAAGGGCAAGGGCACCGCCGGTGTCATGAAGCGGCACGGCTTCCGCGGTCTCGGCGCCGGTCACGGCACGCAGCGCAAGCACCGTGCTCCCGGCTCCATCGGTGGCTGCGCCACGCCGGGCCGGGTCTTCAAGGGCCTGCGGATGGCCGGCCGGATGGGCAACGTGAAGACGACCACCACCAACCTGACCGTGCACGCGGTGGACGCCGAGAAGGGCCTGCTGCTGATCAAGGGCGCGATCCCCGGCCCGAACGGCGGCCTGGTGCTGGTCAAGAGCGCCGCGAAGGGTGGTGTCGCGAAATGAGCGCACTGACCGTGAACGTGCTGACCGCGGAGGGTTCGGCCTCCGGCAGCGTCGAGCTGCCGGCTGAGCTGTTCGACGTGCAGGCCAACATCCCGTTGATGCACCAGGTCGTGGTGGCCCAGCTGGCCGCCGCGCGCCAGGGGACGCACGCGACCAAGACCCGCGGCCAGGTGTCCGGTGGCGGCGCGAAGCCGTACCGGCAGAAGGGCACCGGCCGGGCCCGCCAGGGCTCGACCCGCGCGCCGCAGTTCACCGGCGGTGGCGTCGTGCACGGCCCGCAGCCGCGGTCGTACGCGAAGAAGACCCCGAAGAAGATGAAGGCCGCCGCGCTGCGCGGCGCGCTCTCCGACCGGGCCCGTGACGGCCGCATCCACGTGGTCGAGGCGCTGGTCACCGGTGAGAAGCCGTCGACCAAGACCGCGTTGGCCACGCTGAAGGCGGTCACCGAGGCCAAGCGCGTGCTGGTCGTCCTGGAGCGTGACGACGAGCTGACGTTGCTGAGCCTGCGCAACGTGCCGACCGTGCACCTGCTGTTCGCCGACCAGCTCAACACCTACGACGTGCTGGTCAACGACGACGTGGTGTTCACCGCCGCAGCGCTGACCAGCTTCGTCGGCGGCGACCTGGAGCTGGCGCCGGCCACCGAGCCGGCGAAGAAGACCTCGGTCGAGAAGGACGACGCCGACGCCAAGCCGGCCGCCAAGAAGACCGCGAAGAAGAAGGCCGACGCCGCGGAGGAGGGTGAGAAATGAGCGCCAACCCGCGCGACATCCTGATCAAGCCGGTCATCTCGGAGAAGAGCTACAGCCTGTTGGACGAGGGCAAGTACACCTTCGAGGTGGCGCCGCACGCCAACAAGACCGAGATCAAGATCGCCGTACAGCAGGTCTTCGGCGTGAAGGTCCTCAACGTCAACACGCTCAACCGGCCCGGCAAGCGCAAGCGGATGGTGTTCGGCCGCAACGGCCACACGACCACGATCTTCGGTCACCGCAAGGAGACCAAGCGCGCGGTGGTCACCCTCGCACCAGGCGAGCGCATCGAGATCTTCGGCGGTCCGGTCGGCTGACCGGGTAGAGACAACAGGGATTCATAGACATGGGCATCCGCAAGTACAAGCCGACGACGCCGGGCCGGCGCGGCTCGAGCGTGGCCGACTTCGTCGAGATCACCCGGTCCACGCCGGAGAAGTCGCTGGTCCGTCCGCTGAGCAAGTCCGGAGGCCGGAACGTGCACGGCCGGGTCACCACCCGGCACCAGGGCGGTGGCCACAAGCGGGCCTACCGGCTGGTCGACTTCCGCCGCGCGGACAAGGACGGCGTGCCGGCGAAGGTCGCGCACATCGAGTACGACCCCAACCGCACCGCGCGGATCGCGCTGCTGCACTACGCCGACGGCGAGAAGCGCTACATCATCGCGCCGACCCGGCTCAAGCAGGGTGACCGGGTGGAGACCGGCCCGTCGGCCGACATCAAGCCCGGCAACAACCTGCCGCTGCGCAACATCCCGGTCGGCACGGTCGTACACGCCATCGAGCTGCGGCCCGGCGGCGGCGCGAAGATCGCCCGGTCGGCCGGCTCCTCCGTGCAGCTGGTCGCCAAGGACGGTCCGTACGCGCAGCTGCGGATGCCTTCCGGTGAGATCCGCAACGTGGACGTACGCTGCCGCGCCAGCGTCGGCGAGGTCGGCAACGCCGAGCAGTCGAACATCAACTGGGGCAAGGCCGGCCGGATGCGCTGGAAGGGCAAGCGTCCGCAGGTCCGCGGTGTCGCGATGAACCCGATCGACCACCCGCACGGCGGTGGTGAGGGCAAGACCTCCGGCGGTCGCCACCCGGTGAACCCGAAGGGTAAGCCGGAGGGCCGCACCCGCAAGAAGAAGGCCAGCGATGCACTGATCGTCCGTCGCCGGCGCACCGGCAAGAAGCGCTGAGGAGTCTGATCAATGCCACGCAGCCTGAAGAAGGGCCCGTTCGTCGACGACCACCTGCTCAAGAAGGTGGACGTGCAGAACGACAAGGGCACCAAGAACGTCATCAAGACCTGGTCCCGCCGCTCGACGATCATCCCCGACATGGTCGGCCACACGATCGCCGTGCATGACGGCCGCAAGCACGTGCCGGTGTTCATCACCGAGTCGATGGTCGGGCACAAGCTCGGCGAGTTCGCGCCGACCCGGACGTTCAAGGGTCACGAGAAGGACGACCGGAAGGCTCGCCGCCGCTAAGCGGCCGAGGATCCAGACAGGGACTGACTGAGAAATGGCAGTAGTAGAAGGCAGCCGCGTGAACCTGCGGCGCGAACGCCTGCTCGGCGACGCGCCTGGCGCGATCGCTCGGGCCCGCTACGTGCGGATCAGCCCGACCAAGGTCCGCCGGGTCGTCGACCTGATCCGCGGCCTGCCGGCCAACGAGGCGCTGACGCTGCTCCGGTTCGCGCCGCAGGCGGCCAGCGAGCCGGTGTACACGGTGCTGGCCAGCGCGGTCGCGAACGCGGAGAACAACGAGCGCCTCGACCCGGACACGCTGCGGGTCACCCAGGTGCTGGTGGACGAGGGCCCGACGCTCAAGCGCTTCCGGCCGCGTGCGCACGGCCGCGCGTACCGGATCCGCAAGCGCTCCAGCCACATCACCGTGGTCGTGGAGAGCGCGCTCGCGGAGAAGCCGACCCGGGCCAGCAAGCGCGCGGCTCGCAAGGCCGACGCGAAGCCCGCCAAGACGGCAAGCAGCAAGGCGACCACGGATGCGTCGTCTGAGGAGTCGACGAGTTCGTCCGCGAAGGAGAGCACCGAGTAATGGGTCAGAAAGTCAACCCGCACGGTTTCCGGCTCGGCATCACGACCGACTGGAAGTCGCGGTGGTACGCGGACAAGTCGTATGCCGAGTACGTCGCCGAGGACGTGAAGATCCGCAAGCTCATGTCCAAGGGCATGGAGCGGGCCGGCATCGCGCGCGTCGAGATCGAGCGCACGCGTGACCGCGTACGAGTCGACATCCACACCGCGCGTCCCGGCATCGTGATCGGCCGCCGCGGCGCGGAGGCCGACCGGATCCGCGGCGAGCTGGAGAAGCTCACCGGCAAGCAGGTGCAGCTCAACGTCCTCGAGGTGAAGAACCCGGAGGCCGACGCTCAGCTGGCCGCGCAGGCGGTCGCCGAGCAGCTGTCCAGCCGCGTCGCGTTCCGCCGTGCCATGCGCAAGGCGATCCAGGCCGCGATGAAGAGCCCCGGCGTCAAGGGCATCCGGGTGCAGTGCTCCGGCCGCCTCGGCGGCGCCGAGATGAGCCGCTCGGAGTTCTATCGCGAGGGTCGCGTGCCGCTGCACACGCTGCGCGCCAACATCGACTACGGCCTGTACGAGGCCCGCACGACCTTCGGCCGGATCGGCGTGAAGGTCTGGATCTACAAGGGCGACGTGGTGCAGAGCCGCGCCGAGCGCGAGGCCGCCGAGGCCGCGCTGCGCCAGCAGCGTCGTGACCGTCCGCAGCGCCGCCGTGGCGGCCAGGGTGGTCAGGGTGGCGGCGGCCGTGGTGGTCGCGGTGGCCAGCGTGACGGTGGCCAGCAGGCCGCGGCCGCGCCGACCGCGGGTCCGGCCACCGAGGCTCCGGCCGCCGCACCGGCCGTAGAGTCGCCCGCCGCCGACACCGCTCCACCGCCGGCCAGCACCGAAGCACCCAAGGAGGGCTGAGTCATGCTGATCCCTCGCAGGGTCAAACACCGCAAGCAGCACCACCCCAAGCGCTCCGGCGCCGCCAAGGGCGGCACCAAGGTGGCGTTCGGTGAGTACGGCATCCAGGCGCTGGAGCCGGCGTACGTGACCAACCGGCAGATCGAGTCGGCCCGTATCGCCATCACCCGGCACATCCGCCGTGGCGGCAAGGTGTGGATCAACATCTACCCGGACCGTCCGCTGACCAAGAAGCCGGCCGAGACCCGGATGGGTTCCGGTAAGGGTTCGCCGGAGTGGTGGGTCGCCAACATCAAGCCGGGACGCGTGCTCTTCGAGCTGGCGTACCCGAACGAGCAGATCGCGCGTGAGGCCATGCGCCGCGCGATCCACAAGCTCCCGATGAAGTGCAGGGTCGTCAAACGTGAAGCAGGTGAAATCTGATGCCGGCGGCTGCTAACGAGCTGCGCGAGCTGCTCGACGACGAGCTGGCGACCAAGCTGACCGAGGCCAAGGAAGAGCTGTTCAACCTGCGCTTCCAGAACGCGACCGGCCAGCTGGACAACAATCGCCGGCTGCGTACGGTCCGCCGCGAGATCGCGCGGATCTACACGGTCATGCGGGAGCGGGAGCTGGGTCTGAGCACCGCGCCGGACGCGGTCAGCGACGAGAAGGCCGAAGAGGTGTCGGCATGAGCGAGAGCGAGAACGTGACCGAGCAGGAGCAGCCGCAGGCGCGGGAGCGCCACCGCAAGACCCGCCAGGGCCTGGTGGTCAGCGACAAGATGGACAAGACCGTCGTCGTCGCCGTCGAGGACCGGGTCAAGCACCGGCTGTACGGCAAGGTCATGCGTCGTACCAGCAAGCTCAAGGCGCACGACGAGGGCAACACCGCCGGCGTCGGCGACCGCGTACTGCTCATGGAGACCCGTCCGCTGTCGGCGACCAAGCGCTGGCGCGTCGTGGAAATCCTCGAGAAGGCCAAGTAATTACCCGTTCGGCCAGGCTCGCGACGAGCGAGAACCGGCGCGACATACAGGAGTTGACGTGATCCAGCAGGAGTCGCGACTGCGCGTCGCCGACAACACCGGTGCGAAGGAGATCCTTTGCATCCGGGTGCTCGGCGGCTCCGGTCGCCGCTACGCCGGCATCGGCGACATCATCGTTGGCACCGTGAAGGACGCCATCCCCGGCGCTGGTGTCAAGCGCGGTGACGTGGTCAAGGCCGTCGTGGTCCGCACCGTGAAAGAAAAGCGCCGCCCGGACGGCTCCTACATCCGATTCGACGAGAACGCCGCGGTGCTGATCCGCGACGGCGGGGACCCGCGTGGCACCCGTATCTTCGGCCCGGTCGGCCGGGAGCTGCGGGACAAGCGGTTCATGAAGATCATCTCGCTGGCCCCGGAGGTGCTGTAGCCATGCCGTCGTTGAAGGTGAAAAAGGGCGACACGGTGCTGGTGATCGCCGGTAAGGACAAGGGCACCAAGGGCAAGGTGATGGTGGCCTACCCGGAGACCGGCAAGGTGCTGGTCGAGGGTGTCAACCGGGTCAAGAAGCACACGCGGGTGTCCACCACCCAGCGCGGTGCCAAGACCGGCGGCATCGTCACGCAGGAGGCGCCGATCAGCGTCAGCAACGTGATGGTGATCGACGGCGACGGCAAGCCGACCCGGGTCGGCCGCCGCAAGGACGAAGAAGGCCGCACCGTACGGGTCTCGCGGCGCACTGGTAAGGACATCTGAGCATGACCACCGCAACGGAAAACAGGGTCGTACCGCGGCTGAAGACCCGGTACGCCGAACAGATCGCGCCGGCGCTGCGTGAGCAGTTCGGATACGGCAACGTCATGCAGATCCCGCGGCTGGTCAAGATCGTGGTCAACAGCGGTGTCGGCGACGCCGCGCGGGACGCGAAGCTGATCGACGGCGCGGTCCGTGACCTGTCGCTGATCACCGGCCAGAAGCCGCAGATCCGCCGGGCGCGCAAGTCCATCGCGCAGTTCAAGCTGCGCGAGGGCCAGCCGATCGGCGCGAAGGTGACGCTGCGCGGCGACCGGATGTGGGAGTTCGCCGACCGGCTGCTGTCCATCGCGCTGCCCCGGATCCGCGACTTCCGTGGCCTGTCCGACCAGCAGTTCGACGGCAACGGCAACTACACGTTCGGGCTCACCGAGCAGTCGATGTTCCACGAGATCAACATCGACTCCATCGACCGTACCCGCGGCATGGACATCACCGTGGTCACGACGGCGAAGACCGACGAGGAAGGCCGTGCGCTGCTCAAGCGGCTCGGCTTCCCCTTCAAGGAGAACTGAGCATGGCGAAGAAGGCGCTTGTCGAGAAGGCCGCGCGCAAACCGAAGTTCAAGGTGCGCGGTTACACCCGCTGCCAGCGCTGCGGACGCTCGCGCGCGGTGTTCCGGGCCTTCGGGCTCTGCCGCATCTGCGTACGCGAGATGGCGCACCGTGGCGAGCTTCCCGGCGTGACCAAGTCCTCCTGGTGACCACCTTTACGACCTCCCTTCGCCGCAGGCCCGGTGCGGTAAGCCGCGCGCGGGTACCACGGCGAGAAAGGCACTAAGCCCATGACCATGACAGACCCCATCGCAGACATGCTGACCCGTCTGCGTAACGCGAATTCGGCTTACCACGACACCGTGGACATGCCGTTCTCGAAGCTCAAGTCGCACATCGCCGAGATCCTCCAGCAGGAGGGCTACATCTCCAGCTGGACGGTCCACGAGCCGGCTGAGGGCGAGGTCGGCAAGAAGCTGACCATCGAGCTGAAGTACGGCCCGAACCGGGAGCGCAGCATCGCCGGTGTCCGCCGGGTCTCCAAGCCGGGCCTGCGGGTCTACGCGAAGTCCACCAGCCTGCCGAAGGTGCTCGGCGGCCTTGGCGTGGCGATCATCTCCACGTCCTCCGGCCTGCTCACCGACCGGCAGTGCAACAAACGCGGAGTGGGCGGGGAAGTCCTCGCCTACGTCTGGTAGCCGGGAGGAGCGAAGATGTCACGAATTGGACGGCTGCCCATCCCGGTGCCAACCGGGGTGGACGTCACCATCGACGGCCAGACCGTGAAGGTCAAGGGCCCCAAGGGCGAGCTCAGCCACACGGTGGTCGCGCCGCTGACGGTCGAGCGCGCCGAAGACGGCGCGGTGCAGATCGGCCGGCCCGACGACGAGCCGCGCAACCGCGCGCTGCACGGCCTCTCGCGCACGCTGGTCGCCAACCTGATCACCGGTGTCACGCAGGGATACGCGAAGACGCTGGAGATCGTCGGTACGGGTTACCGCGTCACCGCCAAGGGCCAGGACCTGGAGTTCGCGCTCGGGTTCAGCCACCCGGTGCTGGTGAAGGCGCCGGCCGGGATCACCTTCAAGGTCGAGCGTCCGACGATCTTCTCGGTCGAGGGCATCGACAAGCAGCTGGTCGGCGAGACCGCGGCGAAGATCCGCAAGATCCGTCCGCCAGAGCCGTACAAGGGCAAGGGCGTGCGCTACCAGGGTGAAGCCGTACGCCGCAAGGCTGGAAAGGCTGGTAAGTAATGGGTGCCACTCTGCTGCGCCGCTCGGCTTCGGCCAACGCGTCGCAGGCGCGCCGGATCGGCAAGGCCCGCCGGCATTTCCGGATCCGCAAGAAGGTCGTCGGCACCGAGGCGCGGCCGCGCCTGGTGGTCAACCGGTCGACCCGGCACATCCACGTGCAGCTGATTGACGACCGGGCCGGTCGTACGCTCGCCGCCGCGTCGACGCTGGACGCGTCGATCCGTGGCGCCGACGGCGACAAGAAGTCGCTGGCCAGCAAGGTCGGCGCGTTGCTGGCCGAGCGGGCCAAGGCGCTGGGGATCGAGGCGGTGGTCTTCGACCGCGCCGGCCAGACCTACCAGGGCCGGATCGCCGCGCTGGCCGAAGCGGCCAGGGAAGGCGGCCTGAAGTTCTGATGATTGGCATGACGAGCAGGAACACTGGAGGGAACGCCTGATGCCTGGTCAGCAGCGCCGAGGCGGAGGAGGCGGCGAGCGCCGCGACCGCCGGGACGGCGGCCGGGGCGGGTCCGCTCCGGAGAAGTCGCCGCACATCGAACGGTTGATCACCGTCAACCGGGTCGCCAAGGTCGTCCAGGGCGGCCGCCGGTTCAGCTTCACCGCGCTCATGGTGGTCGGTGACGGCGACGGCAACGTCGGGGTCGGCTACGGCAAGGCCAAGGAGGTGCCCTCGGCGATCGCCAAGGGTGTCGAGGAGGCCAAGAAGAACTTCTTCAAGGTGCCGCGGATCGGCGCCACCATCCCGCACCCGGTGCAGGGTGAGGCGGCGGCCGGTGTCGTACTCCTCAAGCCGGCCAGCCCGGGAACCGGTGTGATCGCCGGCGGTCCGGTGCGTGCCGTGCTGGAGTGCGCCGGCATCCACGACGTGCTGAGCAAGAGCCTCGGCTCGTCGAATCCGATCAACATCGTGCACGCGACCGTACAGGCGCTGCGTGAGCTGAAGCGTCCCGAGGAGATCGCGGCCCGCCGCGGCCTGCCGCTGGAGGACGTGGCTCCGGCCGCCATGCTGCGGGCTCGTGCCGGTTCGGGGGCATGAGATGGCACGCCTGAAGGTCACCCAGATCCGGTCCGGGATCGGCAACAAGCAGAACCAGCGGGACACCCTGCGCTCGCTGGGTCTCAAGCGGATCCACGACGTGGTCGTCAAAGAGGATCGGCCTGAGATCAGGGGCATGGTCAAGACCGTGACCCACCTGGTCCGGGTCGAGGAGGTCGAATAGCCATGGCACTGAAGGTCCACCACCTTCGCCCGGCCCCCGGTTCGCACACCGCGAAGACCCGGGTCGGCCGCGGTGAGGGCTCCAAGGGCAAGACGGCCGGCCGCGGTACGAAGGGCACCAAGGCTCGCTACCAGGTGCGGGCCGGCTTCGAAGGCGGCCAGATGCCGCTGTACATGCGGCTGCCGAAGCTGAAGGGCTTCAAGAACCGGTTCAAGGTCGAATACCAGGTGGTCAACCTGGACCGGCTGGCCGAGCTGTTCCCGCAGGGCGGCGAGGTCGGCGTCGACGAGCTGGTCGCAGCCGGCGCCGTACGCAAGAACAAGCTGGTCAAGGTGCTCGGCACCGGCGACCTCGGCGGCGTGAAGCTGACCGTGAAGGCGCACGCCTTCTCCGCTTCGGCAAAAGAGAAGATCGCCGCCGCCGGCGGCAAGGCCGAAGAGCTCTAGAGTTGTCGAGCGGAGTCACTTTCCCCCGAATCGGTTCCGATTCCGGTGGGATCGTGCCTCCGCTCACAACTGCCTGTTAGGGTCTGCATTCGACGCCTCTGGCCGATGGCCGGAGGCGCCTGACATACCATCAATCGGTTGGCCGGGGCCCGACCCCGGACTTGGAAACCTATATGCGGATCGCCGGCCGGTCCGCGCGCAGGAGGACATGTGCTCGCCGCTTTCGGGAGGGCTTTCCGTACGCCCGACCTGCGCAAGAAGATCCTCTTCACGCTGCTGATCCTGGCAATCTACCGGCTCGGCGCGACGCTGCCGTCTCCCGGCATTTCGTACGCGAACGTGACGAAGTGTATCGACACCGCCTCCGCCAACGGCAAGACCGAAGACGTCTTCACCCTGCTCAACCTGTTCTCCGGCGGAGCGCTGCTGCACCTGACGGTGTTCGCGCTCGGCATCATGCCCTACATCACCGCCAGCATCATCCTGCAGCTGCTCGTCGTGGTCATCCCGCGGCTTGAGCAGCTGAAGAAGGAAGGCCAGGCCGGCCAGGCCAAGATCACCCAGTACACCCGCTATCTGACCATCGGCCTGGCGATCCTGCAGACCACCGGCTACATCGCGCTGGCGCGGTCGGGCCAGCTGTTCGGCGGCGCGCAGAACTGCGACCCCAACACCAACCCGATCATCCCGGTTAGCACCCACATGCCGTACTGGCTGACGCTGACCACCCTGGTCATCACGATGACCGCCGGCACCGCCGTCATCATGTGGCTGGGCGAGCTGATCACCGACAAGGGTGTCGGCAACGGCATGTCGGTGCTGATCTTCACCAACATCGCGGCCCGCATCCCGGCCGAGGGTGGCTCGATCTACCAGAAGGGCATCGTCCCCTTCATCATCGTCTGCATCATCGGCGTCGTGGTCATCACCGCGGTGGTGTTCATCGAGCAGGCGCAACGGCGGGTGCCGGTGCAGTACGCGAAGCGGATGATCGGCCGGCGGATGTACGGCGGCACCTCGACCTACATCCCGCTGAAGGTCAACCAGGCCGGTGTCATCCCGGTGATCTTCGCGTCCTCGCTGCTCTACCTGCCGCAGCTGATCACCCAGCTGGTCGACCCGCAGAACAGCAGCGCGGTCGGCACGTTCATCCAGCGGTGGATCGTGGACCCGAGCAAGTGGTCCTACATCCTGATCTACTTCGCGCTGATCATCTTCTTCACCTACTTCTACGTGGCGATCACCTTCAACCCGACCGACGTCGCCGACAACATGCGCAAGTACGGCGGGTTCGTACCAGGCATCCGGCCCGGCCGGCCGACGGCGGAATACCTGGACTTCATCCTGTCCCGGATCACCCTGCCCGGCTCGCTGTATCTCGGTGTCATCGCGATCCTGCCCAACCTGTTCATCAACCTGGCCGGCGGCGCGCAGAACACCCAGAACTTCCCGTTCGGTGGCACCGCGGTGCTCATCATGGTCGGTGTCGGCCTGGAGACGGTGAAACAGATCGACAGCCAGCTGATGCAGCGGAACTACGAAGGATTCCTCCGGTAGTGCGGCTGGTACTGGTCGGTCCCCCCGGCGCGGGCAAGGGGACACAAGCCGAATTCATCGCCGCTCATCTCTCGGTGCCGAAAATCAGCACCGGGGACATCTTCCGCGCCAACGTGGGCCAGAAGACGCCGCTCGGCGTCGAGGCGAAGAAATACATGGACGCCGGGCTGCTGGTGCCGGACGAGGTGACCATCAAGATGGTCCGCGACCGGCTGGACGAGCCGGACGCCGCCGACGGGTTCCTGCTCGACGGCTTCCCGCGGACGATCCCGCAGGCGGAAAACCTGGACGAGCTGCTGGACAAGGCCGCCACCCCGCTGGACGTCGTGCTGGAGCTGGTCGTCGACGACGACGAGGTCATCCGCCGGCTGAGCGGTCGCCGGCAGTGCCGCGGCTGCGGCCGGATCTGGCACGTCGAGTTCGACCCCACCAAGGTCGAGGGTGTCTGCGACCGGTGCGGCGGCGAGCTCTACCAGCGTGACGACGACAAGCCGGAGACGGTCGCCGAGCGGTTGCGCGTGTATGCCGAGTCGACCGCGCCGCTGGTCGACTACTACGGCGCTCAGGGCAAGCTCGTCGGCATCGACGCGACCGGCCCGGTCGAGGACATCACGCAGCGCGCGATCGACGCGCTCGAGCCGTTCAACAAATGAGGCCGTTCCGCCGGTCCACGATCCAGCTCAAGACGCCCGGTGAGCTCGACGCCATGCGCGCCGCCGGCCTGGTCGTACAACGCGCCCTGGCGGCCGCGACGGCGGCCGTACGCGCCGGTGTGAGCACGGCCGAGCTGGACGCGATCGCGGAGGAGTCCATCAGGTCCGAAGGGGCCGTACCGTCGTTCAAGGGCTATCACGGCTTTCCGGCGTCGATCTGCGCGTCGGTGAACCAACAGGTCGTGCACGGCATCCCGAGGTCGACACAGGTCCTGGCCGACGGCGACCTGATCTCGATCGACTGCGGCGCGATCCTGGACGGCTGGCACGGCGACTCCGCGGTGACCCTGCCGGTCGGCGCGGTCAAGCAGGACTACCTGCGGATGTCGTCGGTGTGCGAGAAGTCGATGTGGGCGGGGATCGCCGCCGCGGTGGTCGGCGGCCGGCTGACCGACATCAGCCACGCCGTGGAGACCGCCGTCGGTGAGTCGTACGGGATCGTGGCCGGCTACGGCGGCCACGGCATCGGCACCGAGATGCACATGGAGCCACACATCCTCAACTTCGGCAAACCAGGCAAGGGGCCGCGGTTGGTGGCCGGCATGGCGCTGGCGATCGAGCCGATGATCACCTACGGGGATCCCGAGGTCAGTGAGCTCTCCGACGGCTGGACCGTGGAGACCGACGACGGGTCCGTGTCGGCGCACTGGGAACACACGATCGCGCTCACCGACTCCGGTCCATGGGTCCTGACCGCCGCCGACGGTGGAGCGTCGGCGCTAGGTGCCGCGGTGAGCGAGAAGGCCCGCTGAGACCTACGCACTCGCTTGATGCGTACTGCGGTCGGGTGTGTGGGTTTCGGGTGTTGGGTCTTCTGGTTGTTGCGTTTGGGGTGGTTGCGCCTGTGCGGCGGGCGACCTCAAGGGGAGGGCGCGGGTTTGTTCGTGGTGGGGTGGGTGCCGCGGTGCGGTTGGGTTTGTGGGGTGGACAGCCGCGTGCTGGGAGCCCGTCATGTCGGCCGATTTCGACTGCCGGGCGCGGCTTGCGGTGGTCGTTTGTCCTAGTTTGATGCCCTGTTAAGCAAGTATTACCTCGGTGGGGCGCCTCAACTGAGTCGCCAGCCACAGGAGTCACATCCGTAACAGCCTCGATGCAAGTAAGGCCTCCTCGCGTGCGCTGGATGCACGTAAGGGGGCCTTGCCACCCTCGCCCAAACCGGCAAGACGGGCATTTAGCGTTACATCAACGTGTTTGGTCACGGCGAGGTGTGCTCTGACCTGACCCAGGTGCGCGCCGGCCGGAGGGCATCGATGCCTAGTTTTTCGGACAGTAGCTGAGGGCTCAACGCACGCATGGTGGCCATGCGAACATGAGGCCATGCCCACGTACGCGTACCGGTGTCGGGAGTGCGACACCCAGTTCGAGCAACAGCGGCCGATGAGCGAGTCGTCGGCGCCGGCCACATGCCCCACCGGTCACGACGACACGGTGAAACTGCTCACGACGGTCGCGCTCACCGGGCGGGCCGGCGGGGGTGCGCCGGCCGGTGGCGGTTGTTGTGGTGGCGCCTGCGGTTGCGGCGGATGAGCGAGGCGATCGACTCGCTGGCCTGGATCCACGTACGCGACCGGCGGCTGCTGTCGGTGCGTACGCGCGGCAAGGACAAGTTCTATCCGCCCGGCGGCAAGCGCGAGCCCGGTGAGAGCGATGTCGCGCCGCGGCCGGGACGTGAGAGCCTGTCGGTAATCGGCGGCACGCGATAGCCGAGCCCAAACACCGCCTGCCGGCACCGGACGAAACCCCACCATAGCGCTGCTATTTGGGGCTCCGTCCGGCACCGGCAGAGCGACGTTTGGATCTCGACTCTCGCGCACCACCGTTTACCAACAGGCTCTGAGATCGCCGAGCTGGACTGGCTGGCGGCCGGCGACGCGGACCGGTGTCCACCAGCCGGGCGGCGTACACTTGACGTGTCGCATTCGGCCGGCAGCGTCGACTGACCGGCGTGCGCCGGGGGCGATTGGAAGACATCGCGCCGTGCGGCGTACACTTCTTGGTTGGCGCTCGACGTCCGCTTACGTGGCCTGTGGCGCTCCAGCGAGACCCAGCCTAACGGCATGTCTCGAACAGGTTCTGGTACGACACGATTGCGGAGGACATGCCGAAGAAGGACGGCGCCATCGAGATCGAGGGTCGGGTGGTCGAGCCGCTGCCGAACGCGATGTTTCGCGTCGAGCTGCAGAACGGTCACAAGGTCCTCGCCCACATCAGCGGCAAGATGCGGCAGAACTACATCCGTATCCTGCCCGAGGACCGGGTTGTCGTGGAGCTCTCTCCGTACGACCTGACGCGTGGCCGCATCGTCTACCGCTACAAGTAGTTCCCTTTCCACTTCAGGTTCCCGCTGGTCACACGGCTGGTGCGGACGTACGAGGAGAAGCGCAGCCGTGAAGGTTCAGCCGAGCGTGAAGAAGATCTGCGACAAGTGCAAGGTGATCCGCCGGCACGGTCGCGTGATGGTGATCTGCAGCAACCTGCGCCACAAGCAGCGCCAGGGCTGATCCGCCACACAACCACACAACGCGTCGCACCTGGCAGCGTCAGGACACCTTCGGTCGGAGGCCGGAGCCCCGCGGACATCCCCGGGGAGCGCGACGTGCCACACCTCCGCGCACTGAAGGAGTACGTCCAGACATGGCACGTATCGTCGGCGTCGACCTCCCCCGCGAGAAGCGGGTCGAGATCGCACTGACCTACATCTACGGCGTGGGTCGCACCCGCTCGCTGGAGACCATCAAGGCCACCGGCATCAACGCGGACACGCGCGTACGTGACCTCTCCGACGAGGAGCTGGTCCGGCTGCGCGATCACATCGAGGCCAACTACAAGGTCGAGGGTGACCTCAAGCGCGAGGTCAACGCCGACATCCGGCGCAAGATCGAGATCGGTTGCTACCAGGGCATCCGGCACCGCCGCGGGCTGCCGGTCCGGGGTCAGCGCACGCACACCAACGCGCGCACCCGCAAGGGACCGAAGAAGACCGTGGCCGGCAAGAAGAAGGCCGGCAAGAAGTAAGTCCCCGCAGACCGATCTGACCTTGGAGTTCTAGACAGATGCCCCCGAAGTCCCGCACCGGCGCCAAGAAGGTCCGGCGTAAGGAAAAGAAGAACGTCGCGCACGGCCACGCGCACATCCGCAGCACGTTCAACAACACGATCGTCTCCATCACCGACCCGACCGGCGCGGTCATCAGCTGGGCCTCGGCCGGCCACGTCGGTTTCAAGGGCTCGCGCAAGTCGACGCCGTTCGCCGCGCAGCTGGCCGCCGAGTCGGCCGCCCGCAAGGCGCAGGAGCACGGCATGCGCAAGGTCGACGTGTTCGTGAAGGGTCCCGGCTCCGGACGGGAGACCGCGATCCGCTCGCTGCAGGCCACCGGCCTGGAGGTGGGCACGATCCAGGACGTGACGCCGATGCCGCACAACGGCTGCCGGCCGCCCAAGCGTCGCCGGGTCTGACCGTACGCGCACAAACCGGGTCGGCCGGACCGATGGCCGATCCGGAGCACGTCAAGGCGTCATATAGCGGTCGCCTTGGACTGTAGGAGGAAACACCGTGCTGATCACTCAGCGCCCCACCCTGACCGAGGAGTCGGTCGACGAGTTCCGCTCCCGGTTCATCATCGAGCCGCTGGAGCCGGGCTTCGGCTACACCCTGGGCAACTCGCTGCGGCGTACGCTGCTGTCGTCCATCCCGGGTGCGTCGGTCACCAGCATCAAGATCGACGGCGTGCTGCACGAGTTCACCACCGTGCCGGGCGTCAAGGAGGACGTGACCGAGCTGATCCTCAACCTCAAGGGGCTCGTGGTGAGCTCCGAGGTGGACGAGCCGGTCACCATGTACCTGCGCAAGCAGGGCCCCGGTGACGTCACCGCCGCCGACATCGCGCCGCCGGCCGGTGTCACCGTTCACAACCCCGAGCTGCACATCGCGAGCATCAACGCGAAGGGCCGGCTGGAGATCGAGCTGACCGTCGAGCGGGGCCGCGGCTACGTCTCGGCCGTGCAGAACAAGCAGCCGGGCCAGGAGATCGGCCGGATCCCGATCGACTCGATCTACTCGCCGGTGCTGAAGGTCACGTACAAGGTCGAGGCGACCCGTGTCGAGCAGCGGACCGACTTCGACAAGCTGATCGTGGACGTGGAGACCAAGAAGTCGATCACGCCGCGGACCGCGCTGGCCTCCGCCGGCTCCACCCTGGTCGAGCTGTTCGGCCTGGCCCGCGAGCTGGACGAGACCGCGGAAGGCATCGACATCGGCCCGTCGCCGACGGACGCGGCGCTGGCCGCCGACCTGGCGCTGCCGATCGAGGAGCTGGACCTGACGGTCCGCTCGTACAACTGCCTCAAGCGCGAAGGCATCCACACCGTCGGCGAGCTGGTCACGCGCAGCGAGGCCGACCTGCTGGACATCCGCAACTTCGGCGCCAAGTCGATCGACGAGGTCAAGGTCAAGCTGTCCGGCCTGGGCCTGGCGCTGAAGGACTCCCCTCCCGGGTTCGACCCGGCCAACGTCGTCGACACGTTCTCGGATGCCGGGTACGACGACGGCGTCGATTACGCCGAAACCGAGCAGCTGTAAGGCTGTAGCTGCCCGGGTCACAAACCCGGGGATCTCACGAGGAGCACGACATGCCCACCCCCACCAAGGGACCCCGCCTCGGCGGTGGCCCGGCGCACGAGCGGCTGATGCTGGCCAACCTGGCCACCTCGCTGTTCGAGCACGGCCGGATCACCACCACCGTGGCCAAGGCCAAGCGGTTGCGTCCGCTGGCGGAACGGCTGATCACCTTCGCCAAGCGCGGCGACCTGCACGCTCGGCGCCAGGTGCTGACGGTGGTGCGCGACCGCGACGTGGTGCACACGCTGTTCGCCGAGATCGGGCCGCGGTTCGCGCAGCGGCCCGGCGGCTACACCCGGATCGTCAAGGTCGGCAACCGCAAGGGTGACAACGCGCCGATGGCGATCATCGAGCTGGTCGAGGGCCTGACCGTGGCGCAGGAGGCGGTCGGCGAGGCCGAGCGCGCCCGCGGCACCCGGTTCGCGCGGCGCAAGTCCGACGCCGTCGAGGCGCTGGCCGGCGACACGGAGGCCGAGGAGACGACCGAGACGGCCGAGGCCGAGGTCGCGGAGAAGCCGGCCGCGTCCGACGCCGAGGTGGTCGAGGACCCGACCGCGGCCGGTCCGTACGGCGAGGGCTCGGCCGAGCCGCTCGAGGACGGCTCCGCGCCGGAGGGCTTCCCGGTCAAGGGCAACAAGGACTCGATGAAATACCACACCGAGGACAGCCCGTACTACGACCGTACGGTCGCCGAGGTCTACTTCGCGTCCGCCGAGGCGGCCGAGGCGGCCGGCTTCGAAGCCACCGCGGCGGAGAAGGACTGAGCCAGATCACCCGAGACGAGCCCGCTCTTCCCGATGGGGAGAGCGGGCTCGTCCGTTTGCGTCTGGACGTGTCGTACGACGGCGCCGGCTTTTCCGGCTGGGCCGTGCAGCCGGGCCGTCGTACGGTCGCCGGCTGCGTGCTGGAGGCGCTGTCGCTGCTGCTGCCCGGACACGGCCGGCTGGTGGTCGCCGGCCGTACGGACGCCGGCGTGCACGCCATCGGTCAGGTGGCGCACGTCGACGTGCCGGCGCAGACCTACCAGGAGCGCGCGGAGAAGCTGCTGCGCGGCTTCGCCGGGGTGTTGCCGCCGGATGTACGTGTGCGGGCCGTACGAGCCGTCTCTGCCGACTTTGACGCACGGTTCTCGGCGCTGCGCCGGCACTATCGCTATCGGGTCACCGACGCGCCGTGGGGACCCGAGCCACTGCGCCGCCACGACACGATCGGCTGGCCGCGGCCGTTGGACGTGCCGGCGATGGCGGCGGCCGCGGACCGGCTGCTCGGACTGCACGACTTCGCGGCGTACTGCCGCCGGCGCGAAGGCGCCACGACGATCCGTGAGCTGCAGCGGCTGGAGGTCGTACGCGCCGAAGTCGTCGAGATCTCGGTGTCGGCCGACGCCTTCTGCCACTCGATGGTCCGCAGCCTCACCGGTGCCCTGCTGGCCGTCGGTGACGGACGCTGTGCGCCGTCGTGGCCGGCCGAGCTGCTGAGCCGCCGCGAGCGGGCCAGCGAGGTCGTGGTGGCGCCCGCCGGTGGGCTCACGTTGGTCGCGGTCGACTATCCGGAGGACACCGAACTGGCCGCACAAGCGGTCCGTACGCGCCGCATGCGGTCCTAGGGTCTGCTTCGAAGTCCCACGCGGCGACTCTCATCCACGTGGGACTTCGAAACAGACCCTAGGCTGTCCTGGTGAGTTCCCCGGGGGACGGACCGGTCGACTGGTCGAAGCAGTGGCAGCTGCCACCGGACCAGTCGCGTCCGCGCCAGCCCGGCGAGGACTGGCTGCGGCCGGCCGGCTCGGCCTGGCAGCCACCGCCGGCCTGGCCGCCTCCTCAGCCTCCGCAGCAACCCGCGAAGCCGCCGCCTCCTCCGCGGCGGCCGAAGCGCGGTCGCCAGCCGCGTCCAGGCCTGACCCGCGTGTTGGTCGCGGGCGGCGTGGCGGTCGTACTCGCTGGCGGGGTCACCGGCGCGATCGTGCTGGCGCAGTCAAATCTGCTGCCGGTGTCAACGCCGCCTTCGACCGCCTCGCCGAAACCGGCCGCGACGAAGGCGCAGCCGGTCGACATCACCAGCCGGCTGCGCGACCCGCGGCCGTTCACCGCCACCGAGCTGTTTCCACGTCCGTCCGAGACGGTGTCCGGCCGCGGCTACCGGCTGCTCGGAAGCGAGGCGCTGGCCGACTGTACGACCGCGGCCAACGGAGCGGCGATGAACGCGCTGGCGCAGCGCGGCTGCAACCAGGTCGTACGCGGCACCTGGCAGGACGCCGGCGGCCGGTACGTCGTGACGGTCGGCCTGGCCAACCTGCCCACGACCGGCGACGCGCAGCAGGTGATCGCCGTGTTGCGCGACCCGAACAAGGGGGCCTTCCTGCCGTACGCGGTCGCCGGCACGCCGGCCGCGACCTTCGACGGACGTACGCCGACGCTGGTCGGCTGGCAGGCGCAGGGCCACTACCTGGTGTTCTCGGTGGCCGCGCCGGCCGGACCGCCGGCGAGCCTGGCCGACCCTGGGTTGAAGCAGGCCACCGCCGACCTGCGGGACGTGGTCGGCAACGCGCTCCTGAAGCGCGCCGTCGGTGGCTAGCCCGGCAAGAAACGGCACGCCCCTTTCCGTGCATCCAGTGCACGGGAAGGGGCGTGCCGAAAAAACTAGCGGGTGTTGAGGATCAGGTTGATGTTGGCCAGCAGGCCCTGACCCATGTCCTTGGCCGGCGGGTCGCTGGTGTTGGTGGTGCCGCCGTCGGCGCGCGCCACGATGCTCCAGCCGATGTAGTGGCCGCGGTTCTTGTTGGAGCAGATGACCACGCTGGCGGAGGTGTTGTTGAAGTTGGCCGCCACCGTGCCGGGGACCCGCAGCGGTGTCCAGAAGCCCTTGTTGGGGTCGGCGAAGATCGCGTCGCCGACCGACTTCGCGCTCGCCTCGTCGGCCATGTTCGCGATGCCGACGGTCGCCACGTACTGCCGCGTGTTGTCCACGTACGTGGCGCGCAGCACCTGCGAGCAGTTACTGCTGGCGATCAGCGTGGTGGCCGTGCCGCTGGTGGCCCGCGTGCAGGTCGGCGGCGCCTCCACGGCCAGTCGGGTGAACGTGCGGCCGTTGTAGGTCACCGTCGTACGGCCGAACAGCTCGTCGGTGGTCACCGGCGTCGGGTCGGTCGCGCGCGAGGAGATGTCGTGCGCCGCCGACGGCGACGGCGACGGCGACTCGGTCGGGCCCTGCGTCGGACCGGTGCTCTGCGACGGAGTGGGCTTGGGCTTGGGCTGGTTCGCGGCGTAGATCAGGTAGCCGCCGCCACCACACAGCGCGAGCAGCACGACGACGCCGATCACCACGAGCGTGACGATCAGGCCGGTGCGGCTCTGCTTCGGCGGCGGAGGTGGCGTCCCGTACGGCGCACCGGACGGCTGGCCGTATGGCGGACCCGAAGGTTGGCCGTAAGGCGGCGCGGAGGGCTGACCGTAGCCGCCGCCCTGCGCGTACGGGTCCGGCTGGCCATATGGCGGCGCGGACTGCTGACCGTACGGGTCGGGCTGGCCGTAGGTGTTGGTCGGCTGGCCGTACTGGTCGCCGGTCTGCTGGCCGTAGGGGTCGGCTGGCTGGCCGTACGGGTCGGACTGCTGACCGTAGGGATCCTGCTGCGGCGCGCCATAGCCGCCGCCGGAGGCCCCGTAGGAGGGGTCCGCGGGCTGACCTTGTCCGAAGTTGGCGGTCGGCGGCGACGGCTGCGAGCCGTACGGGTCTTTCTGGTACGGGTCGCCACCGTACGGTTGACCCTGCCCACCGGCATTCGGGTCGTATGTCATTCTGGTGCTCCTCGGTCCGGACGCATGCGGCCTCGCGTCGCAAGTGAGGGTAACCCCCCTGTGCACAACACCGTGCCGGGACCGAGTTTCTCTCACCCAATGGTTGGATCCGCGCTCGGCCCGGCGAAAACTCAGCTGTGAAAACGGCCGAAGTCGGTCACACTTTCGTTCCTGTGGGACATATCGAGGTTTCCGGTCTGGCGCTGACGCTGCCGGACGGCCGCGTGCTCTTCGGCGGCGTGTCGTTCCGGGTCGGCGACGGCGCGAAAGTCGCGCTGGTTGGCGCGAATGGCACCGGAAAGACGACATTGCTGCGAATTGTCGCCGGCGACCTCACCGCGAGTGCCGGTTCGGTGACCAGCAGCGGCGGAATCGGGGTGATGCGGCAGTTTATCGGCTCCATCCGGGACGAGCAGACCGTCGGCGAGCTCCTGGCCGCGCTCGCGCCGCCGCGGATCCGTGCCGCGGCCGAGCGGGTCGAGGCCGCGGAGGAGCGGATGATGCTGCACGACGACGAGCCTTCGCAGGTCGGATATGCCAACGCGCTGGCGGCCTGGGGAGACGCCGGCGGCTACGACGCGGAAGTGTTGTGGGACACGGTGACGGTGGCCGCGCTCGGCGTGCCGTACGACCGGGCCAGGTTTCGCCGGATGGCCACACTGTCCGGCGGTGAACAGAAAAGGCTCGCGCTGGAGGCGTTGCTGCGCGGCCCCGACGAGGTGCTGCTGCTCGACGAACCGGACAACTATCTGGACGTACCGGGAAAAAGGTGGCTGGAGGAGCGGCTCAACTCCTCCGCCAAAACGGTTCTTTACGTGAGCCACGACCGGGAACTGCTGTCCCGTACGGCCACCCGGGTGATCACCGTCGAAGGCGGCTCGGCATGGACGCATCCCGGTGGCTTCGACTCGTATCACCAGGCGCGGTCGGCTCGGCACGAGTCGCTGGACGAGCAGCGGCGCCGCTGGGACGAGGAACACGCCAAGCTGAAGGCGCTGGTGGTGATGTATCGGCAGAAGGCCGCGTACAACTCCGACATGGCGTCCCGGTTGCAGGCGGCCAGGACCCGGCTGGAGAAGTTCGAGGAGGCGGGGCCGCCGGAGGCCAAGCCCAGGGAGCAGAACGTACGGATGCGGCTGCGTGGCGGCCGGACCGGCAAACGTGCCCTGGTGTGCAGGGAGCTTGAGCTGGCCAACCTGATGAAAGCCTTCGACATCGAGGTCTTCTTCGGCGAGCGAGTGGCGGTGCTCGGCTCCAACGGCTCCGGAAAGTCGCATTTCCTGCGTCTGCTGGCCGGCGGCGGCTCGGATCGCGAGGCCGCCATGGAACAGGTCGCCGAGGTGCCGCACACCGGCACGGCGAAACTCGGGGCGCGCGTGCTTCCCGGACTTTTCGCGCAGACACACGAACATCCGGAGCTGGTCGACCGTATGCTGGTGGACATCCTGTGGCGCGGCGACGACCACCGCGACGGCATGGACCGGCATCACGCGATGCGCGCCTTGTCGCGATATGAGCTCGACAAGCAAGGCGACCAGGTGTTCGGCACGCTGTCCGGCGGCCAGCAGGCCCGCTTCCAGATCCTGTTGCTGGAGCTGGCCGGCGCGACGATGTTGCTGCTCGACGAGCCGACCGACAACCTCGACCTGCATTCGGCCGAGGCGCTGCAGGAGGGTCTGGAGGCGTACGAGGGGACCGTGCTGGCGGTGACGCACGATCGCTGGTTTGCCCGTTCTTTCGACCGTTTCCTGGTGTTCGGCGAGGACGGCCGCGTGTACGAGTCGGACGAGCCGGTCTGGGACGAGGGCCGCGTGCAGCGCGCGCGTTAGCCTCGGGCTTTCATCTGTTGGCCGGTGACACGGCCTAGAAATGCACGGAAGTGCCTGTCCAGTGCGGGAAACTTGGGATTGCGACGTCTCAAGGGTCACTGCACTGGAAGGCACTCCGTAGGTGAAGGTTAACAGGGTTGGCGGGTTGGTTCTGGATCCGGCTCGCGAGTCGTTGGTGTCCTCTGCTGGCGGACTGTTGTTACGGCAGACGATCCGGTTGTCAGGTGTGCGGCGAGCGTTGTCGGTAGCCCTTGATCCGTGGCGTGGTCGCCGGGTCCGCCACGGTCCGGGGAAGATCGTTTGCGACCTGGCGACCGCGGTTGCGCTCGGCGGTGACTGTTTAGCGGATGTGAGCGTGGTCCGGGCGCAACCTGGACTGTTCGGGCCGGTGGCCAGCGATCCGACGATATCGCGGCTGGTCAGCACGTTGGCTGGCGATGTTGATGCTGTCCTGCCGGCGATCCGGTCCGCGCGGGCTCAGGCGCGGTGCGCGGTCTGGAAGCGGCGCCGGCCGTTGGCCGGCCGTGCGGGTAGTCGCGACGGCGGCCAAGTCATCATCGATCTGGACTCGACATTGGTGACCGCGCACTCGGACAAAGAACGTGCCTGCGCTACCCACAAACGCGGGTTCGGATTCGCGCCGATGTGCGCGTTCGTCGACCATGGCCAGTACGGGACCGGAGAAAGCCTGGTGCTGCAACTGCGTCCTGGCAACGCTTCACCGTGGAACAAGCAGGACCATGTCCAGGCTCTGGATCTGGCGCTGGCCCAGCTGCCCGAAGGCGAGCGCGCGCAGGTGTTGGTCCGTGCCGATTCCGGCGCGTGTTCCAAGGCGTTCCTGCATCACATCACCGATCTGGGGTTGGAGTATTCGATCGGATTCCCGGCCCATGAAACGGTCAAAGCCGCGATGGAGGCTATCCCGCCGCAGGCCTGGAGACCGGCTGTTGACGGTGACGGCCAGCCGCGCGAGGGCGCGCAGGTCGCCGAGCTCACGCGATGGATGCCCGACCCGACCCCGGCAACCCGACCCGGTCCTCAACAATGGCCAGCCGGGATGCGGGTGATCGCCCGCCGGGAACGACCACACCCCGGCGCGCAACTACGCCTCACCGACCAGGACGGGTGGCGCATCACCTGCTTCGCCACCAACACCCACGGCCCCGGCTGGACACTGGACACACTGGAAGTACGCCACCGGCAACGAGCCCGTTGCGAGGACCGTATCCGCGCGCAGAAAGACACCGGCATGCGCAACCTGCCCTTCCACGGATACGCCCACAACCAGATCTGGCTGGAAATCGCCGCACTAGCGGCGGACTTGCTGGCCTGGACCCAAACCCTGGCCTGGGACACACACCAACCCGCCAGACGCTGGGAACCCAAACGCCTACGGCTACGCATCCTGGCCGTCGCCGGCCGCATCATCCACAGCGGCCGACGACGACGCCTACGACTACCCCGCAACTGGCCCTTCAACCACCTCATCGACAACGCCTGGAAATCCCTACAACCCAGCTAAAAACGACGAACCAACCCCACAACCAGGACCGGAGAACCGGCGACACAGCGCCGGAAACCAGCCCTGCCACAAACAAACACACAGACCCCACAACCAGCCAAACAGTCACTCAACTCCCACGCGAAAGATCGAGGTTAGGGCCTGTTTCGAAGTCCCACGCTGCGATAGCCGAGCCGCTGTCACATCTGTCTCGGGCCGCCTGACGGCACGGCGAAACCGCCCACGTGGCGCTGCCGCGCCGGGTGGTCCCGCCGCACCGCCAGACGACGTTTGGATCTCGACTCTCATCCACGTGGGACTTCGAAACAGCTCCTAGATGAATTATTCCAAGGGCTGGGGTAGCTTGCGTTCCTAGCTCTCGGCGCAGAGGTCGCGTGCCTGCCGCATGGTCGCGTACGCGGCCTCCGGATCGCGCCGTCCGAGGCCGCACGCGGCCGCCACGTCGACGGTCTTTCCGGTCGCCCGCTCGATAATCCCGAGGATCTGGCGCTGCTCCTCGATGGACCGGCCTTCGTGCAGGAAACCGGCCACGAACCTGGTCCGGGCCGGCAGCCGCAGCGCGGACAGCGGCCGGTAGAAGGCCTCGTCCAGCGACGGCGGCAGCTCGCCCTGGGCCAGCGGAGCGTGCAGATATTCGAAAGTGCGGCCGGCCGGCCATTTCCGCGCGATCGCGTTGGCCAGCTTGACCAACGGCGCGGCCGTACGCGGCTTGCCGAGTGCGCGGTGGCCGAGGTCGCCAAGACAGAGGTGGATGCCGAAACGCGCCCCTTCCGGCGCTTCCTTGACGAGTTTCAGCACGCTGCCCGCCATCCAGCTGGCGGCCAGTGGCGCGAGCGGACCGGCCATCGTGACGCTCACCGTCTCGGCCGGCACCTCGATCTGGAACACGACATCGCCGTCGGACTCGGCCTGGATCTGCCGGATGTCCCGCAAAGTCGCCGCGGTGAAGGCCGGCCGCGTGCGCAGCATCCGGGTCGGTCCGGTGGCGAACATCGCCAGGTTGAGGTCGCCGGGGATGCCGACCTGGTAGGCCGGCCGGATGCCGGCGGCCGCGGTGAGCCGGTCGACCACCGGGCGGTTTTCCCGGTACGCCGCCAGATAGCCGAGGTCGAAGCTGTCGCCGGTGAGCCGATGTCCTTTGCGTACGCGGAAATGCAGCTGGCTCTGGTAGTCGTGCATGTCGCCGTCCTTGGCCACCTCCAGGTCGGGGTGGTCGCGGAAGGAGTTGATCAGCCCGACGATCCAGATCCGCCGGCTGCCGGTCTCGCCGTCGGGCACCGTGGCCAGATGTGGTCCGAGCAGTTCGACGGCGGTGCCGACGGCCTCCTCGGCCGACTCGCCGGGGAGCGTACCGATCAGCAGAGCCTGCCGTGTGGACATGACCAGACCACGCTTTCGTAGCGGTAAAACGGACGAGTCGCCGGGACGATAGCGGCATCTCGATCACTGGACAACTGGCCGGAAGGCCAGCCAGACTCGCCTCGCGACGACCGGACCGCGGAGGCGACCAAGTGGCATCTCGACGAAACCTGGCCGCGGTGGTGGCCGCCGTGCTCATCGCCGGCCTGCTCGTGCCGGCGCCGGCCGCCGCGGCGGCACTGTGGCGGTTTGCCGGCGACAGCCTGCGCACCGACCTGGCCGGCGAGAAGTTCTACTTCGTGATGCCGGACCGGTTTGCCAACGGCGACACCGGAAACGACACGGCCGGCGTGGCAGGCGACCGCACGGTCAACGGCTTCGACCCGACCGACAAGGGCTGGTATCACGGCGGTGACCTGGCCGGCCTGACCAGGCGGATCGACTACGTCAAAGACCTTGGCACCACGGCGATCTGGATGACGCCGATGTTCCGGAACAGGTGGGTGCAGGGGGAAGGGGCCGGTCAGTCGGCCGGCTATCACGGCTACTGGACCACCGACTTCACCCAGCTCGACCCGCATTTCGGGACCACGGCCGACATGACGGCGTTCATCGCGGCGGCACACGCTCGCGGCATGAAGGTTTTCTTCGACATCGTCGCAAACCACACCGCCGACGTCATCGACTACGCGCAGCACCAGTATTCGTATCGCGACAAGGCGAGCTTTCCGTACAAGGACGCCAATGGCCGGCCGTTCGACGACCGCGACTACGTCAACAAGCCGTTTCCGAAGCTGACCGCGAGCTCGTTTCCGTACACGCCGGTCTTCCGGCAGCCGTCGGACGCGACCGTCAAGGTGCCGGCCTGGCTCAACGACGTGACGCTCTACCACAACCGCGGCGACTCGACCTTCCAGGGCGAGAGCAGCCAGTATGGCGACTTCGCCGGACTGGACGACCTGTTCACCGAGAATCCGGTGGTACGCGCCGGGATGATCCGGATTTTCGAGCTGTGGATCGACAGGCTGAAGATCGACGGCTATCGGGTCGACACGGTCAAACACGTCAACACCGAGTTCTGGCAGGTGCTCGCGCCGGCGGTGAAGGCGTACGCGGCCAAGCGCGGACGGCCGCATTTCTTCGTCTTCGGCGAGGTTTTCGACGCCAATCCCGATCTGACGTCGTACTACACGACGACCGCGAAACTGCAGGCGGTGTTGGACTTTCCGTTCCAGGCCTCGGCACGCGGCTTCGCCGCCGGCGCTCCGGCCGCGCAGATGGCGGCACTTTTCGGCAGCGACGACAAATACATCGACGCCGACTCCAACGCGTACTCGCTGCCGACCTTCCTCGGCAATCACGACATGGGCCGGATCGGCTGGATGCTGCGTACGGACGTGCCGGCGGCCAACGACGCGGAAATCCTGGCGCGCGACCAGCTGGCGCACGCGCTTCTGTATTTCTCGCGCGGAAACCCGGTCGTCTACTACGGCGACGAGCAGGGTTTTGCCGGCACTGGTGGCGATCAGCTGGCGCGGCAGGACATGTTCGCCACCCGTACGGCCATCTACGCCGCCGACGACCTGATCGGCACCGACCGCACGACGACGACCGACTCCTACCGGCCGGACCATCCGCTTTACACGACGATCCGCAGGCTCGCGGACACGACCGCGCGGAATGCGGCTTTGCGTGTCGGTGCGCAGATTCCGCGGCTCGCGGACGGGTCGGTGTTGGCGTTCAGCCGGATCGATCCGAAGCGTCAGATCGAGTACGTTGTGGTGCTGAACAACGGAAAGACGGACCGGACGGTCGCTGTGCCGACGTATTCGGTCGGCATGCGGTTCGATCGGATTTATCCGGGTGCCGGGTCGTCGACCAGTGGCGCCGATCGCGGTTTGGTCGTACGCGTCCCGGCGCTGTCTGCCGTTGTCTACAAGGCATCGCGCGCGATCGACCGGCCTGCCGCGGCCCCGGCCGTACGCGTCGACGCGCCGACTGTGGACGCGAGCTCCGGCCGGCTGACGCTGTCGGCCGCGGTGCCCGGCGACGGCTTCAACGAGGTGACTTTTCTCGTTGCGCCAGAAGGGAAACCGCTCGCGGTCGCCGGGACCGACGACAACGCGCCGTACCGCGTCTATCTCGACCCGACCCGCTGGCGGCACGGACAACGGCTCACCGTCGTGGCGGTCGTGAAGGACTCAGCCGGCCGGGTCGCGGCCGACTCGCGTTCGTTCCCGATCTCTTAGCGCGCCGCCGTTCCTCCACGGTCAGCCAGATCGCGAACGCCAACGCGAGCACGACGGCTGCGACGAGCAGCCGGCTGGCGTCGCGGAAGGTGTCGACCGTGGGGCTGCCGCCCCGTTCCAGCGCCACGACAAGGGCGGCCGTGCCGACCGAGCCGCCCACCCGCTGCAGGATGTTGGCTTCCGACGTTGCCTCGGGCAGCTGGTCGACCGGCACCGTCTTGTACGCCGCGGACAGTGCCGGCATCGCGGACAGGCCCAGCCCGAAGCCGGTGCCGACCTGCAGCGCCTCCACCAGGACCAGGCTCACGCCGGCCGGAGCGAACGCGAGCGGGAGCACGGTGACGAGGCTGACCGCGAGGCCCGCGACGCTGACGATCCCGCCGCCGATCCGGTCGGTGAGCGCTCCACCGAACGGCATGGACAGGGCCGCGCCGCTGCCGACGGCAAGCATGAGCAGGCCGGTCTGGACGACGCTCTCGTGTCGGATCAGCTGGTAGTAGAGCGGCAGCAGGACCATGGTGCCCAGCAGCGCGGCGCCGGTGAAGAAGACCGACGCGATCGCCGCGGTGTAGGCCGGATTGCCGAAAAGGCGCAGGTTGAGCACGGGTACGGGGACCCGCAGGCTCCGCCACACGAACAGGGCCAGCGCCACGACACCGACGGCTCCCAACGCCAGGGTGAAGGTCACGTCACCGCGGTGCTGGCCGGTCGCCGTGATGCCGTAGACGACCAGCGGTACGCCGATCGCCGCCAGCGCGAGGCCGGTCACGTCGAGCGGCCGGCCGGCGGCCGGGGCGCCACGCGGCACCAGGCGCAGGCCGAACAGCAGGGCGACCAGCCCGACCGGCGCGTTGACCAGGAACAGCGACCGCCAGGTCACGCCGCTGACCAGCAGGCCGCCGACCGCCGGCCCGATGACCGGCGCGAGCACGGACACGACCTTGGTCGAGTTGAGCACGCGGCCCATCCGGTCGGCGCCGGCGAGCTGTCCGATGATCGTGTGGCCGGTGGGTACGAGCATCGCGCCGGCCAGGCCCTGCAGCAGCCGCAGGGCGATGAGCACGGCGATCGTTGGCGCTAAAGCACACAAAACCGACGACACGGTGAACGCGGCGAGCGCGTACAACCACAGGCGGCCCGCGCCCATCCGCCGGCCGAGCCAGGCGGTGAGCGGCAGCGCGGCGGCGAACGCGACCAGATAACCGCTCGCCAGCCACTGTGTCGTCGCGAGCGGCGCCGCCAGGTCCCGGCTGATGGTCGTCAACCCGACGTTGACCAGCGACGACCCGAGGTTGGACATGAACGAGCCGAGGATGATCACCGCCGCCACCCGCCACACCGCCGCCGGCACTCTGGTCACGGTGGTCATGGCCGGCTCCTTCAAAATAATGGGGGATTCCCATCGTGGGATAGCCCCATTATGGGAGTACGCTGGTGCCGTGGCAAGAAGCGAGCGTCCGGGCGTCCTGCTGAACAAGCCGCTGTTCGCGATCTCCCGGCTCGGCCGGGTGGTGCGGGACGGCATCAAGGAGGCCTTCGACCGGGAAAAGCTGTCCTGGCGGGGCTACATCGTGCTGGAATGCCTCGCCGGCCATGGCCCGATGGCGCAGCGGGAGCTGTCCGACCTGATCGCGATGGATCCCAGCGACCTGGTCAAGCTCCTCGACGAGCTGGAGCGAGCTGGCGAGGTGCGACGCGACGCCGATCCCGCGGATCGCCGCCGGCGGTTGCTGTCCCTCGCGCCGGGCGGCGCCCGGGCGCTGGAGCGCGGCGAGCGCGTCGTGGAGCGGGCGACCGCGGAGATCCTGGGGCGCCTCGACGCCCAGGAGCGGGCCTCGTTGCACCGGTTGGCGTTGCGCGCGCTTGGCGCGGAGAAACCGGCAAAGGTGGATATTTAGCCAGCCGTGTGACCATGTCCACCCGCCGGTGAGGTGTGGTGGGGCCGGTGGCGTGAGTCAATGGTTGTCATGGCTCTTTCCGTGCCGCCCGCCGCGGTTACCCGGGAGTTCACCTCGCTTTACGTCGAGCACGACCGGGCCGAGTGGCGCGCGCTGGCCGAGTCCGAGCCGCTGCCGCTGACCCTCACCGAGATCGAGCGGCTGCGCGGTCTGGGCGACCACCTCGACCTGGACGAGGTCGCGACGGTCTACCTGCCGCTGTCCCGGCTGCTGAGCATGTACGTGGCCAACACGCAGCGGCTCTGGGACGCGCAACGGCGCTTCCTCAACTCGGCGGAGCCGAAGGTGCCGTTCGTGATCGCGGTCGCCGGCTCGGTCGCGGTCGGCAAGTCGACCACGGCCAGGCTCCTGCAGGCGTTGCTGTCCCGCTGGCCGGACCATCCGCGCGTGGAGTTGGTCACCACCGACGGCTTCCTGCATCCCAACGCCACGCTCATCGCGCGCAACCTGCTGCACCGCAAGGGTTTCCCGGAGGCGTACGACCGGCGCGCGCTGGTGCGCTTCCTGGCCGAGGTGAAGGCCGGTCGGTCCGAGGTCAACGCGCCGGTCTACTCGCACCTCACCTACGACATCGTGCCGGGACAGGTGCAGAAAGTGCGCCAGCCGGACATCCTCATCCTGGAGGGCCTCAACGTCCTGCAGCACGGCAGCGACATCACCGGCCGGCCGCCGAAGGTCTTCCTGAGCGACTTCTTCGACTTCTCCGTGTACGTGGACGCGGCCGAGCACGACGTGAAGTCGTGGTACGTGAACCGGTTCCTCAAGCTGCGCGAGACCGCCTTCCGCGACCCCAGCTCGTACTTTCGCCGCTATGCCGAGCTGTCCCGCGACCAGGCGGTCGCCACCGCGGAGTCGCTGTGGGACCAGATCAACGGCCCCAACCTGCGGCAGAACATCGCGCCGTCGCGTTCGCGCGCGCGGCTCGTACTCACCAAAGGCGCCGACCACACCGTCCGCCGCATCCGCCTCCGCCGGCTGTAGGAGAGCGTCCGGGTGCGCCCGGACACTCTCCGGGACCTGTTTTGACCCCCCGGAGAGCGGCCAGGTATCGTTGACGGTCGTTGCGTGGTGTGCTGGCCTTGGCGTGCCCCGCTGGCAGCAGCCGGCGGTGGGCGTGCGGCGGCAAGCCACACAGCCGCTTGGCAGCCCGCCGGCGGATTTCGGAGTCCAGAGACGAGAGCAAGGTAGGCCTGTGCGTACGTACAGCCCGAAGCCGGGTGACGTGAAGCGTCAGTGGCTGGTCATCGACGCCACCGACGTGGTGCTGGGACGGCTCGCCACCCAGGTTGCCCAGTTGCTGCGGGGCAAGCACAAGGCGGTCTTCGCGCCGCACGCGGACACCGGCGATTTCGTGATCGTGGTGAACGCCGACAAGATCGCGCTGACCGGTGCCAAGCGCGAGCAGAAGGTGGCCTACCGGCACTCCGGCTATCCCGGTGGCCTCAAGCGCACGCCGTACGCGGAGCTGCTGGAGCAGCGTCCGGAGAAGGCGGTCGAGCTGGCCGTCCGCGGCATGCTGCCGAAGAACACCCTCGGCCGCCAGCAGCTGCGCAAGCTCAAGGTCTACGCCGGCCCGGAGCACCCGCACCAGGCCCAGCAGCCGGTCGATTTCCAGATCACCCAGGTCGCGCAGTAGACCTGTCCAGGAGTCAAGGAGAAGTCACAGCGTGACCACCCCCACAGTCGCCGGAGCCCCGGTGCAGACCGTCGGTCGCCGCAAGGAGGCCATCGTCCGGGTCCGGCTCGTTCCGGGCACCGGCACGTTCTCGCTCAACGGCAAGACCCTTGAGGCGTACTTCCCGAACAAGGTCCACCAGCAGCTGGTCAGCGAGCCGTTCGTGACGCTCGAGCGCACCGAGCAGTACGACGTCATCGCCCGGCTGGCCGGTGGCGGCGTCTCCGGCCAGGCCGGCGCGCTCCGGCTGGCGATCGCTCGCGCGCTCGTCGAGCTGGACGCCGACGACCGTCCGGCGCTCAAGCGGGCCGGCTTCCTCACCCGTGACGCGCGGGTGAAGGAGCGGAAGAAGTACGGCCTGAAGAAGGCCCGCAAGGCGCCGCAGTACTCCAAGCGGTAGGAAAGTGATCCGGGCCCGGACGGGCCCGAAGCCTCTGCCGGTCCGCACCGTACGGTCGGACCGGCATCGGCGGTTTCGGCCGACCTTGCCGGCCGTGGATCACTCTCCCCTGACGACCTGCAACGATGCTGGTGCGAGGTGGGGAACTTATGGCGCGACTTTTCGGCACCGACGGCCTGCGTGGGCTGGCGAACGGTGATCTGACTCCAGAGCTGGCGACCGCGGTGTCGGTCGCCACCGCCCACGTACTGGCAACGGCGGCGGCCGGTCCGCGTCCGGTCGCGGTGGTCGGCCGCGACCCGCGAGCCTCCGGCGAGATGCTGGAGGCGGCGGTCTGCGCCGGCATCAGCGCGGCCGGCACCGACGTGCTCCGCGTCGGAGTGTTGCCGACGCCGGCCATCGCGCACCTGGTGGCCGACACCGACGCCGACTTCGGCATCGTCGTGTCCGCCAGCCACAACCCGATGCCGGACAACGGCATCAAGGTCTTCGCACGCGGCGGCGCCAAGCTGGCCGACGAGATCGAGGACGAGATCCAGACCGCGCTGGAGGAGAACGCCTCGCGCGAGTGGACCCGGCCGGTCGGCTCCGGCATCGGCCGGATCCGCGACCTGCCGGACGGGCGCGACCGCTACCTGGCCTACCTGGCCGCCGCCGTACCGAACCGGCTGGACGGCCTGAAGGTCGTCGTCGACTGCGCGCACGGCGCCTCGGCCGGCATCGCGCCGCGGCTGTACGAACAGGCCGGCGCCGAGGTGATCGCGATCGGCAACGAGCCGGACGGCCTGAACATCAACGACGGTGTCGGTGCCACTCACCTCGCGCCGCTGCGTAAGGCGGTCGTCGAGCACGGCGCCGACGTGGGCATCGCGCACGACGGCGACGCCGACCGCTGCCTGGCGGTCGCCGCCGACGGCAGCCCGGTGGACGGCGACGCGATCATGGCGATCCTGGCGGTCGCGATGAAGGAGGCCGGCATGCTCGCCGGCGACACGCTGGTCGCCACCGTGATGAGCAACCTCGGCCTGCACCTGGCGATGCGCGAGCACGACATCGACGTGCTGACCACGGCCGTCGGCGACCGGTACGTGCTGGAGGCGCTGCGCGACAAGGGCCTCTCGCTCGGCGGTGAGCAGAGCGGTCACGTCGTGCTGCCGGCGTACGCGCCGACCGGCGACGGTCTGCTGACCGCGGTGATGCTGCTGGCCAGGATGGCCGCCACCAAGCAGTCGCTGGCCGAGCTCGCCGCGGTGATGACCCGGCTGCCGCAGGAGCTGGTCAACGTGGCGGTGAAGGACAAGGCCGCCGCGGCCGCGTCGCCGGACGTGGCGGCCGCCGTACACGCCGCCGAGGACGAGCTCGGGGGCCGCGGCCGCGTGCTGCTGCGGCCGTCCGGCACCGAGCGGCTGATCCGGGTGATGGTCGAGGCGGCGACCGCCGGCCAGGCCAAGACGCTGGCTGACCGGATCGCCGACGTGGTCAAGACCGCGAGCTAGGGTCTGTTTCGAGTCCCACGCGGCGATAGCCGAGCCGCTGTCACATCTTTCTCGGGCCGCCTGCCGGCACCGGCCGAAAAGCCACCATAGCGCTGCTGTTTGGGCTTCCGTCCGGCACCGGCAGGCGACGTTTGGATCTCGACTCTCATCCACGTGGGACTTCGAAACAGACCCTAGATGATCTATTCCAAGGGTTGCACCCGCCGGGTCGTCAGGAGGGCGTGTGTTGTTTCGCGTACGTCAAGTGCGTGACAGTCCCATGATCAACTCGGACAGGCCGTGGCTTCCCGGCAGGTGGCGAGACGAACCAGTATGTGGGACCGATAAGGACCTGTAACGCTAAATGCCCGTCTTGCGGTGTTCATGGTTGGCGCGAAGGCCGATTTACTAGCGCTGGACGCAAGAAAAACGGCCTTCACTCCCACCTGACCGCCGCTCGCTGTGACTGGTGCGACTGTTGAGGCGGGCAATGCTGTTGTGACTCATGTGGGTTGGTTTGTTCGTTGCCCCTGGTTCGAGCTTTCCTCGACCGCGACGGCGTCCAACTATCGGGCACCAAGTCAGGAACGCAAGCTACCCCAGCCCTTGGAATAGATCATCTAGGTGTGAGCAGGACGATCGGGATCACCCGGTCGGTCTTCTGCGCGTACTCCTCATAGAGCGGGAAGATGCGCGCCATCTGAGTCCAGAGCGGCTCGCGCTCGGCCGGCGACGCGATCCGAGCGCGTGCGGTGAACCGGCGTGGGCCGACCTGTACGCCGACGCTCGGCTCGGCCAGCAGATTCTTCAACCACTCCGGATCCTGGTCGGCGCCGCCCTTGGAAGCGACGACCACGAAGTCGTCGCCGGAGGTGCCGTAGATCAGGCAGGTCCGTCGCGGCTGCCCGGTTCGGCGGCCGGTGGTGGCGAGAACGAGGGTGTAGACGCCGTTGGACTCGTGTCCGTCGGTGCCCCCGGAGGCCAGATATCTCCGCGTCTGGTCGGCGACCCAGTCCCACTGCGAGTCGGTGGCGCGGTCGAGGTCATCGGCGACAGCCATCGCGGCGATCCTTTCCTGTCGCGCGGCCACGACGGCCGCTGGTGCCCCTGGGACGGAGCCGGCATCGCGTTCGCGACATCGCCAGGGCCGGAGAAAACAGCCGGCTCGGCGATGTCGAGAATGTAGCCGTGGCTTCGTCCCAGGGACATCAGCGGCCACGGTGGCCGTGAGACGGAGGAGACGACGATGAAATACCTGCTGCTCAAGCACTATCGCGGCGGTCCGACCCCGGCTGTCGACTATCCGCCGATGGACCGGTGGACCCCGGAGGAGGTCGACGCGCACCTCCAGTTCATGCGCGACTTCGCGGCGCGGCTGGAGGAGACCGGCGAGTTCGTCGAGACCCAAGCGCTGCTGACCGAAGGCGCGTTCGTACGCTCTGGCGGCCCCGGCCAGCCGCCGGTGACCGACGGCCCGTTCGCCGAGACCAAGGACCTCATCGCCGGCTGGTACGTCATCGACGTGGAGTCGTGGGACCGCGCGGTCGAGCTGGCCGGCGAGCTGTCCGCCGCGCCAGGCCCCGGCGGGAAGCCGATCTGCGAATGGCTGGAGGTCCGGCCGTTCTTCGCCGCCGCGCCGGCCGAGTGAACACCTTGTGAACGAGGCACTGCTGCGCCAGCTCGTACCAGCGGTGATCGGTGTCCTGGTCCGGCGCGGAGCGGACTTCGCGTCGGCCGAGGACGCCGTGCAGGAGGCGCTGATCCGCGCGTTGGACAGCTGGCCGCAGGACCCGCCGCGCGACCCGAAGGGGTGGCTGGTGGCGGCCGCGTGGCGCAAGTTTCTGGATGCCACCCGTGCCGAGACCTCGCGGCGCGGACGCGAGCTCGCCGTGGAGCTCGAACCTCCGGCCGGTCCGGTGCCGGCCGACGACGACACGCTGCGGCTGTATTTCCTCTGCGCGCATCCCACCCTGCCGCAGGGTTCCGCGGTCGCCTTGACGCTGCGCGCGGTCGGTGGCCTGACCACGCGGCAGATCGCGGCGGCCTATCTCGTGCCGGAGGCGACCATGGCGCAGCGGATCAGCCGCGCCAAACGGCGGATCGCCGGGGCGTCCTTCGACCAGCCCGGTGATCTCGCGACCGTGTTGCGCGTGCTCTACCTGGTCTTCAACGAGGGCTACGGCGGACACGTCGATCTGGCGGCCGAGGCGATCCGGCTGACCCGCCAGCTCGTCGCCCTGACCGCCGAGCCGGAGGTCTCCGGACTGCTCGCGCTCATGCTGCTGCACCACGCCCGCCGCGCGTCTCGTACGGGTCCGGGCGGTCGGCTGGTGCCGCTCGCCGAGCAGGACCGGACGCGCTGGGACACCGGCCTGATCACCGAAGGCGTGGCGATCCTGCAGGCTGCGCTCGCCCGCGACCGGCTCGGCGAATACCAGGCGCAGGCCGCCATCGCCGCCTTGCACGCCGACGCGCAGACCGCCGCGGAGACCGACTGGGCGCAGATCGTGGAGTGGTACGACGAGCTGCTCCTGCTCACCGGCAGTCCGGTGGTGCGGCTCAACCGCGCGGTCGCGGTCGGCGAGGCCCAGGGGCCGCGGGCCGGTCTGGCGGCGCTCGCCGACGTGAGCCCCGACCTGCCCCGCTATGCGGCGGTGACGGCGTACCTGTGCGAGCGCTCCGGTGACCTGGAGCGCGCCGCCGACCTGTACGCCGAGGCCGCTCGCGCGGCCACCAGCGTGCCGGAGCGGGACCACCTGACCCGAGAGGCGGCGCGGGTGAGGCAGCTGTTGCGCCGCTGAAGGAGGCGTCTCCTCCTCGCGGAGGAGACACGGACCGTTCCAGCGGATCGCGCGTACGGCCTGGTCAGGCTGCGATGATCCGATCATGACTACGGCAATTCGGATCCGCGGCCTGACCAAACGGTTCGGTCAGCTGTACGCGGTCGCCGGCATCGACCTGGACGTCCCCGCCGGCAGTTTCTTCGGCCTGGTCGGCCCCAACGGCGCCGGCAAGACCACCACGCTGTCGATGGCGACCGGCCTGCTGGTGCCCGACGCCGGCACCGTGACGATCCACGGCGCGGACGTCTGGTCCGAGCCGGTCGAGGCGAAGCGGCGGATCGGCGTGCTGCCGGAGGGGTTGCGGCTGTTCGAGCGGCTGACCGGCGCCGAGATGCTGGCCTACACCGGACGGCTTCGGGGGCTGCCCGGTGACGAGGTGGACCGCCGCGCGGCCGAGCTGCTCAAGGTGCTCGACCTGTCGGCGGCGGCCGGCAAGCTGGTCGCCGACTATTCGACCGGCATGCGCAAGAAGATCACCCTGGCCGCCGCGATGCTGCACAGTCCGCAGGTGTTGTTGCTGGACGAGCCGATGGAGGCGGTCGACCCGGTGTCGGCGCGGGTGATCGCCGACGTGCTGCGCCGCTACACCGCCGGCGGCGGCACGGTCGTCCTGTCCAGTCACGTCATGGCGCTGGTCGAGCAGCTGTGCGACACGGTCGCGGTGATGGCCGGTGGCCGGATCGCGGCTGCCGGCACGGTGGCGGACGTACGCGCCGGTCACCAGCATCTGGAGGACGCGTTCCTGCACCTGGTCGGTGCGCGCGGATCGAGTGAGGGAGAGCTGGCGTGGCTGCGGTCTTCCTCCAGCTGAAGCTGGCGCTGCTGCGTAACCGGTTCCGGCAGCGATCCGGAGCGGTCGTGCAGCTGGTCGTCAGCACCGTGGTGGTGCTGTTCTTCGGCACCGCGATCGTGATGGCGTTGCTGGCGACCCGGTTCGCCGGCCAGGACGCGACGGACGTGCTCGTCGTCCTGCAGGTGCTGCAGGCGCTCGGCTGGGCCGTCAGCCCGCTGTTGGCCTTTGGTGTGGACGAGACGCTGGACCCGACGCGGTTCGCGCTGCTGCCGCTGACCCCGCGGACGCTCGTACGCGGCCTGTTCGTGGCCGCGCTGGTCGGCGTGCTGCCGGTCGGCAACCTGCTGGCTCTGCTCGGCGGAGCCGTGGCGGTCGCGGACCCGTGGTGGACGCTGGTGGTCGCCGTGCCGGCGGCGCTGCTGCAGCTGGTGCTGTGTGTGGTGCTCGCCCGTGCGGTCGCCGCCGGCATGTCCGGTCTGCTGCGCAGCCGCCGCGGCCGCGACCTGGCCGTACTCGTCGGCGCGGTGGCCATCCTGCTGCCGCAGGTGCTCAACGTGGCGGTCAACGGGCTCGTACGCGGTCGCCTCGATCCGTTCGCTGCCTTGGCGACGATGGCGGCGCCGCTGCGCTGGCTGCCGCCAGGAGCGCTGGCGCATGCCGCGTCGGACGCGGCGAATGGCCAGTGGATCCCGCTGATCCTCGACTTCCTGCTCGGCGTCGTGACGATCGCGCTGCTGGCGTGGTGGTGGCGCGTGGCGCTGAGCCGGTCGCTGGTCCGGCCGGACCGGTCGATGGAGCGCGTGGAGCGTGCCGGTGTGGTGGCCGGTCTGGTGCAGCGGCTGCTGCCCGGACTGCCCGGCCTGGTCGCCGCGCGCGACCTGCGGCTGACCGGCCGCGACCCGATGCGACGGATGTCCTGGCTGGTGTCGCTGGTGGTCGGCGTCATCGTCCCGCTGGTGCCGCTGGCCAGCGGAAACGGACCGCTCGGCGGCGCGTACGCGGCCTGGCTGCTGGTGCTCATGTGCGGCCTGCAGGCGGCCAACCAGTTTGGCTTCGACGGCTCGGGTCTGTGGCAGCACATCGTCGCATTCGGCAGCCGCCAGCAGGCTCGCGCGGAGGTCCTCGGCCACGTGATGGCCGTCGTACTGCCGAGCCTGCCGCTCGTGCTCGTCGCGTCGGTGGTGTTTCCCCTGGTCGCCGGGCAGCCGGCGCTGGTGCCGGCGGCGGTCGGCCTGATGCTGGCGCTGTTCGGCGGCGCGCTCGCCGGCGGCTCCCTGACCAGTGCGTGGCAGCCATACGGTGTGCCGCAGTCGCGTACCAGTGCCTTCGCGTCGACCGTGCCGGGACAGGGCGGCCGCGCGCTGGTGGCGATGCTCGGCACCGCGGTGGTCGCCGGCATCACCATCCTGCCGGTCGCGATCCTGCTGGCGCTGGGACTGACCTGGGTCGGCCTGGTCGTCGGCGCGGTCTGCGGAGTGGCGGCGGTGGTCGTCGGCGTACGACTTGCCGGTGACCGGTTCGCCAGCCACGCCACGTCGATCCTGGCCACCGTCTCCGCCGGCGATCGCGTCTGACCGGACCCTGTCGGCTCTACGCGGTGATGGTGGCGCTGGCGACCGGCACCTGGAAGGCGCGGCACCAGACCAGCACGGTCACCGGTGTCGTCACGGTCGTACCGGCCGGCACCTGGTAGTTCTGGTTGCCGGAGCTGGCCTTCAGGCCGCCGAGGTCGGCGCTCTGGCCGGGGCTGCGCTTGTGCGCTCCTGGCACCAGGTGGATCCGGAAGTCGGGGCCCTGCTCGATGGTGAAGTTCTCGAAGCGCACCACGTACGAGCCACCGGCCGTACGGATGACGCGTGCGGTGCCGCTGGCCTTGTGGCCGATGCCGCTCAGCGCCGCGCGCCCGACCTCGGTGGCGGCCGGCCGTGCCGGCGCCGACGGCGAGCCGGATCCGGCCGGACCTGGCGTCTGCGAGGCGGCGGCCGTGGTGTCCGGCGCCTCCTCGTTGATCGAGGTGACGATGAACGCCGGCGCGACGCCGTACGCGGTGGCCACCACCACCGGCAGCCAGAAGCCGCCGAAGGCCAGCCAGCCCGGCGCCTTGAGCAGCCGGCTGACCCCGCCGATCAGCGCGCCGACGACCACCGCGCCGGCCATGAACAGCCAGACCAGCGGGTTGGTCACGGCGCCGAGCACGACCTGCGGCTTGACCAGCGTGATGATCCCCATGACCAGGCCGATCACGACACCGGGGACGACGAGGCCCAAGAGGAACGCTTTCAGCCAGTTGGTCTTCTTCTTCGGCGGCGTGCCGCCTGGTGGTGGACCGAAGCCCGGCGCCGGCGGCACACCAGGCACCGGCGGTCCGCCGAACGGACCCGACTGCTGCGGAGGGTGCGACATGCCTCCAGTCTCTCGGTCAAGCGCAACTGGCCGAAAGCTGGTAATGCTTATGGTTTGCTAACGCTCGATCGATCTCGCCTGGACATATGTCACTCGGCGCGGACCGGCCGGACGGTGACCGTACGGTGGTGGCTACCCTCGGTCGGCATGTGCGGCATTGTGGGGTACGTCGGTCAGCAGCGCTCGCTGGATGTGGTCCTTGAGGGCCTCCGGCGGCTGGAGTACCGCGGCTATGACTCGGCCGGCATCGCGGTCGTCGCGGACGGCCGGCTGGCCACCGAGAAGAAGGCCGGCAAGCTGGCCAACCTGACCGAGGCGGTCAGCGCGCACACCGCCGACAACGGCATCGCGCGGGGGCGCACCGGCATCGGCCACACCCGCTGGGCCACGCACGGCGCGCCAAACGACCGCAACGCACATCCGCACACGTCGGTGGATGGCAAGC
The DNA here is from genome assembly GCF_010993745.1 of Fodinicola acaciae. NCBI lineage: Bacteria > Bacillati > Actinomycetota > Actinomycetes > Mycobacteriales > Fodinicola > Fodinicola acaciae. The sequence goes on from NZ_WOTN01000002.1 coordinate 570,846, forward strand.
TCGCGGTCATCCACAACGGCATCATCGAGAACTTCGCGCACCTGCGCACCGAGTTGGAGGCGGCCGGCATCGAGCTGGCCTCCGACACCGACACCGAGTGCGCCGCACATCTGCTGGCCCAGGCGTACGAGACGCTCGGCCACCTGCCGGTCGAGTCGACCGGCCAGCGGCCGGGCCGGCTGGCCGAGGCGATGCGTACGGTCTGCGGCCGGCTGGAAGGCGCGTTCACGCTGCTCGCCGTGCATGCCGACGCTCCCGGCGTGGTTGTCGGCGCGCGCCGCAACTCGCCGCTGGTGGCCGGCCGCGGCGACGGCGAGAACTTCCTGGCCTCCGACGTGGCCGCGTTCATCGAGCACACCCGCGAAGCCATCGAGCTCGGCCAGGACCAGGTCATCGAGATCACCGCTTCGTCGCTCGTGGTGACCGGCTTCGACGGCACGCCCGTGACGCCGAAGGAGTTCCACGTCGACTGGGACGCCTCGGCCGCCGAGAAGGGTGGCTACGACTACTTCATGCTCAAGGAGATCGCCGAGCAGCCGCAGGCGGTCGCCGACACGCTGCGCGGCCGGCTGACCGACCATGGCGACCTGACGCTGGACGAGGTGCGGCTCACCGACCAGGACCTGCGCGACATCGACAAGATCTTCGTGATCGCCTGCGGTACGGCGTATCACGCGGGCCTGGTCGCAAAGTATGCGATCGAGCACTGGACGCGGATCCCGGTCGAGGTCGAGCTGGCCAGCGAGTTCCGCTATCGCGACCCGGTGCTCGACCGGTCGACGCTGGTCATCGCGATCTCGCAGTCCGGCGAGACGATGGACACGCTGATGGCGCTGCGGCACGCCAAGGAGCAGAAGGCCCGCGTGCTGGCCGTCAGCAACACCAACGGCTCCACCATTCCGCGCGAGTCCGACGCGGTGCTCTACACCCACGCCGGTCCGGAGATCGCGGTCGCCTCGACGAAGGCCTTCCTGACGCAGGTCGTCGCGGTCTATCTGGTCGGCCTGCTGCTGGCGCAGGTGCGCGGCATCAAGTACGCCGACGAGGTCGCCGCGGTCGTGCAGGAAGTGCAGCGGATGCCGGAGAAGATCTCCGAGGTGCTCGGCACCATGGAGCCCGTACGAGCGCTGGCTCGCGACCTGGCCTCGGCGCAGCAGGTGCTGTTCCTCGGCCGTCACGTCGGCTATCCGGTGGCGCTGGAGGGTGCGCTGAAGCTCAAGGAGCTCGCGTACATGCACGCCGAGGGCTTCGCCGCCGGCGAGCTGAAACACGGCCCGATCTCGCTGATCGAGGCCGGTACGCCGGTCGTCGTGACCGTGCCGTCGCCGCGCGGTCGCGGCATCCTGCACGACAAGATCGTGTCGAACATCCAGGAAGTGCGCGCGCGCGGCGCTCGTACGATCGTCATCGCCGAGGAAGGCGACGACGCGGTCGTGCCGTACGCCGACCACATGATCCGCGTGCCACACACACCGACCCTGCTCGCTCCGCTGGTGACGACCGTGCCGCTGCAGGTGCTGGCATGCGAGATCGCCGCCGCGCGCGGCAACGACGTCGACCAGCCGCGCAACCTGGCCAAGTCCGTCACCGTCGAATAGCTGTTGGTCGCATGGCCACCATGCGTGCGTCCAACTTGAGTTTTCCCCTGTTTGGCTCTGGCGGTCTTTGGGGCTGTGTCTGTTTTGCGGTCGGTGCCGGAGTGCCGCAGTCGCATGGCAGGTCCTGAGTCGGGTCGTGATCGCGTGAGCTGACGCGCCGCGCCGCCCCGATCCAGGCGCTCGTCAGGAGTCTTTGTGAACATCCAGCGGCGGGCTAGGGTCGGTGCACGCCCGGACATTGAGCCCAGCCCGGCGAGCAGTCACAACAGCATTCACGCCTCCGATAAACCTCACAAGGCAGACATTTAACGTTACACGCGCCTGTGGATCCCATGTAGTGGGCCTTTTCGCCACCCGGGATCCTCACGTTGCCAGCCGTCGGGCGTCCAGTGGCGCGCAACCAAGTCACCAACCCAGATGTTAAAACTCAAGTCCAACCATGGTGGCCATGCGACCGCAGAGCGGCCGTCAGGTTTGCCGGGGCGATGTTGCGGCCGGAGACGATCGCGACCGTACGCCCGTGCGCCGCGACCTTGCCGGCCAACACCGCCGCCACCGCCACGGCGCCGGCGCCTTCGGCGACGTAGCCGCGCTGGAACAGCAGATGTCGCAGGCCGGCGACCAACTCGTCCTCGGTCACGGTGACCAGGTCGGACACCAGCCGGCCGATGACGTCGACGGTCACCGACCCCGGCTCGATGTTGCCGGCCAGGCCGTCGGCGAGCGTCGCACCGACCGGCACCGGCACCTGGTGACCGGCGGCGACGGCGGCGGAGATCGCGGTGGAGACGGCCGCCTCGACGCCGACGACGCGTACGTCCGGTCGCGTCGAGGCCCACAGCGCCAGACCTGACGCGAGGCCGCCGCCGCCGACACCGCAGACGACCGTGAGCGGCCCCGGCAGCTGCGCGTCGAGCTCGAAGCCGATGGTCGACTGACCGGCGATGACATACGGATCGTTGTACGGCGAGATGTAGTAAGCGTCGAGCCCGACCGCGTAGGCCTCTGCCTCGTCGACGCTCGTCCCGACCTGCACCAGGTCGACGCCGAAGTCGCGCAGCCGCTCGACCTTGGCTGCCGACGCGTTCTCCGGCAGCACCACGGTGACCGCGCGGTCGAGCATCCGTGCCGCGTACGCGATGCCGAGCGCGTGGTTGCCGGCCGAGGCCGCGACGACCCGCGCGCCAGCCGGCGCGTGTGCCAGGGCGTTCAGCGCGCCGCGCACCTTGAACGAGCCGGTCGGCTGCAGACTTTCCAGTTTCAGCACGACATCCGGCGCCACGTCGACCGGGGTCGGCGGCAACGAGACGGCCTGCCGGGCGGCGACGGCGTCCTCGGCGGTCGGGATCCTGACTTCGCGTACGGCCACACCGGCAGCCTACGTAGCCGATTCGTGCCACCTCCGCGGCGGGCCGTACGCGACGGCCGCGGCGGCCGCGAAGCTGGTCAGCGGACACCATCAGAGAGGACGCGGCAATGCACCAGTCAACGGCCGGAAAATGGGTCATCGGCATCCTCGCCGGCGTGCTGATCGGCATCGCCGCATTGCTGACCCTCGGCTATCTCGGCCTGCAGGTCGGCATCGTCGGCCTGCTCCTGGGAACGATGTTCGCGATCGTGCCGGTGCCACTGATCATGCTGGCCGCCAGCTGGCTGTCACGATTCCAGCCGCAGCCGTGGACCGCACGCGTTTTCGCCTTTGCCTGGGGTGCCTCGGTGGCGATCGTCGGCAGCCTGCTGCTTGAAGTCGCCGGATCGTTGCCGACCGGCGGAAATCCGCTGATCGGCGCGGTGGTGAACGCGCCGCTGGCCGAGGAAAGCTGCAAAGGCGTCGCGATCCTGTTGCTGTTCGCGCTGAGCCGCGCACGGGGAATCCTGCCGAACGCGGCGAAATACTTCACCGGACCGGTCGACGGCCTCGCGTACGCGATGTTCGTCGGCGCCGGTTTCGCCTTCAGCGAGAACATCCAGTATCTCGGCCGCGCGTACGCCGAAGGCCAGATGGCACACGCCGGACTTCTGTCGCTGCTGCTCACGTTTTTCTTCCGGTGCGTGCTCTCGCCGTTCGCGCATCCGCTGTTCACCTCGGTGACCGGTCTGGCCGTCGGCCTCGCCGCTCGGCCCAACCAGCACCTGGCGGTGCGGGTGCTCGCGCCGGCCGGCGGCTGGGGCGTCGCGGTCTTCGGGCACGGCACGTTCAACGCGGTGGTGACCGTGCTTTTCGGTGGCAGCCTGGACAAACTCGCGATCGGCTATCTCGTCGTGCTGGTGCCGATGTTCCTGGTCGGCCTCGGCGTCGCGGTGCTCGCACGATCGCTGCAGTTTCGCGCGGTGCCGAGCGGACTGGCGATCTACGTCCCCGGTGGCTGGATCAGCCGCGCGGAGGTCGGCATGCTGGCGACGCTGCGCGGCCGCGCGTACGCTCGACGGACCGCACGCCAGCTCGGCGGCTCGGCCGGCGCGGCGGCCGACCGCGAGCTGCAGTTTGCCGCCACCCGGCTCGGGCTGCTGCGCGACGCCGCCAACCGCGGCCTGCCCGTGCCGGCGACTTTCGCGGCGGAGGAACGCGAACTGCTCGCCGTCATCGGCCGTCAGCGCCGGGTGCTGGCGAGCTTCCGCCATGGCTTCGGCGCACCGGTCCTGCGCCCGGCGTTTCGTTGAGATAGTGCAACACGGCGAGGACGCGTCGGTTGTCGTCGGCAGTCGGTGCCAGGCCGAGTTTGTCAAACACAGCACCGATATGTTTGGCTATCGCGACGTCGCTGACGCGCAGGTCGCGCGCGATGGCGGCATTCGTACGGCCGGCGGCCACCCGCCGCAACACCTGCAGCTCGCGTGCCGTCAGCGCGGTGGTTTTCCGTTGCCGAGCAAGCAGTCTGCGGACGACCTCGGGGTCGATGACGACACCGCCCGCGGCGATACGTGCGACCGCGTCGACGAAATCCGTCACGTCGGCGATGCGATCCTTGAGCAGATAGCCGATCGCCGACGAATGCCGTTCGACCAGCTCCGCCGCGTACGTCAGGCCGACGTACTGGCTCAGCACCAGGATCGGCATTTCCCCGTGGCGCCGCCGAATGTCGAGCGCCGCCCGCAGGCCTTCGTCGCCGTGGTCCGGCGGCATGCGTACGTCGGTGATCACCAGATCCGGCGGTTGCGCGTCGACCGCGGCGATCAGCTCCTCGGCGGTGCCGACGGCCGCGACGACGTCGTGACCGCACTGCCGCAGCAGCGCGACCAGACCTTCGCGCAGCAGCAAGGAATCCTCGGCGATGACGATCCTCATCAGGCCGGGATTTCCAGTCGTACGACTGTCGGGCCGCCCGGTGGACTGGTGACGCGCAGCCGTCCGCCGACCGCCTCGGCGCGGTCCGCGAGTCCCTGCAGGCCCGATCCTGCCGGGTCGGCGCCTCCGCCGCCGTCGTCGCGAATTTCCATTGTCAGCAAGCCTTTGTGATACGTGCCGGTGACCGCGATCCGGTCGGCACCGCTGTGTTTCACCGCGTTGGCAACGGCTTCGGTGACGGTGAAATAGGCCGCCGATTCGATGGCCGCGGAAAACCTGGTGGTGACGGCGACATCCAGATCGACCGGCGTCTGGCCGGCCAGCTCGACCAGAGCGGCGGCCAGCCCGCGGTCGGTGAGTACGCGCGGATGGATGCCTTGAACGAGCGCTCGCAGCTCCTCGATCGTCTGTTTTGCCTGCCGGTGTGCGGCATCCACGGCCGCGACCGTCTCGCCGGACACCGGTTCGCGGTCCAGACGTACGCGGATCATCCCCAGTCGTACGGACAAAGCCAGCAGCCGCTGCTGGGCACCGTCGTGAAGGTCGCGCTCGATCCGCCGCCGCTCGGCCTCGAAACCGTCGACCAGCCGAGCGCGCGACCGGGTGAGCGCGGCGACCGGATCAGGACCCGACGGCAGGATTTTCCTTGTCACGTAAGCACGCAGACCGGCGGCGAGCGGCAGGACGTACGCACTGGCGAGCAGCCCGACGACCCCGACCGGCGGTGTCAGCCAGATCCAGCCGCCGAGCGCTCGGCCGGTCGAGGTGTCGAACGGTGCGAAGGCGACCAGCAATGGCCCGCTCAACGCGGCGAAAGTCGGCAGCAGGGTGATCGCGAGCGCGCAGATGTCGAACAGCCAGCCGGCGGTGGCGGTCAGCGCGGCGACTGCCAGCTCGCGCCAGGTCGCCGTCTCGGTCAACCGCCGGCGAAGCCAGCCCAGTGGCGTGCCGGCCGCCGGCAGATGCGGATCTCCGGGCACTGCGAATCCAAGCAGTGCCACTCGCCGCCTTTCGACCGCCGCGACCGGAAGGCCGGCCAGACAAAGGCAAACCAGCAACGCGAGACCGATGACGAATGGCGTGAGAAGGACTCCGAGGCCGCCGAACATCGCCAGCGCGAGCAGCGTGCTCACGCCGACCAGCGCGCCGCCGGCCAGATAACCGGCGGCACGCCACGGCCACGACGATCTCAGCAGCCGCCACGGCGACAGGCGTACGGCGTCCCACACGTTCACCGCACCGACATTACGGCTTGTTTTCCGCCGCGCCATACAGCTTTCTATACCGTCCTCGGGCCGCCAGCCATATTCTTCCCGGCGGTCGGTCCGGCGAGGCTGAGCCGGTGAAGAAGGCGACCAGGAAAACCAAGCAGACGCTGGACATCCTGCACATCGGCGGCTCGATCGGCTGGCTCGGTTGCGGGTTCGCTCAGCTCACCATCAACTTCGTGGCCCTGTGGGCCGAAGACAACGGCCTGCGCCACGCGGCGCACGAGATCGCGCACGTCCTGGACCGCTGGCCGTTGACCGCGATGTCGGTGCTGGCGCTGGTGACCGGTGTGTTGCTCGGCCTCAAAACCAAGTGGGGCCTGGTCCAGTACTGGTGGGTCGCGGTCAAACTCGCGCTGACCGTGCTGTTGTTCGTCGGTGTGCCGGTGGTCGTCGGCGGCTGGATCCTGGACGCCGTCGACCGTACGCGCCTCGGCGATCCGCTCGCGGACCCGGTCTATCTGACCGACCGGGCCGCGCTGATGGCCAGCTCGGTGACCATTGTCGCGGCCCTGTCGGTCATGCTCTTCCTGTCGGTCGTCAAACCGTGGAAACGTACGCCGTGGTCCCGACGGCCGGCGAGAGTCGCTGACACCGCGCCGCGTCATCGCGTAACGTACGCAGACGACTACCGCTGACCACGGGGGTGACAGTGCCGAGCCCGCACAACGAGTTCACCGGTCCGGTGGAGTCGGTCGTCAACGCACAGCAGGTCGGAGCGATCAATTTCCACTTCGGCGACCGGGTGTTGACACCGAGCGCGGTCACGCATCCGCCGGCCGATTTCACCGACCGGACCGATGTGTTGGGGCTGTTGAACGGCATCGCCGATCCGGCGAGCCTGGCGATGCCGCGGGTGGTCGTGATCACCGGACCGCGCGGCGTGGGTGTGAGCGCGCTGATCTATCGCTGGGTCGCCGAGAACGCGCACCGTTTTCCCGGCGGCAACCTGCAGTTCGACTTCCAGGGCGAGGTCACCGGCGGGTCGGACATCGGCACCGCGGCTGAAGTTTTCCTCTCCAGCCTTGGTGTCGTGGACTGGGCCATGCCGGCCTCGACGGCCGCGCGGATCCGGCACTATCGCACGCTGACCAGCCAGGCACCGATCCTGGTCGTGCTGGAAGGCGTGACCGAGCCGGCGCAGGTGCGCGCCCTGGTGCCGAACGCCGCCGGCAGCGTCGTGCTGGTGGCCGCCGCCGTACGCGACGAAAGCGCGTTGGAGGAGCTGACGATCGACAGCGGCGCGCAGGTCGTACGGCTGCGTCCGCTGTCCAACGAACACAGCCACCTTTTGTTGTCGAGGCTGGTCGGGAACGAGCCGTACGAGCAGGACCGGCTGGCCGCCGACCAGATTGTCCAGGCCTGCCACGGAATGCCGATCGCCCTGCGCGCGGTGGCCGGCATCTGCCGCAGCAGGCAGTGGTCGCTCGCCGAGGTGGCAGCGGCCTTGTACGACGACAGCCGGCTGGCCGCCGTACGCCAGGCCGAGGCCGACGTGACGGCGGTTTTCGACGTGGCGTTCGCGAACCTGCCGGCCGGTGCCAGGGATCTGGCGGTCGCGGTCGGGCAGATCCCCGGCGCCGACTTCGCCGTGGAAACGGCGGCCGTTGCCGTGGATGTCTCGAACGAGACGGCGACTCGTGCGCTGAGCCGGCTGCGCGAGGCCGGGTTGCTGTACGAAAACGCCGGCCGGTTCTATCTGCACGACGAGTTTCGCGCTTACCTGCGCGGAAAAGGCACGGACGGCGTGCTGCGCCGCGTGCTCGACCGGCAGATGGCGATCGTCGCGTACGCGGACGATGCGATCACGCACCAGGACCGGCTGCGCGGCTTTGACCTGAGGCGGTATCTGGATCGCCTGCCGGATCCCTTCGATGGCACGAAAAACCGTGCCGCGGCCGCCTCGCGGTGGCTGCGCGACGAGCACCTCAACCTGCTGCAGACCGAGCGGGAGATCAGTGACCGCGGCTGGCATCGCGAGGTCGCCGAGTTCGCCGTGATGATGGGCGGCTTCAACTACAACGTCCGTAGCCTCACCGCGTTCGAGGAGTGGACGACGCTCGGCATCGCCTCGGCGCGCCAGATCGGCGCGGCCGAGATCGAGGCACGGCTGCTGATGATGCGGTCGTCGGTGCATCACGACCGGCGCGACCTCGACCGGATGCGTGCCGACGTCGAGAAAGCCCTGGACATCGCGCGGCGCCTGGAAAAGCCCGACCTGCTCGGCTCGGCGCTGGAGTATGTCGGCAGGTACGTGCAGCAGACCGGTGACCTGACGACAGCCGGAGCGGCCTTTCGCGACTCGATCAGCTGGTGGCAGCGCGAAGGCCACGAGCGCGGTGAGGGGATCGCGCACTATCGGTACGGCGTGCTGCTGACCGAGGCAGGCGACCTGCCGGGCGCGCTCAAGGAGCTGCGGACGGCGATCACCATGCTGACCGGGATAAAAGACCAGCGGATGGCCGGACGCGCGCGGATCGCCTCGGGTGTCGCATCCGCGAAATCCGGCGATCTTTGGCAAGCGCGCGCCGCGTTGCGCGAGGCGATGGAGACCTTCGACCGCCTGGACATCCCACATTATCAGGCTCAGGCAATGGAAAAACTCGCCAAGCTGGTCGAGCCGGCGGAAAGCCTGCGGCTGCTCCGGTCCGTGCAGGCGATCTATCTGCAGGCCCTGCATCCAGATGCCGACGACGTCACGAAGGAGATCGATCGGCGGACACGGACAGTGTGACCCGGCGCGCGCCGAGCCGGAGCACGATGTTTTTGCGCGTACGCGCAGCGAAACCCGCGCTTGCCAGCAGCAGCGGATCGAGGTCGGCGCCGTGGTCGTCGACCAGAAAGCCGCTGCCGTCCGCCGATCTGGCGAGGCAACCGTGGCTGGTCTGGCAGGCAGCGAACCGCAAGCCAGGATAGTCGTGCAATGCGCGTGCGATCGTACGCTCGGCGGCGCCACGCGGTTTTTCGTTGCGGTCAGCGAAGATCTCGGCGAAGTCGCGGAGGCGTCCGTCCGGTTCGTCGTGGGCGACGGCGAGGTGGCGACGCGTCTGTGGGCCGCCGAGTGGATCCCTACGAGCGTCCGGTGGATATCGCCGCAGCGCCAGCACGTCGTCGTCGATTTCGCTGAATACCTGGAAAGCGGTCGCCTGCAGCCGTTCCAGGCGTGGCCGCGGCGCGAGCAGCTGGCGGACCGGTTCGTCCGGCGGTGACAGGTCCATGATCCGATAGAACAGCCGCCGCAGGTCGGCTAAAGCGTTGCCAGGCGGGGAAAACATCCGGTCGGTGACCGACCGCAGACGGCCGGGGCGGTGACCGTCGATGGCGGCCTCGACCTGTTCACGCAGCGGGGCGTCCAGCCGGAGCCGAGGTGCGAGCATGGCGAGCTCGGCGGCGGTGGTGCCGCGTACGCTCTCCGCCGCCGGCGGCATGAGCAGCAGCGGTTTTTCCAATGCCGCGGCATAAAGCCCGACGGAGCCGTGGTCGGCGACGACCAGGTCCGCGGCGCACAGCGCGGCGTGCCAGCCGCTGTCCTGCGGGATGCGCAGCAGGCCACCGTCCTCGGCTGTGGCCAGCCGCCTGGCGATCTCCCAGGACGAGTGCGCGGCCGGAGCGTTCGGGTGCAGGATCAGCGCCACGCGATATTCGTCGGCCGGCAACACTGCCAGCAGCTGGGCCGGCAACGTGGCGCACCGGCCGAGCAGCGACTCCGGTCCCCAGGTCGAGGTCACGACGACCAGTCGCTGTCCACTGTGGACACCGAGGGATTCCTTGTACGTCTCGGCAAACCGTACGCTGCGGACCAGCTGGTCATAGCTCGGGTCACCGGCCACGACCAGGTGGCCGACGGCCTCCGGGCAGAGTTTTTCCGCCTGCGCCACCAAGGATTCGTGCGCGACGACGAGGGTGATGTCGCCACGCCTCAGCAGTTCCGGCGCCACCAGACCGGCGACGTGCCGGCCGTCGCCGGTCGAGGACGGCACGTACTTGTAGAAGCCGGCGCCGTGCGGCAACACCACCGACGGCCCGTTGACCCGCTCGAAGCGTACGTTTTCGCTGGCCGTGACGACCAGATCGAAGCGGTGACCCGCCACCTCGTCCCAGTCCAGGACCCGGTCGATCCGGCTGCGACGCAGGAAATCCGGCACCGTACCGGCAAACTCGGAGCCGTCGTCGAAGGCCCAGGTGACCGTCAACCGCTGGTCGCCACGAAAAACCTCAAGCGCGTCCCGCAACCGGGTCGTGGACGTGACCGTACGCGCGACCGCGAGGACGCTCCGGCCGTCGAGGGTGTCCCAGCGACTCACCGCTGCCGGTCACGCCCGATGTTGAGAGTGCCGACGTCGCCGGAGATGTTGGTGACGTTTTCCACGCCAGGGGCGTAATTGTTGACGATCGCGTGGTCGTGCGCGTTGATCTGCGTCTGGTATTGCGTCCAGGCGGCGCGCAACTCGGTCGCGAACCGCTGGTCCTCGGCCGCCGCGGAGTTGATCGCGTTGGCCAGATCGTTGACCTGGTCGTCGCCTGCGCCCGGCTCGAGCGCGTTGTCGAGCGGCTCGACATCGTGTCGCGCGGCGAGTTTGGCGCGTACGAGCCGGACCAGCGACGTGACGCCGCCGGTGGCCGCGGTGGCCAGGCTGCTGCCGGTCTGCGTCGCGATGGCGGTCGCCACCGCCAGGAAGATCTCGTCGATCATCTTGGCCCCGTTCCGTCAGACGGTGTCTGCCGGCTCACTCTACGCGGTGAGCGCGAAGCCGCCGTCCGAACCGATGACCTGGCCGGTGATCCAGCCGGCGTCAGGACCGACCAGAAACGAGACCAGTGCGGCCGCGTCCTCCGGCCGTCCCCAGCGGCCGAACGGCAACCGCTTGAGAGCGGCGGCGGTGATGTCCTCGGTGGCCCAGCCGGTGTCGGTCGGGCCGGGATTGACGCAGTTGACGGTGATTCCCTGTCCGACGACCGCCGCCGCGAGGCTCGGTGTCATGCCGGCGAGCGCGGCTTTGCTTGCCGCGTACGGAATCTCCAGCGGCATCGGACCGTCCTGCTGGCCGGAGGTGAACAGCACGATCCGGCCGTGGTCGCCGGTGTACCCGGCGGCGAACTCCTTGACCAGCAGGAAAGTCGCGCGCGTGTTGACGGTGTAGGCGAGGTCGACCTCGGCCGCGGTCAGCTCGGACAGCGGCGCCCACGGCGTGTTCCGCGCGTGGTTGGCGACCAGGATGTCGATGTGGCCGTACGCGTCGCGGCCGGCCCTGAGCACCGCTGCCGGCGCTTCCGGGTCGGTGAAGTCGGCATCGACGTATTCGACACGGCGACCGTGCTCGCGCAACTCGGCGGCGATCGTACGCGGATCGTCGGCGCCGCCATGCAGGTCCGCGTCGTGCCGCGTCCAGCCCTGCAACAGGAGGTCCGCGCCCTGCTCGGCGAGCCGGCGCGCGATCGCGGTGCCGATCCCGATGCGGCGGCTGACGCCGGTGACGATCGCCGTCCGGCCTGCGAGCGACATTCCGGGGTCCTTTCGTACGCTGACACGATGATCGTCAGTGTGGGGATGGACGTGGTGCTGGTCGAGCGGTTTTCCGCCGCGCTGACCCGTACGCCGCCGCTGGCCGACCGGCTGTTCACCGAGGCCGAGCGGACCACCGCGGCCGGCAACCCGCGCTCGGCCGAGTCGCTGGCGGCCCGGTTCGCCGCCAAGGAGGCGGTCGCCAAGGCGCTCGGCGCGCCGGTCGGGTTGAGCTGGCACGACTGCGAGGTCGTCGCCGACTCCGACGGCCGGCCGTGGCTGACGGTCGCCGGCACGGTCGCCGACGCTGCCGCCAGGGCCGGCATCGCGCGCTGGCACCTGTCGCTGTCGCACGACGGCGGCATCGCGTCGGCGATGGTGGTCGCCGAGAGCGCCTAAGAGGTCCCTATCTGCGCGACCTCTAAGCTGAGGTCATCCCCGCGCGGGTTTGTCCATCCGTTCCAGGGCCCAGTCGGCCCATTCGCGCTGCGCCTGGTAGGCCAGCCGGCCGTACTCGGCGGCCAGCCGGCCGAAGGTGATCGGCCGCTCCGGCGTACGCCATCCGTCCAGCCGCTCGATGATCACCTCGATCTCCGCACCCAGCTGCTCGGCCTCGGCGCGGGCGTACTCGACCAGCCGCCTGCGGTCGGCCGTGTCGAGCGTCGGGAGCAGGAACAGCCGCAGCGTCGACTCGTCTCGTACGACCGGCGTCTCCGGCGTCTTCAGCAGCCATTCCCGCAGCTCAGCGCGTCCGCTGTCGGCCAGAGCGTACGTGCGCCGGCCGCGCGCGCCTTCCTCGGCGACGGTGATGACGCCTTCCTCGGCGAGCTTGTTGAGCTCGGGATAGATCTGGCTGTGCCGCGCATACCAGGCCCATCGCTGCAGCGACTGCTCGAACATCTGGGCCAGCTCGTAGCCGCTGGCCGGACGCTCCGCCAGCAGGCCGAGCACGGCGTACCGCAATGACATGTGCTGATCATAGCTACAGATGGAGATTGACATGTCAGAACTGATAGGTCATATTCTTCCTGTCGATCCTTTCAGGAGGAATGCGCATGACCACCACCGAACCCGGAATCATCTACCCGGAGGCATATCTGGCGCCGGTCCCGGACGAGACCGAGGCCTTCGACCTGCCGGTGACCGGCACGCTGCCGGCCGAGCTGACCGGCCGCTATTTCCGCAACGGACCCAACCCGCTGCCCGGCGACCCGAGCCACCACTGGTTCATCGGCCGCGGCATGCTGCACGGCGTACGCATCGCCGGCGGCAGGGCGGAGTGGTATCGCAACCGCTGGGTCCGTACCCAGAAAGGCGATTTCATCGACGAGCGCGGCAGGCGGGACTTCGCCGTCAACTCGGCGAACACTCACATCATCGAGCATTCCGGCCGGCTGCTTGCCCTGTGCGAGGCGGGTTTCCCGTACGAGGTGACGCCGGAGCTGGACACCCTCGGCCCGGTCGACTTCGGCGGCCGGCTGTCGACCGCGATGACCGCGCACCCCAAGCAGGACCCGGTGACCGGCGAGCTGCATTTCTTCGGTTACGGTGCGACGCCGCCTTTCCTCACCTACCACCGGCTGTCCGCCGACGGTGAGCTGGTCCACAGCGCCGAGATCGAGGTGCCGGGACCGACGATGATGCACGACTTCGGCATCACCGAAAACCACGTGTTGTGGCTGGACCTGCCGATCGTCTTCGACTTCGCCATGCTCGGCAAGGGCATGCCGTACGTGTGGAACGACGCATACGGTGCGCGGATCGGCGTGATGCCGAAGAAAACCGGCGAAGTGCGGTGGTTTGACGTGGAGCCGGGCTATGTTTTCCACGTCGGCAACGCGTCCGAGGACATCACCGGCCGGATCGTGCTGGATGCCGTGCGCTACAGCCGAAAGGCGTGGGACACGGTGTGGGGACAGATCGGCGGCCAGGTCGAGGTCGGCAAGCACCTGGTCGACGGCGCGACCATGCTGGGGGTCGCGGCGATGCACCGGTGGACCTTCGACACGCGTACCGGACATGTCACCGAACAGCAGTTGGACGACCGGTCGGTCGAGTTTCCGACGATCAACGAGAGCCGCGTCGGCCTGCCCAACCGCTTCGTCTACGCCGTCGGCAACGAGGCGAACGGTCGGATTGTCAAGTACGACACCACGTCCGGCGCCTCGACCGGCTTTGACCTCGGCGACCGGATGCCCGGCGAGGCGGTCTTCATCCCGGCCGCCGGCGCGCGCAACGAGGACGACGGTTGGCTCATGTCGATCGTCTCCGACCGCGCCGGCCGCGGCTCGGAGCTGGTGGTGCTGGACGCCGGCGACGTGGCCGGCGGCCCGGTCGCCACGGTCCAGCTGCCGCGTCGCGTACCGGCCGGATTCCACGGATCGTGGATCCCGGACGAGGAGGAATGATGGCCGCCGTGGTCGGTGAACAGCGGGCGCAGGCGCCCAAACTGAGAAGCCTGCTGCTCTCGTTGGTGTGGGATTTCGGCCTGGCGCTGGTGACCTATTACGGATTACGCGCGCTCGGCGCCGATCCGTTCGTCGCTTTGCTCGCCGGCACGGTGGTTTCCGGCCTGCGGGTCGCGTACGTGGCGTTTCGCAGCCGTACGTTCGACCTCTTCGCGGCCTTCCTGATGACCGTCTTCGGCGTCAGCCTGGTGCTGTCGTTCGTCACCGGCAGCGCGCGTTTTCTGTTGGTACGCGAGTCGTTCGGCACCGCGGCGGCCGGATTGTTCTTTCTCGGCAGCCTTTTCGTCGGCCGGCCGCTGATCTATTACGCGGCGAGGCGGATGCAGCTCGACGGCGGCAAACGGTTTGACGGTTTGTGGCGTGACGAAGCGTCCTTCCGGCACATTTTCCGGGTGATGACGGTGGTCTGGGGCGTCGGCCTGCTTTTCGAGGCGGTCGTGCGGATCCCGCTGGTCTTCCTGTTGCCGATCGACGTGATGGCCGGCGTCGGCGGCCTGATGTTCGTCGCCGTGATGGTGCTGCTCTCGGTGTGGAACGTGTGGTATGTGCGGCGGCTCCAGCGCGGTGACGCAGAATGAGTGCCGTGACCCGTACCTTGCGCGCCGCTGGCCGAGCCGACCTGCAGGAGGTGTCCGCGGTGCTCGCGCGGGCCTTCTTCGACGACCCGGTGATGGCGTGGATGATCCCCGACGAGGCCGAGCGGCGGCGCCGGCTGCCGCTGTTCTTCCGCGCGGTCGGCCGGCACGAGCACCTGCCGTATGACGGCGTCGACGCGATCCTGGAGGACGGCGCCGTACGCGGTGCGGCGATGTGGAAACCGCCGGGACACTGGAAAACCAGCGGCTGGCGCACGTTGCTGTCGGCGCCCGCGTACATGCGCGCGTTCGGGCCGTATCTGCGCAACGGGGGCGTCGTACAGGAGACGATGTCGCGGCTGCATCCGCACGAGCCGCACTGGTATCTGGCGGTAGTCGGCACGGATCCGGCGGCGCAGGGCGGTGGCGTCGGCACCGACCTGATCCGGTCGCGGCTGGAGATCTGCGATCGTGACGGCGTGCCGGCGTATCTGGAGTCCAGCAAGGCCGCCAACGTGCCGTACTACGAGCGCTTCGGCTTCAAGGTCACCCGCGAGATCGTCGTCGCCGACGGCCCCACGCTCTGGCCGATGTGGCGCCAACCGCAGTAGCCGGGGGAATCGGGTCCCGATTCCCCCGGCCGATTGCCGGACCGAAGCGGGGTCCGGCAGTCTTGATCACATGCGATACGCGTACGCGGTGGATCAGGTGCGGGCGGCCGAGAGCGCGCTCATGGCGAAGCTGCCGGACGGCGCGCTCATGCAGCGCGCGGCGGCCGGGCTGGCGCGCAGGGTCGCGGTGCTGCTCAAGGACGGCAGGGGAGCGGTCTACGGCGCGCGCGTCGCGCTGATGGTCGGCGCCGGCGACAACGGCGGCGACGCGTTGTACGCCGGCGCGCGGCTTGCCAGGCGTGGAGCCAAAGTCGAGGCCGTACTGGTCAATCCCGAGCGCGCGCACGCGGGCGGCCTCGCGGCGTTGAAGCAGGCCGGTGGCCGGGTCGCCACGGTGATTCCGGCCGGCGCCGACCTGGTCGTCGACGGCATCGTCGGCATCGGCGCCAAAGGCGGCCTGCGGCCGGACGCCGCCGAGCTGGCCGCCGCGGCCGCGCTGACCGGAGCGCCGATCGTCGCGGTGGACACGCCGAGCGGCATCGACCCGACCATCGGCGCGGTGCACGGCGAGGCCGTACGCGCCGACGTGACGGTCACCTTCGGCTGTCTCAAGGCCGGCCTGATGGTCGGTCCCGGCGCCACCCGAAGCGGCATCGTCGAGCTGGTCGACCTCGGCATCGGCCCGTATCTGGGCGCGCCGGCGGCACTCATCCCCGACGACGCCGACATCGCTGGGTGGTGGCCGCAGCCGAATCCGACCGACGACAAATACACGCGCGGTGTCATCGGCGTCGCGGCCGGCTCGGACACCTATCCCGGTGCCGCTGTGCTCGCCGTCGGCGCCGCGCTGGCCGGTCCGACCGGCATGGTGCGTTACGCCGGCAGCGCGCTGGAGCCCGTACGTGCCGCCTATCCGGAGGTCGTCGCGACCGCCACGCTGCGCGACGCCGGCCGCGTCCAGGCCTGGGCCGTCGGCTCCGGCCTGGGGACCGGCGAGGACGCCGCCGCGGTGCTGCGCCAGGTGCTGCAGTCCGACCTGCCGGTGCTCATCGACGCCGACGGACTGACCGTGCTGGCCGAGCACCAGGACTGGGTGCGTACGCGCAAGGCGCCGACGCTGCTGACGCCGCACGACCGCGAGTTCGCGCGGATCTTCGGACCGGTCGGCGACGACCGGCTCGCCGCCGCCCGCCGCGCCGCGGCGGCCCTGCACTGCACGGTGCTGCTGAAAGGCGACCGTACGATCGTCGCCGACCGCGACGGCACCGCCTATGTGAACCCGACCGGTACGGCCGCGCTGGCGACCGCCGGCAGTGGGGACGTGCTGTCCGGCATCGCCGGAGCGCTGCTCGCGGCTGGCCTTCCGGCCGCCAAGGCTGGCGTGGCCGGCGCGTACGTCCACGGCCTGGCCGGCCGGCTGGCGGCCGAGAACGGGCCGGTCAGCGCCGGGTCCGTACGCGACGCGATGCGTGCGGCGGCGGGCCGGCTGCGTCCGTAGAACCGCGACCCGGCCAGCGGCCGTCGAGCCGATGACCGAAACTGGAGAGCATGTCGTTGCAGTCCGAGGCCCGGGTCGACCTGGCCGCCATCCGCGCCAACGTGGCCACGGTGCGCGGGCTGACCAGCGCCGACGTGATGGCGGTGGTGAAGGCCGACGGCTATGGCCACGGGCTCGTACCGGCCGCGCGGGCCGCCTTGGCCGGTGGTGCCAGCTGGCTCGGCGTGGCCACCCTCGACGAGGCGCTGGCCGTACGAGCGGCCGGGATCACCGCGCCGGTGCTGGCTTGGCTGATCGCGCCGAAGCAGCCGCTGCGCGAGGCCATCGAGGCCGATGTCGAGCTGTCGGTCGCCACCGACTGGCTGCTGGAGGACGTCGTCGCGGCGGCCGCCCAGGCTGGTCGTACGGCGCGCGTACAGCTCAAGGTCGACACCGGTCTCGGCCGCGGCGGCGCCGGTCGGGCCGAGTGGCCGGAACTGGTTGCCACGGCGGCCAAACACGCGGCGGCCGGTGCCGTCGAGATCACCGCGATCTGGAGCCATTTCGCGCGCGCCGACGAGCCTGGCGACCCGAGCATCGTCATGCAGCAGGAAAACTTCGGTGCCGCATTGGCCATCGCCAAGGATCGAGGTGTGGACCCGCCGATCCGCCACCTGGCCAACACGGCGGCGACGCTGACATTGCCGGAGGCGCACTATGACCTCGTACGCGTCGGCATCGGCATGTACGGCTATTCACCGATTCCGGGCCGGACTTTCGGGCTGCGGCCGGCGATGACGATGCGCGGGTCGGTGGCGGTGGTGAAGCGGCTGCCGGCCGGTCACGGCATTTCGTACGGGCACATCTACACGACCTCGCGTGAGACCACGGTGGCGTTGGTGCCGCTCGGCTATGGCGACGGAATTCCGCGCCAGGCAAGCAACATCGCGCCACTGTGGATCGGTGGCCGGCGGCACACCATTTCTGGTCGCGTCTGCATGGACCAGTTCGTGGTGGATGTCGGTGACCTGCCCGTCGACGTCGGCGACGACGCCGTGCTTTTCGGTCCTGGCGACGACGGTGAGCCGACCGCCGACGACTGGGCCGCCGCGCTGGACACCATCAGCTACGAGATCGTGACCCGGGTTGGCGCGCGGGTCCCCCGGACCTACGTCGGCGAGGAGATCGCGTGAGCCGCGTCAAGAACGCCGGCCTGATCGGCGGTCTGGTCGGTGTCGCCGCGGCCGGCGTGGCCGCCGGTCTGGCGGTGGAGCGGTTCGCGGTCGGCCGCGTACGCAGATCCGGCGACGACGACCCGTACGCCGGTGAGCCGTTCGGTCTGTTGCCGGCCGACACCGAGCGGATCGTACAAGGACAGGACGGGGTCGAGCTGTATGTCGAAATCGTGCAGCCGGACCGAAATCCGGCGCCGCCTGAGCTGACTGTCGTCTTCGTACACGGTTTCTGCCTCGACATGGGCACCTGGCATTTCCAGCGCCGCGGCCTGGCCAAGCTGCGCGACCCGCGGTTCCGGATGGTTTTCTATGACCAGCCGGGACATGGCCGCAGCAGCCACAAACCCTCCGGCGACTATTCGATCGACGAGCTCGGCGGCGATCTTTCCGCGCTGATCGGGGAGGTCGCGCCGGAGGGTCCGCTGGTCCTGATCGGACACTCGATGGGTGGCATGACGATCATGGCGCTCGCCGAGCAGAATCCGGAGCTTTTCCAGGAAAGAGTCGTCGGCGTCGGCCTGATCGCCTCCTCGGCCGGCGATCTGGACTCGGTCGCGCTTGGGATGCCGGCGCCGCTTGCGCGTACGCGTAAGCCGCTCACTCCGGCGCTGACCGCGGCGCTGAAGGTGTCGCCGGGGATCGTCGACGGCATCCGCCGGCTCGGCTCGGATGTGGCCTGGCTGCTGACGAAACGCTATGCGTTCACGGATTTCCCGGCGCCGCCTTCGCTGGTCACCTACGCCGAGAAGCTGATCGCTTCGACGTCCAGCGACATCATCGCCGGCTATCTGCGTACGCTCTCCGAGCACGACCGCTATGCCGCGCTGGAAGTGTTGGACGGCATCGAAATCCTGGTGGTCGCCGCGCACGACGACCTGCTCACGCCGGTCGGCCACAGCGAGGAGATGGTGCGGCTGCTGCCCGGCGCCGAGTTCGTCGAGCTGGAGTCCGGCGGACACCTGGCGCTGATGGCGCAGGCCGACGTGGTCAACGCCAACATCGCCGCGTTCCTGCACCGCGCGCTGCGGTCGGCCAACCAGCCGCGCACGGTGCCGGAGTCGGTCATCCGCGAGGCACGGTCGGCGCGGGCGAAGAAGGCGAAAGAGTCCGGGGCGAGCGAGCGCCGGCGGTTCCTCCGAGTGTGGCGTAAGGAAAAGTCCGCATGATCCTGCCTACCGCTGCTGACACGCGCGCGTACGGCGAGCGTCTCGCGTCGCTGCTGCGCGCCGGCGACCTAGTGGTGCTCACCGGCCCGCTCGGCGCCGGCAAGACCGCGCTGACCCAGGGGATCGCCGCCGGTCTCGGCGTCCGCGGCCCGGTCACCAGCCCCACCTTCATCATGGCCCGCGTGCACCCCGACGGCCGCGTGCCGCTGGTGCACGTCGACGCATACCGGCTGGGGGGCTCGGACGACCTGGAAGGCGAGATCGACGCGCTCGACCTCGACGTGACCGCCGAGGACGCGGTCACCGTGGTCGAATGGGGCACGGCGGTCGCCCACCGGCTGGCCGAGGACTACCTGGAGGTCCAGATCACCCGCACCGCGGACTCCGACGACCGCACAGCCACACTGGTGCCCCACGGCCCAACCTGGCCGACCCGACTGACCGAAATACCCGCTACAGCCTGAAACTGTCGTACCCCCCTGCCAATCTGGGCCCCCACCCAAATCGGGTGGGGGGTGGGTTCGCGTGGCAACTTACCTATGTAAGAAAGTTGATCTTGGCGACGGTGTCCGATTGCCGACTTCTGACCCCGCGTATCGATTCAGATGGTCAACAACGTCACAACCGGACACCGCCGCCCGCCACTGGCGGGCAGTCGCCCGCCGGCGCCGAGGCTGGGCCGAGATGCCGCGAGGCCGCCGGCGGTAGGTAGGCTCGCTAGCCGTGTTCGCGCTCGTACTCGACACCGCCACCCCGGCCGTGTCCGCCGGCATCGCCGAGGTCACCGACGCCACGGTGGCGATGGTCGCCGAGGACCAGGTCGTCGACGGCCGCCGCCACGGTGAGGCGCTGGCCGTCCTCATCGACGGCTGCCTGACCAAGGCCGGCCTCACCGTCGGTGACCTCGACGCGGTCGTCGCGGGCGTCGGACCGGGGCCGTTCACCGGCCTGAGAGTCGGCCTCGTCACGGCCGCCGCCATCGCTGACGCGAGAGACATCCCCGCGTACGGCGTCTGCTCGCTCGACGCGATCGCGACCGACGATGACAGCCTGCTGGTCGCGACCGACGCGCGTCGCCGGGAGGTTTACTGGGCCACGTACGAAAACGGCCGTCGCACCAACGGCCCCAACGTCGACAAACCGGTCGACATCAACACGACGGCGACGACGGCCGCCGGCGCCGGCGCCAAGCTGTACGACCTCGGCCTGCCGACGACCGGACCTGACTACCCGGTCCTCAAAAACCTCGCCGACAGAGCCGCCGACCGCATCCGTGACCGTGCCGAGAGCGAGCCGCTCACACCGCTCTACCTGCGCAGACCCGACACCGCCGAGCCCGGCGCGCGCAAGAAGGTGACCAGGTGAGCGTCCAGGCCGACCTGCCGGCGGTCATCGTGGAGCGGATGCGCTGGTGGCACATCCGGCCGATCCTGGTGATCGAGGACGACCTGTTCGGCGCCGAGCGCTGGACGGCCGGGATGTTCTGGTCCGAGCTCGCCCATCCGGACCGCTACTACCGCGTCGCACTTGAGGCCGACGAGGTCGTCGGATACGCCGGCCTGTCCAACGGCCCCGACTCGGCGTGGGTGCACAACATCGCCGTACGCCGCGACCGGCAGGGCCGCGGACTCGGCGCGCGGCTGCTGGACGACCTGATCGCGGAGGCGATCCGCAACAACGCGCCACAGATCGCGCTCGAGGTCGCGGCGAGCAACGCGGTCGCACAGCGGCTCTACGCGATGCGCGGCTTCGAGCCGGTCGGCGTACGCAAGGCCTACTACCAACCCAGCGGCGAGGACGCCATCGTGATGGTGCGGGAGATGTGATGAGCGAACCTTTGGTGCTGGGGATCGAAACCTCCTGCGACGAGACCGGTGTCGGCATCGTCCGCGGCCACACGCTGCTCGCCGACGCCGTCGCGTCCAGTGTGGACAGTCACGCCAGATTTGGCGGCGTCGTGCCGGAAGTCGCCAGCCGCGCCCACCTCGAGGCGATGGTGCCGACCGTACATCGCGCGCTGGAGACGGCAAAAGTACGACTGTCCGATGTGGACGCCATCGCGGTGACGGCCGGTCCCGGACTGGCCGGCGCGCTGCTCGTCGGTGTCGCGGCGGCGAAAGCGTACGCGCTGGCCGCCGGAAAGCCGCTCTACGGCGTCAACCACCTCGCCGCGCACGTCGCCGTCGACACACTCGAGCACGGGCCGCTGCCGGAGCCGGCGATGGCTTTGCTGGTCTCCGGCGGACATTCCTCGCTGCTGGAGGTCGACGACCTGACCGGCAGCGTACGCACGCTCGGCTCGACCATGGACGACGCCGCCGGCGAGGCCTTCGACAAGGTCGCCAGGCTGCTCGGCCTGCCGTTTCCCGGCGGTCCGCACATCGACCGCCAGGCCCGCGACGGCGACCCGGCGGCGATCGACTTCCCGCGCGGCCTGACCGGTCCGCGCGACCTGGTCGATCACCCGTACGATTTTTCCTTCTCCGGCCTCAAAACCGCGGTCGCGCGGTGGGTCGAGGCCAAGGAACGGGCCGGCGAGTCGATTCCGGTCGCCGACGTGGCCGCGTCGTTCCAGGAAGCCGTCACCGACGTACTCACCAGAAAAGCCATCGCCGCCTGCACCGACCGCAGCATCGAGACGTTGTTGATCGGCGGCGGCGTCGCGGCCAACTCGCGGCTGCGCGCGATGGCCGAGCAACGCGCGACCAAAGCCGGCGTCCGGTTGCGCGTACCAAGGCCGGGCCTTTGTACGGACAACGGCGCGATGGTCGCCGCGCTCGGCAGCCACCTGGTCTCGGCCGGCCTGCCGCCGTCCGACCTGGCGATCCCGGCCACCTCGTCGATGTCCGTCGACCTCGTTCGGGTCTGACGATGATCGTCCGGATGTGGGAGGTCAACGCCTATCCGGAGGCCTACAGCGAGCTGCTGTCCTGGATGTGCGAGATCGCCGCGCCGGAGCTGGAGCGCCATCCCGGCTGCTTCGGCTGCGAGGTGCTCTCGTCCACCGACGACCGCATCGTGGTGATCAGCCACTGGCGGGAGGAGCCGTTCGACCCGCCGACGCCGCCGCGGCATCTGGTCGCGTCCGGCCCGAACACATACGACTTCTTCTCAGTCGAGCGCTGAGCAGATCAACGCCACCGGCCGCTGCGCGATCCTGGTCAGCGCCAGCGCCGCCTCGTTTGGTCCCCGCAAACGCAGATCGCGGCGCAGCTGCTCCACGTCCACGGCAGAGCCGCGTTTCAGGATCGTCAGCCGGCCGATCTCGCGCGTACGCAGCGCGGAACGCAGCTTTTTCAACGAGAACGGCACGACGTCCTGGATCTGGTATGCCTTGGCGAACGGGGTCGGCACCCGCGGACCGGTCAGATAGGCGATGTGTGGGTCGACCACCGCGGCCCCGAGCGAGCTGGCCAGCTCGCCGACCAGATGTGCGCGTACGACGGCCGGATCGGGGTCATAGAGCCAATCTCCGATCGGTCCCACCGGCGCCGGCTCACCGTCGCCGGTGAGTGACGCACCTGCCGGCAGCACGGTCGCGCGGCGGGTGGTGGTCGCGAGATCCCTGGAATAGAGCGAAAGCTCGACCAGCACGCCACGGTCGGAGACCCATTCGGCCTCCACCTCGGCCGGGATCAACGCGTGGTCGAGACCAGGTGCCACTTTCGCGCCGGCGAAGGACACTCTCGCCAGCAACTCGAGCACATACGAATACGGCGGCAGATAGGACTCCGGATCGACCGTACGCCGGCCGCCGGATCTCCTTGCCGGGTCACAGAAAGCCGCCGGGACGCCGCCGAGATCGACGGTGAGCGCGTCGGTGCAGCGCACCGACACCAGGCCGTCGAATCCGAGCGCCGACGCGTTGGCGGCGGCGACCGCGGCGGTGAGCGGGTCGGCGTCGATGGCGTCCACCGCGATGCCGGCCGCGGCGAATCCGAGCAGGTCGCCGCCGATGCCACAGCACAGGTCGACAATCCTTTGTACGCCGGAAAACCTGGCAGCTCGATGCGCCGCCACGGCCGTACGCGTGACCTGTTCGGCGCCGTCCGGCGTGAAGAACATCCGGTCGGCCATCGGACCGAGCCTGGTCGCGGCCCGCTGCCGCAACCGTACGGTCGTCAGCGCCGCGGCGACCAACTCCGGCGAGTGGGCGGCGCGCAAAGCCGCGGTCGTACGCACCGGATCGTCGTCGATCCGCGCGGCGGCATCGGCCAGCAACGCGGCACCGGCGTCCGTACGCAGCCGCGCCAGCGTCTCGACCGTGAGGCTCACGGACCGATCCTGACACGCGTCAGGGCCGGCGAACCGCGCCGGCCCTGACGAGGGGAAGGTCCGGGGAATCGGGTCCCGATTTCCCGGCAGACTGCTGTCGCTAGTGCGTCGGCTTGGTGTAGCTCTGCAGGTCGACCAGCGGGAAGTGGCCGCCCGGCACGCCGTTGTCGCTGCGGAAGACCACCTTGGCACCCTGCTTGCTGGTCAGCGTGCAGTACGTGCTGCCGGCGGCGCCTTCGCAGGACGGCGCGCTCCAGCTCTGCGCGCCAGGTGCCGGCTGCGCGAGCAGCGACTTGAACGCGGACGCGGTCGTCACGTGCGCCAGCAGGTCGTAGTCCTGGTTGCTGAACGCGGTCGCGGCGGCCTGCGAGTATGCCGGGATGTTGCGCGCCGGCGCCTTCGCGTGGCCCTTCTGGTAGGCGACACCGATGATCTGGTGTTCCTTGACCGGCCCGTTCGGCATGTGCACCACAACCGTGTCGCCGGTCGGGTGGGCGGCGAACGTGCAGTAGATCTGCCCGGCGCCGCCGTCACAGGTCGCGAAATACCAGACGCGGCCGGTGGACTGCCGCGGCACCGCCTCGAACTGCTGGTAGCCGGTCGCGTCGGTGAGCTGGTGCAGCCGCGTGGTCTGCTGCGTGCGCCAGGCCTCGAAGGCCTCCTTGGCGTACGCGACCGGGGTCGTCGGGATGCTCTTCGACGCCGACACCGGGTGGATCGCCGGCGAGTTGTCCTGGTCCGAGGTGCTGCTTTGCGGCACGTTCTGACCGGCGGCCTGCGGCTGCTGCTGCGCTGCCGGCCGCTGGCCGGCGGCGGTGTCGCCGGCCGGGCTCGGCTGGGATCCGTGCAGGTAGGTGGTGGCGCCATAGGCGGCCCCGACGCCGAGCGCGGCGGCGGCCAGGACTGCTCCGACCGCGATGGTGACGGTGCGGCGAGTGTGCGTATGAGTAGACATGTTCTCTCCTTTGAGGTGTCTGATTCTGAGACGCCGCGGGAGGCCGTACGGTTGGATACTGGTTCGGTGACCCGGCCCACAAACCACTCGGCGTGGCCACCCTGACCTGCGCAGACGAGGGGCCGGTGCGGACGTACGCGGGGAGAGGTGGTTGACTGGTCGGCGGGCTGGCACTCGGCTTGACGGAGTGCCAGTTCCGCAATAATGTTCGGTTAGCACTCTCCTCGTGAGGCTGCTAACTCCGCGCCTCGATCCGGCACCCGCGACGACGGATCGACTGCGGGCTGCGAAGGCATAACAGAGCGATCTAAACCAGGAGGGGTCAGCACGTGACCACCGCGACCAAGGTGACGATCAAGCCGCTCGAGGACCGGATCGTGGTGCAGGCCAACGAGGCCGAGACCACGACCGCTTCCGGCATCGTCATTCCGGACACCGCCAAGGAGAAGCCGCAGGAGGGCACCGTCATCGCGGTCGGCCCCGGCCGCTTCGACGACAACGGCAACCGCGTCCCGCTCGACGTCGCCGTCGGCGATGTCGTCATCTACTCGAAGTACGGCGGCACCGAGGTGAAGTACGGCGGCGAGGAATACCTCGTCCTGTCGGCCCGCGACGTACTCGCGGTCATCGAGAAGTAGTTTTCGCACCGCTGCCGCCCCGGAGCCGCCTTTCCTTGGTGCGCCACCGGGGCGGTCGGCGTGTGAGACCGCGAAGGGATTACTGACACGTAATGTCCAAGATCCTGCGTTATTCCGATGACGCGCGCTCTCGTCTGGAGCGTGGCGTCAACACTCTCGCCGGCACGGTGCAGGTCACGCTGGGGCCGAAGGGCCGCAACGTCGTGCTGGAGAAGAAGTTCGGCGCTCCGACCATCGTCAACGACGGCGTGACCATCGCGCGCGAGGTCGAGCTGACCGATCCGTACCAGAACCTCGGCGCCCAGCTGGTCAAGGAAGTCGCCACCAAGACCAACGACGTGGCCGGCGACGGCACCACGACGGCGACCGTGCTCGCACGCGCCTTCGTACACAGCGGTCTGCACAACGTGACCGCCGGTGCCAACCCGATCGCGCTCAAGCGCGGCATCGACCTGGCCGCCAAGAAGGTCTCCGAGACCCTGCTGGAGCGGGCCGTCGAGGTGTCCGGCAACGCGTCGGTCGCGCACGTCGCGACCATCTCGTCCGGTGACCAGACGATCGGCGAGCTGGTCGCCAAGGCCTTCGAGGTCGTCGGCAAGGACGGCGTGATCACCGTCGAGGAGTCTTCCACGCTCACCACCGAGCTGGAGGTCACCGAGGGGATGCAGTTCGACAAGGGCTACATCTCACCGCACTTCGTCACCGACGCCGAGGAGGGCGAAGCGGTCCTGACCGACGCCAACGTGCTGTTGGTGTCCGGCAAGATCTCCGCGATCGCCGACCTGCTGCCGATCCTGGAGAAGGTCGCCGAGGCGAAGAAGCCGCTGCTGATCATCGCCGAGGACGTGGAGGGAGAGGCGCTGGCCACCCTCACCGTCAACGCGATCCGCAAGACGCTGGTCACGGTGGCCGTCAAGGCGCCGGCGTTCGGCGACCGGCGGAAGGCGATCATGCAGGACCTGGCCATCCTGACCGGTGGACAGGTCGTCAGCGAGGACGTCGGCCTGAAGCTGTCCGAGGTCGGCACCGAGGTGCTGGGCTCGGTGCGGCGGGTCACCGTCACCAAGGACAACACCACGATCGTCGACGGCGGCGGCTCCGAGCAGGAGGTCGCCGACCGGGTCGCGCAGATCCGTTCCGAGATCGACGCGACCGACTCCGACTGGGACCGCGAGAAGCTGCAGGAGCGGCTGGCCAAGCTGGTCGGCGGCGTCGCGGTGGTCAAGGTCGGCGCGGCCACCGAGGTCGAGCTGGGTGAGCGCAAGCACCGCATCGAGGACGCCGTCGCGGCCACCCGCGCGGCCCTGGAGGAAGGCATCGTGCCTGGCGGCGGCTCCGCGCTCGTACACGCCGCGACCGTGCTCGACGACTCGCTGGGCCTGACCGGCGACGAGGCGACCGGTGTCGCGGTCGTCCGGCGGGGCCTGTCCTGGCCGGTCCGGGTGATCGCCGAGAACGCCGGCCTGAACGGAGCGGTGGTGGCCAACAAGGTCTCCGAGCTGCCGGTCGGCCAGGGCCTCAACGCGGCCACCGGCGAGTACGTCGACCTGATCGGCGACGGTGTCGTCGACCCGGTCAAGGTGACCCGCAACGCGGTGCTCAACGCCGCGTCCATCGCCGGCCTGCTGCTCACCACCGAGACACTGGTGGTGGACAAGCCGGAGGAGCCCGCGCCGGACGCGGGCGGTGGACACGGTCACGGTCACGGCCACTGATCCACCGCAGTTTCGTAAGGCCCGCGGATCCCCTCCGCGGGCCTTTACGTTTGCACGCCAAACTCTCACCGCGCGCCGGCACGCTCCATATCGGGGCCCCCATTTCAGCCGACGACGCAATCGGAATCCGATTGCGTCGTCGGTCGAGACGAGGACCCCCGATCCGATCCTTGCGGAGGGCGCCGACAGTTTCGGCGACCTCCGTACGGACCGGTCAGATCGCGCGGACCGGTGGCATGGCTGATCGTGCGGTGCCGATCAGCTGTTCGCGCTCGGACTCCGAGAGACCACCCCACACGCCGTACGGCTCGCGGACCTTCAGCGCGTGCTCGCGGCACTGCTTCAGGACCGGGCAGGTGGCGCAGATGGCCTTGGCCTCGGACTCGCGGCGAGCCCGGGACGGGCCACGCTCGCCTTCTGGATGGAAGAACAGGGCACTGTCGACCCCCCGACAGGATCCCTTGAGTTGCCAGTCCCACAGATCGGCAGTGGGACCAGGCAGCCGACGTACATCGGCCATCACTGCCTCCTCGTTGAAACACCGGCGACAGCAGTCATCGCCCCCCGAGGGTTGGACAAGTGGACCAACCCCACATCCCGGACCGTACAACCGCGCCAGACGTTGTTCAAGAGGTTCGTTGCAAACATTGTTCGACGTTTTTGATCTCCGCCGAATCTGTGCGCTCGGTAACTTCCTAACAAACACGCCATATCATCAGAAAAGCGACTAAAAGTACGCCGCGCCCGTCGATGCCTCGGGACACCCGGCGGCGACCCATGAATCCGAAACTCGACTTGCCGTCCGGTGATCCCGTGCGATCCTGACTCCTGTGTCGGTCCAGCTGAGCACACACCAACCCGAACCCGACGGCACCGGAGCTTCCTCCTCCGCCGGCGGCGACGACGTCGAGTTGGTGCTCACGGTGGCCGCGGTTGCCCGCCGCCTCGGCGTGGCACCGGCGACGCTGCGGACCTGGGCCAGGAGGTACGGCCTCGGGCCGTCCGGACACGAGAGCGGCACGCACCGGCGCTACACCGAGCTCGACCTGGCCAGGCTGCAGGCCATGCGCCGGCTGACGCTGGCCGGCATGCCGGCGGCCGACGCGGCTCGATCGGTGCTGTCGACCGACCCGAGCACGCAGACCGGCACGCGTACGCCGGCGCAGCGCAACGCGCTCACCGCCACCGACGCGCTCGGGCCGCCGCCAGCCGGTACGCCGGTGCAGCGCGACCTCGTACGCGCCGCCAACGGCCTGGTCGCGGCGACCGTCAGCGACCTGATCCGCCGGTCGCTGGCCACCAACGGCGCGCTGGCGACCTGGCGTGAGCTGGTCGAGCCGGTGCTCGACGCGGCCGGCCGCCGGTGGCCGGAAGCCGCCGACTGCGCCGCCGCGGAGCGGCTGATCACGTACGCCGCCGACACCGCCTTCCGGGACTACGCGGCGCGACTCGCCGAGCCGGTCGGCCGCCGGCCGTTGCTGTTCGGCTGTCCGCCTGGCGAGCACCACCTGCTGCCGCTGTCGGTGCTGGCCGCGATGCTCGCCGACCACCACGTCGCGGTGCGCAACCTGGGTCCGTCGGTGCCGGCGGACGCGCTGGCCGCGGCGGTACGGCGCACCGGAGCCGCGGCCGTCCTGCTCTGGGCCGAGTCGATGGCGACCGCGGACCCGGCCGTGCTCACCGCACTGCCGGTGACCAGGCCGCGGGTCGAGGTCATCACGGCCGGTCCCGGCTGGCAGGCGGTCGCGCTGCCGCGGCGTGCGCGCCACATCCGCAGCCTCGACGGAGCGGTCAGCGCGCTCCTGCACGCCGTCTCGTCCTGACCGGTGCCGGACGAGTTTCCGTCCGCGTACGCGCGTGCGGCCGCGATCGGCGACTACGGCTTCGTGCTCCGCCGGAGCCGGCCGTACGAGTCGGGCACGTACCGTCCGGACACCGACCCGGAATCACTCACAGTCATCGCGCGGGCGTCGACTCTCCGGCAACTTGGCCGATATCCGGACGCTCAGCTGTGTGACGAGCTCGCGGTGGCGGCGGCTCGTACGGAGCCGGTGCGGGTCGCGGCATGGCTCGGGCTGGCGGCGGACGCGGTCGGCCAGGCCGATCCCGCGCTTGCTCGGCAACGCGCCGCCGTCCGACTGCCGGCGGACCGCCCGGATCTGCTCGTACTGGCCGGTTGGATCCACACCGAGGTGGCACTGCTGGAAGGCGACCCGCTCGCGGCCGTGGCGGCCGCGGCCGGCTGCGTCGGCACCGCGACGGAGATGGTGGCGCCTTGGCACCTGGCCAAGAGCCGGTTGTTCGTCGGCGTGGCGCGGTTGGCGGCCGGCGAGCCGGCCGGTGCGGACGACCTCCGCGCCTGTCTGGCGGCCGGCTATCCGGCGC